>CAYOHR010000027.1:0-31809 GCA_964403835.1 uncultured Flavobacteriales bacterium
TCGAATCATGGGGGCTTTTTTACTAAAATGTAATAATAACTAAAAAATTTCTTTTACGAATAAAAAAGGGAAAAGGTTTGAAGAAAAAAATCGACCTCAAGTTTATTTTAAGGTCGATTTTATATTGAATAATATACATAAAAAACTCTAGAGACAATGTAAAAAATTAGAAAAAATGTATTTTAAGTAATATTCTTTAATGATTTATCATTACTTTATGACCAGAATTATTAATCATTAAAATATAGGTGCCTGAGGGTAAATTTGAAACATCAATTTGTTCACTAATTTCATAGGCACTCTGATATTTTTTCTCAATTAAAATCCTGCCTAAACCATCCGTCAATTTTAAGTAGTATTTTTCATTAGTATTTCCCTTTAATTGAACATTTAGTTTCTGATGAGTTGGATTTGGAAATATTTTCAGCAAAGTACTAGTACTTCGCCCTTCAATGGAAGTAGGGAATATATGTACTGAATCACATTTGATATCATCATTACATGAAGGATTAGAAGCTGTTAAACATACACTATAATTCCCAGGCTGAGTGTAGGTATGTTGAGGAGAAGTTTGGTTGGAATAATTCCCATCACCAAAACTCCATAACCATGAAGTTGCTCCACCAGTTGACTGATTTGTGTAATTTACCGAAAGTCCATTTGCTGCATAAGTATAATTTGCTGATGGAGTGCTATTTATAGTAATGTAATTAGTCAATAAAATAGTGTCTGATCCATTGTTATTTGAGACAATCAACTGTACATTATAAATTCCTGAATTGGCATAACTAATTACGGGGTTTTGTTGCGTGGATGTTGATGGATTTCCACCTAAAAAAGTCCAGTTCCATGAAGTTGGATTGCTTGTTGATTGATCGCTAAATGTAATGCTAGATCCCTCGCAAACATTTGTTTGTGAGGTACTTAAATTAGCAATCGGAGCATTATTGGAGGGCGTTCCTGTTACTTGTAAGTTTAAGAAGCAAAACTGACTAGATGGACAACCAGCATTGCTGGCTCTTAAACATACCTGATAAATACCCGAGTTAGCAAATGTATGAGTAGGGTTTTCAAGAGTTGAAGTAGTCCCGTCGCCAAAATCCCAAGCCCATGAAGTGGCTCCTGTAGAAGTGTTTGTAAAGCTCATTGTTAAGCCATTGGCTGTTTTGGTAAAACTTGCATTCACATTTTGTGCAGTATGAATATAGTTTTGTTTAATTGCTGTGTCTGTACCATATGCGTTTATAACTGTTAAAGTAACAGGATAAATACCTGCTGTATTATATGTAATGATTGGGTTTTGTAAGGTTGATGAACTTGGATTTCCACCAGGAAATGACCATTGATAAGAAGTCGCATTAACTGATGAACTTGTGAAAACTACCCCATATCCATTACATATAGATGTGTCATTTGCAGAAAAAGCTGCAACGGGCGGATTGCTTGGGGAGCCAGAAACAACAGTTAAAGAATTGCAGCTTGAGTTAGATGAGCAAAAAGAATTGCTAGAAATTAAACAAACTGTATAAGTTCCAGGATTTGCATAAGTATGTGTGGGGTTTTGTTGGGTAGATGAGCTTCCATCACCGAAGTTCCAAAGCCATGAGCTTGCTCCAATTGATGTATTGTTAAAACTTACATTTAAGCCATTGTTAGTATTTGTAAAAATGGCTTGAGGAGCTTGTCCTACATGGATGTAGTTTTGTTTTGTTATTGAATTGGTGCCGGAATTATTATAAACGGACAACGACGCTGTATAATAACCACTTGTTTGATATTGAACAACGGGATTGGCGACGCTGGAAGTACTGGGCGTCCCTCCTGGAAACGACCACTGATAAGAACTAGCATTGCTTGATGAACTTGTAAAATTAACACTATTTCCTTGGCAAATAATAGTGTCATTGGCTGAAAAATTGGCTATTGGAGCCGGATTATTTAAAGATGAGCACGTCCAATTTATTTTAAATCCAGATAATTGAAGACCCGGATCACTATGAAAGTATAATGTGATTGGACCATTTGTAGAAGTAAGAGTTCCTGGATTTCCCGTCGTATTGCAATATTTCCCAATAAGTGGTGAGTTTATGTTTGGACCATCATAAATACTCAAGAAATCATAATCACAGCTATTGCCAATGCCTTGTTCAACATCAAATAGCGGAAAGGTAAGGGTTACATTATTTCCGTTGCTCGGATCAATAGTGATGTATGTATTTTGATTTGCTGAATAATTTCCATTGGGTCCTCCATTATCATAAATAAGGCCATTACACGCTGTTTGTGTAGGTGCCGTTCCTCCTGCGGGAAGTATTACGGGACAACCGCCAACCGTATCAATAGTAATGTAATTAACCTTTGTAACTGTATCTGATCCACAAGCTCCCCCTGACACACTAAGACTAACTGTATATGATCCTGTTTGGGTAAAAGTATGGTTTGGGTTTTGTTGGTTAGAGCTTGATCCATCTCCAAAATTCCAGATATAACTAGCGCTATTTGATGAAGTAGTAAAATGTGCTGAAAAAGGTAAGCTGCATGAGTTTGTTGCATCTGCTTGAAAATCAGCGCCACTACTATAAGCTGAGCCAACACCAACTGCATACCAAGCATTCGTTGTAGTTTCTAACTCGGGTGAACAAGAACCGTATAAATCAGTTGCTGCTTGAATTGCATAAAAACGGGCATCAGAATAATCTGAATTTGCTGTTAAATAATTAGTTAAACTTCGGAAGGCAATTTTTTCTGCTTTTTCTATTCCTATTCCTTGCACGTTGTAACTATTATTTATATCGTTGATTCCATTTCCGCCATTGACCATTAAATAGTACCAAAAATTTTGCACTCCACTATTGGTATGAACTCCTCCATGATCTCCACTGCCGGAGTACCAATGGGTTCCTTGGTATGTATCCGGATCGTTATAGTCATTAGGGTTTTCCATGGATCTGAATGGATTATTTGATAGTGTAATTTCTTCTCCAATTAAGAAATTTGCTTGTGAAGGACGAGAGGAAAAATCAATGGATACCCCAAAAATATCACTAAAAGATTCGTTGAGGGCTCCAGATTCATTCTGATAGACTAAGTCTGCGGTATTTGAAGTTAATCCGTGAGTAATTTCATGTCCAATAATATCTAATGAGGTTAAAGGCGTATAGCTGCTATTACCGTCGCCATAAGTCATTCGGGTTCCATCCCAAAAAGCATTTACATAATTAACCCTATAATGTACATAATTTCTCAGTTTAAAACCATTGCCATCAATACTGTTTTGACTATGTACATTTAAATAATAATCGTAGGTCATTTCGGTACCCCAATGAGCATCGGTAGCATATTGATCTTTATTTGAGTTAGCGTTATTCCAGTTATTATCTGTATCCGTAAAATCAACTGCTGAACCATAACTAGTTCCTCGCATCATATTGTAGGTTTCAATTCCGTTTCCGCGACCTGTTTCAGTTAGACGAAAAGCACCGTTTGAAGCCTCCGTTTGTATGGTTTGGGATCCGCTATATGCTGTTTGAGCTGTTCCGCTTACATCAACATCATGAATTAAGTTTTCGGTATATAAAATAGCGCCGGTATTAGCATCCACAAATACTTCATTACGACTCATGGGCTCATGCGCATAAATATCAAATTTATAAGCCAGTTTAAGTTTGGCAGCGGATTTAAAATCTCCTCCCTGGTGAATAATGGTTAGCTGCCCTTTAGGAAAAAAACTTGCCCCTAAATTATTTTGTTCTCTTTTGATGAATTTTTCTTCTTCAGGAATTTCCCATTTATATTTTTTGGCCCCTATACTTTTTAGAGCTCTGTTAAGAGCAGTTGTTTGAGATAAAGAATGTTGTGTGTTAAGGTTTGAAAAATCATGAATAATCTCACCATTTAGAGATTGAATAAAACCATCTTTTTCATGTGCAATATAATAAGCATTTTCTAAGGGGATGCCTTGGTATGTTTGTTGAAATCGGTAATGGACATAACCTAATTCATCGGTTTTTTTTTGAATTAATTGAAAACTAATTTGTTCTTTTCCTTCTGAGCAATATTGTTTTACCCAAGAAGTTAATTTGCTTAAAGGGAGTTCATTCCCTTTTGAGAATTTAATGTAATTGGGTATTTTTGAATAATCTTTTAAACGCACCAATTCCGCTCCTGCAAATTTTTTGTTTGCCTCATCGTTGTATAAAATAATGGTTTCTGACTTTGCTATCTGAAATAACATGAAAAATGAAACCAATAGAAAAATAGTATAACTTCTTTTCATAACATGATGGTTTAAGGTTAATAAAACACGGTTGGTAATTGAGTTTGGCTGACTATTTGAATCAGAGTAGATAATACTTCTTTTCTTCATAAACACAGCAGGTTTTGATGTTTTAGGAGGTATATTAACACCCATAATCGAGAAATTTATAATCTTGTTACGAGATGCTAATTTGAAAAGTTACATTCTAACAAAAAAGATTTCATAAAAAGAAGATTCTTTTATTATCATTCATGCTTTGTAATCCTCTTATGCCCTTATTTGTTCAATAATTTTATATTTAGGTTGAATTTTTTTATCAATTAGCTTATAGTGTGATTTTTAAAATGAATGGGTTGCCCCATTATCATAATAGAAAAAGATGAAACCCTCTAAAACATTAAGACAGTTTAATTACAAATAAAATAAAGCACCCCTAATTATTACGAAATTAGAAAGGAAGGCACACTCCCGTATAAGTAAAGGGAGTAATAGTTTTTAAATATTCTTTATCTTCATTTGATAGGGATAAAGAATCAATAAATACATGAATGGTTTCTTGGTTAATTTGTTCGTTTTTTCGAGTTAACTCTTTTAATGTTTCGTAAGGATTGGGATAATTCTTTTTCCTTAAAAACGTTTGAATGGCTTCGGCAATAACCGCCCAGTTTTGATCCAAATCTTGATGAATTTTATTGGAATTCAAAATCAATTTATTTAAGCCAACCAACATCGATTGATATGAAATAAGAGAATGTGCAAAGGGAACTCCCACATTTCTTAATACAGTCGAATCTGTTAAATCTCTTTGCAATCTGGAAATAGGTAATTTATTAGCTAAAAATGAAAATACTGAGTTGGCTAAAGCCAGATTTCCCTCTGCATTTTCAAAATCGATGGGGTTTACTTTATGCGGCATGGCAGAAGAGCCTACTTCATTTGGTTTAATTTTTTGTTTAAAATAATCCATCGAAATATAGGTCCAAAAATCGCGGCAAAAATCAATGCAAATATTGTTTATCCGTTGAAAAGTTTGAAATAGCTCAGCCAAACCATCATAATGTTCAATTTGCGTAGTAAACTGTTGTCGGTTTAACCGAAGTTTGTTTTTAACAAACCCGTTGGCGAATGCAATCCAGTCAATTTCAGGATATGCAATGTGGTGAGCATTAAAGTTCCCTGTTGCTCCCCCTAATTTGGCAGAGTATTCAAATTTTTGAAGGATGGTTTTCTGATGGTTTAATCGTTCAACAAAAACCATCACCTCTTTTCCTAATAGAGTGGGCGAAGCGGCCTGACCATGCGTTCGGGCAAGCATTGGAACATTTTTCCATTCCTTAGCCAACGCGTTTAGTTTTTGTATTATTTCTTCAATAGAAGGAAGTAAAACGGTTTCTACCCCTTCTTTAATACTTAAAGGAATGGCAGTATTATTGATATCCTGCGAGGTTAATCCAAAATGTATAAATTCTTTATATTCACTTAAGTTTAACGCATCAAATTGTTCTTTAATGAAGTACTCAACCGCCTTTACATCGTGGTTGGTTACTTTTTCAATTTGTTTAATTTGTTCGGCCTGTGCTAAATCAAAATTTGTATAAATTTTGTGTAAAACATCGGTTTTGTCTTTTGGGAAGCCTTTTAATTCTGGGCAGTTTGCTTCGGTAAGGGCTATAAAATAAAGAATTTCAACTTTTACCCGATATTTAATCAATGCAAACTCAGAAAAATACTCTTGAAGGGGAGCCGTTTTATTGATGTAACGACCATCAACGGGAGAAATGCTGTGCAAAGAATTTGTTACCATGCCTGAAAGAATGTAATTTTAATGCAAAACTAGCTTATTTTTTTGCATAGTTTATAATTAATAGTAGGCAATAAAATTATTTTATAGCTGTTTTTAAGGGTATCTGAATAATATTCATTTTGAATTAATAAATATTCTCGTTTATGAGCCAGGTCTACATCTAAACTAATATTTTTGTATCGTTCAAAATATCCATACAAACTCCAATCATCCCACATTTTTGGATGTATATTAATAATACTGTGAGCAGGAATTTCAGGAATAATTAAGTAAATATCTTTTAGTTTACGTTCCTCTCGGCTAAAGTGGCTTATATGGTACAATGAAAGTAATACGCCCACGGTAAATACCCCGTATCCAATCCATTTAAAGGTAAAAAATTTTGTTGATTCATATTTCAAATCTTTCAACAAAAAATCTATAAAAGGATTAATAAATATGGCTATTCCAATAGCAAAACAAGGATATGTAGCTTGAATATAAAATCCACTTTGCTTCATAGTAATAATCACGGGTAAAACCCCGGTAAGCCCTAATAAAATAAATAATACAGCATGTTTATAGGTTGCTTTTGATATGTGGATATCAAATTTCTTAAGTCGCATAAAAAACAGTAAAATCATACAGACGCCAATAGCCGGTATCAATTCGGAGATAAGCCTTTTAATGATAAAAAAACGCGAATCAACCGTTTTAACATTCAGTATTCCATGCATTAACTCTGTTTGAATATATTGTTGAAGACTTAATTTTGCTTGAGGGAATAACAGCATTAGTAGTATTAATGGAACGATTGTACATAATAACATGGTTGTGCTTTCAATAAGCATGTTAAATGTTGTTTTTTCTTTTAAAACAAGCCAGGTTAAAAAAGGAAGTGTCCAAGGGAAAAAAGCCACCGGACCTTTCGTCAAAAATCCTAAGGAAAGCATAAGACCTGCTAGAAAAAGGAAAAAGTATTTTTTAGCACTTTGACTTTTAAAATAAAAAAATATTGACAAGGAGGTGAAAATTGTTAACGTATTTTCAAGCAAATTATTACAAGAAGCCCATATAATAGCTGGGGTCATTAACCATAAAAATAAAGGAACCCAGGCATTTTTATAATGGAATATTTTCCAAATTTTGAGCATGATAAATCCGACAATGGCAAATGTTAAAATTGAATATAATTTATCTACGAAACGGCTGTCTCCAAAAGCGCTATAAAACAGACTTTGAATACCAAATGCCAGGGGTGGATGACCATGAAAATCCGGAGCATAGGTAGCTGTATAATATGGATGCCAAAATGACCCTAATCCGGCAGACATATTTTTTGCTATGGTTGAATAAATAAGTCCATCCATAAACATTCCATGCGATAAAAGGTGAGGACTAATTATGATTAAAAAAACGCCAATTATTAAGAAGTAAAAAGGAAGGGTGGGAGTTTTAAAGTTCATTTTTTATACAATCGATATTTATTGAAACGATAATAACTTTCCTGATAAGGTCTTGAAGGGATAAATGAATCTGTTTTTTCAACTAAATAGTACCTGTATTTGGAAGGATTATCATCTACATCTATTCTGTAATAGCGCATTAAATATACTCGAATTCCCCAATCGGCTCTAATTTGATTGGTAACACCTAAGGTATCCGAGCTTGGAATAATTTGTCCTAGTAAATGAACATCTTTTAATTCTACTTCATTTCTACTATATGTTTGATAAGTAAAACAACACGCAATAACTAATCCAATTACACTTATAATAGCTATGCTTTTAAATATTTTTTGAAAACCCGCAGAAGCATGCTCCATATTTCTTTTTAAGATGGGATAGGTTAATATGCCTAAACCTAATCCAAAATAGGGGAGGGCGGCAACAAAATAAAAACCTTTCTGAACCTTGGTTAGTAATAAGGGTAATGCGCCAGATAGCCCTAAACACAAAAAGAAAATACCCCAAGAAATCACGTGTTTGTTTTTTAATAAAACCCAGTGTTTTTTATTAAATACAAGAAGCAAAACACATAATAAAATAGGAACCAGCAATTCTGATGCCAATCGTATTAAAATATAAAACCGGTTGTTAACCGTGGGCGCATCTTCAATCCGGCCTAATAATCGTTTATAAAAGTAAATACTTAAACTTTCTTTGGCATCTAGAATAAAATAGATGAGTAAGAAATAGAGTATTGTTGGAAGAAAAATTAATATGCCAACCTCTACCAAACGTTTATTTATCTCTTTTTTTTCTCCTAAAAACAAGTAATACCAAATGGGCAATGAAATAGTAAATAAGCCAGGAACCCCTTTGGATAAGGAAGCCAGGAAAATGAAAAATCCGCTGACCCAAACATGGAGGTGTTTTTTTTGAGGAAGTTTTAAATAGGCTAAAACAGAGAGTAAAATAAAAATACTCATGGTATTTTCGTGCATGTTTTTACTATAATTGGCAAAACATACCGGAATACAGATCCATAATAAAATGGGCCACCAGGCGTGGCTTTTGAATGTTCGCTCACCCGGAAAAACAATTTTCCATATTTGGGCAATTAAAAATCCGTTTAAAGCTAATATGAATAAGGTGTATATGCGTTCTACCAACCAATGCGATCCAAAAATTCGAAATACGATGGATTGAATAAAAAATATCAGGGGAGGTTGTTCATGAAAGGAGGCTAATTCGCCTGAATTATGCATGCCAAACTGAGGGAACCAAAATGTTCCATAACCCTCTGCCATGTTTTTTGCAACCGAAGTATATAAAACAGCATCTAAAAACATGCCTTGTTGCAACAATACAGGTAAGGTTAATATAAGCGCTATTGAAATACTAAAAATCCAATACCAACTGTTTTGTTTCATCTTCTTTCCATGGGTTTATCGTATCAACATAATTTTTCCGAATTTTTCATATTCGCGATTAACAGCATCCTTATATAATAAATGATAAACATAAAGCGCTTGCGGAGCATCTATACCATCCCAAAAAGCATTGGAATCATGGGTTTCAAAAACCAAATTCCCCCATCTATCGTAAATGCGCAGGTAATATTTTAACACATCGCGTATAATGGGTTTAAAAACCTCATTTATACCATTCTCATCCATGGTAAACGCGTTGGGAATATAGATGTTCGTTTTAGGTTCTATGTAGATATACTTATACGTTGTATCGGCACAGCCAAATTCATTCGTAACTACCTGGGCTACTTGAATTTGGCCTGATTCAGATATTCTGATGGTGTCTGAAATATCCGTAATCACTTCTCCACTCGAAAAAAGGTATTTAATACTTTTTCCTCCACTCGATTCATTAAAAATTCTAAAAAGAGGTTCATATACGCTGGCTTCTTTGGGATGAATATCAAATCCGGACTTTGGTACCGGGTGCACATCAATAATATTATTTTTTGTCAGACTTAAATTGGCTGTACAACCCGAGTCGGTAATAATTTTAAATGTAATACTGTAATTTCCTATCTGGGTATACGTATGAGTAGGACTGGCCAGGGTCGATGTATTTCCGTCACCAAAATCCCATTCATACACTAAAGGGGTCCAGGAGATGGATTTATCCTGAAAATCAACGGTATAGGGCAAACACCCATCTTTGGCAGGATAATCAAATTTTATTTTCACTTCCGGAAAAACAATGGCTGTATCGCGATGCGTTTCTACGCACGCACCATCCTGAATGGTCAACGTGATTGGATATTTTCCGGAATCAGAAAAGACTATCGGAGGCGGATTTAACACATTGGATGTTTGAATAGAGGCCCGGGGACCAAAACCCCAGGAAATAATTGAACCGGGACTAAAATCACCCGAACCTATAAATTGGAAAGAATTAGTTAATACACATTGTGGTTTAATATCCGGAAATGAAATATTTAAAGGATCTTTTACTTCATAAGATATAGAAGCAGTATCGGCGCAGGGCCAACCCGGGTTCGCAATTAACGTAATGGTATATACCCCTTCAGCAGAAAAAGTATGGGTTGGATTTGCATCAATTGAAGTTGTTCCATCGCCAAAATCCCATTTATAAAAGCTAGAACCCGCACTATTATTAGAAAAATGAACTTCTTTGCCCTGGCAAAAAGACGCTTGTTGCGGTGTACTTGCAATAATGCTAGGGTCGCAATTAGCAATCACAAATTGAAAATCGCGAATGGTTTCTCCAATTAGTACTCCGTTTCTATACTCTTTAACAGAAACTCCAACCACAAAAAATCCTTGTTCTATGGGTGTTCCGGTAATAATACCGGTATTTGAATTAATGCTCAAAGAAGGGTTTCCGTGCAGTTGGTCATTAACTGAATAACCACTGCCCCAACTTAAAGGGGTATAAGGTGGGGGATCGGGCGGATTAGGGGCTGCGCCTGTTGCAGAGGCATCTCCGCCCGCATAGGGAGTGCAAAAACTATATACTAAATTATCCCCATCTGCGTCAGTAGCCGAATGATCAAAAGAAAAGGGATAGCTTAAACACAATACTAAAGGAGGATAGTTAACAAAATGAGGACTAGAATTAGTCGCTACCTGGCTGCTTCCGGGTATTTTAGCGGTTAAACTAATACCCGTCTGATCCGGATCATCAATATTTACAATAGCCCCATTTCGGCAACACCGTTGATATGCAATAAAATATGGATCGGTTGATGCAGGTAAAGTGATGGTGGTAGAATAGATACCTTCTTCGACACAAACATTGTCCGGTGGGTTTAAACAGGGATTGCTATTATTTATAGGGACTGGTTGTGAACTTGCCAAAGTCATATTAAACAATTGAACAAGCCCGCCGCTTACATTGTAAATAGCTATATGAGAACTGGCATCAAAAGGGGTTTCATTCGAATTGTTTGGACCACAATCGCGGTATATTTTTAAAACAATGAAATATTTGTTGTTTCCAAGCGCTTCATAATGTAATTCGCCGCCAATTAAATGGGTTGAATGAAGTTTTCTTGCAAAAAGGAGAAGAAATACAATAAAACAAATCTTTATATGTTTCACCTTTTAACAATTAACATTCAAAGATACAAACGAATAAGATACAAAAGGTTGCTAACAATCAAAAGGTTGAAATGATGATTGAATGGTAAAAAGAATTTATTTTTTTGCTTCGTCAGCAAAGAAAAGAGCCTTTAATTCGGTTGCTTCATTGGGTTTCATTTTACCTGCTAATATTAAACTCAATTGTCTTCTTCGCAAGGCAGCTTCATATCTCTTTTTTTCTTCGTCGGTTTCAGGAATTAATGCCGGCACTTCAATAGGATTCCCTATTTGGTCAACAGCAACAAAGGTGTAAATAGCTTCATTGCATTTAATGCTGTCGCGGGTTTTATGATCCTCTACCGTAACATCAATGCAAACTTCCATGGCTGTGTTAAACGCCCGCGATACTTTCGCTGTTAAAGTAATAACATCACCTAACCGAATAGGATGGTTAAATGAAACATTATTAACCGAAGCAGTTACCACTACCCTGCGGCAATGTCTTTGCGCTGAAATAGCTGCTGTAACGTCCATCCAATGCAATAATCTTCCTCCCATTAAATTTCCCAATACATTGGTATCATTTGGAAGTACTATCTCGGATGAAATAGCTAGGGTTTCTTTGGCGGTTCTACCAGTCATAATGATAAATTTTGTTTCGTGAATTTACCTAATTTTTAGTGGAATTAAAAATTTTCTTTTATGTTTTAAATTTAGGCTTTAATACTTGATTTTCAATTGAATTGGATCTAATTCCTTTTATTTTATCTTTGTTTTTATGATAGCTAAAAGAATTTATTCTTTTCTCATTCTCATTTTTATTTTTTTTATTTCATTTATTGAAATAAAAGCCTTCAGTAATGAGCTCGTTCAGCCATCTAAACTTAAAAAATATACCTCCGATACCGCCAAGGCAAATGTTCAATTTTCAAGTTCTTTGATTGATTCAGTTATTCAAAAAGCAAATCAATGTCTTGGACTTCCTCATTGTATGGGAGGAACAGGAGAAAAATGCATAGATTGTTCCGGACTTATATCGAAGGCTTTTTTGAGCATAGGTCTGGCTTTGCCTCATGAGGGAGAAGGAATGGCTTATTTTGGCAAAATGATTCCCCCGGAAGACAGCCTGCAAAAAGGTGATTTGCTATTTTTTACCAACAGCTATCGCACCCGTAATTTTATTACGCATGTTGGGTTGTATTTGGGCGAGGGTAATTTTATTCATGCTTCCGCTATAAAAGGGGTAGAAGTGGTCAATTTATACTCAGCAAAATATTGGAAAGAAAGATATGTTTTTGCAAAACGGGTTTTTGTTGATAAACCTGTTAAAAAGCATAAAAAAAGTAATTAAACTGTTTCTTTTTACCTGCTCATAAATAGATATAAATTCTCGGGATGAATTAGCTTTTAG
This sequence comes from uncultured Flavobacteriales bacterium, assembly GCA_964403835.1. Taxonomy (GTDB): domain Bacteria; phylum Bacteroidota; class Bacteroidia; order Flavobacteriales_G; family JALEGO01; genus CAYOHR01. The sequence continues at coordinate 12,464 of CAYOHR010000027.1, forward strand.
TAGAGGCTTTATCCTTACTTTTGTGATCTGTTTTTATCCTACCAAAAGTACCTATGTCAGATATTATAAAGGTTTTGCCCGATCATATTGCCAATCAAATTGCGGCTGGAGAGGTGGTTCAAAGACCTTCCTCGGCAGTAAAAGAATTGATTGAAAACTCGATTGATGCCGGCAGTACAAAAATTCAATTGTATTTGAAAGAAGCCGGAAAAACACTGATACAAGTGATTGATAATGGTTGCGGAATGTCAGATACGGATGCGCGCTTATCTTACGAGCGGCATGCAACCTCTAAAATTGCCAGTGCAAGCGATTTATTTCATATTAAAACAAAAGGATTCCGGGGCGAGGCCATGGCTTCTATTGCGGCCATTGCGCAAGTTGAAATGTTGACTAAACTGCACGATCAGGCCATTGGAACCAAACTGGAGATTGAAGGCAATAAAGTCATCAGTCAAACCAGCGTCTCGTGCCCATCTGGCACCCATATTCAAGTAAAAAACTTGTTTTTTAATATTCCGGCCCGAAGAAAATTCTTAAAATCAAACCCGGTCGAGTTAAGGCATTGCATTGATGAATTTCAGCGTGTGGCATTAGCTCATCCGGAGGTAGAAATGAAAATGGTGCATAATAACGAGGAAATTTATCATTTACCTTCGGAAACCCGCTTAAAACGGATTATTCACATTATGGGAAAATCCTACGAATCAAGCCTTATTCCTGTGCAAGAACAAACCGACATTGTTTCCATCAGCGGCTTATTGGCTAAACCCGAACAGGCCCGAAAAACAAAAGGAGATCAATTTATTTTTGTAAATAACCGGTTTATTCGAAGCAATTACTTCAATCACGCCATAAAAGCGGCTTTTGAGGCTATTATTCCTGAAAATTATTACCCTTCTTATTTTTTATTTTTAGAGATCGATCCTCAAAAAATCGACATCAATATACATCCCACCAAAACCGAAATTAAGTTTGAGGATGAAAAATATATTTACTCGCTTATTTTTTCGGCTGTTAAGCGCGCCATTGCTCAATATTCTTTAATTCCTTCTTTAGATTTTGAAACCGAGCAAAGTTTCCAGGTACCTGTTTTTGATCAAAGAAAACCCATAAAAGCACCTACTATTTCATCCAACCATAATTTTAATCCCTTTGAATCTCAAAAGGAAAACAATAAAATATCTTCTGATCAATGGCAAGATTTGTACTCCATTGCTCAGCAAGATGCGAAACACCCACATTTTGAGCCGGAAGAGCAGCATACCATGGATGCCCCGCACGAAGAGCAATTGCAATTGCTCGAAAATGAAAATAAGCATACCGAATCGTTGTTTGTGATTGATCAAAAATATATTGCAAGCAAAGTAAAATCGGGCTTTTTATTTATTCATATTCAAAGAGCCTGGGAACGAATTTTATATGATCGGTTTTCAAAATTGATTTCTCAACCTTTAAGTTATACGCAGCAATTGTTATTTCCTATCACCATCACCTTTTCAACTTCTGATTTCCTGTTTTTAAAAAGCAATTCAGAGCTTTTTCATAAATTAGGGTTTGAGTTTGAAGAATTTGGAAAAGATACCTTTATTTACCGCGGAATACCTACCGATATTGATGCCGATGGGGTACAAGGAATTATTGAAGAAATGTTGGAACAATTAAAAGAAGAAGTAAACGTTAAATTAGATTCAAAAGATCGAATTATTCCAATTTTAGTTAAAAATCTCTCAAAAAGGATTAAAAAAATAGAAGGAACCGAAGATTTGGTTTCTTTTGTTGAAACTTTATTCAGAACATCAAATCCTGAATTTAATATGGATAAAAAGAGAATTTTATATACCTTGAATACAGAAATGATTCATAAATTTTTTAATGACTGAAGGCCCCATATATAAAAAGGTTTCTCTTTTACCAGAAGTAGTCAAAAACTTATTGATTATTAATGTGTTACTGTATTTGCTAAAAACTACCATGATTAATTTCGGGTATGATTTAGATGATATTTTAGGACTACATTATTTTAAATCAGATAAGTTCAAAGTTCACCAAATTGTGACGCATATGTTTATGCATGGCGATTTCGGACATCTTTTCTTTAACATGTTTGCCCTTTGGATGTTTGGGAGTGTTATTGAGAACTATTGGGGTCCCAAAAAATTCCTGATTTTTTACGTTTTTACGGGTTTTGGAGCGGCTATTTTACATTATACAATTGTTAATTTTGAGGTTCAGAGCGCCATTTCTTTGATGGATGGGTTTATAAATAACCCCAATGCTGAAACCCTAGCCGATTTAACCCAGCATCATAAATTTTTAATCTCTGATAATCAATACCCGGAAATAGCCTCTAAATACAGGGAATTTAGACTGTCTTTAAGCACTGCAACCGATGCAGAAGCCATTATCAATGCTAAGAATTTTGTTACCTATTATCGCTCCGAGTATTTTAATATACTTCCCGTTATTGTTGGGGCTTCCGGAGCTTTATTTGGCATTTTATTAGCTTTTGGCATGATTTTTCCAAATTCACCTATATTTATATTTTTTATTCCTATTCCCATTAAAGCTAAATATATGGTTATTGGATACGGATTAATTGAGCTTTTTTCAGGTATTCAAAATAACGATAATATTGCCCATTTTGCTCATTTAGGAGGCATGCTTTTTGGGTTTATTTTAATTAAGTTTTGGCAAAAACAAAAATATACGTAATCGTTTAACTAAGTCAGTTTATGTTTGAAGAAGTAAAATCGCAATTTAAAAATGGTAGCGCAGTCACTCGATTAATTATCGTGAATGTAGTGTTGTTTATTGCATTTATCCTCTTACGATTAATATTTAAATTAACGCATTCCGAGGGTTTATTTGGCTCCTTTTTTGGATGGTTTAGTCTTCCTTTAAATTGGAATGAGTTTATTTATAAGCCCTGGACCATTATTACCTACATGTTTATGCACGATTTAAGAGATATTTGGCATATTCTTTGGAACATGGTTTTTTTATACTGGTTTGGCATTATTTTAGATGATTTTATTGGAAAAAGTAAAGTTTTTCCTATTTACCTGGTTGGAGGTATTATTGGAGGTATATTTGCCCTGTTAACCTCTTTGGTATATCCTTTTAATGGGGCTTTAATTGGCGCATCTGGAGCCGTGTACGCTGTAATGGTTGCAGCCGTAATATTAGTGCCTAATCATAAATTTAACTTACTTTTTATTGGCCCTGTTTCTATTAAATATATTGCGCTGTTTAAATTGGTTATTGACTTAATGAATATTAATGAAGAAGTTAATTTAGGCGGGCATATTTGTCATTTAGGCGGAGCCTTTGCAGGGTGGTTAATTATGAGTCAAATAAAGAGCGGGAATGATATTACACTGGTTATCAATAAGAGCTTATTTTTTATGGAATCACTTTTTAAAAGAAGAAAAAAAATAAAATTAGTGCACTCCAATCCCGGTATGGCAAAAAAAGCCCCTAAAGTAACGGATAAACAAAAAAAAATAGACGAAATTTTGGATAAAATCTCCAAATCTGGGTATGATAGTTTAACCCAGGAAGAAAAGGAATTTTTGTTTAAAACCAGTAACGAAGCATAGTTTTTGAATCAGGAATTTAGAAATAAGGCGTACAGCATTTTTAATTATTTGGCAAGCGGCCTTTTAGTTTTTTCTTTTATATGCGTTTATATAGCCCCTTCTAATTTCTGGATAGCTCCTTTTATAAGCATTTGTTATCCTTTTTTAGTATTGTTGAATCTCTTTTTTGTCATCTTTTGGGCTTTTAAAAAAAGATGGCATTTTCTTATTTCACTCATTTCCATTTTAATTACCTATCCCGTTTTATTAAATACATTTTCTTTGGGTAAAATAAAACAAGTTTTTGTCTCTCCAAAAGAACATGCTTCTTCTACCGAATTAAAAATAATGTCGTGGAACGTTCGTTTATTTGATTTATATAACTGGTCGCATAACACTGAAACCAAGGCAAAAATGTTTGAATTGCTTGAAAATGAGCAGGCAGATATTATTTGTTTCCAAGAGTTCTTTTATCAAAAGGAAGTGGATAAGGGGCAAGTGAATATATTTAACACACGAGATACTCTGAAAAACATTTTAAACGCCAAATATTGTCATGATGAATATACTGATACCGTTTTAAAAAGACATTTTTTTGGAGCAGCTACTTTTTCTAAATATCCTATTGTAAATACGGGAAAAATTTTCTTTGGTGATGTGCCAAATAATTTATGCCTATTTACTGATGTATTAATTAAAAAAGATACTGTTCGCATCTACAATATGCATTTGGCTTCTATCCGCTTAAAAAACAAGGATTATAAATTTATTGAAGAAATAAAAAATAACGATACCACCAATACAGATTTTGCAACCGGAAGCAAAAGCATTGTAAAACAAATGAAAATGGCTTATTTGAAAAGAGTAGAACAATCTAAACAAGTGTTAGACCATATTAATCAATGCACCTATCCGGTTATTTTATGTGGCGATTTTAATGATCCACCTTTTTCATATACTTATCAAAAAATGAGGGTAAAATTACACGACTCTTTTACGGATGCCGGTTTTGGATTAGGGGCAACCCATACTATTATTTTACCTGTTTTTCGGATTGATGATATTTTGTCAGATGATCACTTTACCACCAAAGATTTTAGAGTGATTCGAAAAAAATATTCTGATCATTATCCTGTTACCGCCAGGCTATATTATAAAACGGTGGAACCCAAACAATAGCGGTTATTTATTTTTTTTTAATACTCCCGGCTGAAAAAGCTCGTTTTCAGATTTTTTCTTTTGTTGTCGATCTCGCATTCTTTTTTCAGATTTTTTTGAAAAAGTAAATGAATCATTGGTATTGCTTTTGGCCTTCTCCGGTTTTTTTGAGCTAAAAAAAGATAAATTTAATATTCCTTTTTCACCGGCAAAGCGTTTGCGTTCTCTCCCTTTTCCCTTGGTAAAAAAGTTTCCTTCCACATTCGTTAAACCCTCTTTATTGCTAGAACTAAAAAAATTACCCTCATTTTGTGCATTCGATTCTTTGGGTTTAGATAAAAAAGAATCTTTTAATCCAGATCCATGGCCGTTTTTGGAGCTTTCTGCCGTAAATCCATCTGCTGTAGCCGGACCTTTTGATTTCACCTTTTTACTAAATGCATCTTTTGTTTTTAATTTGGGTTTGGCTGTTTTTCCAACAAAGGCAGATTCTGTATGAAAGGACGGAGAAGACGATTTTTGCTTAAAAAAATTTGACATTTTTGTTTTTGAACCTTGTTTTTTGGTGCCAAAATGTAAAGGCTCAGTTTTGGTTTGGCCAATTACACTAATAGGAAATAAGAACAAAACCAACCACGCATAATCGCTTATACGAATAATAAAACTAAAAGTTACTTGTAAAAACTAAGGTATTTTTTGAGCCAATTTTTTGGCCATACTCCCTAAGGTTTTAGGGTAAAAATGCTCTAAATCTATATCGTTTTCATTAAATATGAGTTCTTCGGTACCACTAAAAAGCTTATTAAAATTTTGATCGATGATCGTGTAATGAACTTTTAACACGTATTTTTGCATAAATCCGCCCTGATCTAGCTTATAAAGGATATCAATTTGATTTAAAAACAACCAATAATTGGCATGATATTTATTACTTAATACAGAAATGGGCTCCCTTTCTTTAATGTTTACATCCATAAATTTATCGCCATATTCAGTACTGTTTTTTATTTGACCTTGATGGATGTTAGCCTTATGTGTTTCCATTTGCTTCTCATTTTTGGGATCTTTTTTAAATAAAGAGATAATATTTTTTTTGTTAGTATCTAAACTCACATTTGGATTTAGAGTATGATGGATATAGGTAACATTCTCATATACAGTTATAAGATCTTTTTGAACAGAATCATCTTCCAAAGTCATGGAAAGAAAAGCGGTTTTTTCTTGATGATTTAAACGATAATGTAATCCAATCTCGTTACATAAATTAGAGCGCAGTTCGTGTCTAAAGTCATCAATATTTAATTTGTTTATTTCTACAAACTTTTGATCAAGTTCAGAATGATATAAAGTAGGAAGATAGGGGACAACAATAAGATTGGCTTTGGGTAATAGCAGACTCTTTTTTTCCTTTTCTTCAAAAATGGAAGTCGTATTTTGTGCCTTTGAGATTATACTCCCCAATAAGCATATAAATAGTATAGTTTGAGGTAAACTCAAAAAGCAAAATGGATTTTTTTTCATTTTATGCCTTTTTTCGGGTAGTTCTTTGTTCTATTCTTTTTTCGTAGTTTTTCCCTTGAAATATTCTTTGTACAAAAATGCCGGGTGTATGGATAAAATTGGGGTCTAATTCTCCCGGTTCTACTAGTTCTTCCACTTCTGCAATGGTAATTTTGCCTGCCATAGCCATCATTGGATTAAAATTTTGAGCCGTTCCTTTATATATTAAATTTCCATATTTGTCTCCTTTCCAGGCTTTTACAATAGCAAATTCAACCTCAAAGGCGTGTTCTAATAGGTGCATTTTCCCATTAAATTCGCGGGTTTCTTTTCCTGAAGCAACTTCTGTGCCATAACCTGCTGGGGTATAAAAGGCAGGTATTCCTGCTCCCGTCGCTCTGCAACGCTCTGCAAGGGTGCCCTGAGGAATTAGTTCAACCTCTAATTCTCCGCTTAACATTTGTCTTTCAAATTCAGCATTTTCTCCAACATATGAGGAAATCATTTTTTTGATTTGTCTTTTTTGAAGCAGTAAGCCTAATCCAAAATCATCTACTCCGGCATTATTTGAAATACAGGTCAGATTTTTAACTCCGCTGTTTACCAATGCCGTAATTGAATTTTCTGGAATTCCGCATAAACCAAAACCTCCTAGCATGAGAGTCATACCGTCTTTAATCCCTTGTATTGCTTCTTCAGCATTCGATACTACTTTATTCATAAATTGAATTTAAGAACCATCTCCAGAATATTCTTTTTCTTCGTTGATGAATTCATTATGGGTTTGTTTGAATAATTTACAATCCGTTTCAATGCTATAGCCCGCAGGCCTTGCAAAATCACTTTGTGAAATATTTAAGGTAGAATCTGCTAAAACTTTTTTCATAAAATATCCCCAAATAGGTAAAGCTGTATTGGCTCCTTGTCCTAATGCCGTTTCGGTAAAACGAACGGCCCGGTCTTCTGCGCCAACCCAACATCCGGCAACTAAATCGCGGGTAATGCCCATAAACCAACCATCCGAATTGTTTTGTGTAGTACCGGTTTTACCAGCTATTGGAAGTCTTAATCCGCCGTAAGGTCTCGAAGATCGGATTCGCACTCCTGTTCCCGAATTATAATATCCCCCTTTGTCGCCCTGGCATTTATTGTATGCCCCATCAGTCACTCCTTTCATTAAAGATAAGACGGTATAGGCATTTTCTTCATTCATAGCCTGTACTTTTTCAGGAAATTTTTCATAAATAACATTGCCATTTTTATCTTCAATTTTTTCGATATAAATAGGTTCTGTCCAAACGCCTTTATTAGCAAAGGTTGCATTGGCCCCAACTAATTCAAATACCGTTAAATCTGCAACTCCTAAACATAAAGCAGGTACTGGATCAAGATTGCTTTTTATTCCAACTTTACGAGCAAAGTTTACCACAGCTTGGGGAGTAAATTGTTTCATTAACTGAGCAGTAATAGTATTTATGGAGTTTGCTAGTGCATATTTTAAAGTCATATTACAACCATAAACCCCATCCGAATTTTTCGGGCAATAAGCCGGTTGTCCATCGGGCATATCAAAACAGGTAACTACATTAGGTAATTCTGTACATGGCGAATAACCTTCTTGCATAGCAAGCGCATATACAAAAGGTTTAAAGGTCGAGCCCACTTGTCTTCTGCTTTGTAAAACGTGATCGAAACTAAAGTTTTTAAAATTAACGCCTCCAACCCAAGCTTTTATTTTACCTGTATGAGGATCCATAGCCATAAAGCCGGCTTGTAAAAAGCTTTTATAGTATTTAATAGAATCTAAAGGTGATAAAAGTGTATCAAAGTCTCCTTTCCATCCAAAAACTTTCATTTTTACGGGAGTTTTAAATATTTTTAAGATTTGATTTTCGGCTAAAATCTCTACTTTATTATCACATTCTTCGGCCATGCAATGGTAATATTCTTTCCCGTTTTCGCGAATTTTTTCAATAGATTTGGCTCCCCGACCACAACTACCGCACTCTTTTCCACTTAACATACGGTATCGATTGGTTCTTTTCATAGAAATATCCATAATACCATTAATTTCTTCTTGAGATAAACGATAATCAAATGGAGCATTCTTTTTTCTTTTTAAATTTTTGAAAAAAGCAGGTTGTAATTCTTTGCTAATATGCTCTTTTACAGCAAATTCGGCATATTTTTGCATACGGGAATCAATAGTAGTGTATATCCTTAAACCATCTTTATATAAATCATATTTTTCACCATCGGCTTTATGATATTTATAACTTCCCCCTTCTTTTTCTTCAAATAATTTAGTTACTTCCAAACGAAGTACTTCTCTAAAATAGGTAGCTATGCCTTCTTTATGGTCTACTGAGCGAAAATCAAGACCCAAATCTAGTTTACTTAGCGAGTCATATTTGGCTTGAGTTAACTCGTTATTTCTAACCATTTGACCCAATACCACATTCCTTCTCATTTTGGTTTTTTCTGCTCTGCGAATAGGATTAAACAAGGATGGATTTTTAAGCATACCTACTAACGTGGCCGATTCTTCCACAGTTAATTGTGAGGGCTCTTTATCAAAGTAAATATTGGCGGCAGAACGTATTCCTACGGCATGGTTCACAAAATCAAATTTGTTGAGGTACATGGTCAGAATTTCTTGTTTAGTGTATTGTTTCTCTAATTGAACCGCAATAATCCATTCTTTTAGTTTTTGAATACTTCTTAAAACGATATTATCTGATTTTCGCTCTGTAAATAACAGTTTAGCAAGCTGTTGTGTAATGGTACTTGCCCCCCCGTTTTTCCCCATATAAATCATGGCTCGACTAAAACTTTTAGCATCTATACCCGGGTGATCAAAAAAACGTTCATCTTCTGTTGATACTAAAGCACGAATTACATTGGGAGAGATTTCACTATACTGGGCATTGGTTCTGTTTTCTAAAAAGTAAGTTCCTAATAAAGAACCGTCCGAAGACATGATTTGAGTTGCTAAATTGGTTTTAGGATTTTCTAATTCAGTAAAGTTTGGCAAACTACCAAAGCCTCCAAATCTAATAAAGAGAAGGAGTAATAAAAAAAGAAGAACTCCTGAACCCACAAAGATCCAGTAATAAAGAATGGCTTTGCGTAAAGTTAATTTAGTCATATCGTTTGTAAAAATAACCCATTTTTTTAATTTATGACAGACTTTGTAACAGAAAAAGTGGGTTGATATATTTTTTGTTATTTAGAGGCGTTATATGTACATCCCTTATATTTATTGAGTTTACGAGCTAGTTTTTTTTAAACTGAAATATAATTCTTCATAAAGAGGTAAAATCTTTTGTACATCAAAATCTTTTGCACGTTCAAAAGCGTTCATTTTAAATTCGTGTAATAGTTCTTCGTTGGTTAAAAGCTCAATGGCTCTTTGTGACATAGTTTCAACATCACCAACATCGGCTAAATATCCGGTTTTTCCATGAATATTCACTTCAGGAATGCCACCCGTATTAGATGATATAACAGGTACACCGCAAGCCATAGCCTCTAAGGCTGATAAACCAAAGCTTTCTGTTTGAGAGGTTAATAAAAACAAGTCAGATATACTTAAAATATCTTCCACGGATCTCAATTTTCCTAAAAATAAGATTCCATCGCAGGTGCCCAATTGGCGGCATAAGGTTTCTATCTTCTGTCGTTCAGGTCCATCTCCCACTAAAATGAGTTTAGCATTTACTTTTTTTCGAACTCGATCATAAATATGCACTACATCTTCAATTCGCTTTACTTTTCTGAAATTAGAAATATGAATTAAAATTTTTTCGCCATTGGGTGCATATCTTGTTTTTAAGAAATTTGGGTTTCCTTTTTGATATTCATGCATGCATACAAAATTAGGAATGACCGTAATTTCTTTATTTATTTTAAAGTGACTTAAGGTATCGTTTTTAAGGCTTTGAGAAACTGCGGTAACCCGGTCGGAATGATTAATAGCAAAGGTAATAACCGGCTCAAAGGAAGGATCTTTTCCTACTAGAGTAATATCTGTTCCATGCAGGGTTGTAATAAATGGAATATGAATACCTTTCGATTTTAAAATGGTTTGTGCCATAAATGCAGCAGAAGCATGCGGAATGGCATAATGCACATGTAAAAGATCTAATTTTTCAAACGTAACTACATCTACTAATTTACTTGTTAATGCCGATTCGTAAGGAGCAAATTCAAATAAGGGGTAATTAGAAACCCGAACTTCGTGAAAAAAAATATTTTCAGTAAACTCTAATAATCGGAAGGGTTGATCATAAGAGATAAAATGAACCTGATGGCCTTTTAACGCTAAATTTTTACCTAACTCCGTTGCTACAACGCCACTTCCGCCAAAGGTTGGGTAACATACAATACCAATTTTCATTTTAAAGGGTTTTGATTTTAATCAATTGGAAATGAACAAATAAAAATTATTAATGTTTAGCTTTTTTGATAGAATCAAATATGACCCTCATAATTTTTGAACGTGTATTTTGAGACACTAATTTTTTATTATCGGCACTAGGATTTATGCGGTTTGATAGAAAAACATACACTACTTTTTCAACCGGATCGGCCCAAACTAAAGTTCCTGTAAATCCGGAATGTCCAAAACTATCAAAAGAAACACAATCACAGGTTGGTCCAGGAGATCCATGTGTAGAGGGTTTATCAAATCCGGCTCCCCTTCTATTGGTAGCACAATATTGGCATTTAGCAAATTCTTTTACCGTTGTTTCTTCAATGTATTTTTCGCCGCCGTACGTACCATCCTTGAGGTACATTTGCATAATTTTAGCCAAATCATTTGCATTCGAGAATATTCCCGCATGTCCCGAAATTCCTCCCATCATAGCAGCACCCGGATCGTGCACATCTCCATGTATTAATTGTTTTCTGAATTCCTTATCTTGTTCGGTAGGTACAATTTGACTCAATGGAAAATAATTACGAGGCAAATAACCGGTCGTTACCAAACCCATTTTTGAATAAAAGTTTTTTTCCAGAAATTCATTCAAGGCAATGCCTGTTTGTTTTTCAATACATGCTTTTATTAAATAATAACCCAAATCACTGTACCGGTATTCTTTACTTTCTAACTTGGTGGTTACAATTTTTTTATAAATAGTATCTACGTAGCCTGATCGGATATACAAATTTTCAGCAACCCGAATATTAAAAGAATCGCTATAAGTTTTTTGGTAGTAATTCTCGCTTAATTCATTCCCTTTGCTAAAAGTATTTTTATAAAAGGGAATCCAGGAAACTAAACCTGCCTGATGGGCCAAAATCTCTCGCAAACTTAAATTCGCATATTCCGTATTTTTAACCATTTCTGGAATGTAATCTTTCAGCGTTCCGTCTAATTTAAGCATACCCATATCTTGTAATTTCATAATGGCTAAAAGAGAGGCAGAAATTTTAGTGACAGAGGCTATATCATACAAATCCTGGTTTTTGACCGGAATTTTTTTATCATATGTTTGATAACCAAAACTCTTATTATAAATTACTTTTCCCTCTTTGGCAACAAAAATCTGGCAGCCCGGGAAAACCTGGTCTTCAATACTCATTTGCACAATTTTATCAATGCTATCTAAATCGGCACTCGCAATTTGCATTTCTTCCGGAATGGTGTATTTAAATCGGGTAGGTTCCGGTGTATCAAAACCTGTTCCAGATTTAAAAAAGGTAGTGCTAATGGGCAGTCGGCCTTTAGCAGCAATTCCACCGTAAATGATTTGGGCTGAATAATCTTGCACCAAAGGGGTGTTTTCATACGAAATTACGATGGATGAAAAGTTTTGGACTTGCGTAAACTTATTTAATACGTAAGGGTTTGCAAACAAATCGAGTACCACCTTTTTTTGAGTAGAAACATCCTCCATAAAACGAATGGCGTTGTCTGTTACCCCGAAATTTTTATTGGCGTATTCGTTGGTGTTATGCACACTTAAAATCACTAAATTATATTTTGATAAAGCACTTAATATTTTGTTTTTTTCTTCATCCGACGGATCTTTTGATATTTGATAAAAATCCATTTTAGAATATAAACCCATGGTTTGCTGGAAATTATTTTGTTCCTTTTCTCCAATAGCTATCGATGCAATTCTCAGTGTGTCTAATCCCATTAAAGGCAAAATATCTCCATCATTTTTAACCAAGGTTATGCCATTTTCAATTAATTGGCGGAGGGTAACATAGTATTTTTTAAAATGCAAATTTTCATATAAATTATTTAAATCAACCTTGCTGGGTTTATTTAATCCCGACCATTTTTTGGCTAATAATATTTTTCTACATCGGGAATTAATTTCATCAACAGAAACCAAGTTGCTATCTACGGCCTCTTTTATTTTTTGAATGGCAGTTGGCACATCTTCAGGAAATAATAACACATCATTTCCGGCTATAAAGGCTCTTAAATCGACTTCGCCAGGTTTAAAATAACCACTTACACCTTTCATATTTAAGGCATCTGTAAATACTAAGCCTTTAAACTTTAACTCTTTTTTTAATAAATCAGTAACAATAGTTTTTGATAGGGTAGAAGCACAATTTTTGGCTGTATCCAAACAGGGGACTGATAAATGAGCGACCATAATACTTCCTATTCCGGCATTAATTAATGCTTTAAAGGGATATAATTCCAGGGCTTCTAACTCTGTTTTGGATCTTTTTACCGTAGGTAATGTTTTATGTGAATCGCTATCCGTATCTCCATGGCCGGGAAAATGTTTTCCATTAGCAATCACTTGGCCATCTTGTAAACCATGCATATATTCTAGGCCTTTCCGCGTAACATTATCTCTTTGCTCACCAAATGAACGACTATTTATAACCGGGTTAAGAGCATTGTTGTTGATATCTAAAACTGGGGCAAAATTGATATGGATGCCTAATCTACGGCACTGATCAGCAATATCGCAACCCATCTCATAAATTAATTTATTGTTTTGCACAGCTCCCAACATCATCTGGCGTGGATATTGAATAGTGCTGTCTAACCGCATAGCTAAACCCCATTCGCCATCAATGGATATCAGCAACGGAATTTTAGATTTAGATTGATATAAGTTGGTTAATTGTGCTTCGCGCACCGGTCCGCCCTGAAAAAAGATTAAACCACCAATTTTTTGGTTTTGAATAAGATCTAATATTTCGTTTACATGCTTTTGATCTTTGTTTGAATAAGCGGCAACCATAAACATTTGACCAATTTTTTCTTCGAGGGTCATGCCCTTTAAAATAGAATCAGCCCAGGTATCATGAGAGGCCGAAAAATCGATATACGCATGCTCACTTCCTGGTTTGCGATGGCTACTTTTTTTAGAAAATGATAAAAGCCCCAATCCAACGATTAAAAGCGAAAAAAGTAATATTTTATTATGTTTCCAGAACATGGAGGATGAAAAATGTTGCTTGTTGCAATAATACCTAAAAGAAATGAGAGATGGAAGCAAATTCAGTTGATATATATCAAAAAAATAAAATGGAAAAAGGGAAAGGAAATGGAATATTAAATATACAAAATAAACAGGAGTTTTTTCTTATTTATATCGTTTAAAGCGTTGCATAGCTACCTCTTTATCTAATTCCTTCTCTTCATACATCGATTGATAAAATTCATTCGCATAAAAAGGAGCGTGGGCAATACCTCTGGAGCCCAGCCCATTAAAAATACCCAAATTCGGGTATTTATTACTAAATCCAATCATTAGCCTACGGTCAGTCATAGTGGGTCGAACTCCTGCCTGATGTTCTATAATTTCATACCCGTTTGGGAAAAAATAATCGCTTATTTCTTTTAAAGTTTTTAAACCTTGTTCTGTAGGTACAGTGGTTAAATCATCGCGGTCATAAGTAGTCCCTATTTTATAAACACAATCTTCTAACTTAATGGCAAATCCACCTTTATGAACAATATCATAATCCTCAATGGGTTCTTTAATGCGAATAATAAGGACTTCTCCTTTAGTTGGTCGCAGAGGTAAATTTTCAAAAAAAGGATTTTCTAAAACCTGGTTTCCCTCGCAAAAAATGAGCTTGTGGGCTTTTAATTCTTGGGTAGATGTTTTAATAGTAATTCCTTCGGCATTGTTTGAAATATTTTGATAATCCATTTTTTCTTCTAAAATGAGCTGTAAACTTTTCATTTTTTTTCGATATGCATCAAGCATAATTGGCGTATTTACATAACCTGCATACTTCACATTTCCGTGCGAAAAAGGTCGTGCAATGGTCGTTTTTTTGGTAGGATCTACTTTTAATTCTAAATATTTGGTCAGTTGAGGTTCATCGGCTCTTTTAATCCACTCGTTTTGCTCAAAAAAAGAAGAAAATATTTTATTTATTCCAACCGGATGAAAAAAATGCGCTCCTGTAAAGGCTTCTAATTCTTCGTAAAAGGGAAATAAAAAGGAATAACACTCTTCCACTTTCCAGCCCAGGGATAGGCGTTTAAACGAAATCGGATTAAACATGCCGCCGGCAATGCGCGAAGCCGAACTGGCATCCAATTCATCAATAATTAATATGTTTTTGTTGTTTTTAAGAAAAGTGTATGATAATACAGTGCCCGCAATCCCTTGTCCAACAATAATTACATCATACATCCCCTGAAAATTTTGACAAAGATAGATTTTATAAGGGATTATCTAGAGGTCTTCAAATACGTCATTGCGATCGAGGCACGAGAGAAGCAATCTATTCCTCGAAAGATTGCTTCGTTCCTCGCAATGACGGGAAACTTAAAGAACTTCTAGGAATAAACGCACTAGCATTTAAAATTATTAATTCAAAACCCCTCCCGGGGATGAAAACTTAAAATGGCAGCCCGTAAATAATCGGCATTTAAGTGCGTATAAATTTCGGTAGTGGTAATAGATTCATGCCCCAGCATTTCCTGTACCGCCCGCAAATCTGCCCCTCCCTCTACTAAATGGGTAGCAAAGGAATGGCGAAAGGTATGCGGACTAATATTTTTATGGATGCCTGCTTTTTGCGCTAAATCTTTTACAATTAAAAAAATCATTTCTCGGGTTAATTGAGCGCCCCGTCTATTTAAAAAAACAATATGCTCAGATTCTTTTTGAACCTGCATTTTTGATCTAATATCTTCCAGGTATATTCCCACATATTTTTTAATGGCGGAGCTTACCGGAACTAATCGTTCTTTATTGCCTTTGCCAATAACCCGTATCATATCCTGATCAAAAAATAAATCCTGAATAGATAAATGAACCAGTTCTGAAACGCGTAAACCACAACCATATAGCGTTTCAATAATGGCCATATTTCTGTGCCCTTCGGGAGTACTTAAGTCAATTTGAGCCACCATGGCATCAATTTCTTCAATGCTTAATACTTCGGGTAATTTCCGAACTAGTTTAGGAGGCTCTATTAATTCGGAAGGGTCCGTTAAAATAATTTCTTCGAGTATTAAATAGCGGAAAAATGCTTTTATTCCTGAAATAATTCTTGCTAAGGAAGCCGTGGCAATGCCTAGTTCATGTAAGGAGGAAATAAACTCGCTTAACAGTTCGTCGCTTACATCTTGTATTTTTATTTTTTCAGATTTATGAAAACAATATTGTTGCAATTTTTCAACATCTCGAATATAGGCCTCTATCGAAAGATCCGCCATTGATCGCTCTAATAATAGGTATGTTTTAAAACCCTGTATGGAAGAGGTCCAGTCCATTTTAAATATTTGTACAAAGTCCAAAGTACAATGTACGAAGTTTTTAATTCTGGAATAAAAAATTACATAAATCTTTGTACTTTATACTTTGTACTTCGTACTTTTGATAAATGGGTATCGTATATTCAACCAATCCAAATTTTTCTTTTGATGAGCAGGATGATCATGAAACATTGGCTCCAAATGAACAGGAATTAAAAGTGCTGATTGAAAAAAAAGGCCGGGGGGGTAAAACGGCCGTCATTATTCAGGGTTTTGTAGGCAAACATGCCGATTTAAAAGACCTCTCCAAATACCTGAAAGTGCAGTGTGGCGTAGGAGGATCAGAAAAAGACGGAGAAATTATTATACAAGGAGATGTCCGAGATAAAGTGATTGCCTTACTTCAAAAAAAAGGATATAAAACCAAACGAGTAGGAGGGTAATACATCCTTCACTTTTATTATAAATTAATTAGCGGCACAGGTATATCCGGCAGCTTCTTTTGCATCAATTTCTTTTTGATCTGCAGTACAAATATCTTCTGATACAGTGTCTTGCACATTATTATAGACTCTAACTCCTTTGCATTCATAGCACTTTGAACATGAACTAAAAATAGTAGCTAACATAAGCAGGGCAAAAAATGTGATTTGGCTTAATACTTTCATAATTCTAAAATTTTGTTAACCAAATTAAGCAAAAATTGAGCCAAAAGAGAAAAAAAGAATTATAACTTTACAAAATGAAATATAATTTAAGTGAAATTCTTAATAATATAAAAGACCGGAGAACAGTAAAACCCGAAGAGTTTTCAAGCAGAAAAGTACACAAAGAAATTTTAGAAAAAATGTTAGAGGCTGCCCGTTGGGCGCCAACCCACGGACTTACCCAACCCTGGTTTTTTAATGTATTTATGGAAGAAGGTCTTCAAAAATTTGCTCAATTTCATTCAGAAAAATATAAAGAAATTACTCCGGAAGCTGCTTTTAAACCGAATGTTTATGAACTACTCAAAAACAGACCCTTAAAATCATCAGCCATTATTGCTATTGGCATGAAAAGACAAGAAACCGAAAAAATACCGGAGGTGGAAGAAATAGCTTCGGTAGCTTGTGCCGTTCAAAATATTTGTTTAGTTGCAACATCTTATGGTATTTCTACGTATTGGGGTACTGGTGGTTTAACTTATTCGGATGAGATGAAAACGTTTTTAGGATTAGGAAAAAAAGATCGTTGTATGGGGCTTTTACATATTGGATATCCGGCTATTGAATGGCCCATAGGACAAAGAAGACCACTAGAGTATTATACTAATTGGATTAATAAATAGTTTTAATATATTAAAAACATGAAAAAATTTCTTTTCCTTATAATATTTTCACTTCTGGGTGTTTTTTCTAGCGCTCAAGAAAGTATGTCTAAAACGGATATCAACATCGATCAATTTATTCCTGCACAAAGTGCATATTCAAAAGATTTTGGAGATGCTACCCTTGTGGCTTTTGCAAACTATCCTACATTGTCTAAAGAAAATATTGAGTTTAGAATGCGACCCATTAAAGCTTCCATGGATGCAAAACCCAAATTTTGGAGTATTTTTAAGAAACCGGCTAATAGAAAATACCTTATTCGGGTAAATAATAGATCTACAAAGCATACAGGATTTATTCCTGCTGATTTGGATTTTAATGAAAAAGTAGGTTTAATAAGTCACGAATTAGGACATATTGCTTTTTATCAAACCCGTACTCCGGTTCAGTTATTAAAAGATGGTTTTTCATATGTTTTTTCAAAAAAATATCGCCAAAAATTTGAGCGAGAAACAGATATGCGAGCCATAGAACATGGTGCCGGGCGACAACTTCTTCAATTGCGTAAGTTTTTATGGGAAAATGAAAAAGTAACAAAATTTTATAAGCGAAGGCAGGAAGTTTTTTATGTTGCGTATCCAGAAATGAAAGAGATTGTTAAATAAAGAGGTGTTTTGGAACGTTTTGTTAAAAGATTCTTAAATTGTTAACAAGTATTCTTTTTTTTGGCAACCCTTAAAAGGTGAAAGCGTTTAAAGGATAAGTTTGTTTAAGGATGATTAAAAATATACGCATTAAATTTCTTTTACTGGCCTTATGTTTACTGGGGATGTTGAAAATTTCTTTTTCACAAGCCTGTAATCCTATTACAAATGCCGGAACTTACCAAGTCCAGCAATTTGGGAGCTCTCAAAACCTCAATATGCCTGCTAACCATATTGCACTTTGTATAAACGATTATTTTCAACTTATTTCTAATAATAATTTTGTATTACCTGTTAAAGGAACCGGTGGAACATGCCCTGCAAGTTCTACCGCAAGTACTATGGCGTATTTAATATACAAGTCTCCTGGCCCTACCAATTCTAATCCAAATTTAGATGCTGCCTGGAACATAAATTCAGCCTTTATTACAGGAACAAATTTAACCAGTGCTACCTCCTTTAATTTAAACAGGAACAATAATGGAGCAAATTCTAATATTCGCAATAGTGTCCCGCAAGCAGGCGCTACCTGGTGTTTTGTGCCCTATACCGCCGATCAAAATTCGTCTAATATTTGCGATTGTAATAATGATGGTTGTTATAGTTTAGGAACTCCCATTTTTGTTACGTATTTAAACCCCATCACTTTTACTAAAGTAGAATATTGTAATGGAACGGTAGAAATAACCATTCGGGGTGGATACCCTGAATATTTTACCGGGGCATACACACTAACCAATACAGGTTTGGGAACCCTCAGTACTACTACGGTTGCTAATCACGGTGGAAAGGTAACTATATCCGGCTTAAATACGGGAGATGTTTATTCATTTACGGTATCGGATGCCAATGGATGTCCGTCATCGCATACCTCAGGCAATATTGGTTATCAAGGTATTCCAAATACTACTATTACTCCCATCGGTCCGTTTTGTTTATCCAGTCCTATTACTACATTAACCGCTGCCACGCAAGGCGGAACGTATTTAGGTGCCGGAGTTGTCAATGGAAATAAATTTGATCCGGCAGCGGCTGGGTGTGGTGTACATACTATTACCTATCAATATACCAATGTGAACGGTTGTTTTAATTCAAGCACTATACAAGTTAAGGTATATTGTCCCAGTATTGATAGCATTAAAATTAATCATCCTTCCTGCTATGGCTCCTGCAATGGGAGTATTCAGGTATTTGATGCGCTTTCAGATTCTGTCAGCATCAATAATGGATTAACCTGGCAAAGCATCTCTACCACCACGTATTTAAATAAATGCGACGGCGCTTATACTGTTCAAGTTAAAGATCCCATTGGTTGCGGGGTAGATGACAGTACTATTACCTTAGTTCAGCCTTCTCAATTATCCATTACCCCTACCATCTATGATATTAA
>CAYOHR010000028.1:0-31161 GCA_964403835.1 uncultured Flavobacteriales bacterium
TGCATATGAGCAAAATAAGCTCTCCCAGTTACGAGCCATGATTGATGAAATTGATGAACAAATACTTCAAAAATTATTTGAGCGTTTTAAAATTGTGGAGCAAATAGGCGCTTATAAGAAGGAAAATAACATTACTATTTTGCAATTGGAACGCTGGCGGGAAATTGTAGAAACACGCACTGCCATGGCTGAAAAACTGCAGTTAAATACGGAATTTGTGAAAGAGTATTTACAGGCGTTTCATAAAGAATCTATCCGGATACAAACGGAGACTTTTAATAAGGTTATTGTGGGGTAGGGGTGAAGCGCTTGTCAATCCTTTTTTTGAGTGGCTATGATTGGTGGTTACCTAGCTGCTGGGTATTTGATTTCTAATGTTATCAAGGTCTTTTTTTATTATTGAAAGGTCGTCATTTATTTTTTTGAAGAGGTCGTCAAATTTCATGTTACCGATTTTTTCGTATTGATATTTAAAGTCAGGTTTGTAGCTCATCATATTTTTCTTTTGAGGGCTGCTCCAAGCGCTATTGAAGAATATACTATTATTCCTTAGGTTCTCAGAAAATTGAACGTGTTTTGGTCCAATGATAAACTTTCTATATTGATTATCTTCAATCTGTATTCCGATTTTATATTCGCCGGAAAGGAAAATGACAAAATCAATAGTAACTTTT
The DNA here is from genome assembly GCA_964403835.1 of uncultured Flavobacteriales bacterium. Classification (GTDB taxonomy): domain Bacteria; phylum Bacteroidota; class Bacteroidia; order Flavobacteriales_G; family JALEGO01; genus CAYOHR01. Next base: position 675 of record CAYOHR010000028.1, read on the forward strand.
TGATTGTTAATACTATATCGAGTTGTTGCGTTATGAATATTTGTATTTGATTTTTGGAAATAAAAAAGCAAATGACTTGCTCTTAATTTTTGATAGCCCTCCCAAAGCTTAATGCCGTTTAGTTTATTGTAAAGGCCTTTGTTCAACGAAATAGCAAAATCATATTCTTGTTTAATTTCTAATTGTTCTGCAAGTGTGGCTAGATTTAAAGTAAATTGCTTGTAGTCTTCAATTAAGTCTTGATAGTATTTATTGTCAGAAAAATTATTTGGGATTATAGTTTCCGAAATACTTCTATAAGTTTTTACTGTCCAGCCAGTAAATTCAAGATCAGGTGTCCAAAAGAGGGTTGTCAAAACTAATTGCGTATTTGTTGTTCCAAACGAGTTTTTAATCCTTTCAAGTTGCTCCGTGGTGGGGAAGTCCTTGACCTTATTTTCTATTGCGATTTTTTGAGAATTTTCAATTGATATATACAAGTCAACTGTAGATTTGAATTCTCCGTTACTTTGATTATGCTCTCTTTTAAAAGTCGAATTATGGTCAATGATTGTGCTGCTAGTAAAAAGTTTTATGGTCTCCGATTTATTCAATGTCGATAGCCAAAACCAAAAATTTGAGTGAAATAACTCTCTAGAAGAAAGGAAAAGATAAAATAATGGACTGGCTTTAAGCTTTTCTATTGTCGTGTCGAGATTGCTCATTTATTGTGTTATATGGTTGTTTTTACCTTGCAGTCACTACATTTTCAATACCCGCAACCATTTGCGTCTAATAAGATTGATATGGTTTCTATATAAAATCCACATCCTTAAAAATAGGAAGGTGCATTAAAAAATCGATTCCTTCTTGTACCGACATGCCTTCAAACAATACTTTATACAACGTTTGCGCAATAGGAGCCCGAAAACCATACATATTGGCCAGGCCATTTACAATTTTTACGGTGCCAATACCCTCGGCCACATCATCCATATCTTCTAAAATATCTTCTATGCTTTGTCCTTTGGCAATGCGGAAACCCACGCTGAAGTTCCGGCTTTTATCACTGGAACAGGTGGCCACTAAATCGCCAATACCAGCCACTCCTAAAAAGGAAGCAGGATTAAATCCTAAAGCCCTGCCAACCAAGGTGATTTCGGCCAAACCACGCGATATTAAAATGGCTTTTGCATTTTCGCCATAACCTAAGCCATGTAAGGCCCCGGAGGCAATGGCCATAATGTTTTTTAAAACACCAATGAGTTCTACGCCTTTAATATCATGACTATAAAAAACTTTAAAATTTCTACTTTCCAGGGCTTTTCGACCCTCATAAATGACTTCGTCAAAGCGCGATGCTACTACGGTTCCGGCTAATTGGCCATCGGCAATTTCACGCGCTAAATTAGGCCCCGAAAAACAGCCTACGCGTTGCACAACGGTTTCTTCCAATATCACCTCGCTCATGGTTTTAATAGACTTTCGATCAATTTTAGTCTGCGCGTTGATCGAATTTATATCAATTTCACCTAAATCGAGTCCTTTAATACCATGAATAATAATGTGATCGGGCTTTAAATAAGGAGCAATTAAGCGTATTTTTTTTCGCAATTCTTGTGAACGAACCAAGGGAAAAATCAAAGAGCAGGTAGCGGCTAGTTCTTCGGGATCTTGAATAACTTGGATGGAAGGATCTAATTTAATCCCTTTAATTTCCTTGTTAACGGTAATATTTTGAATGGCATCTTCTCGCTGGGTAAAAATAAATGTTTGCCTGTTTTTAGCTAATAAATTAGCCACCACAGAACCAAAAATACCGGCGCCAATGACTGCAACCGCTTTATTTTCATTTTTTACCATTTCTTAAAAATATTTTTCAAGTTCGTAACCCACTAAGCGGTTGTGGTAAAAATATAAAAGGTTTAAATCCTGGGTGTTTATAAAGCCTTGCTTGTTTACATACAATACTTTTTTGCTATGGTATAAGCCCAAATGTTTTAGACCATGTTCAACAAATTCTTCAATAGTTAAGTAAAAAGTATCATCTACTTTTAATTTTCCTTCTTTTTCGTATTCTAAAATAATTTTCCGGAATTCATCTATTTTTCGAACAAAAACGGCGTAATTAATGAGTTTTTCATGGTCATCAATGCGTAAAAGTCCGAATAAATCAAGCTCTTTAAATCGATTTTGTATAATATTAAAAGCAGCAAAAGCAATGACGTGGCTCGATAGAACCACATTGTGTTTTTTATATTCTTCCACAATTTTATCTGCTAATATTTCGGTGTATTCGGCATCTCTTTGCTTCGATTCGGCTAACTTTCCGTTGCTATAAAAGTACTTTTCAACATCAATTTCGCGGTCAAATTTATCATAACTTTTACCATCTGCTTTCACATAATTCCCTAATACATCCATGGGTTGCCCGTAGGATAAAACAATTTTAGAGTTTTTAGAAAATAACTGCCAAACAAAATTTAAAATTCGGCGCCAAGTGGCGTATTGGTCATGTTTAATTAAAAATTTCTCTTTTCCTGTTTTTTTAAGGTGCTCTTTTACTAAGCTAGGAGCCTCTAAAACAAAGTGATAGCTGATTATGAGGGGTAAAATAATGACTTTTTTCTGCGAATGGGGGTTGGTAAAATTTTTGATTTGAGCATCAATCACCGAGCCCAACAAACCCATTTTTACTTTGCTTTCGAGCATGCCTGATCGAGAGCGGGTTCCTCCTGGGAAAAACAAGCTGTGGCAATTTCGTTCAATGGCTACTTGCGAAAAGGTTTTTAGTGTTTCTAAGTAGATCATATTCTTTTTTCTGCGATCGAGCTTATATGCGCCCAAGCGGTCATAAAAATAAGCTACAATTCTGTTGTTATACAGGTTTAAGCCTGCTCCGTAAAGGAAAGGAGGTAAATCGGCTAAATAAATTCCATATCCAACCAAAATAGGATCTAAATTACTAAAGTGGGTAGGCACCAAAATAATAGTGCACTCGTCGGATAGTTTTCGTATTAAATTTAAATCGCCTCTTAATTCAACTTTTTCATGCACTTTATTTTCTTTGCTAAATAAACCTTTAAACCACCCTTTGGTAGCGCTGTTTAATAGTCTTGAAAAAATAAAAGGGACAACTTTAAGGGCTATTTTGTATGTTTTTTCTTGAAAATTACCGCAAATTTCACGTGTGTAGCGATTAATAATGCTTTTTAGAATTTCTTGTTCGTTGGCAACTTTTGTTTGCGATTTATGATCATCGTTCGCGGTTTCAAGTAAAGTTAGTTTGGTTTTTTCCCAAAATTTCCAATCGTCTTCCGGATCCACAATCCACGGATTTTCCTTGATACGAATACGCTCCTGGTAAATAACATGCTCAATAATATCTTTTATATCATTAACTTTTCTGTTGTTTTTAACAATTTGATTAAAAGTTTCGATGATCACTTGTTGAATAAAAGCTTCCTTTTCTTCTGTTAATTTTACTAAGGGCCAGTTTTCGGTATTCATGTAAATTAAAGTATTCTTTCAATTTGGGTTCGCAAAATTACACCATAAAATAACGTGAAGCAAAACTAATTGTAAGAAGCGCATAGTCACGTAGTTATAAATAAAAACAGCCATTTAGCCTTTATAGTGGTAAAAATATTTAATTTTGTGCTTCTTTTAATTTTAGAATTATGCATATAGCCATCGCAGGTAATATTGGATCCGGTAAAACAACATTAGCCCAGTTACTGGCAAAACATTACAATTGGGAACTTCAGTTAGAAGAATTAGATGACAATCCATACATCAACGATTTTTACAACGATATGCAGCGATGGTCGTTTAATTTGCAGGTGTATTTCTTAAATATGCGTTTTAATCAAATTTTGGAAATTCGAAAAATGAATTCCAATATTATTCAAGACCGTACCATATATGAAGATGCGTACATTTTTGCGCCCAATTTGCATTCTATGAGCTTAATGTCGACCCGCGATTTTGAGAATTATTTTTCTTTATTTCATTCGATGGAGCAATTTATTCAGGCGCCTGATTTATTGATTTATTTAAAAGCGAGTGTTCCAAAATTGGTGAATCAAATTCAGAAAAGAGGCCGGGAATACGAAGAATCGATTCGAATTGATTATTTGAAAAAATTAAACGAGCGCTACGAATCTTTCATTTCAACCTATAACAAAGGCAAGCTTTTGATTATTGATGTAGATGATAATAATTTTCCGGATGAGCCGGAAGATTTAGGGAAAATCATCCGCAGAATTGATGGAGAGTTGTTTGGATTGTTTTAAAACTTCCATCTCCACGATATTTTAAATTCTGTTTTTGTATTTCTGTATATTTAATCTAGGCGAATTTGATTGTCAAAATGGGATCAACATTTTGATAGCCAAATCTTCTTAAAGGATCTACTTTTAAGTATAGGCTTTCATCCTTTTTTCTTGATAAAAAAGGATCAAAAAATCAAGACTTCTAATCCTTTTCTTTCACGTGTCATCCTCGAAACTCTCACGGAACCCAAGCTCTGCAGCATGTATGCTTTTTGAAGCAGCACAGAAGAAATAATATGGTAGCTCTTTGAAACAGCAGTGCTTCAAGGATTCCTTACCAGGCCCAGCGCGCATTTCTGCGGTGCACGTGATACAGAAAATGCTTAGAGGTCGGTCCGTTTATGTCAAGGCAAAAGGACAATATGATAAATCTCAAAACTTCCATCTCCACGATATTTTAAATTCTGTTTTTGTATTTCCGCTTATTTTATCGTTTCCGGTACCAATTTCAGTTTGATTCGAATACACGGTTTGTCCTAGTTTTGCTTGTAAAAACATATCTTTTCTCAATTTATAATCGGCTATGGCATAATATCTACAACCTTTATACGCAAAGGGAGATATTGCAAATACATATTGTAAATCATCTTCATAGGCATAAATTCTAGTATTATAACTTTCGGTATCAAACAAAGCATAACGGCCAGTCAGCTTTAATTTAGGATGGATGCGAAAGGAAAGATCGTGATACATTAAAAATCCTTTTTCTTTGGTGGAATCTTGTAAACGGGTATATTCAAAACGAGTACTGTACGTGGTAGTTTTTGTTATAGCTTGCTGAAAATGAAAACGAACATTTAATTTGTGATTAAGCGTAGGTTTCATCATTCCATATTCTAACATCGAATTTTTCTCATAATTTTTGTAATTGGCCCGGATATAGGCTTGTGTATTTCTTAATTCGGTATAATCTATTTGAACAAAATAGTCTTGCCCGTGGCTAGGTTTAGAAAGGGTATACTGCAACCAAGGGAATTTAAAATAATCAGCATACACCGAAATTTTAAACATGCGGTTTGGCGTTGCCGAAAAGCCCACATAAACGCCATTTTCATTTCTGTTTAGCGCCTCTCTAAAAGGGTTCCCGTAAATAGAAATAAAATTGGTGGGGTAATGGCGTACCAATAAAGAAAAAGAAACTTTGGGGTGCAAACTAATTAAAAGTCCATGTAAATTAGCGACGGCAGAATGGCTGTTTTTGGAAATTTCTCCATAAAACCGCATATTTTGGACCAATAAATCATACGAAAAACCATACTGTGTTGAGGTTTGAAAGGTATCTAATCCAAATTGATTATCTAGGCGAATAATAGGGTGGATGGGCAAATTCCGGGTTTTTTGAATCAAACAGCCTGAAATTTGAAGGGTTTTAAAGGTGAAAGAAGGAATAATCCCATATATTTTCTCGGCAATTTGATTTATTTTTTGATTTTCACTCAGCGTGCGGTGAAGTCCGGTATTGTTTAAGTTGCCTAAATACAAAAGGTTTAATGAATCGTAATTAACGCTGGCATCTAGGTTTTGTGAAGAATAAAATAAGCTGGTGCTCCAGTTTTTATCGCCCAATTCGGCAGTAATGCCCCGTAAAAAGTTGCTTTCCAGCGTTGAAAAATAAGGGCTGCCCCCCAAGGCACTTTTCTTTACTAAAAAAACGTCGGATGTCTTATTAAATGCTCGGTTGGTCCACATAGAAATACCTTGTCCAAATTGCATATTGTAATCCCCAACAATAAAGTTTTTCAAAAGACCTATTTGTTTGGCTTGAAAATAGCCCGAATAAAAATCGAACCCATTTTTTTGAGCTCCTTGTGCGAATTGCTCTCCGGCATCTTTTTCTCCAATAAGCCCAAATCCTAAGTTTTTGGAGGTAAACCGATATCGGAGGGTCGTTTGATTGGCATTACCTAAATATTTGGTATTTCCTAACGAATCCTTTATATATCCAGCAGCGGGCTCTAAAACACGCTCATTCCGCATAATTAATTCACTTTTAGCGCCATAAAAAAGAGATCGAAATCGGAGTTTATCGTTGAGTGCATGTGACCTTACTACCACATACGGAATAATTCTTTGAATATCCTCTAAGTCCCATCCATCAATAGATTGAAGCTCATACATAGAAATTAGTTTTCCGTATTTTTTGATGTGTATAAATAGGTTTACAATTTGTTGTTGATTTAAAAAAGGGAGTTGAGAAATTTCGGCTACCGAAGTATTGTTGAGGTTGATAGGATGTTCGATAAAATTTTGCAAGGAACTGGAAATGCTTTGCAAATCAATAGATTCGTCGGATGAAGTAGCTGTTAAAGACTCTATTTTTTGTTGCCAAAGATTAGAATTATTTTCGGGAGTACTGTTTTGAGCAAATCCAAAAAAAGAAAAGCAGCATAAAATAAGAAGAGATAGGAGTTTCTTCATAGGCCATTACGGATTCTTTTTAAAATCAAATAAAATGGAGATGCCGGGCTGTATGCCTAATGCCGGATGAATAGAGTTAGAGAGATCTATTTTTGCTTTTTTATATTTAAATCCGGCTCCAAAATAAAATTTAGTGGGATTGGTAGAAATACCTACCCGAAAGGCAATGTCTTTATAGGGAAGGTATTCAACACCGCATTTGGAGTTTAAAGGAAAGGAGCCATTCTTTTGTAATTCGATGGGAATCATGACTTTGTCGGATACCAGCCAATTTAAACCAATGCTAAACCGGGCGTTGTTGTTTAAGTTTTTCTCTTTGATATGCACACGCGCCATGTTTTCGACTAGCGTTGCCAGTATAATTTTTTTGCGAATAATGGCTTGAAATCCAATATCTGCCGAAAGCGCTGAACTATTAGGATACATCCATTGAAATTGTTCGGCATCATACTTAAAACGGACACCAACTTGAAATGTTTCGGATAAATTTAGACCGTAGGAGACAGAAGAAGAGCTTTTTAAATAACTAGAAAATTGCAAAACGTTGTAAGAAAGGCCAATAGCACTATTTTTTCTTGGAATAACGGCATAAAATCCACCGCTATTTACCCCTCGAATAAAATAATAATTATTAGCGTTTACCCCAATTTGAAACGAATTAATTTTTCCTAAACCGGCGGGGTTATTAAAAGCGCTGGAAGCATCTTGAGAAATGGCCCGAACATCGCCCAGCGAGTAATAACGGGCAGAATTAACCCAAGTTTGAGCCGGGGCTTTAAAATATATACCAATCAAGAGAAGTAAGAAAGTAAAAAGCCTCATGAAAAACGTTTAAAATAATATTAACACGTGGGTTCTGTATGCCTCTTTTATTTGGCCCCCCGAGCTTGTCGAAGGGATAATCTTTACTTGTTTTTGCTGAACTTAGTATGCTTTAATCTACGAAAAATTAATAATTTGTGAAAATTTATTTTGGTTGAGGCCTTCTTTAATCTCTAAAATTAAGTTAAGTATATTTTATAATTTCAACAAAATATGTATATTTGCAGTTCGAAAAAAAAGAGCTATGGCTAAGAAAGAAAATAGAATGCAGGTCATTCTTGAGTGTACTGAGCACAAAACCAGCGGTTTACCAGGGACTTCAAGATACGTAACGACTAAAAACAGAAAAACAACTCCTGAGCGTTTAGAGTTAAAAAAATATAATTCTGTTCTAAAAAAACACACTGTACACAAAGAAATAAAATAATATATTATGGCTAAGAAAGTTGTAGCAAGTTTAGGTAAAGGCGGATCGAAAGATTACGTGAAAGTTATTAAAATGGTAAAGTCTCCAAAAACAGGAGCTTACATGTTTAAAGAAGAAATTGTTCCAAAAGATGGAGTAGACGAGTATATTAAAAAAGGTTAATTTTTCATAATTTTAAATAAAGGCTCCTTTCATCTAATGGAAGGAGCTTTTTATATTTTATACTATGGGTATTTTCGATAAAATACAAGGCCTTTTTTCGAAAGAAAACAAAGAAGATCTGGATCAGGGTCTGGCTAAAACAAAAGAAAGCTTCTTCTCTAAGCTCTCGCGTGCCGTGGTTGGAAAATCAAAGGTTGACGATGAGGTATTAGATAATTTGGAAGAAATTCTTTTAGAATCTGATGTGGGCGTAAGCACTACCCTGCGAATCATTAAAAAAATTGAAGAGCGTGTTGCCATTGAGAAATATGTTGATACGGCAGAATTAAACTCCATTTTAAAAGAAGAAGTAGGTCAATTGCTTTTAAATAATGCGGTTGGCGACCAAAATGATTTTGTTATTCCTAAAATAGATGGACCTTACGTAATAATGATTGTAGGCGTAAACGGCGTTGGAAAAACCACCACCATTGGTAAATTAGCCTATCAATTTAAAAAGAAAGGTTTAAAAGTAGTTTTAGGTGCGGCGGATACCTTCCGAGCTGCGGCTACCGAACAATTACAAATATGGGGTAAACGGGTTGATGTGCCTGTGGTAGCTCAAAAAATGGGTGCCGATCCGGCTTCTGTCGCCTTTGATACCATTACTTCCGCTAAAACACAAGGAGCTGATGTGGTTATAATAGACACAGCCGGCCGTTTACATAATAAAATCAACTTAATGAATGAGTTAACGAAGATTAAAAATGTAATGAAAAAAGTAATCCCGGAAGCTCCGCACGAAGTCATTTTAGTATTAGATGCTTCCACCGGGCAAAACGCCATTGAGCAAGCCACTCAATTCACCAAAGCTACCGATGTTGATTCGTTAGTTTTGACTAAATTAGATGGTACCGCAAAAGGGGGCGTAGTGATTGGTATTTCAGATCAATTTCAAATTCCCGTTAAATATATAGGAGTAGGAGAGGGCATCGAACATTTGCAAGTGTTTAATAAATATGAATTTGTCGACTCTTTGTTTAAACAATAAAAACGTATGAAGTATCAAGTATTAGGTATTAAGAATTACTTAAGACATAATACTTAAGACATACTACAGCTCAATATGAAAACCAAAACCCTCAAAAAAAATAAAGTCAATGTGGTCACCTTAGGGTGCTCAAAAAATATTTTCGATTCGGAAGTGTTAATGAGTCAGCTCAAAGCCAATAAATTTGAGGTTGTGCACGATTCTGATGAAGAGTCGAGCATTGTCATCATTAATACCTGTGGCTTTATTGATAATGCCAAGCAAGAATCTATTGATACCATTTTATCCTACGCCGAAGCCAAAAAAAATGGCCTCATTGATAAATTGTTGGTTACAGGGTGCTTATCGGAGCGATATAAACCCCAGCTAGAGAAAGAAATACCAGATGTTGATGCCTATTTTGGTACCCGAGATCTCCCACGATTATTAAAAACATTAAAAGCGGATTATAAGCATGAATTAATTGGGGAGCGAATACTGACAACGCCTAATCATTATGCGTATTTCAAAATATCAGAAGGTTGTGACCGACCTTGCTCTTTTTGCGCTATTCCTATTATGCGCGGAAAACATATTTCGACTCCGATAGAAGATTTAGTGCAAAACGCTACTAAATTAGCGGCGGGCGGAGTAAAAGAATTGATTTTAATTGCGCAAGATTTAACCTATTATGGCTTAGATATTTATAAAAAAAGAGCTTTAGCCGAATTACTTGAAAAATTAAGCGCTGTAGAAGGCATTGAATGGATTCGCTTGCATTACGCATTTCCGGCTGGTTTTCCGATGGAAGCTTTGGATGTGATGAATGCAAAAAGCAATATTTGTAAGTATTTAGATATTCCGTTGCAGCATGCGTCTACCAATATGCTTAAATCGATGCGCAGAGGTACTACCAAAGAAAAAACGACTGAATTAATTCATAGTATTCGCAAAAAAGTTCCGGGCATTGCTATCAGAACAACGCTCATTTGCGGTTATCCGGGCGAAACAGAAGAAGATTTCCAAGAAATGAAGCAATGGGTGCAAGAAATGCGATTCGATCGTTTAGGCGTCTTCACTTACTCGCATGAAGAAAACACCCACGCCTTTGAATTAGAAGATAATGTGCCAGATGAGGTGAAAAAGCAACGTGCTGCTGATATTATGGAGGTTCAATCAGGCATTTCTTATGAATTAAACCAGGAAAAAATCGGGAAAATATATAATGTTTTATTTGATCGCGTAGAAGGAGATCATTTTATCGGAAGAAGTGAATTTGATTCGCCCGAAGTGGATAATGAAGTATGGGTGAAAAAATCAGATCAATACGTGCGTTTGGGCGATTTTTGTAAAGTAAAAATAACAGATGCAACGGAGTACGATTTGCATGGGGAATGTGTTTAAGAATGGTAAATGCTTTAATGGTAAATGGTAAATGAATTAAGCGTTGACAAAGATGATTCAAAAAGAAAATGTAATAAAGGTAAAAACGTATCAATTTGCATTAAAAATTGTAATGTTATTTAAAGACCTACAATCATCCAAAGAATTTGTTTTATCTAAGCAATTATTACGATCAGCAACATCTGTAGGAGCAAATGCAGAAGAAGGCTCCCAAGCCCAAACGAAAGCAGATTTTATACATAAATTTTCGATTTGTCAAAAAGAAATCTTTGAAACACATTATTGGCTAAGACTTTTAAGAGATAGTAATTATCTCGAAAACGAAAGAGCGATTGAACTTATAAAAGATTGTGAAGAAATACAAAAGATTATTACAGCTATTTTGATCACTGCGAAAAGAAAATAACAACTATTAAAAGTATTTAAGATAATTGATGAAAGTTTTAAATGAAAGGACTATTTACCATTAAAACATTTACAATTAAGCATTTTAAGAACTATGTTTAAAACCCAATCCATATCTTACGAAAGCACACAGGCATTCTCTCCGCTATTCCTCGACTATATTAATCAAAAAGAAGATTTGTTGAATTTTTGTGATGATTTTCCTTCTCTAGAATCATTTAAACAAAAAATGGAACAGCGAAATTTCCCGGCTGCCACCCGAGAAACCTTAGTAAACGCCATAAGCCATCAATATACCAAAGCACATCAAGAACTTCCTGCTGCGATAAAAATATTAAAACAGCAAAATAGCTATACCATTACGGCCGGACATCAGCTCTGCTTATTGGGAGGGCCTTTATTTGTCGCCTATAAAATATTAGCCGCTATAAAATACACGCGTGAATTAAAAACGCATTTTCCTGCTTGCGAATTTGTTCCTGTTTTTTGGATGGCCAGCGAAGACCATGATTTTGAAGAAATAAACAACATAACCCTTTTCCAGAAAAAAATTATATGGAACAAAGCAGCCAAAGGCGCTGTGGGTCGATTATTTACCGAAGATTTAAAGAGTCAGTTTTTGCCTGAAATAGAAGCTATTTTGGGAAACTCGGAAATGGCCATTTTATTAAAAAAAATCATTCATGATAGTTATGCAAATCATCAAAATTTAGCCGATGCTACGCGATATTTCATCCATCAACTTTTTGGAGCAGAAGAATTAGTTATTGTAGATGGCGACGACCCCCTTTTAAAGGCTTTGTTTAAAGATTCAATGAAAAAAGACATACAGGATCATATTTCATTGGATGAGGTCACAAAAACAAGTAAAAGCCTGTTAGAAAGAAACTATAAAGTTCAGGTAAATCCGCGGGAAATTAATTTTTTCTACTTGGAAGATCAAATTCGTGAACGCCTAATACCCAATGAACATGGGTATAGTGTATTAAATACACCCCTGCAATTTTCAAAAGAAGCGTTTTTTGATTTAATGGATAAAAATCCGGAGAAAATAAGTCCCAATGTAGTTACACGGGCACTTTACCAGGAGTTTGTTTTGCCTAATTTGGGCACCGTTTTAGGTCCGGGAGAATTGAGTTACTGGTTGGAGTTTAAAAGTATGTTTCACAAGCATGTTATTCCTTTCCCTTTGTTATTAGTTCGTCCCTCGTTTTTGATTGTAGATGAAGCAGATCAAAAAAAACAAAACAAATTAAAAATACCCCTGGAAGATCTTTTTAAAGAGGAAACAGAAATCATCAAAAAATACATTTCGAATAATCTGGAAGTAGATATTTCAGAAAACCTCCAAAATATAACCGAACAACTCAATGCTATTAAAGCCAAGGGATTACAGGTAGATGAAGGCTTAGAAACCTATTTTAATGCGGAAATAACCCGGCATTTAAATGCGCTGGATAGCATGGATAAAAAAATCAATCAAGCCCATAAAAAGAAACATGAAACAACCCTGCAGCAGATTACATCATTAAAACAAAAGTTATTTCCAAATAATCAGTTGCAAGAACGGGAAATATCCTTTTTAGAGATGCTATTAAAATTTGGCCCCTCATTTCAAGAAGCAATTTTATCGGAAATCAATTTATTTGAAAAGAACTTTAAGGTATTAAATAAGTACTAAATAGCGTGAGTCATTGATTTTCAAACCAATACAAATATCACTTCTCGATACACCTCGCTAAACTCGGCACTCGAAGTGACCAATTGCAGTCTGGTCGAGTGCAGCCTGCCCTGAGTCTATCGAAGGACGTATCGAGACCCATCAAGGAAAAAGAAAAATAGCTTTAAACATAGAAGTATTTATAATTGAGAAACCTTCAAATAGGTTAACCTCAAATCTTCACACCCATCACACAAATATCATCTACCTGTTGTTCAGCTCCCTTCCATGTTTCATACACATTTAACAATCGTTTTTTCTGGCTCTCTAAGGGCAAAGAGTAAATTTCTAATAACAGAATTAATAAATTCGCTTTTTTAAATTTTTTGCCTCTTTCGCCGCCAAACTGATCTACATACCCATCACTAAAAAGATAGACCAAATCTCCTTGTTCTAATTCGATTTCAACCGTTTTAAAGGGCTCTTGTTTTGCATCAAAAAAGCCAACAGGCATTTTATCCGCAGTTATTTCTAAAATAATTTTTTCTGCGTTTTCACGAATTACTTTTCCCTGAGAAGCATTTTTATCATTTTTTGTACGAATTAGATAGCCGTGATTATTAGCTCCGGCAAACAATAAGCGATTTTGTTCCGGATGATAGGCACATATAGAAGCATCCATACCATCTCTTGTAGTGGCTTCTTTATTCTGATTAAGGGCCTGGGTAATACTTTTACGCATTCTGTTTAATACTTCGGCAGGATCATAAATTTCCTTTTCCACAATAAGCTCATTTAAAAGGGAATGCCCTATCATGCTCATAAATGCTCCAGGAACACCATGTCCGGTGCAATCCATCACAGCAAAAAAGCGCCATTCATTTTTTTCTCCAACCCAATAAAAATCACCGCTAACAATATCTCGGGGAAGAAATAAGATGAACGAATCGGTAAATAATTTTTGTAAAAGGTCTTGCGAGGGCAATAAAGCCTGCTGAATTTTTTGAGCGTAATCGATACTACTGACAATGTCGTTGTTTTTTGCTTCAATAATTTCTTTTTGCTTTACTACTTCTGCGGTTCGTTCTTTAATGATGCTCCGCAAGTTTTTAGTGTAAAAATAAATAAGCGAAATAACGAATATAATCAATAATAAAAACCAGGTAACTAACATGGCCGGATGGCGGTACCACGGCGGTAAAATGGTAAACGTAAACGGACTTGATTCACTAAGCACCCCATACCTGTTTTTTGTTTGCACCTGGAAGGTATAGGTTCCTTCATGTAATTCTTCAAACGTGGTTTTGTTAGCTCTGTCCCAAGGAGACCAGTTTTCATTATTTAATCGGTAGCGATAAAATTTATTTTCATTGTCTTCGTAATCCTGTCCCGCAAAGGTGAAGCTGATTTTGCGATATGCATAGTCAATAACAGGTTGTTCATTTTTAGGTTGTATTAAAGTTGGTTTGCCCTGCGCATCCGAAAATTGACCCCAAAAAATAACCGAATCGTTGTTTAAGGTTACTTTTCGTATTTGGGTATAATAATTGGGATGAAAAGCCTTCATTTCTTTGGCATCAAAGCGAAACAAACCATATTGACCACCCAACCAGGTGATGCCGTTTTCATCATGGTAAATGGCGTGAATATCCCCATCTTCTAATTCATTAAAAGCAGCGCTGTTCCATTGTGTTTTTCCATCATAGGTTGTATTAAAAAAACCAATTTCTATCTGATTTTTGAGATTGTCAAAGGTTACCAACCATACATTTCCTGCGGGGTCTACAGACATTCTATGAATGTAGGAAGCAGTATCGTTCAATTTATTATTATAAAACGATTCCCGATAAAAGCTGTTTTTTACCCGATCAAATTTATGCAAGCCTTTATTGGTGGGGAAAAACAGCTCATTTTTAAATTGATTGACCAGAACTTGGCCATCCGGTAAATTTTGTTTGGGGCCAAAAGAAATTGATTGTGATATTTTTATTTTTTTATTTTCTATATTAAAGTGCAGTCTATAAGCAATCCCATTATTATAACCACCTAACCAAAGTTCATTGTTTTGTTCAATAATTCTAAAAACCGGAACCTGTGTATTACACAAATACCCCTCATCAACCCAAATATTCCCTTTTTTATAAAAGGAAATAAGTCCATTTTCTACTCCTACAAATAATCTATTTGGATCTGATTTCGATTGATATAAACAATATGCTGCTAAAGGTTTTATTAATGTAGAGGTTCCATTTTCATAAATTTCGTGCAAGCCTATATTAGAGATGCCTAAAAGCAGTTCTTGATGGTTTGATTTAAAATTAAGCAGATCCCAACACTGGGCATCTACATTATCTCCTTTAATGGGAATAAAAGTAGGGTTTAAGTCATTGATAGATTTTACCTTATCTGTGGTTTTAACATCCATCATATAAAAACCATGGTGGGTCGCAATAAATAAATTTCCATAACATCGAGTAATGGCTTCCACAGTCCCTTCTAAATGATGTTGTTTATTAAAATAAGTGATGGGGGTATTTACTTTTAATTTGGCAATTCCATTATTCAAAGCTAGCCAGAGATTCTTTTGTTGATCAATGTATTGGGCTAAAATCCAATTATCATTTAAGCCGGATGATAAATTGCTGAAATTTCTAATTTTAAAACTAGGATCCAATAATAAGCATCCCAAGTTTTGGGTGCCTATGGATATGTTGTTTTGAAAACTGAGGGAAGCATCAAATATGATATCTTGAAAAATATTTTCTGATATTATCAAATTCGATTTTTCAATTTTCAATTTTTCAATATCCAAATAAAATAAGGCATGTTTGTTCGTTCGAATAAGTGATTTTGAATTATTCCAAGGAATGATTTCAAATTTGGTATTTATTCCAAAAGGAATTTCAATGGATTGAATTTTTTGCATTCTCTGATCCACCAAAATCAGCTTATCCAATGGATTTTCTGTAACAGCAAAAATGAAATTGTTTATTTTATATACTTTCGTGTATGCGTAGGTGTTTTGTACTTTTTCAATATTTTTTGTTTTTAAATCATAAATAAAACTGAGTAGTTTCGATTGAAAAATAATTTTGTTGGGAACCTGGATAATGCTATGTATTTCTTCGTTAAAACTTTCTGTTTTTAGACTTTTAAATACATATTTCGAATTTTTATTTTCTAAAACTCCAAAATCGTTAAAACCTCCCACATAAATCACATCTTCATACACCAAAAGACTGCTAATCTTAGGTTCATCGGTTATGTATAGGGTTCTCCAGTCTTCCCCATCATAACTTAAAATATTTTTATGATTCCCAAAATATAAAACGCCAAATTTATCTTGGGTGACAGTCCAATTTTGGGCCTGTCCTTTATATTGTTTAGTTGTAAAATTAGTTACAGGAATGTTGCCTTGTTCAAATTTGCTTTGGCCTTTAAGAATGGACAATGGGCAATGGATAATGGATAATGTCAAAAAAAAGATACGTGCGAGAAAAAAAAACCTACCCGCTAAAAGCTTTGTCTTCGTGAAAATAGGAAAAGGACTATTTCTTCGAGAAGAAGTCCTTTCTGAAAAATAAGAAGACGATTGAAACGGTATTTTTTTTAAACCCATAACTCATAACCCATAATTCATAACTTATTAATTATTAATTATTCTTTTACAAATTTAAAAGCCTGGTTTCCTTCATTGGTCATTACTTGTAAATGGTATAAACCGACCGGTAAATAACTCACATCCATGCTTTTTATATACCCTTCGGATGGCAGGTGTTTTTCTTGTTTTAATAATACGCCATTCATATTAAAAACAGATAAAATAATGGGAGAGGTAGAAGAAGAATGAGACTCAATCCATATTTTATTTTGAACCGGATTTGGATAAAAGGTAAACATACCCCCGTTCATTTTTTCTTGAATACCCACGGTTTCACCTACCTGAAAGTTTTGAGTGGTCGTATTGCCCATGTTATCTGAAACAATAACCGTGTAACTTCCGGCGCATAAATTAGTTCGGGTATCTTGATTCATGGTCGTATCGCTCCATTGGTATGTGTACGGAGGGGTTCCTCCCACCGCCGTAACAAGGGCTTCTCCATTGCACAAATCAAACGTTGCTTCGGTTACATCCACAATGGCTGTAAAAAATACAAATTCAGGACTGCAGCAACCCGAAGTATTAGATCGCCCTGTATTTCTTCCCCCTGTTTTTGTAATTAAACATTCATCATCTTTCGGGTATTCAATTCTAAAATCTTTTTGGTTGTTAAAAGGAAGGGTTAACTCTGTTGGACTCGCATTGTCTGCATGTAAAGAGGTGTATAATTGCCACATATCATTCACGTCTTTATAGTGAATTTCCACCGTATCCCACGGAAATCCTTTATACGCTTGCCAGGTTAATTTAATACTACTGTCTCCCGGCATTAAATAAGCACTTAAATGGGGTGAGCGGTGTGGTAAACTTATTTTAGATTCTTGTTGGCACACATCAACCACAGATACTTTATATCGAAACGATTTGGTAGCGGCATCTACTTCTTTATCCAAGTAAATATTTTCAGAGCTACCATGCACTGTATCTATTAAATTAAATTTACCGGCAGCAAAATCTTCGCGATAAATATTGTAATAATCAATATTAGGGCTGGTTGATTTTTTCCAAACCAACTCATTTCTATTATTGTCGTTTACGCTAACTACACATACACCCACCGAATCTGGTTTTTTTGAAGGTAAATGAAACCATCGAACAGCCCTGCATGTATCTGTGTTTATCAACATTTTTAAGTTCAATTTTTTTAGACCAGGAGATAAACTAAAATAGTCCTGACCAAACAGTGCCCCAGAACCCCAATTAGACCAGCTGCCATTATCAAATTGGGCATATAAGTCTGTACTGTTGTTAGGGATAAAAACAGTAATTCCCATAGAACCATCATTCCCAAGGCAAGTGGCCTTTGTTTGATCAGATTTTATAGCCCTTAAATCAGGAATTTCATCTATATAAACCCGGGTGGTATCTATACAGCCATTTTGATCGGTTACTTTTATTATTTTTAAGCCATACGATAAATTAGAAATAGTAGGGCTTGTAAAATTTTGACCGTTTACAGTGAAGGTATATGGGCCGAGTCCACCCTGCGAGCTTAAAAACAATTGCGCGTCTGAACCTCCGCAAGTACTAGGAGGAACAATACCACTTACCTCTACCCAAACAGGATAATCAGGCTGTAAATCATATTCTTTAAAGGTTTTGCAACCATTTGGAGCCATAATACGAGCAATATAGTGTCCGGCTGATAAATGGTCGTTTTTAGCGCCTACAACACCATTACTCCAAATAACCTGGCTGTTACCAACTCCGAATAATTGAATTTTGCCATTGTTTTCGCCAAAACACGGTTTTGTTATTTGCCCATTTACACCAGGGCCAATATCATCATCGATAGTAGCGAGTTTAAATATGCTGCAATGTGATATGGTATCAGTAATTGTTACGGCATACAATCCGGATGAAAGACTGTCTGCTAAAGAATCATTCTTTGATAATCCATTACTCCAAGTGTATGTACAATAGGGATAAGGTCCGTTTGCGGTCATTACTTCTACTAAAGCCGAACCATTGGTTAAACCACAAGTAGCAGGAGTAGTAGTAAGATTTACTGTCAAGGTATTTGTAAACATCTCCTCATTAGGATCAGTAATAAGTATATAACCAGTTTCTTTATCGCCATTGCTTAAGTTTGTAACCGTAACGGTATATGTACCCGGACTTAAATACGTAGAGGAAGAATTTAAGGTAGTATTATTGCTCCATTCAAAAAGATAATTGGCGGTCGGTGGGGTAAGAAGTACTGTCGTTAAAAAAGTATCCTTTGTACAATCTGTTGGGTAAGTAACATTAATATTATCAATTGAAAAACTACTAGCAAATAAAGCAGATGAACTATAAATAAAACCTAAAGCAAGTGAAAGTTTTTTAAACATAATAAAAATATTTTACCCTAAAATTACAAACATTTTACAGCACCGCAATAGTTTTAGCGGATAAAAACAATTTGTATTATATTTTCTATGATTCTTTACGAACCACTAAGGTGTAATATCCCTTATCTAAAGCCAAATATCCATGTTCGTAACAAAAAAAGTACACGTTTCCGGTTTTGGTGGTATATATGCTGGTATGGTAATCAAACAGAAAACCTTCTTTTTCTAATTGCTTTTTATGCACATTGGCTTTTCCATTGGGGTTTAAGGCTTCTAAAATACGGCGGTTTTTGCGCAAAATATTATTGATGTTGCGCACATAATTGTTCGAGTCGCTATTGGCTTTGTTGTTAAATGAGTTCCGGCAATGGTCCGAACAAAATTTCTTATCCGCTCGTCCGTGAAAAGAATCTCCGCAGTTTTTACATATCGGTTGTTGTGTTGCCATAAAACTTAATGGTTAAGGGTAAATGGTTCATGTTAAATGGAAGTGGAAAGCCCTATATATAATACTATTCATTTACAATTTAACCATTCATCATTTACCATTACTTAATTGAATATACGAAAAAAATATCCGACAACAAATACTTACAAACGAAATTAATCGAAAGTAAGTGCTTAAATACCGACTCTTTTTTTGGAGCCTCCATTACTTTGCATTGTTCTTTTTTATTCGACCGGTCAAAACAAATAAAGAGACAAACTAAAAAATTAATAATAATAAATTTAAAACATGTAATCTTATGAAAAGCTTAAAAAACAGCATCCAATTATTTGGAAATTTAGGAATGAACCCAGAGGTAAAAACCTTAAGCAATGGAAAAAAAGTAACCACCTTAAGTTTGGCTACTACAGAGACGTATAAAAACGCAAAGGGCGAAAGAATGAAAGACACGCAATGGCATAAAGTCGTTGCCTGGGGTAAATTAGCCGAGTTAATGGAAACCTATTTAAAAAAGGGCAGCGAAGTGGCTATTGAAGGCAAATTGGTATACAAGAATTACCAGGATAAAAACGGAGTAACCAAGTATTTCAGCGAAATAGTGGCCAATGAAATGATCATGATCGGCCGTAAAACCGGCGAAAAGGAGAATCTGCCTTTCTAATATCAAAGAGTTTTAAAAGCAAAACACGGCATCAGATATACCGATGCCGTGTTTTTTTATTTATAAAAAGCGCTGACTAACAAAACTCGTCAAAAGCCATTTTTAAGTTTTCGGCAATCATATCTGCCGATCGACCTTCAATATGATGTCGCTCAATAAAATGAACCAATTTACCATCTTTAAATAAAGCAATAGAAGGCGAAGATGGGGGGTAAGGCAACATATGTTTTCTTGCTTGTGCAACCGCATCCGTATCAAAACCGGCAAATACTGCTGTTAAAAAATTAGGTTTTTTTGCATTTTGAATGGCCTTTTTAACCGCCGGACGAGCATTTCCTGCCGCACAACCACATACCGAATTAACAACCACTAAGGTGGTTCCCTGGGTAGTATTCAATTGTTTATCAACTTCTTCAGGTGTAACTAAATCAACAAACCCTACACTGGTAAGGTCTTTTTTCATGGGAATAACTAATTCTGCTGGATACATATATTTTCTTTTTTAATTAAAATTCTAGGGTGTAAAATTACCTATTTCTTTCTATAAGGGGAAATTTTTTAATAAGTCCATCAAAAGATCAATTTAAAACTTATGTTTATTAGTAGGAATTCCCCTCTCGAGAGGGGCTAGGGGTGTGTTGCACATAGATTTGTCATTCATTTTATTTTGCTTAACGTATTAAAACTTTACTAAGAACCAATTACAATCGCTTTTGTTTAAAAAAATCAGTTAAAATTTTTGCGCATTCTGTTTCTAAAACCCCGCCTTTTAATTCCGTTTTAGGATGTAAAATATTCTTATTTATTTCCTGAAAACCATTTTTTAAATCGGTTGCCCCATAAACAATGCGTTTTATTTGTGACCATTTTAACATGCCTGCACACATAATACAAGGTTCAAGGGTTACATACAGGGTACAATCCAATAAATATTTACTGTCTAAATACTGGGTAGCCGCGGTATAGGCTAAAATTTCGGCATGCGCCGATACATCTTTTAATTTCTCGGTTTGATTATAAGCCCGGGCAACAATGGTGTTTTGAACCACAATAATGGCTCCAACAGGCACTTCATCTTCATCAAAAGCTTTATAAGCCTCTGATAGAGCTTGTTTCATAAAGTACTCATCTGAAAACACCGACAGAGACATAATTTCCCTTAATTTATATTGTAAAAATAGCTAAATAGTCTTTCGATATTAAATTTACATGTTTTAAATATCAATTTCCAATAAAACAGGGCAATGATCCGAATGCATGGCGTCGGGTAAAATAACCGATCGCACCAAATGTGACTGCATTTCTTTACTGACCATATTATAATCAATGCGCCAACCTAAGTTCTTTTTTCGGGCTCCGGCTCTATACGACCACCACGTGTAATGATGAGGTTCTTGGTTAAAAAAACGAAATCCATCAATAAATCCACTTTCTAAAAATTTACTTACCCAAGCGCGCTCTTCAGGTAAAAAACCCGATGAATTCTTATTGGAAACCGGATTATGAATATCAATAGATTGATGACAAATATTATAATCACCACTTATAATAAGTTTTGGAATATTTTTTTTCAGTTCATGAATATAATCATACATTTTATCTAAAAACTGATATTTAAAGCCTTGCCGTTCCTCGCCCGTTGTTCCGGAGGGGAAATAACAACTCATGACCGAAAAATCATCAAAATCAGCGCGCAATACCCTTCCTTCATCATCCAACTCTTTTATATTACAGCCAAATACTACGTTGTTTGGTTTTTTCTTACTTAAAATAGCTACCCCGCTATATCCCTTTTTTTGAGCCGGATACCAGTAACAATGATATCCAAAATAATGAAAAACCGCTTCATCAATTTGGCTTAAATCTGCTTTAATTTCCTGTAAACAAACAATATCGGGGTCTACAGCCTTTAACCAAGTTGCAAATCCTTTGGATAATGCGGCTCTAATGCCATTTACATTATAGGTAATAATTTTGCTCATTCGAATTTTCTATAAAAAATAAGATCAAAAGTAAATAGTTTTTGGGGTTCAATATAATGTGATTTGGTTTATTTTTTCAAATGATCACTCCCCATCGTCGGATATTCTTTATTTTTGTTTAGATTAATTATGAAATCAACGTGCCCCACATATTATTTTACGTCGCAGTTTAACAGATTTGTGGTCTATTTATTCATAGTATTTTTAACGTTTTCCTGTGCTTCTACCAAAAATAGACCCACCAATTTTTCTGAAACCTACAAAAAAAATTCCATCAGTTTAAATACTGAATATTTGGTTTATCATGATACGCCAATCAATAGTCGGGTTTATTTTAAATTTAATTCAAGCGAACTTTTGCATACAAGAGCCTCTGTCGATCAAAATTTTACCGTTAAATTACAAATTGAGTATAAATTATTTGAAGATTATGCCACAAAAAGAATAAAAGATGCCGGCGTTATTATTATTTCCGAAGAAAGCGATCCTTCAGCATTTAAAAGCATTATTGGGTATTTTAATATTGCAGATACCTTGGGTAAAAAGTATTGGTTAGAAATTTTAGTGAAAGATGTTTATCGAAATACCCACCAGTCTTCGTTTATTTGGGTTGATAAATCGAATCCGAATAATGAACAAAATTTCGAGATTTTTAATAAACAATTAATTCAGCAAACAAATTACAATGCACAGGTTGGAGAACAACTTTTTTTTAAATTTAATAACCCTAATGTCAAAAAATATTGGATTCAGTTTTATCATAAAGATTTTTCTCCCGCTCCTCCGCCATTTATGTATGAAACCAATTTAGAAATGAAGTTTGAAGAATCATACGGGTACGAGATAGATATACAAGATAGTATAGGCCATATTTTCTTCGATCGCCCGGGGTTATATATTGTTAAAGCAGATTCTTCTTCCTCCGAAGGGCTTTCTTTTCTCTGTTTCGATTCATTTTATCCTGAAATTCACCAAAAAAGCAAATTAGCAGGCCCTTTAAGATACATTACCACAAAAAAAGAATACAATGAAATTTTGGAGGCTTCTGATGAAGCTGCTTTTGAGCAATTTTGGTTAAATATTAGTGGCAATAATCCTGATCGATCCCGAGAACTAATTCGCGAATATTATTTGCGCGTTAAATTAGCAAATGAGCTTTTTACTTCATACATGGAAGGTTGGAAAACCGACCGGGGAATGATTTATACCGTTTTTGGTCCTCCTAATATTGTGTATAAAGCGGTGGATGGAGAAACGTGGATTTATGGGGAAGATAGCAACATGCTCTCTTTAAATTTTTTCTTTTCAAAAGTAGAAAATTTCTTATCCGACAACGATTTTTCGTTAAACAGATCAAACATTTATAGAACTACATATTACAAAGCTGTTGATACATGGAGACAAGGTCGCATTTTAAGCCAAAACTAGAACTCGATAATTTAATAATTGGCATTAGACCTTTAATGGAGGCTATTGAGGCAGGCCAAAATATTGATAAAATATTTATTCAAAAGGGCCTAAAAGGCGAATTGATAAGCGAGTTAAAAACCTTAACTAAAAGAAACAAACTCTTTTATCAAGAAGTTCCGCTCGAAAAAATTGAACGCATCACCCGAAAAAACCACCAAGGGGTTATTGCATTTACCTCTCCGGTGCAGTTTTATAATTTGGGGCAACGGGTGTCAGAAGTTTTAGAAAAAGGAGAAATTCCCCTTTTCATGATTTTAGACCGGATATCAGACGTTCGGAATTTTGGAGCCATTGTAAGAACAGCCGAGGCTTTAAATATTCATGGAGTTATTATACCCACTAAAGGGGCTGCGCAAATTAATGAAGATACCGTTAAAACCTCTGCTGGAGCAGTTTTTAATGTGTGTATTTGTAAAGAAGTTAATTTAGTAAACACCATCGATTATTTAAAAAAATGTGGTTTAAAAATAATTGCCATTACCGAAAAAACAGATAAAAATTTATATTCAGGCGTGTTTAATGAACCTTGTGCTATTGTTTTAGGGTCCGAAGAAGATGGAATTTCTTTTGAGCTTTTAAAAATGTGCGATGATCAATTAAAAATTCCTATTTCGGGAAAAACAGAATCTTTAAATGTATCCGTTGCCGGGGGAATTGCCTTATATGAAGCCATTCGTCAACGAGAAATTAAATAAATAGAACATTGAACTCTGCAAAATCCATATCACCACCCCTTTTAAAAAAAGGAGATCTTATTGGAATTGTTTCTCCTGCCAGCCGAGTTTCAAAAGAAAAAGTTGCGGCAGGCGCACAATTACTTATCAATCAGGGATTTAAAATAAAATACGGAACCTTTTTTGATAAAGGAAATACCAATTTTGCCGCTTCTGATGAGGAACGAACCGCTGATGTACAAAAAATGTTGGATGATCCATCCATAAGAGCCATTTTTTTCTCGCGTGGGGGCTATGGAAGTGTGCGGATTATTGATGAGTTAAATTTTACACAATTCTTAAAACACCCCAAATGGTTAATAGGCTTTAGTGATATTACCATTTTTATAAATCATGTATATCAGCAATACCAGGTTAAAACCATACATGGTGCTATGCCCGGCACATTTTTAGAAAATTCGGATGCCTCTTTTTCTTCCATAATAAGTATTCTAACAAAGGGAAGCACGCATTATCAATTACAGCCCCATTTGCTCAACAGACCGGGAAATGCCAAAGGAGTGCTGGTGGGAGGAAACTTGAGCATTATCAATAGCTTAATGGGATCTAAATCTTTACCCAATTTTAAAGGAAAAATACTATTTATTGAAGATATTGGCGAATACATTTATCATATAGATAGAATGATGCAAATGTTGAAGAGAGCAGGTCTTTTGGCTGGATTAAAAGGATTGGTTGTTGGCCAATTTTCTGATTTAAAAGATACCCAACCCCCGTTTGGATTATCTATTGAAAAAGTGATTTATGATGCCGTAAAAGAGTATAAATATCCGGTTTTATTTAATTTCCCGGCCGGACATGTTTTAGATAATCGGGCATTAATAATGGGGCAGGAAGTTAATTTAGGGGTTAATAAAGAAACGTGTAGTTTGATTTATTAGTGAGCGTATTCATCTTCTGCTTCCTCTTCACTTTGACCCTCTTGTTTTTTCGTAAAAACATTTCCAAATTTTTCAAATAAGGTGCTTTTAAGAACCTGAAAAATGGACTGCGTAAACTCATTTTTCCAAATGCTTTTATCAAAAAAATTATTTAAAATTCCATTAAAAGTTTTTGCGGTTACATTAATAACCACATTAGAAGGTAGGTCTTTCAGCATACCTTTCAGCTCCTTTTCTTTGTTTTCGCAAATATATTTCAAATGAATTTTTGCCTTATGCAAATCTTCCATGTTTTGTATTTTACCCAATTCTATATTCATTCTTCATCCTCCTTTAAAATCATTTGAATCATTTGGTTTCCTATTTTTTTCATAATTGAACCTCGAAAAAGGTAAATTATGAAAAAAACAAACAAATAAATGCCTGTGATAATGCCAAATCCATAAAAAAAGCTGTCCAGCTGTTCCGAAAAGAGGTATCCCAACATAAAACTTCCAAATATTATGCCTGCTCCTGCAATAAAAAATAAAATAAAAAACACGACAAAATGAGAAGTTATGGTGGCTGTTTTTTCAGTTAAAACCAGCTTGGTGTATAAAGCTTTATGCTTTACATAGGAATGGGTTTCGTCGGTTAATTTTTGAAAATATTCGTCGTTCGTCATATTAGCTTTTTTCTGATTTGGTTTTATCCATCGTTTTTTTGACATCATCCACAAATTTGTCGGCTTCTTCTTTTAAATTGCTGACCACTTTTTTGCCTTTTTCGCTCGAAAAAAACTTTGAAATTACTACCGCAGCAGCTGCGCCTAATAATAATCCTGTTAAAAAATTTCTTTTACTCATAGTCGTTTAAAATTTCTTTTTATTTGTTTACGGAAAATGCGCTTTCAAGTTGCGTATTTTGTATTCGATGGGGATAAACTTCTAATGCTTTTTCGAGGCAAACCAAGGCTTTAGATAAATCTGCCGTATTTAAAACGTAGGCCAATCGAACTTGTTTTTTACCCAATACCGGATTTTCATAAAACCCCGATGCAGGAGCCATCATAACGGTTTCGCCTTGGTAATCGAAGCTTTCTAAAAGCCACTGGCAAAATACATCGGCATCTTCTACCGGTAACTGAGCAACCACGTAAAAGGCGCCGCCCGGTTTAGGACAAATTACTCCGGGTATATTGTTTAAGCCATCTACCAAAATATTTCTTCGTTTTTCATACTCCGTCATTACATCGGTAATATAGCTTGTTGGAGCATCAAAAGCAGCTTCAGCCATAACTTGTCCCATGGTGGGAGGACTTAACCTTGCCTGAGCAAATTTAGTAGCTGTTTTAAGTACTTCTTTGTTTTTGGTTACCACTGCCCCAATTCTGCTTCCACACATGCTAAAACGCTTAGAAACAGAATCAATTACAATGCTATTTTCATATAAATCTTTAAATTCTAAAACAGAAACATGTTTTTTGCCATCGTAGCAGAATTCTCTGTATACTTCATCCGCAATTAAAAACAGGTTATGTTTTTTTACGGTATTTCCTAAGGTTTGAAGTTCTTCTTTGGTGTACACTGTTCCCGTTGGGTTGCCGGGGTTGCATATCAAAATACCTTTTGTTTTTGGAGTAATCATTTGTTCGATTAAATCCATGTTAGGCAAAGCAAAGCCGTTTTCAATTTTACAGGTAACGGTTTTTACTTTTAAGCCGCATGCAATGGCAAATCCGTTATAATTGGCGTAATAAGGTTCCGGAATAATAATTTCATCTCCTTCGTCGAAACAGCTCATCATAGTAAACATGAGGGCTTCGGAGCCTCCGGTGGTAATAATAATTTCTTGAAACTGAATATCTAAATGTAAATTTTGATAGTATGCAGCCCATTTTTCTCGCAGGGATTGAATTCCGAGTGAATTGCTATATTCTATAACAGGTAAATTAAAGTTTTTAAGAATATCTAAAGCTTTATGAGGAGTTTCAATATCGGGTTGGCCAATATTTAAATGGTATATTTTTTTTCCTCTTTTTTTAGCCTCATCGGCATAAGGAACCAATTTACGTATGGGCGATTCTGGCATTAATTGCCCTTTTTTAGAAATAGATGGCATAAAATAGTATTAATATATACAAAAATAAAAAAGCCCCACAAATTGTGAGGCCTTTAGGATAATTTATTTAAATGATTAAAATCAATTATTTAGCAGGAGCAGGAGGAGGTGTGGTTGGTACAGCCTCAATATTACCTTTAATATGAATAACCATAGAAGGATGGTCAGTCGCATTAGAAGTAATGGTAACCGATTTATTAATTGGACCAACTCTGTTCGAATCATATTTTACTTTAATAGCAGCACTTTTTCCTGGAGCAATAGGTTCTTTTGGCCATTCAGGAACAGTACATCCGCAAGATCCAACGGCATTAGAAATCAATAAAGGCTCATTTCCGGTATTGGTAAATTTGAATTCTGTTGATGCATCGCCGCCTTGTTTTAGGGTGCCATAATCATGCGTTTCTTTATCAAATTTAATTTCAGCTCCTTTTTGTAAGGTGCCTTGTGCAAAAAACGAGCTTGCAAATAATACTAAGCTGAGTGATAAGAATAATTTTTTCATTTTTAAGGTTTTTAAGTGATTCAAATATAGCGTATTTTTAAGGGTTTCTAAAATATTACTTATTTTCTACGGGCGCACCCATAGAGTTTTCTTTTAAAGGAGTGGTGTTTTCAACGGGTGCAGCATCAATATTTCCTTTAATTCTAATAGTTTTAGAAGGTTCGTTGGTAGCGTTAGAGGTTATGGTAACCGATTTATTAATGGGGCCAACTCTTTTAGAATCATATTTTACTTTAATTACGCTGCTTTTTCCCGGAGCAATGGGTTCTTTTGGCCATTCAGGCACGGTGCAACCGCAAGATCCTTTTGCATCGCTAATCAATAAAGGTTCTGTTCCGGTGTTGGTAAATTTAAATTCTGTCGATGCATCGCCCCCTTGTTTTAAATTACTAAAATCATGCACATCTTTTTCAAACGTTATTTCAGCTCCTTTTTGAAGGGTTCCGCCTCCTTGAGCAAATACAAAAACACTCATTAATAAGAAACTTAGGGATACAAATATTTTTTTCATTTTAGTTAGTTTTAATTTTAACATTCAAATTTATTAATTTATTATTATTTTTCAGTTTATACAACGCAACAAATTTGTTAAGGTTGTGTTATATATTGCAAAAAGAAAATTTTCTATATGATCTGGAGCAAAAAGTATGCCATTTCTGATATTCAGAAATTTTATGACAAAACGTTACTTACTTCTTTAGATATTTCTATTGATGAATTAGGCGATGATTATATAAAAGGATCCATGCCTGTTAACTGGAAAAATGTTCAGCCGGCTCGTATTTTGCACGGCGGAGCTTCGGTTGCTATGGCAGAATCGCTAGGCAGTATTGGTTCCTATTTAATTATTGACCATGAAAAATTTACCTGTGTTGGATTAGAAATTAATGCCAATCATATTCGATCCGTTAAAGAAAATGAAGACACTGTGTTTGGAATTGCCAAACCCATTCATATTGGAAGCAAGACCCATGTTTGGGAGATAAAAATGACAGATTCTAAAAATCGGCTTATTTGCATTAGCCGGTTAACGGTAGTTATTTTACCCAAATAAGCATGAATATTCAAAAAATTCACGAATTTAAGGGACATGATCAGGGTATTTATGCCTTGGCAAATTCGGCGGATCAAACCAGTATTTATTCGGCTGCGGGAGACAAAATGATTGCTAAATGGAGCTTAAACACCCTTGAACCTGAACCTTTTGCCATTAAATTAGATCATACCCCTTATTCGCTGTGTGTTGATGGGGCATTATTATGTGCCGGAGAAGCCACCGGAAAAATGCATGTTTTTGATTTGGATAAAAAAGCCGAGATTAAAAATTTGCTTTTGCATAAAAAGGGAATTTTTGATATTATACAAATACCTGCTAAACAAATACTGGTTGTAACCTGTGCCGATGGGAGTTTTTCGGTATTAAACCAGGTGGATTATAGTCTGCGTTTTTATGAAAAAGTGAGCTCCGAAAAAATACGAAAAGCTATATACAATGCTGTTTTAAACCGGGTTTATTTGTGTTGCGGAGATGGAAATATTTACATCTATTCCTTAAATGAAAATAAGGTTATCCAACAATTTTTTGCCCACGATTTATCTTGCAATGTGGCCTGTATTTGGCCTGAAAAAAGCTATTTATTTACGGGTGGGCGGGATGCTATACTTAAGGTGTGGGATATTAAAAATAATTATAAAAACAGATTGGAAATTCCGGCGCACAATTATGCTATTTATGCTATAAAAATATCTCCTTGCGGGAAGTTTTTAGCTACGGCCAGCAGAGATAAAACCATTAAAATATGGGATTTAAATACATTAGAGGTCTTGGCGAAACTAGATCATAAAAATTTTGGGGGGCATACACATTCGGTTAATACCTTGCTTTGGTTGGATAAATATTTAGTTTCGGCGGGGGATGACCGGAAAATTATGGTTTGGGGTGTAGAATAGGCTTTTTGTTCTTTTTTGCCACAAAATACCCTTCGACAGGCTCAGGGCGGGCTTTATTTTGTGTGAAGAGCTAAGCATCTTAGAATAGGCTTCTGTCCTTTTTTCCTGTTAAAAAAGGACCAAAAAAACGAGACTTCTAATCATTTTCTTTCACGTAGCGTCCTAGAACTGTAAGCATACACTCCTATTCTTGTCATTTAATTCGGGTAGGTTTAAGTGTTAGTTTTAAAATTATAAAACCCAAAAGTCCTGCTACCAATGATGCAATTAAGATGACTAATTTTGAGTTGTTTATTATTGTTTCGTTGTCAAATGCAAGAAGGGTAATAAAAATTGACATCGTAAATCCAATTCCTGCTAAAAGTCCAACTCCAAAAATTGTTTTCCAATTAAGGTCGGAAGGAAGTTTACAGAACCCAAGTGTTACTGCCAAAAGTGTTAATATAAAAATACCTAATGGTTTACCTACAATTAGTCCAAGTGCAATGCCCAAACTATAATTCTCTGTAAGTGTTTGCATAATGTTGCCGCCAAAATTAATTGCAGTGTTTGCTAGGGCAAAAACAGGAAGAATTAGAAAAGCAACTGGTTTATGTAGGAAATGTTGTAAAATGTATGAGGTTGATTTTTTGTCTCCGTTACCAAATGGAATTGCAAAAGCTAATAACACGCCTGTAATAGTAGCATGAACTCCTGAATGTAACATATAATACCACATTGCGACTCCTCCGATCAAATAAGGTATTAGGTTTCTTACTTTAATTCTGTTTAACACCAATAAAAATGCAAAAATCCCTAATGAAATTAATAGGTTTATCCATAGTAATGTTTTTGTGTAAAAAACAGCGATAATTATAATTGCTCCTAGGTCGTCAATTACGGCTAATGCAGTCAAAAAAACTTTTAATGAAGTGGGCACTCTGTTGCCTAATAAAGATAAAATACCCAAAGCAAAGGCAATGTCTGTCGCTGTTGGAATACCTGCTCCTGAATGTGTTGTTGTACCAAAATTAAACAATAAAAATATTCCTGCCGGAATAAGCATTCCGCCCAATGCTGCAAAAATTGGCAATAGTGCGTCTTTTATGTTTGAAAGTTCGCCTTTGTAAATTTCTCGTTCTAACTCCAAACCAATTAGCAGA
>CAYOHR010000029.1:0-4290 GCA_964403835.1 uncultured Flavobacteriales bacterium
GAAAATGATTAGAAGTCTTGATTTTTTGATCCTTTTTTATCAAGAAAAAAGGATGTAAGCCGATTAATTACATATCATATATAAAACAGGGCTAAAGTAGATATAAAAAAAGAGCATGAAGAACTTCTCCATGCTCTTTTGTAATTTGCCAAGACTTACTGCACTGCAATTTCTTTCGCCCTTTTAGTGATAGATTGCGCTAATTTGGGAACCACTACGGTTAATATTCCATCGGTATATTTAGCCTCAATATTGTCATTTTCTATTTTGTTTTCGGGCAATTTAAAACTTCGGCTAAAAGCAGTATAATTAAACTCTTTTCGAACGTATGAATCTTTTACTTCTTCAGATTTTACTTCTTTTTGAGAAGAAATGCTTAAAATATTCTCGTTCAAATTAATTTTAAAATCTTCCTTTTTTAGTCCGGGAGCAGCTAATTCAATGGTAAACTCCTTTTCATTTTCTTTAATATTTACGGATGGTATATTTCCCCAGTTTTTAGTGTAAGAAGCAGGGAAATTAGGGGCTTCTTTGGTCATAAAATCATCAAAAAATGAAGATAAAACCGGCATTAAAGCTTTTGTTGTCATAATGTTAAAATTTTATTGGTTATACTTACTCTTTTCTCTTCAAAAGGCATTCCATTTTTGTAGTTATATTTAAATTTTTTTATGAAATAAGTTGATAATCAATAATTTGCATAAATTAAAAGATAATTTTACGAAATGACAAAATTGCAGTTCCTGAAAAAATAGCATGTCTATTTGGCAGAATCAAATACTTCTACTGCTTCACTATTTTATGCGTAAAAGTTCTATTATTTTCAGTAATAGACAAGAAGTAAGTGCCTGAAGGTAAGTGACTTATGTCAATTTTATTGCTTTGGCTGTTCTTCATCAACACATTTTTATAAACATCAGAAATGGCTAAATTTTGAATGAGTTTATTTCCATTGATGTATAAAACCCCTGTGGTTGGATTTGGGTATATATGATACGGGCTTTTTTGGGCCATTTCTTCTACCCCGGCTACTATATTGTTATGCGAAATAATATCATAATTCGGATTTAAGAACACAGAATCTACTTTAAATGAAACAGGTATAGCATAGGTTTCGCCACTAAATGTATTAGCAATGCGAATTAAAGTATCGTGCGTACTATTTTTTAATAAAATGGGAATAGGCAATTCAAAATACGCAACCGAAGCGTGCGATTGTGTCTGATCAACCACTAGCTTAAGCGTATCGCCATCTTGCTTCCAATGCAAAGTATAGGATGGGAAACCCTCGCCCGAATACCAATCATCAAAATACCAGGATAAATTTTGCCCGCTGGAAGCTTCAAAATGAGCCTTTAGTTGTGTGGTGCTGGTAAAATTATAAGCTAAATTAGGATCGACTAAGTAATTATTTAGGGCTTTAAAAAAGGCCGAATCGCCAATAACCCAGCGCAATTGGTGCAAAATCATAGCGCCTTTGGCATACGATAAACGACCACTAAAAATTCGGTTTACACTGGTTGTATCGGTACACTTAACGGAACCATCCGGCTGACTGCAAATGCCCTCTACTCTTTGTTTTTTAAATTGTTTCCAATATATGCCATTAAACATGTGTTCGTACGTTAAACCTGATAAATAGGTGGCAAAGCCCTCATTTAACCATATATCTTCCCATGAGCTACATGTAAGCTTATCGCCAAACCAATGATGAGCTAATTCGTGCGCAATTAATTCGTGATCAAAAGTGCTTACAAACGTCATGGTTTGATGTTCCATACCACCGCCCCAGTTAAATTGAGCATGGCCGTATTTTTCATTTTTAAAAGGATATATTCCAAAAAGGGTATCAAATAATTGCATAACGGAGACAATTCGGTCGGTTTGGGTAACGGCTAGGGCAGAATCTTCGGGGTATACATAATTTAATACTTCCACATTGGTGTTATCAAAAGGAACAAAATGAGAGTATTGAGCATAATTGGTAACGGCCAAACAAATTAAATACGTGGCAATAGGGTAACGGTGTTTCCAATGGTAAATTTTATCTGAACCGGTCGTAATTTCTTGTACCAACAATCCATTGCTTGCTGCCCGGTAAACAGAAGGGGTTTGAATGATGATATCAATTGAATCAGCTTTATCAGTCAGTCCGTTTTTACAAGGCCACCAATCGCTTGCTCCGTATGGTTCAGAGAGGGTCCAAATAATAGGGACAATGCTATCGTGTACATCTTGTATAAAAGAACCAAAGCCGGAAGAAGTGGGTCTGCCCTGGTAGTAAATTGAAATAGAGTCTAAACTGTTAATGGTATTGGGTAGGGGAATGCTTAATAAATCGGCATTGTGATTAAAAGCAAGGTTTGATTGATGATATATAACCGAATCGACCTGCAGAGAATCACTTAAATTAAACACAATAGAATCTAAACTGGCCGAAATAGGCGTAAAATAACTGGTAACCGAGCCAGAAATATAATAAATGGCAGGATCTACCTTCCAAAAGCACCGGTAATATTTAATATCATAATCAGCCACTGTTTCTAAGGTAGTGGGGCCTGTTTTTCCTTTATAGGTGTCTTTTTCAGCTTTTACAATGGCATTAAAAACATCTTCGGAATAAGGATTTTGAGCATAAAGGTTGATTGAAAGGCCAAATAAAATAAATAAAATAAGCTTCTGCATAGATCAATTTTGTAAGGCTAATATAGCAATAAATGGATAATTGATAATGGATAATTAATAATTGACAATGGATAATTGATAATGCTATTTTAGCTTATCATCTGCTTACATCATTAAGAATTTTTCATTTACCATTTACCATTAAGCATTAACCATTTACTCTTATCTTTGATGATCAAAATTAATATTGTTGAAAAAAGAATACCTTCTTTTATTGGCTCTTTTATTATTAACGGCAAGCGTTTATTTTCGCTCGCTTTCCGGCGATTTTGTTTCGTTGGATGATGATGAATTAATTTTAGATAACCCGCTGGTAAAACAAATTTCAAGCGCTTCTTTTAAAACCTATTTTACTTCGCATCAAATGGGGCATTATTTACCCATTACAAGCATTTCTTATGCTTTAAATTATGCGCTGTTTCAAGAAAATGCAATAAGTTACCGAATTTTTAGTCTCTTTTTGCACCTATGCAACATGGTTTTAGTGTATTGGTTTGTAAAAAAGCTCCAATTCAGCTCGTTTCAGGCGCTGACTGTCGCTGCTGTTTTTGGCTTACACCCCATGAATGTGGAGAGCGTAGCATGGATTTCGGCCCGAAGTAATGTATTGTGTGCTTTTTTTTATCTTCTGGGGCTAGTGAGTTATCTCCATTTTGACGGAAAAAAACGATTCCTTTTCCCTTTTATGTGCTTTGTTTTAGCGTGTTTGAGTAAGTCCGCAGCCATTACTTTTCCGCTGGCCCTTATTTGGATCGATTTTTTTCTTTCGCCACAAACCGTAAAAACCTATTTTTTTGAAAATATCTTAAAAAAGAAGCTTCTTTTTTTGCTCGTTTCTTTCGTTTTTGGGCTTTTAGCCATTCATTTTTCGAGAGAATTTGGCACTCTAGAAGTATCTAATACATTTTCTCTATACCAAAAGCCATTTTTAGCCTGTTATGCTTTTGCTTTTTATTGCATTCGATATTTCTTTCCTTTTCAGCTTTCAGCCTTGCATTTTGGACCTTTAAAAGACTCCGGATTGCCCATTTTATTTTATTTCTCTACCCTTATTTTAATTCCTATTTTATATCTTTTTATAAAGCGTAAAAAACTAATGTTACCCTTTATGGGTATGGCTTGGACCATTATTCATCTCTTGTTGGTACTGCAAATTTTGTCTGTGGGGCAGGTATTAGTTTGCGAACGGTACGTGTATTTACCATACATTGGCATGTCTTTTGTGATTCTTTTTATTTTGGCTCGTTTTCCCAAAAAAATGCAGTATGCTATGGTAGGTGTTATGGTTGTTTTCTTTTCCTTTTTAACGTATCAGCGCACGTTTGTTTGGATGAATTCAAACAATTTATATTCTGATGTAATTGAGAAATACCCTAATCATGGCTACGGATACTACGGAAAAGCAGGTTATTTTTCGGATTATGGATCTTTAGATTCGGCTGTAAGCTATTATTCACAAGCTGTTGAGAAAGAAAATTATTTCCCTAATGCCTATTTAAATCGGGCAAATACCTATTACAAACTGGGAAATATACCACTGGCTGTTCAAGATTATAAAAAAGCAATTCAACAAAAAGAAACCTATAAAGAAGCCTATTTTAATTT
>CAYOHR010000029.1:4381-9717 GCA_964403835.1 uncultured Flavobacteriales bacterium
ATCGCAACAATATCAGGAGAGTATACAATATTTGAATCAGTTTTTACGCTTTAATAAAACGAACCCCTTGGCGTATTATTACTTGGGAAATAGTTATTATGAAATGGGACAAAATGAAGAGGCATGCAGGTCTTGGGGAATTGCGAAAGAACTAAATTTTAAAGAGGCAGAAAATAATTTTTCTTATTATTGTAAGCCATGATGCAACGCCTTTTCGATATAGTTTTATCTCTTTTAGGAATTATTATTTTATCTCCTTTTTTCATCATCATTAGTTTGCTGATTATCATTGATTCCAAAGGGGGAATTCTATTTAAACAAAAGCGGGTAGGGCAGCATGGAAAAGATTTTTTGGTATTTAAGTTCCGATCCATGTATGTGCAATCAGAAAAACAGGGTTATTTAACAGTGGGCAATAAAGATAATCGGATTACCAAAATAGGATATTATTTACGGAAATATAAATTGGACGAATTGCCCCAGCTTTTTAATGTATTGTTTGGGAGCATGAGTTTGGTAGGACCTCGTCCGGAAGTGCGCAAATACGTTGATTTATATGATGCGAATGACACATTAGTTTTGCAGGTTAAGCCCGGAATTACCGATTATGCTTCGGCTTATTTTGCCGATGAAAATGAAGTATTATCTAAGCAAATAGATCCTGAAAAATATTACATAGAAGTTTTAATGAAAGAAAAAATTAAAATGAACATGAAATACATTAACAACTATACTATGGTTGAGTATTTTAAGATCATTTTTTTGACTTTAGGTAGGATTATAAAGTAGCTTTTTTGAGGGTATAGCTACTATTTTTTCTTATAATCACCTCTTTTCCAGGCTTGTACAAACTGTGCCCAGGCTACAGGATTTAATAAATTATTAGGTGGCGCTTGTCCTGAATAGTATAATTTGTTTTGATATTGCTGCATTTGATATTTATACGCCATGGTAGCTGTGGGGGCGTTCATGGTATTCATTTTCTCTAACATTCGCTCTTTGTTTAGGTTGTAGGCTGCTCGCTGATAATCATCATTCGGAATTTTTAAATTCATAAAGGCCTCTTTAAATTCATGCATAGAAGGGAATGAATAGACGGTAACCTCATCTAAATCGAAGGTGTCTTGAAAAAGAATTTGAATTAAAGAATAACGATCGTTTTTTAATGTATCAGAAACCACATAATATGCGGGTTTATAAGATAAACAAGAGAATAAAATAGTATCACCTCTTTGTACTGCTAAAGAATAAAAACCATAAAAATCGGTTAAAGTACCCCGGTAAGTGCCTTTAATGGTCACATTTACAAAAGGGATGGGAGATAAACTATCGTGGGTTAAGGTTACGCCCGAAAACTGCACTAATCTATAATCTTGGCTATATGCTTTACTATAAGCACATAAAAAGAGTACGGAGAATAGTATATATGAAAGAATGCTATTTTTAATTTTCATTTAATAAAATTAAGATAATTTTTATTAGTGAGATCAAATTTCGTAAACGAAATATAACGGTGGAACGAACAACGCTATGCGTTACTCGATTTCAACTCATTTTATATACAAGTTAAATATTGTTAATAGTATATAAATACAGCAATTTTTAAAGAATTTTTAATTTAGATGTAACTTTTTTTAAAGTGGATCGTCCTATCTTAAACAACTAAATTAAACTATATGAAAACGACTGCCTTATTACTCTCTTTTTTAAGCTTTAGCATACTCGCAAATGCACAAAAAGATTCAACCAAAGAAAAAACAACCAATATTACCATTGGTCCCATTAAAATTAAGGTTGATAATGAAGAGGAGGAAATAGAAGCTTTTGTCGATTCGATAACACATAAGAAAAAGGAGAAAGAGGATCGATTGAAATTAGGCGTTAATTATGGAATAAGTGGACTTTATTCTAATTCTAAGGGAAAAAATTTGTTGGATATAGATGGTATTTCGAATCCGGTAGATTTGTCTAAATCAAGGGTTTTTGGGATTAATTTGACCTACAACTTTCCAATTAGCAATAGAGTAGACTGGGGAATTGGCTTAGGGACTGATTTTAATACTTATAAATTTGATCAAAATGTGAATGTGGTCGAAAATAAAGGATTGGCACGTGCAGATACCGCAAGCAACCGATCTTCCTATAAATTAAGGGTTTCTAACCTGAATATTCCTGTGTTTTTTAGTTTTAAATCGAAAAACCAAAATGTAAAATTTGTTTTAGGGGGATATGTTTCTTATAAATACAATTCCTGTTTAAATGAAAAATATGCCCAAAATAATTCAAACTATGAATTGAAAATAACTAATAATTTTGGTATAAACGAATTAAATTATGGTGTCTTATCGCGCATTACATATAAGAATTTTGGTTTTTTTGCAACCTACGGAATGGACAACTTATTTAAAAATAAAAACCAGTTGTATCCTTATACAGCAGGCTTAACCTTGGGCGGATTTTAATCCATTTCGAGGTAGTTTTTCAAAGCGATCCCCTGGAATTTTTTTTCAGGGGATTATTTTTTTGTGATGGTTTGAAGCATCTCCAAATTCTTTAAAATAGTCACATTATTTGAATCTATTTCTAAGCCCTTTTTGTAATAGGAATAAGCCTGATCATACATTTTTTGAGAAGCGTATATGTTTCCTAAAGTGTTGTATCCTTCCACAAAAGCAGGGTTTATTTCCAGGGCTTTTTTGCAATCGGCTTCGGCTTCATTTACTTTTTTTAATAATAA
The DNA here is from genome assembly GCA_964403835.1 of uncultured Flavobacteriales bacterium. Classification (GTDB taxonomy): domain Bacteria; phylum Bacteroidota; class Bacteroidia; order Flavobacteriales_G; family JALEGO01; genus CAYOHR01. The sequence continues at coordinate 7,119 of CAYOHR010000029.1, forward strand.
ATAAATATTGGCCCGGTTTAAATAGGCTTCGTAATAATTGGGGCTAATTTCAATGGCTTTATCCAAATCTTCAATGGCTTTATTTAAAACGAAGGCTTTTTTTAATAAAAGCGCCCGGTTATTGTAAGCCACCTCGTAATTAGGGTGCTTTTCGATGCAGTAATTTAAGGTGCGTATGGCTAAGGTGGTTTCTCCCTTTTGGTTCTCGATGGCCGATTTTCGTATATACCCCATTTTAGAATCATTTAAACCAATGGCTTTTTCATAATCTGCCAGGGCTAATTCCGGTTTATTTTCGTTTTCGAAGGATGCTCCCCGGTTGATGTAAGACATAGAAACAGCAGGATATACTTCTATTTCATGGGACCATAATGCTTTGCTATTTACCCAATTTTTTGAATATTGATAAGATACATACCCGGAAATAATGATTAAAAACAGAAGCAGATACCGGATCCGGAGGGTGTATATACTTTCTATTAATTTCCCCAAAAATAAAAATAGCCCAATATATGGAAAATACGCATACCGATTGGCTGCTATGGCATTGCCTACGGGGAAAATTTGTAAAACTAAAAAAATAGAAATGATAAAAAAGCTGATAAAAAAAAGCATGACCCGATGATCTCTTTTGTATAAAAGAAATAAAAGGATGATCATAAATATCCAGGAGAGTAAATAGAAATAGTTGGTTTCTGCCGGATAAGGATAAAAGGGGGCTAAATGAATAGGAATAAATAGATGGATTATATAATGAGCGAGTGCATATCCGGAGAATAAAAATGAATGCAACATGCCGGGGTTTATAGCATCAACCACCACATTGCTTTTTTGTGCCAGCATAGCCTGGTACCCTATTAAAAATGAAGTGATTAACATGATAAAAAGTGTTACTTTAAAAGTTAGTGACCATTTTGCTTTTGGAGATATTATGAGTTGATGCGCAATGAATAAAACCGGCAATAGAACGCTGGTTGCTTTGGATAAGCAGGCTAAAAGAAAGAATGTAAAAATAAGAACTAAGTCTTTAACCTGCGGTTTTTGTACATATTTGAGGTATTGCCACAAGGAAAGAAGTAAAAACAGGGTAGAAAGCAGGTCCTTTCGATCTGAAATCCAAAGAAGGGTTTCTACCTGATTTGGGTGTAAAGCGAAAATAAGGGCTAATAAATAGCTTATTTCGATTCTTTTGAAGAAAAAGCAAGCAATTTTAAACACAAAAAAGGTATTTAAAACATGTAAAAGCAGGTTGGTCGTATGAAATACAAAGGCATTTTTACCCCAAATGGCTGTTTCTATTGCGTATGATAAGATGGTAATAGGATGATAATTGCCCATTACATATGTTTTGGGATGAAAAAGAAACAAAAGTTTTGAAAAGGAAAAAGAATCTAATAAATCATTTTTTACAACATAATACTCATCATCCCAGTTTAAAAATTCGGCTGAAAAGGCATGTTGAAAAACAAGGGAAATAATAATTCCAAAACTCAGCAGTAGAAATATAGGATTGTTGAGGTATGTGGTGAGTTTGGTTTGGTTTGATCCCATTTGATTAAATCTTCTATTTTAACTCAGTCCGTAAACAACCCCGTCCACGATATCCATGTTATGAGCCGCAGGTTCTACGGGTAAACCTGGCATACGCATAATGTCTCCGGCAACGGCTACAACAAAGCCCGCACCATTGCAAATAATTAAATCGGTCACGTGCAGCACATGATTAATAGGGGCCCCAATAATTTTGGCATCATCAGTAAAAGAATATTGCGTTTTGGCAATGCAAACAGGTAAATGGGTCCAGTTATTCTTTTTTATTTTTTGAAGCGCGGTTGCCGCTTTACTGCTATATTCTACAGATTTAGCGCGATAAATTTGAGTGGCAATTTGTTCTATTTTTTCTTCGATAGAATCTTGCAAATCATAGGTTGGCTGAATAACAGTAGGGGGATATTTTTCAATAATATCCAGCACTTTTTGGGCCACTTCTTTTGCTCCATCGCCCCCTTGCGTAAAAGCATCGTTTACCGCAAAAAGAATGCCATGGGTTTGGCACCAGGTTCGTAAAAAGTCAATTTCCTCTAAGGTATCGAAGTGGAATTTATTTAAAGCTACCACTACTTTTTGTCCAAAATTGGCCAGATTTTCTAAATGGCGTTCTAAATTGGGTAAGCCTCTTTGTAAGCCTTCTAAATTGGGGTTTTTGGCAGCCTCACCTTCTAGTCCGCCGTGGGTTTTTAAAGCCTGGGTAGTAACGACCAAAACAGTTGCTTTGGGAGCTAAATCGGCTATTCGGCATTTAATATTGAGAAATTTTTCGGCGCCCAAATCGCTTCCAAAACCGGCTTCAGTAACTGCATAATCGCACACAGACATGGCCATTTTGGTAGCCATAACCGAATTACATCCGTGGGCAATATTGGCAAAAGGTCCGCCGTGAATAAAAGCTGGGGTATTTTCGGTAGTTTGCACCAAATTAGGTAATAAGGCATCTTTTAAGAGAATGGTAATGGCTCCGCCAATGCCCAAATTCTTAACGGTAAAGGGGGTATTATCTTGTTTGTAGCCTAAAATCATGCGATCAATTCGGGCTCTTAAA
>CAYOHR010000029.1:9776-26021 GCA_964403835.1 uncultured Flavobacteriales bacterium
CTTGGGGTAAACCATTTAGTTTTCCACCCAAACCGGTGTTGATAAAACGAAGGGATCGATCATTTACATCTAACACTCTTTTCCAAACAATCTGTTTCAGGGCTTTATCGGTGTTAATATGGTGGTATTGATGATTATCTAATAGGGCTGCAATGGTATTGTGCGCAGAGGTAATGGCGTGAAAATCGCCGGTGAAATGCAAATTGATGTCTTCCATAGGTAAAACCTGGGCATGCCCACCGCCGGCAGCGCCACCTTTCATTCCAAAAACGGGTCCTAAAGAGGGTTCACGTAAAACAACCGCGGCATTTTTACCGAGTTTATTGAGCCCTAACGCCACACTTACACTGGTTACAGTTTTTCCGTTTCCGGCTTTGGTGGGAGAAATAGCGGTAACTAAAATTAAATTGCTTTTGGCTATTTTATCGGGATTGATGCATGATAAATCAATTTTTGCTTTGTATTTTCCGTATGGAATAACATGGTCAGAAGGGATGTTTAATCGTTCGGCAATTTTATAAATGGGTTCTAATTTTGTTGCGTGGGCTATTTCGAGGTCGGTTTGCATTCTTGTTATTGTATTAAGTATTAAGTATTAAGTTGGTTATGAGTGATAAGCTATGGGTTATGAATTGTTTTTTCTTTCTGTTAATTGTTTATAAAGTATATCAAAGTCATTCGATAATTTGAGATAATGGTCTCCCCAATTATTAGAAATAGAAATCTCTTGGTAAGTTGAAGTGGGTAAAAAATTAAATTGCACTTTCTCAAGAGTTAGGAAGCTACAATCCTCAATATTTAATATATCCTGATTAAGGTCTGTTAAAAATTGTTCGATATTATTATAGCGAGTCCAAACTATGTCTGAGTCGGTATTCATAAATGATTTTATTTGCTGTAAAATTATTGCAACTTTTTGAAAATCAAGATACTGCTGTATTTGAAGGTTGTTAATTTGATGATGAGAAGTATGATAGACAATTTTTCCTTTGGATAATAGTAAAACCTGAGGCGATTGATGTATAACTTGAAATTTTTCGGCAATATAATTTGAAACATCGCGGTGTTTTATGAGATCAAGGAAATAAATATCTAAGTCAAAGGCTTTAAAATCCCATTCTTTTAATTTTTCATGTGCTTGTAAGCTAAGTCCACAGCGGGTGCTATACTTAAATAGCAAAAAAGGCTTTTCGGAGGATAAATCAATGAGTTGATCTATAGTTTCCTTATCGTTTAGTGTTTTCCACATGGTAAAATTCTTGAAGGGCCTTTTATATTGGTTTATTTCCCCAATAAACTCCCTAAGCCTGGCATCATCGATCCTGCTACATTTTTCATTTGATCTTCATTTACTTTTTCTGCTTTAAAAAGTCCGTCTTTTAAGGCTTCTAATACATGTTTTTGCATGTCTTCTTTATTGAGATCTTTAAAAGTATCGGATAGGGTTACTTCTTTAGGTATCCGATTTCCGTTTATTTTTACTTTAACATAATTTCCCTGGCTTTGTCCTTCTACTTCTATGGCATCTAATTTGTTTTTGATGTCATTCATTTGTTTTTGCATTTCCTGGAGTTTCCCCATCATGCCACCCATATTTCCTAGTCCTAACATATTTTTAATTGATAATGTATAATTGAAAATTGATAATGTAAAGGTACGAAGTATTCAGTAACCCTCTGTAGATGCTTCTAATTAAAACTAAAATACCCTTGTAGCAAATTCCACTTTTCTTCCCCTAGAATAGGTTGTTCCGTAAAGGGTTTGTTTTTGCTATATTCTATCAAGGTTAAAGCTCTTTGTTCTGAATCTGGATGTGTACTCATCCAAAATAAATTTTTCTGCAAATCACTTTCTTCTTTTGATAATCGATATAAAAAATCAGATAATCCGCTCGGATTGATATTAGCTTCAATCAGATAATCAACTGCTTTTATATCAGCCTCGCTTTCTAAAGAGCGATCATAGGCCGATGAAGAAAGCATTTTAATAGTTTTTTTACCAATTTCTCCTCCACTTCCCGTGGTCATTGATATTAAAGCACTTAATCCCACTTCTTTAATCAATTTTTTCATCACATGTTTTTGTTCAATATGGCCAATTTCATGACAAATTATTCCACTTAATTCTGCTTCGTTTTTACATTCCAAAATAAGTCCGGTATACACTACTAAATGCCTGTTTGGTAAAGCAAAAGCATTAGTTTCATCGTTGTATATCAAATGAATTTTAATTTTTTCTTTAATATTGTTTTTTGTACAAATTTTTTCTAGTAGGGTATCTAACATGTTGGTAATCTTTTTGTTATCAACTTCTTCTTCTGAAGATTTGATGATATCCCAATAAAAATCGCCCAGTTTTTCTTCGGTTGATTCAGTTACCTTTTGTACGTTAAAAACACGTACCCAATCAATTTGGTGCAAGCCAAACCAACATCCCAAAAACAAAACTAAAATGAGTACAAAATGAAGAACTACTTTTTTCATGTTAGGGTTTACAAATTAAGTTGGTTAGAGGGCCATAAAACCACCATTGAATATGAATTCCTTTACGAGTTTGAATGGCAGAATAGATGGTCACTATTAATTCTGAAAGATTAAAAAGAAATACAGTTATTATATAAGCTATATAGGAGTTTGTAATTTCACTTTTACCAAAAAGGATAGAGATGGTCCACCAAAAACCATAACTGTTCATGATAAAAACAGTTAATTGTGATAATAAAGCTTGCATGCAATGCCAACGAACAAAATAACTCGACTTTCTGTTTCCAAAATAAAAAATAAGCGTGGCTAATAAATTAATAATGGGTAAAGGGAGTCCAGCCATTAGTGCCACCAAGGACATTAAGTAACTATTGGAAGCGCGCTCTGCTTCATGTTCACCAGGTAAGTGATCTGTTTTAATATCTGTCATTGTTTACAATCCTTTATAAATATTCCAAAACCAGTTAAGAGCAACCAACATAATTAAAGGAATTGCAAGTGTTTTTTTTCGAATGAAAAATTCTGCTTCTTTAAAATACAAAAAAAGACTCTGTTTTCGTTTAATTAGATCATGGATGATCCAAAAAGGTGAGATAAATAAAATTCCTAAAATAATAAACCCAAAAGGGTTCCAATAAAATGCGCGGGTCACATCTCCGTGTAAAAGAGATAAAATAGCTCTGGTAGAACCGCAGGATGGACAGGGTATATTGGTTAATTGCTTAATTAAACATCCTTCATACATCATTTTTTGTGTATGATGTTGATCTATAAACGAAACAATAATCCAGATATACCCGGCCAAACAAGCAATACTGAGCAAAATATATAACTTGCTTCTGCTCAAATTATTAGTAAAGAACAGATTGCAATTTTTGCATATTTTTTTCTCTGGTAGCTCCCATAATCATAAACCAGTCTACAATGGCCCAAATTCCAAGACCACCGCAAGTTAAAAGCTTACCAATACCCAAGCCGGTATCTCCAATGATAAACCGATCAATACCTAGGCTTCCGGCTAATAAAGAAACGATTATACTTACTGTTGGATCTTTAAATTGCATCGTTTGAATCATTCCCCATTTTGAATCATCTAATTGAAGTAATCGATCTCTAATTTGCATTACTTGGTGACTTTCAAAAAATTTACCATTAGACATAATAAACATGTCTACTTTTTGTGCATCCATTTGAATTTATTAAATTAATATAAAAAAAACCTACTCATATGGCTTTTCAGAATCGCCCCGTTTTTTAAGTGATCTCTGGTCTTCACTTTTTTAAGGGTCAATGATAATAATTTTTTATTATTTAAGAACTATATTGTTAATTTTTTGCTGATAAGTTTTATAGAGTACCCTTATCCCGGCTCACAGGCTTGGGCTTTTGTTGCTTTCAATAGTCTTTTGGAGTCTTAACGCTTATTTCTTCATCAACTCCTCTAAAATTTCTTTAGCCGCTAAACTAATAATGGTTCCGGGTCCAAATATTAAATAAGCCCCATTTTGTTTCAGAAATTCATAATCTTGCGAAGGAATAACACCTCCTACAACCACCATAATATCTTCCCGGCCAATTTCTTTTAATTCCTTTACTAACTGAGGTACCAGGGCTTTATGTCCACCGGCTAAAGAGGAAATACCCAATACATGTACATCGTTTTCAGCGGCCTGGCGAGCTACTTCTTTTGGCGTTTGAAATAAGGGACCAATATCCACATCAAAACCCATATCTGCAAAGGAACTGGCAATTACTTTCGCTCCCCGATCGTGCCCATCTTGTCCCATTTTTGCCACCATTATTCGGGGTCGGCGACCTTCTTTTTCTGCAAATTGATGCGCTAATTTTAATGCGCTTTCAAAATCTTTATGGTTCATAAGTTCAGATGAATATACTCCTGAAATAGAGCGGGTTTGTGCTACGTGCCGACCAAAAGCTTGTTCCATAGCCAGGCTTATTTCGCCTAAGGTGGCTCGGTTTCGGGCTGCTTCTATGGCTAATGCTAACAAATTACCTTCTCCGGTTTTGGCAGCTTGGGTAATGTTGTTTAAAGAAACGTCAACCAAGGCCTGGTTTCGTTCTTTCTTGAGCTTTTGCAGGCGATCTATTTGATTTTTTAATACTTTTTGATTGTCAATTTGTAAAATATCCATTTGCGAAGGGGCCACCTTAAATTTATTTACACCTACAATGGTCTCTTGTCCTGATTCGATGCGGGCCTGGCGACGTGCTGCTGCCTCTTCAATTTTTAATTTGGGAATACCTGCTTCTATGGCTGCTGCCATTCCGCCTAAGGCTTCCACTTCTTGTATCAGTTCCCAGGCTTTATCACACAATTCTTGGGTGCGTTTTTCTATCACTTCCGAACCCGCCAAAGGGTCTATTAAGCCTGTAATATTGGCTTCTTTTTGTAAAAATAATTGGGTGTTTCGCGCTATTTTAGCGGATGATTCGGAAGGTAAAGCAATGGCTTCGTCTAAAGAATTAGTGTGTAGCGATTGTGTGCCTCCAAAAACGGCAGCCATGGCTTCAATGGTGGTTCTTGCAACATTGTTATAAGGGTCCTGCTCGGTTAAACTCCAGCCCGATGTTTGGCAATGTGTTCGCAAAGCCATAGATTTAGGGTCTTTCGGATTAAATTGCTTGATTAATTTAGCCCACAATAAACGTCCGGCTCTTAGTTTAGCAACTTCGGTATAAAAATTCATGCCAATTCCCCAAAAAAACGATAAACGAGGGGCAAAGGTATCAATGTCTAATCCTGCTTTTATCCCGGTTCGTACATATTCTAAGCCATCGGCCAGGGTATAGGCCAATTCTAATTCAGCCGTGGCGCCCGCTTCGTGCATGTGATAACCCGAAATACTGATTGAATTAAACTTTGGCATGTGGGTTGATACATATTTGAATATATCAGAAATAATACGAATAGAAGGTTTGGGAGGATAAATGTAGGTGTTGCGCACCATAAATTCCTTTAAGATATCATTTTGAATGGTTCCGGATAACAAAGAGGAATCCACGCCTTGTTCTTCGGCGGCCACAATAAAAAAGGCCAGTACCGGAATAACAGCCCCATTCATGGTCATGGATACACTCATTTTATCTAAAGGAATGCTATCAAACAATACTTTCATATCTTCCACACTATCAATAGCTACTCCGGCCATTCCCACATCGCCCATGGCACGTTCATGATCCGAATCATATCCTCGGTGGGTAGGTAAATCAAAAGCGACCGATAAACCCATTTGCCCGGCAGCTAAGTTTTTTTTGTAAAAAGCATTGGATTCTTCGGCCGTGCTAAAACCCGCATATTGACGGATGGTCCAGGGCTTTATAGCATACATAGTCGGGTAGGGGCCGCGCAAAAAAGGCGGAATACCCGCATCAGAATCGGTTATAGAAGGAGTATGATTTGCAGATGCTTCTTTGTTTTGAAGTGGAAAAATGTTTGAAAAGTCGACCTTTTTAATCATGAAACAAAGTTAATTGAAAATTGATAATGGTTAATTGACAATGAGGAATTAAAAAGGAAAATTTCATTGAGAATCTAGGTTGTTTTTGGAATTTAAGTAACCTTGAAGGTTTAAACTTTAACAGCACTGTGCTCTAGTTCTTTTTTCAAATATTTGGCCGTATATCCTTTTTTTGATTTGGCGACTTCTTCGGGGGTTCCTTCTGTTAGTATATATCCGCCTTTTGCGCCCCCTTCTGGGCCTAAATCAATAATATGATCGGCTACTTTAATAATATCTAAGTTATGTTCTATAATAATGATAGAATTTCCCTGATCTACTAATCGGTCAATAACTCCCAATAAAACACGAATATCCTCAAAATGAAGACCTGTAGAAGGCTCATCCATGATGTACATGGTTTTACCCGTGCCTTTTTTTGATAATTCGGTGGCTAATTTAACCCGTTGGGCTTCTCCTCCCGACAAGGTTGTAGAAGATTGTCCTATCTGAACATAGCCTAAACCTACATCATGTAAGGTTTTAACTTTGTTGTAAATACTTGGGATGTGTTCAAAAAAGGAAATAGATTCTTCAATGGTCATATCCAACACATCTCCAATTGATTTTCCCTTGTAGCGCACTTGTAGGGTTTCACGATTGTATCTTTTTCCATTGCAAACTTCGCAATGCACATATACATCGGGTAAAAAGTTCATTTCGATGGTTTTTAAACCTGCACCCTGGCAATTTTCGCAGCGGCCATCCTTTACATTGAATGAAAATCGTCCGGGTTTATAGCCTCTTATTTTAGCTTCAGGCAAACCACTAAATAAATTGCGGATATCAGTAAATAAACCTGTATAAGTAGCAGGGTTCGAACGCGGGGTTCTACCAATAGGAGCTTGATCTATAATAATTACTTTATCTATTTCATCAATGCCTTCCACGGATTTAAAAGGCAATGGTTTGCGTTTTGATCGATAGATTTTGGTAGCTAAAATGGGATATAAAGTTCCATTGATTAAAGAGGATTTTCCACTTCCGGATACGCCCGTTACGCAAATTAATTTTCCCAGCGGAAGTTTAACAGATACATTTTTTAAATTATGTCCCGTACACCCTTTAAATGATATGAATTTTCCATTTCCTTCGCGTCTTTTTAAAGGCACTTCAATGCGTTGTTTGCCTGTTAAATAATCGGAGGTGGAGGTGGATATTTTAATAAATTCTTCGGGAGTGCCACAGGCAATGATTTTGCCCCCGTGTTTTCCGGCTTTTGGGCCAATATCAATAATATAATCAGAAGCTAGCATGATTTCTTTATCATGTTCCACTACAATCACAGAATTGCCTTGATCCCTCAAATTTTTTAATGAATCGATTAATTTATCATTATCCCGTTGATGTAAGCCTATGCTTGGCTCATCTAAAATATATAACACATTGGTTAATTTTGAACCAATTTGGGTCGCTAATCTAATTCTTTGCGCTTCTCCTCCTGAAAGGGAACCTGAGTTGCGATTGAGGGTTAAATATTCTAATCCAACATCTAATAAAAACTCCAAACGAACCCTTATTTCTTTAATAATTTCTTTGGCTATCAGGTTTTGACGATCTGTTAAATGTTGAGGTAATTCTTTAATCCAATTTCCGAGTTCTGAAATATCAATATTAGAAACCTCTGAAATGTTTTTTTCGTTGATGAAAAAATAAAGACTTTCTTTTCTTAAGCGCGTTCCACCACATTCTTTGCAAGGCATTTTATTCATAAAAGCCTCTGCCCAGGTTAACAAAGCCTTATTGTCGCTTTCTTCGTATTGTTTAGATAATACATTGATTAAGCCCGGATAACTTATGTTTTGTTGAAAGGAAATGCCAACAACCTCATTGTTTATGGTAAAATTCTCTTCTGAACCATCTAAAATAATTTGTATAGCCTCTTCAGATAGCTCTGAAATCTTACTATTCATAGTAAAATTATACTTTTTTCCAATAGCTTCTAACTGTTTAAATACCCAGGTAGGCTTATATTCGCCCAAAGGCGCAATGCCTCCTTTTTTGATGGGCATCTCTTTATCGGGAAAAATTTTATCATAATCTATTTCCGAAACTTCTCCTAAGCCATTGCAGGCTTTACATGCACCATAGGGTGAGTTAAAAGAGAAATTATTTGGAGCGGGTTCATCATAAGAAACTCCAGAAGTTGGACACATTAAATATTTACTGTAAAAATGATCTTGAATAACATCTAAACGGTCATCTACCTCAGAAATAATAACGATACCATTTCCTTGTTTTAATGCTAAACTTAACGATTGAGAAACTCGGGTTTTAAATTCATTATTTACTTCTAATTTATCGATAACTACCTCAATATCATGTATCTTATATCGATCCAATTGCATAGAAGGTTTAATCTCCTGCAGTTTTCCATCAATCCGAACCCGAATAAAACCATCTCTTCTTAATTTCTCAAATAGTTCCTTGTAATGGCCTTTTCTCCCCTTTACAATAGGGGCAAGCATCAGGATTTTCTTTTGATCAAATTTTTCTAAAATAATGTTCAATATTTGATCAGATGAATACTGAATCATTTTTTCGCCCGTTACATACGAAACCGCTTCTCCAATACGAGCGTATAGCAGACGTAAAAAATCGTACACTTCTGTTATGGTTCCAACGGTAGATCGGGGGCTTTTATTTACCGTTTTTTGTTCGATGGAAATAACCGGGCTTAAACCTGTTATTTGATCGGCATCGGGGCGTTCAATTTTGCCCATAAATCCTCGGGCGTAAGAAGAAAAGCTATCAATATACCGGCGCTGACCTTCGGCAAAAATAGTATCAAATGCCAAGGATGATTTTCCGCTGCCACTCAATCCGGTAATAACTACCAGCTCGTTTCGGGGAATAGTGACATTAATGTTTTTTAAATTATGTTCACGGGCTCCTATTACCTCAATTACTTCTTTCATAATTTAAGAGCCTGCTATTTTTATTTGGTATGATTTTTTTAATTTATTGGGTAAATTAGAATCTCTTAACCAAGGGTTTAAACGCTTTAAGTCTTTGTAAGTCATGTTGTTAGCAATTGCAAAATCGACCAAACTGCTAATGGTAGAATCAACGGCTATTTGTTCGTATTCATCCAAGGAATATAAGTCTTTATCTCGGACATAAAATCCATAGGTATCGGGGTGCGTAAGAATTTCTTTCATAGCCATAATTCTAAATACATATCGGCTTGTTTCCTGGTTCAGGTGCAAATCATAATAAGAGTTAGCCTTTTGAAATGCTATTTGTTTAGCCATACCAGACATACCCATATTATAGGAAGCTGCGGCTAAAGTCCAATTTTTTCCTAGTTTTTCGTATGCTTGCCGTAAATAGGCGCACGCGGCCTCGGTTGATTTTTCAACGTGGTATCGCTCATCAATTTGATCGTTTATTTCTAGCCCTAATTCTTTACCGGAGGTAGCTAATAATTGCCAAAAGCCAGTAGCACCCGAAGGGGAAACAGAATTTGTTAAACCACTTTCAATAAGGGCTAAATATTTAAAATCATCGGGTATGTTGTTTCTTTTTAGGATGGGTTCTATAATTGGAAACCATTTATGTGCCCGTTTAATAAATAATAGGGTTTGAGATTGCCAATACGTGTTTACTAACAGCTCCCGGTCTAAGTTTTCTTTTACATCTGATTTTTGTAAGGGGATATTTTCGCCACAAAACGATATGGTATCAGGCAGACTTAAAGAAAAGACTTTGTAGTTACTCTTTATATAGTTTACGTATTCTTTATCAGTAGAATCTTCGGCAATTTTTGAATTAATTGAAAAAAGAACCCCAAGAATGACAATAGAACCAATAAAGGAATAAAATATGTAGTGAAAGGGTTTAGTTTTCATTCGCTTTATTAATCACTCCGGTAAGTGTAATTTCTTCTGTTACTTTAACAGTATTATTATTGAAGTGTTTAATTGTTAAATCAACATTTTTTTTGGCAAGGTTTTTGGGAGAAGATAAAAAGGTATTTAAAAATAGCAGAAATGATAGGATTAAAGAGGGAGCCAAAAACCAAGCAAAATCAACATAAGTAAATTGAGATAATTGCGTTAATTTAAGAGCAAATATGCCAGAAATAACATTTACACTGATTAATATTAGAGCCACTTTGGAATCAGAAAGTCCTAAATAAGATAAATGGTGAGTTGTATGGTCTTTTCCTCCAACAAAGGGAGAGCTTCCTTTTCTAATTCTATTAATAGTAACGGCAGTAGTATCTGTAATTGGAATTAAAAACACCAAAAATACCAAGCCAAATTTAAATAATAAGCTATGCTCATTAAATGAAACAGGAATATTCCATACAAAATGAATGCCTGCAATTGCTAGAAAAAGGCCTAAAAATTGACTTCCGGTATCGCCCATAAACATTTTAGAAGGATGCCAGTTAAAAAACAAAAATGTAACCAAAGAAGCGATAATTGGAATAATAGTAATGGTCAAAAAATTATTATTCATATTCATCATATTTCCAATTAATAAGGAAAAAGTGAGAACCAAGATGGATATAGAAGTAGTAACCCCATCCATATTATCGAGCATATTTACAGAATTCATCATACCTAATATCCAAATTACCGTGAATAAATAATTCCAGTACATGTTATCAAACAAATTAATATAAGTACCTGATACTACTAAAATGATGCCGCAAAAAAGTTGAGCTAAAAATTTTAATAAGGGTTTGGTGTTATAAGCATCATCGGCTAAACCCATGAAAAAAGCCAATAACAAACTGGCTATAATTCCTGTAACTTGGATAGATTTTACAGGAAAAATTGAATAATAAAAAATAACGGAAATTAAGAAAATGATGAAAAAAGAGATTCCTCCCATGGCAGGTTTAGAGGTTTTACTCCAGCGAACAACCGTAACATTATTATTTCGAATTCCTAAATTGGACGAAAATTTTAAAAGAACTTTGTTTAAAATAAACGAACTAATAAGAGAAATAACTGGTAATATAATCAAAAGATATCTCACTTTGCAAAAGTAGAAATATATACTTTAAATCAAAAGAAGTAGGGTAAATCTTTTAGTAATTCTCCTTCTTTATCCTTCGGAGCCATCAATGGATTTTCCATACCCCAATTGATATTGACAGTTGGATCGCTCCATAAAATGCACTTTTCAGATTCTTTATGGTAAAAATTAGTGCATTTATAAAAAAAGATGGTATCATCCATTAAACTTAAAAAACCATGCGCAAAACCTGGCGGAACCCAAAACATTTTTTGATTTTCTTCACTTAAAATGATACTATAATATTGGCCAAATGTTTTAGACTTTTCTCGAATATCAATCACAACATCTAAAGCAGAACCTTTTATTACTCGGACTAATTTACCCTGGTCATACGGCGGTTTTTGGAAATGCATACCTCGCAACACATTTTTTTGAGATAAGGATTGATTGTCTTGAACAAAATTGAAAGGAATAATTTGTTCCAATTTTTTTTGATTATATGATTCAAAAAAGTATCCTCTTTCGTCTTTAAATAAAGAAGGTTCAAGAATGAATAAACCTTCAAAAGGCGTTTCTAAGATGTTCATTTTTTACCTTTCTTGTTATTTTCGTCGTAATATCCTCCCCCATAACCATACCCATATCCGTAGCCATACCCATATCCGTAGCCATATGTATACCCATATCCGTAGCCGTACTTACTTGCATAAGCATAAGGACCATCTTTTAAGTCGACACTATTTAAAATGATAGAAAGATTACTTAGTTTATTGTCGTTGACCAATCGGGATAGGTTACTTACAAATGCCCTTTTAGAATACTCTGCTTTAAATAAATATATTTGACAATCGGCATGTTTAGCGCACTCTAGTCCATCTGTAACTAAACCAACAGGTGGAGTATCAATAATGACATAATCATAGGTTTCTTTTAATTGCTCAATAATTAATTTAAGTTTTCCATTTAAAATTAACTCCGATGGATTAGGAGGAATAGGACCTGCGGTAATAAAATCAAGCCCTTCTAATTCACTATGATTAATACAATCTTCAATTTTCTCTCTTCCAATTAAAATGGTGCTCATCCCTCGAATGTTAGATACGTTAAAACCAATGTGGATTTTTGGCTTTCTCATATCCAAATCTAAAATAATAATTTTCTTATTTGCTAGAGCTAAAATACCAGATAGGTTAATGGTTACAAAAGTTTTTCCTTCTCCTGAAATAGTTGAGGTAACTGAAATTACTTTTTTATCTTTTGTGTTTAAGATAAATTGTAAATTGGTTCTCACATTTCTAAAAGATTCTGCCAATAAAGATTTTGGTTTTTTATTAACAATTAACTGAGAAACAGGAATATGCTCGGTGTATTTTGATATGATACCTAATACCCCAATATTCGCATTGCTATTTCCCATAATTTCTTCTACTGAATGAATTTTATTATGGAAAATATATTTGATAAGTAAGTACAAGAAACTTGCAATAATGGCGGTACCCAAGCAAATAGCTAAGGTCATTTTTTTATTTGGAGAAACGGGTGTGTCCGCTTCCCGAGGCTCTTGCAAAACTATATTTTCAGAGACGAAACCTGCTTTAGTAATAGAGAATTCGGTTTTCTTTTCTAACAATAAAGAATAATATTTCTCATTAATTTTGAAAATTCGTTCAATTTTTGATAGTTCCAGATCTTTATCCGGTACATCTAAAACATCTTTTTGAAAGTAATTTAATTTGTTATTTAAGTTTTCTTTCTTAGATGACATTTTATCTAATATTGAACCAATACTTTCACGAAGTAGTTTTTTCTGAATTTCTATGCTATGATCAATAGATCGGATAGTTTCACTAGATTCCTTTACATCGAATAAAAGCTCTTCTCTTTGTATTAATAGTCGCTGTAATTCATCAATTTGTTTTAGCAAAATGGTTTCAACTTCACTTCCTGAGATAAGTGAAATTAAATTATATGCATCTAATAAATTTTCTTTAGAATTAACTCGTTGATTAATTTGAGTCAGAATTTTTTCTTGCAATTCTAGAGAAATTAAATCAGTTTCAATATCCGATATTTTTTCTAGGTATAAGGGTGAAAACTTATCCTTTTTGCCCGTATTATTATCTTTTTGGAAATTAAAAAGTACACTTTCTGATTCTCTTAAACTGCTATAAACGTTTTCTAATTGTTCATCGATAAAATGGATCATTTTTTTTGTACTCTCGCTTTTTCTTTCAATATCACTTTCAATAAAATTATGGCATATGGCATTTGAAATATCTTTGGCTTTGGAAGGATTATAATCTTTAAATTGAACAAGAATAGACTTTGCAGCATCATTAAAAATATCAACCAATAAATGGGGATGTAGTTGATTAATTAATGCATCCATATTGTTAAAAGTAAAGTATAATTGATTTTCAAGCTTGGTAGAATGAAAATTACGCATCAAATTTACCTTAAAACTAAAGTGAGGAGTAACTATAATTTCGTTGTAACGGAAGCTTTTTTCAAAGGTTTTGTTTTCATATTTATAAGAAAGATTAATTTGATCATCTCCATTAAAATCAATGTAAATTTTTGTTCCTAAAAGAGTAGAGTCGACTTTTATAGGTTTAATTTCATAAAAACTAGTTTTATAGTTTTCAAAACCTAAAAACTTCCCTTCCTGGTAATAACTTATTTCAAGAGGCAAAGTTAAGAGTACTTTTTTAAAATATTCTCTGGATCTTAAAAATTCAATATCTTGAAAGATATCTTGCTTAGGCATTAAATTTTCGCCGGTATTTAATATTTTGCTGGCATTATTGGAACTTCTTATTTGCAATACCCCGGATGATTCAAACATGGGAGGGGTATATCTTAAATATATGAAACCCAGAATAAGAGAGATGACTGCTAAAGTAATGCTAAGTTTGATGTTTTTAATAAAAAGAAAAATGAACAATGAAATATCAAAATCATTGTTGCTTAAATTCTTTTTTATCGTATCTATAGATTCCAACTAGTTTCTTCTGGTTAGGTAAATAATTGTTAAGGTAGTTGAGACTAGGGTTAAATAGGGTGTAATCTCTGTTAATAATACTCTTGCAACACTTGGTTGAGGTTCTACGTATATTATGTCATTGGCTTGTAAAATTAAATTGGCATTTTTTATCCCTTCAATATGATATAAATCAAACAAATACACCTGAGGATTGGTAACATCTCCTCGAATTAACTTTATTCTTTTGGATCTCCCATTCTCTGAAATTCCTCCTGATAGGGCAATTGCTTCTAACAAAGTGGTGTTGTCATTTTCAAGCGGTATTACCTTTGCTTCCCCCCCAGAAAATACCATCACTCTTTTGTTTTTTACATTCAGTAAGATAAATGGCTTTTGGTAATATTCTGAATATTTTTTTTCTAAAAGTTTTTCTGCTTCACGAATGGTATATCCTTTTAATGTTATTCTTCCTAAAACGGGAAGTTTTACATAACCATCCAATTCAATTTTGTATTCATAAGAGGCAGAACCTGTTCCGGCAGTAATTCCGGCATTAAATTCTTTGGCTACTTCAACTAAACGAAAGCCATCGTTGGAGTACAAACTAAAATTGATGATATCATTTTCACGAATTACATATTCTTTTTGAACAGAATCAACCAATTCTGCAAATTTGTAATTCCTTTTTGTTTTAAACATGGTGTTGGGTTGAAAATAAGCGCAAGAGCCCAACAAACTCATGCTTAAAGTATAAATAACTATTTTACAAAGGGATTTCATACGGATTGCAAAATTATCAAATATTCGTTAGAATAACCTAATTTTTGCGCCTTCATTTTTGTATAAAGTCGACATATTGTTTACCAGTCGATGATAAGAGAATTTTTCAAGTGCCCATTCCGCCCCTTTTTCTGAGAATTTAGCTCTTAAATTTTCATCTTCGACTAATTTTTGTAGACCATGAAAAAAATCGTGTTCTGCCAATGGATCAGTAATAAAACCGGTTTTATCTTTTTGAATAATGTCTTCAACACCCCCAACATTTGTGGTAATAACAGGCTTTCCTGCTGCTTGTGCTTCAATTAAACTCACCGGAGTACCCTCATTAAAAGATGTTAAACAAACAATATCAAGGCCGGCATAAGCCCAATCCACATTTTGTATCCAGGAGGTGAAAATAACCCTTGCTTCTGATGAAGGTTCTGTCGAATAACTTAATCCTAAGTCTTGCGTGGTTTTTAAAATATCATTTTTCGATTCTCCATCTCCAATCACAAAAGCTTTTATTTTTTTGGAAGTATTTTGGGTAAGATATTGTATAGCTTTTAAAAATAACCTGTGATTTTTTATAGGTACTAGCCTTCCTATGATCCCTATGGCTATTTCATCCTCTTTTACTTGGTATTTTTCTCGAAAGTTTTTTCTATTTTCTTCTTTATTTAGAGTAAATCTTAGTAAATCAAATCCCAATGAAATAATTTCAATTTTTTTTTCAGGGGCAATGCGATGAATATTGACTAATTCATTCTTTTGAGTAGGGCTAAGGGCAATAATTTTAGTGCTTTTTTTTGCTAAATATCGCTCTATATTTTTATAAAACTGCGTTTTTAAAGAACCGAAATACGAATGGAAAACATGTCCATGAAAAGTGTGAAAAATTAAGGGTACATTCATGCTTGATGCTGCTAAACGCCCTATGGCTCCTGCTTTTGAAGCATGAGTATGCACAATATCAGGCTTAAATTCGCGAATGATTTGTTTTATTTTTTGATAAGCAATACGATCATTTTTTAAATCAATTTCACGTTTCATTTCAGGAATAATCAAGGGTTTTATACCTAAATTATCTAAAATAAAGGTTGAACTTTCTTCGGTTTCATCCTTTTCTCCTCCCACTAAAAGGGTTTCAAAATCGGGCTCTAAGTATTTAGTTAAATACGCGACATTGTAGGTCGGACCGCCCAGGTTAAACCGGTTGGCAATACGGAGTATTTTGGGTTTGGAACCACTCATAACTTATAATTCATAACTTATAACTAGCATAAGTATTTTTTCCACCAATATTGAAACACAATCAGGGCCCAAATAGTAGCATGGGAATCTCCCGGGTTGTTAGAAAATAATTTTAGTTTTAATTTTTTAATTTCCTCAGGCGAAAATACTTTTTGTTCTTCAATAAACGAATCTTTTAATAAATCATCTTCAATAAGGCCTTTTAATTCGTTTTGAAACCATTTCAATAAGGGAACTTCAAAGCCATGTTTGGGGCGGTTATATAATTCAGAAG
>CAYOHR010000029.1:26031-30401 GCA_964403835.1 uncultured Flavobacteriales bacterium
ATAGATCGGAAAAAGCATCCTGCAATATTTTTTTCTTCATTTTTCCATCTATTTTGTACGAGGCGGGCAATGAAGCTACATAATTGACCAAGCGATAATCTAAAAAGGGAGTACGCACTTCTAAAGAATTAGCCATCGACATTAAATCGACCTTGGTTAACATATCATTGGGTAAAACCAGATGTAAATCGGCCTGAAGAACGTCGTTTATATTGGCATTATTTTTGATATAATGGATTGCTTGGTTTTTTATAGCGTTGTAATAAAAGCTGCTGTTGTAAACATTATCATCCCAAGATAATAGCTTGGCTGCATCTTTTTCAGATAGGAGGGAGGCCCATCTCCAATACCGATCTTTGGCAGACATGTTACTTCCTTGCCCAAATTTGTTTAATTGCCGAGCTATATTTGAAAATTTTGAGTTTCTCGACTGTGGAACGTTTTTAAGCAAAGGAGCTAATAAAACAGCCGCTTTTTCTTTTAAACCCGGATTACGAACCTTAAATTCGGCCATGTGTTTATTGTACCCAGAAAATAACTCGTCTGCCCCATCGCCTGATAAAGAAACAGTGACGTGTTGTCTGGTTTTTTTGCTCAAAATATATACCGCTAAAGCAGAGGAGTCGGCAAAAGGTTCATCTAGATAATCTAGGACCTCATATAAATGATCTAATAAATCGTGATTGGTTAATGAGAATACGGTATGTTCGGTTTTAAACTTTTTAGCCACAATTTGTGCGTATTTTGTTTCATCAAAATAAGGTTCATCCCTATAACCGACCGAAAAAGTATGCAGATGGGATTTGTGTTTACTAGCTAAGCCTGTAATAATAGAAGAATCAATTCCCCCACTTAAAAAACAACCTAAGGGCACATCGGCCACTAACCTTAATTGAACCGCTTCTTCCAGTTTATTTCGAATTTCTTTTTGGGCCTCTTTGTAAGAAGGTAAGGGATTAAATTCGTTGGTTGGAATTGAATAATACGTTTGTATTTTGACCTGGGCTTTTTCAATGAGCATATATTCGCCCGGAGATAATTTGTAAAACCCTTGTAACATACTTATTCCGGGTAAATAGTTTAGCTGTAAATAACAAAACAAAGAATCTTGATTAATTTCTCTTTTTATAGGAAAATCCAAAATAGCTTTGTGTTCTGATGCGAAGATGATTTTTTCATCATCTTTATAATAAATTAAAGGCTTTACGCCATAACGATCGCGAGCAATAAAAACACTTTCTTCTTGATTATCATAAATAGCAAAAGCGAAAAAACCATTAATTAAGGAAAGGCAATTTTCTTTATGTTTAATGTATAGCTGAAGCAATACTTCCGTATCTGATGATGTAGAAAAAGAAATGCCCTCTTTTTCTAAAATAGTTTTATGTTCTTTAAAATTAAAAAATTCACCATTAAAAATGATGGTATATCTGCCCGAAGCATCTGTAAAAGGTTGATTGGCCGCATCACTCGTATCAATGATGGATAAACGGGCATGGCCCAAAACAACGTTATTGTGAATATAAGTGGCCTGATGATCTGGGCCTCTTTTGGAAAGTTTGGATAAAGCAGAGGCTACATGCTTAAAGTTTTCTTTAGCAGGTTCAGTAAAAGCAATAACACCAAGAATTCCACACAAAATTTATAGAATTTAGAATAAGAAACTAAGAATGAAGAATGAAACCATCACAAAAGGCTCATTCGTAATTGATTACAAATGAATCACTTCACCATACGCAGCTGCGGCCGCCTCCATAATAGCTTCGCTCATGGTTGGGTGCGGATGAACTGTTTTGATGATCTCATGCCCGGTAGTTTCTAATTTACGAATGGCTACAATTTCTGCAATCATTTCGGTTACATTATATCCAATCATATGAGCGCCTAATAATTCGCCATATTTAGCATCAAAAATTAGTTTTACAAAACCATCTTTATGTCCGGCGGCACTTGCTTTACCTGAAGCAGAAAATGGAAATTTACCCACTTTCAGTTCATAACCAGCTTCTTTAGCCGCTTTTTCAGTATACCCAACGGATGCAATTTCAGGCGAACAATAGGTACAACCTGGTATATTTTTATAATCTAAGGGCTCTACATGTTGACCAGCAATTTTTTCAACACAAATAATACCTTCAGCGGAAGCAACATGTGCTAATGCTTGTCCTGGCACACAATCTCCGATCGCAAAAATGCCCGGTATGTTTGTTTGGTAATATTCATTTACCATAATTTTTCCTTTGTCGGTAGCAATTCCAGCTTCCTCTAAACCAATGTTTTCAATGTTAGCCACAATTCCGGCAGCAGATAATACGATATCTACTTCTACTTTTTCAGTTCCTGTTTTTGTTTTAATAGTAGCAACGCATTTTTTTCCTTTGGTATCCACCGATTCAACACTGGCATTGGTTAATACATCCATTCCGCTTTTTTTGAAAGAACGCTCTAATTGCTTAGAAACCTCTTCATCTTCTACCGGAACTATGTTAGGCATAAATTCAACCAAGGTTACCTGGGTACCCATGGTTTGATAAAAATAAGCAAACTCAGAGCCAATAGCACCGGAGCCAACTACTAGCATAGATGCCGGTTTGCTGGGTAAAGTCATGGCTTCTCTGTAACCAATAATTTTTTTACCATCTTGTTTTAAGTTAGGCAACTCTCTTGATCTTGCACCGGTGGCAATAATTATATTTTTTCCTTCTACAATAGTTTCTTTTCCGGCAGCATCTTTTACACTTACTTTTCCTGTTCCTTTTACTTTTGCTGTTCCAGTTATAACATCAATTTTATTTTTTTTCATCAAAAACTGAACGCCTTTGCTCATGCCATCGGCAACATCTCTGCTTCGCTTTACTACGGCCGAAAAATCAACTTCTGATTTACCAATTTTTATTCCAAATTCTTCTGCGTGATTTAAATAGCTGAAAACTTGAGCACTTTTTAATAAGGCTTTGGTTGGTATACATCCCCAGTTTAAGCATATTCCACCCAACGATTCTCTTTCAATAATGGCCGTTTTTAAACCCAACTGAGAAGCTCTAATTGCGGCAACATAACCACCCGGACCACTTCCTATAACGATTAAATCATAACTCATAATAGATAATTTTGGGCACTAAGTTATAAATATTTTTATATCAATGAATAATGATGAAGGGTTAATTGTTAATGATAAATTGTTAATTATCATCCAGCTTAGTCTCATTTACTTAACCTTCTTATCCTCAAAAAAGAAATATTTTAAATCAATGGATGAATAATTTCCGGGTAAGCGGTATTCAAAAACCTCGGAAAACTGATTTCTGTATGAAGATACTTTGGAATCATAAATCGGGAAAAAATAAAAATGATATGATAAACCCACATAAAAATAACCCGATTTTTTTGTGCGATACTCAAAACCAAAGCTGGTAGAGGATGAGGGTTGCATCCATCCGTTTTTAGCTGAAATATGATCTAATTCTGGGGTTTTACTCCCCACCGAAGAAGGAAAAAAATTGAAGGTAAACCCGGTACTGGCATCCATAAACAATTTTTCATTTAACTTGATGTATATCAAAGCTTGTAAAGGAATTTCGAAGGAGGTAAGTTTAAATAATGAGGAATAGGTAAGATTAGAATCGGTATTAATTAAATCAATTTGAATACTTCTTTTTGTAGAATATAAGCCACTTTCAATAGTCCATAATTTTGAAATCGATTTTCGCAAAACGAACCCAAAGGAAAAAGAAGGTTTTTGAGAAATTTGAAGATTATATTTGCCTTGTGTTTGTTCAATTAAATTTTTTGTTCTAAATACTTGGTTGGGTACCATGGGCTTTAAAACAATACCAAAGGTAGTTAGCTTCTCCTGCGCAAGAGAACTAAAAGAGAACAACAAAAAATAGAGAAAGATCCAAAGGCGCATAAAAGTAGCTGTTATTTACAAAAATACTATATTAATATAGAAGATAATACAGGCATTTATTAAAAGGTACCCTAAAGTAGATAAATGGTGCTATTTTGTATGGAAGTATAAATTTTTAATGCTAAAATTGTAAGTATGAAATCACCAATTAACCATCCTTCGTCTGCGCTCAGGATTATCTATAATTTTTATACCAATCAACCAATCAACAAACATGAACATTGAAGAATATAGAAACTACTGCCTTTCTTTTAAAGGCGTTACAGAGGGTTTTCCTTTTGATCAGAATACCTTGGTTTATTATGTAGCAGGAAAAATGTTTGCCTTAACTGATGTCAATTTTTTTGATAGTTTTAATGTGAAATGTGATCCCGAAAAAGCCATCGAATTGCGAGAGAAATTTTCATGTGTTACACCGGGCTATCATATGAATAAGCAACATTGGAACACTATACTAGTA
>CAYOHR010000030.1:0-29446 GCA_964403835.1 uncultured Flavobacteriales bacterium
GCAGCATGTATGCTTTTTGAAGCAGCACAGAAGAAATAATATGGTAGCTCTTTGATACAGCAGTGCTTCAAGGATTCCTTACTAGACCCATCGCGCATTTCTGCGGTGCACGTGATACAGAAAATGATTAAAGGTCGATTTCCCTACATCCTTCCATCGGTTTCCTAAGGCTTACGAGTGGCGATACACAATAGTGTGTTCCGAATTTATTTCGAAAACGGAGCTCTAATCCACCGGAGCAATATTCACCTCCAGAGATATATTTTGCCCAATTAACCGGAGAAAAACACGGGTTAAGGTTTCCACATCTTTTTGGCAATAGATAACAATGCGTTTTAAGTTTTTTTCCTTCCAATATACTTCGCCTACCATGCTTCCATCAATATCATCTTTAGGAGTTGGAATATCTAAAATAGCAGCCATTAATTCTAAAGAAGTATAGCTTTTATAATCGCCAAATTTCCATAATTGCAAGGTATCTAAATGCTTTACCTCCCAGGGCTTTTTTTGATGTAGCTGTAAAATTGTGGGTAAAGGTAAATTATGAATAATGGCCCGGCGAGAAATATACGGAAAATCAAACTCTTTCCCATTATGGGCACAAAGGTAATGATCATCGCGGTCGTAATGATTGTTTAATAACTTGAAAAAATCGGTTAAAATCTTGTATTCGTCCTCGCCATAAAATGATTTTACGCGCAATTCGGAAATATTATTTTTAAAAGACAGAAAACCTACCGAAATACATACAATTTTCCCAAACTCGGCATAAATAGCTGCTTTAGAATAAGCATCGGCCGAAGTCTCGTCTTCTTTTATTAAAAACTGAGCTTTTTTATCCCATAATTTTTTAAACGGATCCGATAAACCTTCATAATTCTCAAATTGAGAAACCGTTTCAATATCTAAAAAGAGAATTTTTTCGAGAGAAAGATCTGAAATCATAGTTTTTAATGGATAATTGAAAATGGATAATGGATAATTATTGATGTACTCATGGACAATATATGGGTTTATTTAGCATTAAAACATTCACAATTAACCATTTATCATTAACCATTATTACTGTATCATAATTCCCTTTTTTTGAATAATGGGAACTTTCATAAAATTGTTTTCAGAAATGGCCTCGGCTAAAAAAATATATTTTTTATCGTACATTTTTCCATTTAAATAAAAACTGACCCAAAATTCGTTGCTAATGCCTACTAACTCATCAGTAATCATTTCAATTTTTTTATACGACTTGGGTTCTAGCGTATCCAAAAAATGACGCAATTCTGACGTTCTCACATCTTCTCCTGCCCTTTTCCCATACCCTTTTGATGAAACTAATACCCCTTCAATTTCTTCTTCTTTCAGATTAATTAAATAGGCAATCCACTCATTTTTGTTGAGTTTTTCGTTTTTTTCCAGTACCACTGCCACTGCAATGTTTTCAACCACTGGTATTTCAATATCTTTTTTCATTTTATCTAGTGTTGTGTCACGTGCCTTGGCTCGCGTGCCCATTCAAATTCAAAAATATCCTTTAATTTTTCTAACAAAATACTTGATACGTCATTTATATCTACTTTGTTTCCTATTTCCTTTTCAATAGAAGTAACCTGTTTATCTGTAATTCCGCAAGGTACAATGCCGTTAAAATACGAAAGATTGGTGTTTACATTTAACGCAAACCCATGCATGGTAACCCAACGCGAGCAGCGAACTCCAATAGCACAAATTTTACGCGCTTTATGAGGAATATCTGTATCAATCCAAACGCCGGTATAGCCTTCATATCGTCCGGCAATAATATTGTAATGCGCTAATGTTTGAATAACCGCTTCTTCTATATAGCGAAGGTATTTATGAATATCTGTAAAAAATTGATCTAAATCAAAAATAGGATAACCTACTAATTGTCCGGGACCATGAAAGGTAATATCGCCACCGCGGTTAATTTTAAAAAACTCGACCCCTTGTTCTTTCAACATTTCTTCATTCAACAATAAATTATTGGATGATCCACTCTTACCTAAGGTGTATACCGGAGAATGCTCACAAAACAGCAAATAGTTATTAGGGGTTATAGTGCTTCCAGCCGTTCGGGCCTCCATTTTTTGAGCAATGGTTTTTTGAAGGAGACTTTCTTGGTAGCTCCATGCTTCTGAATAGGGTATTAAACCTAAATTTTCAAAAAAAACGGTTCGCAAGGGATATTTATACTTTAGCCAATTCTGATTTTAGAAAATCAATTACTTTTACCTCTGTTACATCTACTTTTTTATATTCGGAGATGAATAGAGACACCCAATCTGTTAAATGAATTAAGTAAAAAGTTCGCTCTAACACTGTATTTCCTTTTGCTTCAATATCAATTAAGGTATTGGTACATTTTGAAATCACTTCTTTATTAATTCGTATGCGCGCAGAGTTTCTAAAATATTCATCTTCGGTGCGTAAAAACAAGACCGCTAATTGGTCGTTTGCTTTGGTCCAGCCCACTAATTCATTGTGATTCATTTCCGGAATAGCATGATGCCAGCATAAATTTTTACCGTTTTCATTAATTTGCTGTCGGAAACGAACCGCAACACCTTCATAGGTATCTTCCGAATAAATAACGGCTATTTTTTCGGCTATTTGAGATGCTATGTTAGAAGCTGTTTTAACAATTTCTGACTCTTCCCGATCTAAAAGTTGAATGGTATTTTCCAATTCTTTTATAAACTGATCAGAAATAACTTTATACTTTAATAATACAAAAAGCAATTGCACAGCCGAATATCCAAAAGCAGAACGGGGAGGAAATCCACCCGGAATTTGTGCGTAATTAAGTTTATGCTCCTGAGAAAGCTTTAAGAGCTCTCCGCCAGATGTAACAGAGCAAATATGTGCCTTTTTTGATACGGCCTCTTGAAAAGCTTGTATAGTTTCTTCGGTATTTCCTGAATAAGAGGAGGTTATCACTAAGGTATCTTCATTAACAAAATGAGGTAAAAAATATCCTTTATTTACAATGATTGGAATGGTAGATTCCTTCATAGCAAGATTAGAAATAATAGTGCCTCCAATACCTGATCCACCTAAGCCTGTAATAACAATATTTTTAGGGGTAAAAGTCGGATTCCAATGAAGAGATTTCCCTATTTCAATAGACTCACGAAGATGATTAGAAAAAGATTCAATTAATTGTTTCATGTTTTATTAAATAATGCGTCCTATTTGTTGCTTTTTTTATACTCACAAAATAGGATGTAAAGATCAAAAAAAAAATTGACACCTTACATCAATTTTGCACCTAAAATGCAAACATCATCCATTTGCATGCTCGATTTTTTCCAGTTGTTAAAGGTATTACTTAAAATTTCACCTTGCTTTTTCATAGGTAAATCTGAAATAGAAAGCAATAATTCTCGAAAAGGCTTATAGTAGAATTTTTTGTTGAGCGGCCCTCCTTTTTGATCAACAAAACCATCGCTAAACAAGTAAATAATGTCATTTTTTTGTATTTGAATTTCCTTCTTCTCAAAGTTTTTCTCGACTAGCCTGTTAAATCCGATACCTTGTGAATCTCCTTTCATTTGATGCAATTCTTTCCCTCGAATGAGGTATAAGGAATTATGAGCGCCCGAAAAAAGCAATTTATTATTCTTTCTATCCCAAATACAAAGAGCTATATCCATCCCATCTTTAGCTTCTTCTGTTGAACCTTTTTGATTCAACGAAGAAATAATGGCTTCTTTTAAATGATTTAAGATCTCATCACTCTCTTCAATTTTATTTTCGATGACAATTTCATTCAACAAAGAGTGACCTATTAAGCTCATAAAAGCTCCCGGAACACCATGTCCCGTGCAGTCAGCAACAGCAACAATCGTTTTATCGCTCTCATTTGAATGATAGGCCCAATAAAAATCTCCACTAACAATATCTTTCGGCTGATTAAATATAAAATACTCCGGCAATAATTTATTTAAAACCTCTTCAGAGGGCAATATCGCCTCCTGAATTTTTTTCGCATATAAAATACTGGAGGTAATGGCCAGATTTTTTTCTTCAATTTGTTTCTTTTGCAATTCAATGGCTCGGTTTTTCTCCTCCAATATGGTATTTGCTTTTTGTTTTACCCGGTAGTTCCGAAGAGCAATAGCAAACAAAATAGCGATGATAACAATAGATATAAAGGAGATATTCAGCGATTTTTGTTGCGAACGCATTTTTCGCTCGTTTTCTATCACCATATTTTTCTGCGTTTCAATCTTATTTTGTTGAATTTCAATTTGTTTTAATTGCCGAGTTAAAATTTCATTTTGGTACAAAACATTTAATTCTTGTGCAATCATTTTTTTCTCTTTTTCTTTTATTTCTTTATCCTGCTTTTGAAGAGTTTCAATTTTTTCATTCAATCCTTGCTGCTGAATTGCATTTTCCCTCAATAAAGTTTCCAGCTGAAGTTTTTGATTACGAACACTCAGTTCTTGTTCCTGCAGCTCTTTTTTGGCAATTTCAATTTCAGCTTGCTGTTTATCTTGAATTTTTTTCAATCTTTCAATCTCTTGTTTTTGCAATTCGGCCGTATGTTTTTCGGAGATAAGTTTTACTTGAAGGCTGTTGTAATGTTTTTGCCATTCTTCTAAGGTGGTTGATAGGGCAACTAATTCCTTGGAGATGGCGAGCCCTTCATTTGTAATTTTAGACACATTTACTTCAAACCGCTGAATGTTATCAATAGTAATAAAGTTAATCATGGAAGTGTTAAACGTATATTCTTCACTCACTAAAAGCGTTTTCTTATCTTGAATAGCCCTTAAAACCTGTTCAATATCAAAAGCTGATTTTCGATTGACGTATAAAATTTGACAATTTGTAATTTCAGAGATTGATTTAAAAGAAAGAATTTTAAAAGGTTTGCCTGAAAATGTTTTAGTATTTGCTATTTTTTTTAATTCATCATATAAAAGTGAATCTTCGCCTAAAATGGCAATTTTAAAGTTTTCAAACCTATGTTGGTCGGGCCAATCGACATATTTTGTAAAACCATATATAAACAAGGCTTTTACCCGACTTTCATTGTCGGTAGATTGAGCATGTGAAACTTGGCTAAATAAAATGGCCGCTAAACAAGCTAATTTGCTGATATTTTTAAAGATAGACCTCAATCTGTTTTCCAAAATAGAGAATATTTAACACAATTTCAATAGGTAAGTAAAATAATTATAAGTCGAAGTCATGTAACAAAGTTCATAAATATTATAGGGTTATCAATATTCATTCCAAATTCTTAATTTCTAATTCTTAATTTATCTATTTTTGTGTACATTTAAAACATCCAACATGGCAAGAACCGACTTATTTGAATCTCCAGATTACTATAATATTGATGATTTACTAACCGATGAGCAAAAAATGGTGCGTGAAAGTGCTCGGGCTTGGGTAAAAAAAGAAGTTTCTCCTATTATTGAAGATTATTATGAAAGAGCCGCATTTCCGCGTCATTTATTAAAAGGATTAGGTGAAATTGGAGCCTTAGGACCATATATTCCGCAAGAATATGGTGGAGCCGGATTAGATCAAATTTCATACGGATTAATTATGCAAGAATTAGAAAGAGGTGATTCAGGGCTCCGTTCCACGGCATCTGTGCAAAGCTCATTGGTGATGTATCCTATTTGGAAATACGGAAACGAAGCGCAACGCATGAAATATTTGCCAAAATTGGCTTCGGGTGAGTGGTTGGGATGTTTTGGATTAACAGAACCCGATTATGGATCGGATCCGGGATCGATGATTACTAATTTTAAAGATAAAGGCGATCATTATTTATTAAACGGAGCCAAAATGTGGATCTCCAACGCTCCCTTTGCGGATATTGCAGTAGTTTGGGCAAAAAATGAAGAAGGACGTATTTGGGGATTAGTTGTGGAGCGTGGAATGGAAGGATTTACTACACCCACAACGCATGGAAAACTATCTTTACGAGCATCTGCCACCGGCGAATTGGTTTTTGATAACGTAAAAGTGCCTAAAGAAAACTTATTACCGAATAAAAGCGGATTAGGCGCCCCACTGGGTTGCTTAGATTCGGCCCGATACGGCATTTCATGGGGTGCATTAGGCGCTGCTATGGATTGTTACGATTCGGCTTTGCGTTATTCAAAAGAACGCATACAGTTTGACAAACCTATTGCCGGTTTTCAATTAACACAAAAAAAATTGGCCGAAATGATTACAGAAATCACGAAAGGACAATTATTAGCCTGGCGATTAGGCGTTTTAAAAAACGAAGGAAAAGCAACTACTGCCCAGATTTCTATGGCCAAAAGAAATAATGTAAATACCGCCATACAAATTGCGCGCGAAGCCCGGCAAATACACGGAGCAATGGGTATTTCAAACGAATACCCCATTATGCGCCACATGGCAAATTTAGAATCGGTGATTACCTACGAGGGCACACACGATATTCATTTGTTGATTACCGGAGCGGATATTACAGAGATTCCAGCGTTTAAATAATCTAATCAATTATGAATTACGAATTAATCCTTCGATTGCAAATAGAATTATTCTTTTTATAGATATGTTTTTGATTTTATAGGAGAAGAATAAGGAATATTGCGGTGCGCTGCACCTAGGGATGTTATGCTACAATACGGCTATAAATGTTTCGGTGCTCTGCACCTAAATTAAAACAAGATATTAAAGAGAATTAAAACTAACTTTTATTGCGGCAGCGCCGTTTTATATTTGTTGCTAATGATTTGGTGCCGCTATAAATATTGCTGCTCTGAACCTAAAAAATATGCTAATTATAGCGGCAGCGCCGCGAAATATTTATAGAACCTAGTTAAATATCAACCTGAGGTGCAGAGCACCGCAACATTATTTAAAAATGGCCAATACCTATACACAATTATATATTCATTTTGTTTTTGCAGTTAAAAACCGAGAAGCACTTATCAAAAAAGAGTGGAGAAATGATTTAGAAAAATATATTACAGGCATTATACAAAGCCAAAAAAAAGCATTTATCAGAAAATAAAAAACCCTTTCCTTCATGCAGAAGAAAAGGATTTTAAAATAGAATATATTTTTATTGTTTTGCTAAAGTAACTTCTGTTGTAGTTCCAATATCAGTATAAGAATATATAAATTTAGAAGAAGTATGTTCAACAATAGTTCCAGTGCTAGAGTCTACAAACCCTAAAACATTAATATTAATTTTTACTGTTTTTCCTTTATCAGAAATGCTGTATGTAAAAGGGAAAGATTTACCATCTTCACTTATGGTACCATTGCAATCACTTTTACTAACCTTACATTTTTCAAAAGCGTAAGTAGCATTTGAAGGTGTTTGAGCAACACCATTTACATTTCTAGAGGTTTCTTTCCAAGTTCCTTCTAGTTGGTTTACAACTTTTTGATCTTTAGAACAAGAAGCAAATAAAATGATTCCGAATACAAATAAGACTAATTTTTTCATTTTTTGGGTTTAAATTAAAGCCAAAGGTATGAAATATTCTTAAAATAAAAATTTCTTTTTTGGACATCATCTTATCAATTCCTTTCTAAGGTTTCTTCATAGGTAGTACCATCTTCGGTTATGTAATAATAGACAAACTTATTTTTGGTATGCTCAGTAATTTGACCATAAATACTGGTTACTTGTCCAATTAAATTAACATTAATAGTAATGCGCTCACCCTTGTTCGTAATTTTATAGGTAAATACCATGGATTTACCGCCCTCGGAAAGCATTCCATCGCATTCGCCTTTACTAACCTTACATTTTGTAAATTTATATGTAATATCAGGGGCTTTTGAACCAGAGACCTGAACGCCATTTTCTTTTTGACCGGTCACTCTCCATTCGCCATCTAATTTATTAACCGTCTTTTGATCTTTAGAGCAAGCGAATACGACAAGCGCTAAAAGGGGCATAAGAAACTTTTTCATGGGATAAGAGTTTTAAATCACTCTTCCTTTTATTCGTGAAGCACCAAGATAAAATTAGTTGTATCGAACAAAGAGCTAAATTTTAATAAACTTGTGTTATTTACCTCTTTTTTTTCAAAAAAATCTTTTTCATACACCTCTAAAAAAAGACAATAAATAAGCTCTGAGCAATACATTTTATTTTTTTCTTGATAATTAAACTCATAATCGAAGGGAATGACGCGTTTAGAATATTCTACGGCTTTATCCGAAAAAAGGTTACGTTTTATTTTGTTAAATTTATTTCTAACGATAAAAACAGAATTTTTGTTGCAATCCAACAAAAAAGTATCTAAAACACTCAACTGTACCCCGTCAATTTCAGCAAATTCTTTCGAAATAGAATGCACCACATAAGCGGTTGTATCTTGCATAACAATGACTCCACAATGTGAAATGGGAATGTCTTCTTGTAAAAACTTAGTAACCAAAGTACTTACCGGGCCATATCCCTGCTTTAAAATAATATCACCTGATTCTAATAATTTCCTATCCTTCAAGACTAAAGGAGTTTTAGGAACAACCTCAGGTTCAAGGGGTTTATCTTGCTGTTGGCAAGCATAAAACAAGATTGCAAAAAGGATGGATATGTATTTTTTCATTTGACAGAATTCCCTGAGTATAAAAATAGCATATTTTTTACTGATATCCATATTGGTTGCATTTGAAGCAGAACAAAGCAGTATATCCCTCATTTAGTTACTTTTCCAAAAAAAATTAATAAATTGCAAGTATTATGCTTCTCTCGCTGGTTGCCACTATTTATCGATCTGATGCTTTCATTGTTGAATTAATTCAGCAATTAAAAAAAGAAGCTTCCAATATAGGCGTAGATGACTACGAAATTGTATTGGTAGATGATAACAGTCCTGATTCGAGTTGGAAAATCATACAAGAAGAATCTAAAAAAGATCCACGTGTTAAAGGAATAAAACTGAGCCGTAATTTTGGCCAGCAAATTGCTATGAGCGCCGGCATTATACAAGCAACCGGGGATTATGTTGTTATTATGGATGGCGATTTACAGAATCCGGTCAATGAAATAGGAAATATTCTACAAGGCTTAAAAACGCATGATATTGTTTACTGCGTTAGTAAAGGTCGAAATAATTGGATGAGTGAATTTACTTCTCAACTTTTCTGGTTTATTTTAATTCATCTTTTGAAGGTAAAAATATTGAAAAACCAGATTATGATGCGGGGCATGACTAAATCCTTTGTAGAAAAATTTAAAGCGTATCCGGAATTGATCCGAACCATTGCAGGTATTACCAATGACATTGGTATGAAACATGAAGTTTTGACTGTAAAAAACTTAAAAAGAACGCATGGAAAAAGCAATTATCATTTCTTTCAGCGTTTTCATTTGATGGTAGATATGATTATAAGTTTAACCAATACACCCCTGAATTACCTTATCAATATTAGTTTATTGGTATTTATTTTTACCACTGTGTTTTCTGTTTTTCAACTTTTTAGGTATTTGTTTTTAGATATTTCTCCGGGATATACTTCTCTGGTACTGTTAATCAGCTTTTTTGGAAGTCTGATAGTGCTTATTTTAGGTATTATAGGCCGATATTTGTCAAATATTTATACAGAAGTACGCAGAAGACCGCTTTTTCAGATTTCGGAACGGGTTGGTGGATTAGTTGATTAGTTGATTGGTATAAAATTATAGATAATCCTGAGCGCAGACGAAGGATGGTTGATTGATAAGTCGTTGGCTGAGGTACTAGAAGCCAAAGGTTGATTAGTATAAAATGATAGATAATCCTGAGCGCAGACGAAGGATGGTTGATTAGTTAAATAAAAAAGATATACATTACAAATAGATGGATTCGCTACTTAAAACACAACAAGCTATATATCGTGAAAACTATTTAAAATACGGTGATACACCCCAGGGTACTTTTCAAAACAACGAACGCACTATTTTTACCCGGTTTGAGCAATTGCTGAAAGATTTACTCCCCTATAAACCACACGATTTTAGTGTGTTTGATGTAGGTGCAGGCACAGCCCTATTACATACGTATTTATTGCAAAAAAATATTACACATCAATACGCGGGAAGTGAAATTGTGGAAGAAATGATCAGCGATTGCTTAAAAAAATACCCCGGAATAAACCTGTATAATGAAGATATTACCAAAAATTTTCATAGTACTAACTACGATTTTGTTGTATTAAGCGGAACTTTTAATATGATGCAAAATCTTTCGGAAAAAGAATGGAAAGACTATTGTTATGCAGTGATTTTAAAAATGTTTGACCTATGCGAAATAGGTATATCTTTTAACATGCTTACCTCCTACTCTACCTTTACCGATGGGTCGCTGGCGTATTTTAATCCTTCGGAAGTATTTGATTTTTGTCAGAAAAACCTTTCGCGTTTTACTATTTTAAATCATGGATATCCCTTGTATGAATTTACCATTACTGTTTTAAAGAAAGACGCTTTAAAAGAAAAATATACCGAAGAAGAGTTTAAAAAGTATTTTACTGCTTGAAAACAAAAACCGTAGTCATTTTACAATCCAATTACGTACCGTGGAAAGGGTATTTTGACCTTATTCACGATGCTGATGTATTTGTTTTTTATGATGAGGTAAAATACACCAAAAATGACTGGCGCAATCGCAATAAACTATATAGTCATGAAGGCGCGTACTGGCTCACCATTCCTATAGATGGCAAAGCAACTCATCAAAAAATAAGTGAGGTTGAATTAACTAACCAACGCTGGCAGGGAAAACATTATAAATCTGTTTATTTTACGTATAAAAATGCCCCGTATTTTTTTCAGTTAGAACCCCTTTTAAAAGATTTATATTTAGAAAATACCTGGACCAAATTGGTGGATATTAACCGCTATTTTATTACCTTGATTGCCAATAAGTTAAAGTGTAATACCGTTTTTAAAGACGCTAAAGAATATGGCACTTTTGATCATACGATTGATAATATTTTTGGAATTTTAGAGCAAGAACAGGCCAACCGATATATAACCGGGCCCTCTGCTAAAAAATATATACAAGAAGCTGAACCTCTTTTTAAAGAGAAAAAAATTGAATTAATTTATAAAGATTATACCCATTACCCTGCCTATCAACAAAACACGCAACCCTTTTTAAACCAGGTTTCTATTATAGATATGATTGCTTTTTTACCATGGGAAGAAATTCCGTTTTATATTTGGGGAGAAAATAATGGAAAATTGATAATGGATAATGGATAGTCCGCCTTAGGGATAGTAGCGGCATCCTTTTTACCGTGCCCTGAGGCACTTCGATAAACTCAGCACAGGTCTCTCGAAGGGCAAGAGTAAAAAGATACAGCGAATAGCCCGGGCCTATTGCCAGGATTGTGAAGGAGGATAGGCAAGGCCATAATTAATGGATAATTAATAATTGATAATGAATAGTTTTATTCCATATAACAAACCTTATTTATCGGGTCATGAGCTAAGCTATATAGAAAAAGCGGTGGCGAGTGGCAAAATATCGGGGGATGGGAATTATACCAAAGCTTGTCACGAATATTTTGAAAAGCACTACGGGTTTCGAAAAGTGTTGCTGACTCCTTCTTGCACGGCTGCTTTAGAGATGTGTGCTTTGTTGTTAAACATACAACCGGGCGATGAAGTGATTGTGCCTACTTTTACGTTTGTTTCTACGGTTAATGCCTTTGTTTTGCGAGGAGCAAGCATTGTTTTTGCGGATAGCAAAAAAGATCATCCAAACCTGGATGCTGAAAAATTAGAATCGCTGATTACCCCTAAGACTAAAGCCATTGTGGTGGTACATTACGCAGGTGTTGCTTGTGATATGGATAAGATTATAAGCCTGGTGCAAAAACATAAAATACATTTGGTGGAAGATACGGCCCAATGCATACATAGCTTTTATAAAGGGAAACCTTTAGGAAGTTTTGGGACCTTTGCGACTTTTTCTTTTCACGAAACAAAAAATATTAACTGCGGAGAAGGCGGTATGCTGGTTATAAATGATGCTCAATATATAAAACGCGCTGAAATTATTCGCGAAAAAGGAACAAACCGAACGGCTTTTGCTCGGGGAGAAGTAAATAAATACGAATGGTTAGATATTGGCTCGTCTTACCTGCCTTCGGAGTTGAATGCCGCCTATTTAATGGCTCAGTTAGAAAACCTGGAAAAAATTCATGCACACCGCATGAAGCTTTGGAATTTGTATGATGCACTTTTAAACAGGTTGGAACAAGAAGGCAAAATTAAACGCCCCATCATACCTCCTGATGCGCAGCATAATGGCCATATTTACTATGTTTTATGTAAGGATAACTTGGAAAGAAATGCGCTGCTTGAGCATTTAAAAACGAATGAAATATGGGCTGTTTTTCATTATTTGTGTTTGCATGAGAGTCCGTTTATACAGTCACAAGTTGCAAGTTGCAAGTTGCAAGTCATTGATAATCAGGGCTTCCATAATGCTAAACAGTTTGCAGATACGCTTTTGCGATTGCCTTTGTTTTATGAGTTGAAAGAAGAGCAAATTGAACGCATTGTGATTACGATGGAGCGGTTTTATAAATGATTACGAGATAATATCTAAATACTTTTTAGCTAAAACTTCCACATCAAAATTATCCGTATTAAAGCCAGTATTAAATGATAACTCATTGGTTTTTAATAGGTTAATCATCTTTTTAAAGGATGTATCAAAATGATTTACATCTACAGAAAATCCAATTTTATGTGTTTCTACAAATTTGCCGGTTTCTCCTTCTTTCGAAAAAACAATTACGGGCTTTTGTAAGGCAATATATTCGCAAAATTTGGTGCTAAACGAATAATTAATATCATCTGTTAAAAACAGCAAACAAGCGGTCGACTGTTGTATGCATGCATATATAGTATGTATGGGCACAAGGCCGTAAAAAGTAACATTTGCATGCTGTTGAGTAATAAAAGAAGTATCAAAATAGCAGGCGCCATAAAAATGGAAGTGTAACTTTAAATAACTTGTGCTATCTTCTTGTTTTAGAGCATCTAAGGCTTGTTTTAGCAACTCTAATTGATACCGGGCCTCATTATAAAAAGTACCCGTAAAAACTAAATTCCAGGCGGTTTGGTCAAACTTGCTTTGCTGAGGATCTATTTGGATATCTTCTTTATCAAAACCATTGGGAATAGCGAAAAATTTATTTTTATTGACCTTATATTTTTCGATGAAATATTGGTTCATGACCTCTGAAACACTGACCACTTTATTAAATCGTTCTATTACTTGCTGCTCGGCTTTTTCTTCAAACTCTTTTCTGCTAAGTGACATGTTATCAAACCCATACGCAGTTTTGTTATTGGTCCAGGGGTCTCTAAAATCGACAATAAATTGTACCTGCGGATAATTGGGAATAAGTTTAGATATGGAATAGGCAACCCGGAAAGGGGCCACCGTAACAATAATGGTTGTATATCCTTCCGCAATTTTTTGTATGACCAGCTTTGATAAACTCGCTTCCCAAAAGGCGCCTTTGTCATAAAAATTCCCTTTTTGGATAAATTTTGAATAGTATAAAGACAAGCGGTATAAAACCTTTTCTTTTATACTGTTGGGGATGATTCCTAAATATTTGGGATACCCGGTGGGGAGATAACTTATCTTTTCTTGATACGGTTTAATGTCTTTTTGCCAGGGTGATGTGCCTGTATTTAAATCAGAAGTAAAGACCGAAATTTCATGTCCAAACCGTTGAAAATATTTGCTGAATTTGGCCCATCTTCGACCGCCGATGGAAGCATTGGGTGGAAACGTGTAAGAAATTATGAGAATTTTGCTCACCGCCCTAAAAGCTTCTTAATCAATTTGGTAATAGGTTTAATAAAAGCCATAAATTTCTCATGCTGCACATAAACACCGGTTTCGTATGATTTAAAATCTAAATGCGACCTGGGTGGAGCTTTCATGATTTCATCAAACTCTTCCATGGAAATTTCGAGCTTTTTAGTAAAATATTCGGTATCCGCTTTTAATTCGGACACATCACACGAAGGTTTTTTTATTTCCGCAAGAGCCTCATCTCTTGTAATTTGACCTGAGCATATTAAATTAGATAAGTGTGCTTTTCGCTTGTCAAAACCAAATTTCTCTCGCAACACATACCCCTGGTAAAACTTGGTGAAGATAGATTCGTAGTGTTTTCCACCGTAATCTCTCCAACCCATTTTTTCCATGATTATTTTCTTGACACTTTCTTTATTATAGTCTACATAATGTAGTATATTAATAGGTTCAATTTCTTTTACTTTCTGAATATAAAAGTTTTTCCAAAAAGGCAGCAAAGGAAATGATTTTAGCTTTTGCGTGCCATATTGTTTATTAATATCTAAAATATTAGCCACATCAAACTTGCTCCAACGCATGGCCTTGGGTAAAATAGCCTCTGTTTGATAATTATGACCGGTTAATATGTGTTTTATTCCATTTTTAAGGGATAAATTATATAAATAGGCTATAAATCCATGATCAGTAGGTATTTCCCAATCTAAAACACCGGAGCGAACATACGCCAATTGAAGCGATCTAAACTCCTCCCAATCAACTACATAGGTATGTAAATCGAACCCGGTATATTGGGTTATCCGTTCTATATTTTCAACTGCTAATTCCGAATTCCATCCATTATCAAAATGAACCAACAAAGGGTTTAAGCCAAACTCTTTGCAAAGGAGCGCTAAATATGAACTATCAACCCCACCACTTACGCCTAATATACAATCGTATTTTTTGCCTTTTCCGTGCTCTTTTATTTCACGAATATATTGGTTTAGTCTATCTTTTTTTTGTTGTGCTGTAGGTTTATTTAAGATATAATTTTTTTCGTAGTTGGTACAATAGTTGCAAACACCTTTCTCATTAAACGTAATATCCGGAGCATCCTGGGTATCCAAAATACAATGTGTACATTGCCGGTAATTTACCGCCACGTTGTTAGTTTGTATTTTAGTTTCTTCCAATAACATAAAGATTTATAGCTATTTTGTATGCAAAAGTATATCTTATATTCGAAATATTTTAGCTCAAAACATTAAATACTAAATTAATTTTTAACGGTTTCTTCTATCATAGTAGCTGAAATTTCTTTCAAATACGCTTCTTTTCTATAATCCAACATCTTATTTTGTTTAAAATACTGATCATTATCCATTTTTAAAAACAAATCCATTTTTTCAAAAAATTCTTTTTTTGATTTAACACAAATATTTCGCAAAGTTGAATCTTCGATGGGAAAACCATCGATAAAAAAGGGCGCAAAAAAACTCTTATAACCACAATATAATCGTTCAAAAATGGCGTTTGAATAAACAGAAACACCTAAATTAGAGCGATACATCTGATCACGCGTGGCTTTATCCTTTTCTGCAAAAAGAATGCGATCTGTGGCAAAATAATTTCGATAATATTCCTTTCCGCGGTTAAAAACATCGTCTGTTTCTTTTTCGCAGGGATGAAAGTAAATAAGCAGTTTGGTTTCTTCATTTTGATGAATATATTCCTTTAAATATTCCATCAATAATGTTTCTGATTCATAATATCCATCATTGTTGTACGAGTCTTGCCGTTCAATTCGCCTCCACATGCCGCTCGAAATATATCCAATGATGTTTTTATTTTCATCCTCATCTTTTTTATTGTAAAAACGAGCTGTTTCTGAGATAGAAACGTAAAAAGGAGGCCATTTTAAAATATCCTTAATAAAAAACGGATTTTTTTTGGATAATTCTTTTATTTCATCCGCTTGATAGGCGGAAGTTAAACACAGATAATCAGTTACTAAGGTCTTGTAGTAAAATTGTAGGCTTCCTTCCGAAGGTATTTTATACACCCAAATGTTATGCCTTTGCAAAAGCAGGGCCAGCAAATTCGCATCCTTTTCTGAAGCACCAAAATAGAAAAATTCGGTTATTTTATATTTTTTAAGATGTAAAGCTAAAAATACTATCTCAGTATATTCTAATATAATAAGGGCAAAAATGCCTTTTCTTTTAACAACGAGGGTTATCGGAAAAATGATTAAAAATAGAATAAAAACAAAAAAGAAACTGATTATTTTTTCTAAATAATGTCCTTCAATGCCTAAATTTTCCTTAGATATACAAAACTCAACATCTTTTTTCATGACGATTGAAATGTATTTTTTTGAGAGGGGAAATGCGGCTAAACTTAACTCAAAAATCATCCCTCTGTATGCCGAAGAACCAGTAATAAGGGTGGATTTATTACTAAAAACAATTTTTAAAGCTTTTTTTAAATACCGTAAAGAAATCAAAAAGTCCTTTTCATGATTGCTATTTAACCGGTAAGAATGGGCTCGAATCAACAACTGAAAAGAAGAAGCATAGATGTATCTTTTCCCTATTGCATAGCGGTAAAACCCTTTTACTAAAAGAAAAAAAACTTCTAAAGCCATCATCTATTTTTCAATTAATTCCCAGGAAACAGGAGTTCCCATTTTAATGTTTTGATTCACTTTTTTTCCCAGCAATTCCTCATAATACTTAGGCTGTAAGCCATAACCCGGACGTATTGACCGTATATTTTTTTCGTTTAAAACATCTCCTGCGTTCATATCTGCTGATATAAATAAAGAGCGGGTAAACACTTTGTTTTTTTTGATTTTTTCTGACAAGGTATAGTTTACTGTTCCTAAGGCTAATTCGGCTTCACGAACGGATTTTATTAATTCGGAAAATTCTTTGGTATCTAAAGAAAACTCCGCATCCGGACCACCTACACTTTTATCTAAAATGAAATGTTTTTCAATAATTTTTGCTCCTAAAGCCACCGATACAATAGGCACCGTAGTTCCCATGGTATGATCTGATAATCCAACCTGGCACTGAAACTTCCGTTTCATATCTTGCATGGTTAATAAATTGGCTTCTTCAATGGGCGCAGGGTATGCCGAAGTACATTTTAACAAAGCAAAATCATTATTTCCTTGTTTTTTACATGTTTCTACGGCTAACTCTATATCACTCAATTCGGCAATACCGGTAGAAATAATAACGGGTTTATTTTTAGAGGCCACATATTTAATCAAGGGAATATCATTAATTTCAAACGAAGCTATTTTATATGCCGGAAAATTAAGTTTTTCCAAAAAATCAACTGAGCTAAAGTCGAAAGGACTTGAAAAAATAGTAATTCCTACTTCATTAGCTACTTTTTGTAAGATGGGGAACCATTCCCAGGGAGTATAGGCTTGTTTATATAAATTATAAAGTGTTTGTCCGTCCCATAAAGTGCCTTGTTTAATTTGAAAATACTCATTATCGCAAGGTAGAGTAAGGGTATCAGCGGTATAAGTTTGCAATTTGATAGCATCCGCGCCCATTTCTTTTGCCTTTTTTACACTTTCGATGGCTATGTTTATATCCTGATTGTGGTTTGCCGAAAGCTCAGCTATAATAAAAACGGGTGATGTATCACTAATAAGATGTTTACCTATTTGCATAATTACACAAATATATAATGAAACTCTTGAGTGTCTGCGTTTTGATGCATGATTTTTTTAACAAATTGGAAGCCGCATTTAGCAAAGTATTTTTGCGAACCCACGTTTTCTTCTTTAATATAAGCGATGATGGTTTTTATTTCAGGTTGTTGTTTTTTTAATGCTTCTATTCCTTTTTGCATTAATAGCTCACTAATTCCCCTTCCCCGAAAGGCTTGTGTAATGCTAATTCCAACATAGGCATTTTGCATATCCAATATATCAAAGCGCAATTGACCGACAAATTGATCCTGTACAAACCCTATTAAAAGAAGACTCTTCTCATCTTTTATTTTTTTTGTGTACCAGTTTACATGCTCCTGAAATTCAATGGGTTTCTGATTAAAAGAAAGAGCACGAACTTCCGGATCGTTTGATAATTGAAAAACTAATTCTACCTCTTTTTCAGAAGCTTTTTTGATTTGCAAATGTTCTTCAAAATAGATTTTCAATATAGCTTTGGGAGCATTTTTATAATTGGTTTTTTCTACACTTTTTATTCCTTTTTGACCTATTTCTTTCCTTTTTTGTACATCATTTAATGCTTGAATCGCTTTTATTAGTTTTTCCTCAGTAATTTCCTGGGCTTTTAATACTTCAGTTATAAATCCTTCTGCCATCCACCCTTTTATATTACCTTGTTGATTACCAGACACTTCCACTGCAATGGTAGGGACTCCACATTTGGCTAATTCATATAAAGTTTGTCCGCCACCGGATATGCACACATCGGCAGCTTGCATTTTTAATAAAATATCAGAAAATGCTAAATTGGCGTGGATTTGAACGGTGGGTGATGATAAAGCCAGTATTTCTGTAGATTTTTCGAAATTGCTGGTTATCAATACATTCAATTGAATAGATGAATCGCTTGCTTGAATCCATTTTATGAGGAAGGGGGTTAAATTTAAGGGATCCGCCCCTCCAATGGTTATTAAAATATTTTTTATTTCTTTTTGATACTCTTTTGGTTTTATGGTTCCCAGCTCTTTTCTGAGCGGAAAATATGGCAATCCCAATAAATGCTTTTCTTTTTGCGAATAATTTAATTTCTCTGCTCCTACGGCCCCATTTAACAGGTGTATGGATGCAGGATACTGCACCCGAAAATCATCATCAAAAGCGATGATGGTTTTATTCGTTTTGGTAGCTAAATCATATATTTCTTGCGGTGCTTTATATGAATCAATGATGATGACATCTTGTTTTTCAAATAAAGAAGCTATTTCTTTCGTGTTTTGCCAGTCTATTTTTTGAAAGGAGACCGGAAGTAAATCGTTTAAAGGAGAGCCTTCCAATAAAAATAAACCGGGGGTAATTCCCAAATCAACAAAGCCATCATACAAAGAAAGGCATCGGGTTACATGCCCCATTCCTATTGCTTTCCCGCCTTCTGTAAAAATACCAATGTTCATTTGTTCATTCAAGTTACTTGTTCTAGGTCAGCTAAAAACAAAACTCAGCTAAAACAGTATAAAATTATATCAATTTTTTGTTTAATGGATGATTTAATTATTGGAAGAAGCAATTTTATATGTTAATAGCTTTAAAACTAAATTAATAAGGATAATTACCCAGTAACAGATAGGTAATTGTCTAATTATTTTACACTAAAAACCCTAGTAAGAATTATTAATATTGAGTCTAAGTTTGTAACCTAAAAATTAATAAAAATAAATTATGAAAAAGAAAAAAATGATTCTTGCGTTTTTTCTTCCTTTCACCAGTCTTTTTCTCCCTGATGCTCATGCACAGCAATGGGAACAGAAAGACATGGGAGGTAGGGATTATTCGCTTATCCAGAGTTTTACTGCAAGTGGAAACCATCTGGTAATGGGTATAAATGATAAAGGAATATACACCTCTTTTAATGGTGGTGATACCTGGCAGAACTCAAATAATGGCATTGCTGAAACAGGTAGTTTCTCTATACCCAGCATCCTGAATATTGGTAATTCATTGTATGCCATGACCTATAAAAATGGGAGAGCTAAAGTATATGTCTCCAACAATAAAGGTGAAAATTGGCAACAGATGACTACTCTAGCTTCAGAAGAGAATATAAATCGGATTTTTTCTGACGGATATGAACTTTATGCAAGCTCCACTACATCATTATACAAATATAATTTAGCCGAAAATACCTGGAAGAAAACTTCTTTCTCAATCCAGCCAATTTCAGGAGAAATAGTCGCTCTACAAAAATATGAGGGAGTACTTTACGTTTCAACTACAAAAAACGGTCTTCACGCATCAAACGACAAGGGCATTACATGGAAAAAATTGGCCGGTGGCGGAATTCCTATTCAGGACGGAAACCCAATTACTATAAATGATATTGTTGCAGGTAATGGTTATTTATATGCAGGCACAGAAACCGGTTTATATGCTTCCTCAGACAAGGGATATAACTGGATTAGGCTAACTACAACTCCTGTACGTTCGTTACTTTTTAATTTAAATACGATTTATGTAGGCAACATGGATTTTAGTATCTCTTACAGTACTAATAATGGCTTAAATTGGGAGAACTATGAACAGGTCGGACTTATTCCTACCAAATTGGGTATTACCAAAAATGAGCTGATTGCAGCTAATAATGGTGCTGGTTTACGCCGACTTAGGTTACCAAATTCTGAAATCATAAATGAAACCGGCAGTATTGAAATATATCCCAACCCAATTACCAAAACATCTTCATTTAATTTCAGAACACTACAAGAAGGTGAAATTCAATTTAATTTAATGAATACATTGGGAGAAACACTTATTTCCGGGAAACAAAGTGTTTCAAAAGGTGGAAACATATTAAATATCAATACGGATCAATTAACAAATGGGATTTACATATTTGAAGTAATATCATCAGGCACAAGAATCACTAACCAACTTATTATAAATAATTAAAAAATTAAGACTTAAAATTATGAAAACTAATAACATCAATGCATTATACAGAAATACAGTATTAATATTCAGCGTATTTACATTTTTAAATAGTAATGCGACACCCAAAAAATGGAATGGAGGTGGGGGAGACAACAATTGGAGTACTGGTGCAAATTGGACTGGCAGTTCTGCTCCAACTTCAACAGACACAGTCATTTTTGATGGTACTTCGTCAAAAAACTGTACTATTGATGTGAATCCCACTGTTCTCAAAATAGAAATTAACAGTGGTTATACAGGAACAATTAATGGGGGTAGCACTACCATTACTGATAATGGAGCATTTACCATTGCTGATGGTACATTTATAAGTACTTCCGGAACAATGACGATTAAAGGTGATTTCACTAATTCTGGGGGCACCTTTACCCATAATAATGGA
This sequence comes from uncultured Flavobacteriales bacterium, assembly GCA_964403835.1. GTDB lineage: Bacteria > Bacteroidota > Bacteroidia > Flavobacteriales_G > JALEGO01 > CAYOHR01. The sequence goes on from CAYOHR010000030.1 coordinate 20,855, forward strand.
ACTGTTGTATTTAGTACAAATTCACTGACTATTGGTGGAAGCAATACTACTTTTAATAACCTTACCTTTACCAATACTTCGAGTAACACTACTTTTACTATCTCAACTGGGATAACGCTCACTGTAGAGGGTAATCTTCTGGAAAGCGGTTCTCAAAACTTGTATATTAATACAGGAACTATTGAAGTAAAAGGACACATTACATTATCTAACAATGGCACAGGGGGTGGTGATGCATGGATTAAAGCCATTGGAACAGCTGACCAAACCCTTACTGGTTCAGGCTATATCAATAGATCGCCTTTAGTTAATTTTGAAATAAATAAGCCCTCTGGCGGAACTCTTACTCTTAGTGATACTATATTGGTGATGGGTGATTGGAAGCATACTGCGGGTACGGTAAGTACTGGAACTTCTAATGTGATTTTCTCATCGCAAGGAACACCTTCTACCTTTAATATTACTTGCCTTTCTGGTGGTTCAACATTCTATGATGTGGAATTTTATGGTTTTTGGTCTTGTACTATGGATATAACCAATACTATGATTGTGAGCCATACTTTTTATATGACAGGAGGTCAGAATATTAATATGACACACGGGATCATTGAAGCTAAAGGTAATGTTACCATTACCAACACCGGAAATGGTAATATAGCTACCCTAAGCTCTCCTACAACCTTAAAAATAAATGGAACAGGCCCCCAAACTATAACAGGCCCAGCTGCTATAAATCAAGGAAAACTTCCCATATTACTTATTAATAAACCAACAAATACATTAACCTTCTCAGGGATTATATCCACTGCTTTAAATATCACAATTGACAGCTTAAATACTCCAACTGTTACAGGATCTACCTTAGCGTTTACAAACGCCGGAAATAGTGTGACTTTTAAGGCAAAGAATATGACTGTTCCACTTAATAATTTAACCATGAATGCTGCCTTAGGAACAATAAATATTGGAGCGGCATCTTATGCAACACAAATTAATACCGCAGGAACATATAAAGCTACTCAGGGAACAACCGTGGTAGTTTATAATGCAGCTAACAATGGGATTAATTAAATTTCAAGTAATTTCAAGTATTTAACAGATAATATTAAACCTTCATCAATTTTTAAATTAAAGATTGATGAAGGTTTATCTATTTGTTTTTTTGTATAGAATTGTATATAGTTGCCTTAAATGAATTTCAATAATTTCGTTACAAGTATAAATCAGTCAGAATCCATGAAAACGCAAAAAGAGATTTTTCAATCAACAGAAGGAGATCAATGGTTTCTTAGAAACAAAGAAGCCTATAAAAAATTAGAACATGAAAATGATCTTATTTTACAATCTCTAAAAAAACTGGAAATTGTTCCAAAAAAAATCCTGGAGGTTGGCTGTTCTAATGGCATCCGGTTAAATAATCTACATAAAACATTTGGCTCAGAATGTTATGGGATAGACCCATCTGTTCAGGCCATTGAAAGTGGAAAAAGTGATTTTCCTAAACTTACACTACAAGTTGGAACTGCCGATGTATTGCCTTTTGAGAACCAAATTTTTGATACCATCATTTTTGGTTTTTGTCTTTACCTGTGCGACAGAAAAGACTTGTTTAAAATAGCGTACGAAGCAGACAGATGCTTAGCTAACGGCGGACATATTGTTATTATGGATTTTTCCCCTCCTTTTCCTTATAAGAATATTTATACACATCAGGATGGAATTTGTAGTTATAAAATGAATTACGCGAATTTGTTTAATTGGAATCCGGCATATAACGAAATTTATAATAATATATCTAGTCATTACGGAGTAACTAAAAGACATATTCCTAATGAAAAAGTAGCGGTAACTATTTTAAATAAAAACGAAGAGTTTGCCTATCCTTTAGAGCCCTATCAGGCTGTATAAAGCCTTTAATAATATGGTTTTACATAGTTTAAATCCAGGCGTTCATCCACCATTTTACGCAGGTTGGGTCGTTCATCTAAAAAATGAACAATTTCCTGATAAGGAATATATTTTTGATCACCAAAATGTTCCACAATTTTTCTACACAGAATTAAATCTTCAGGATAATCAATGGTTAACCGATAATCGGGTCTTTGCCATTGTTCATCCACTTGCAAAATATTGTGCTTAAATAACTCTTTATGTTCGTTAATATACAAGGTACACAACTCGCTTCGGTGCTTTGATTCGCCATGTTCATGCGAATGTTTTAAAGCCGCTAAATTAATTAACTCAAAAGTTACTCCATCAGGCAATTTAGCATAAATGGTATAATCTGCTTTTTGCTGAATATGAGACGCCAAAGCGCTATCCAATCCTTCTAAATAGGTAAAAGGCGATTCGGAAGTCACTCTAAAAACAGTATCTCCGCCTTCTAAATCACAGGCATCTATTAATCTTTTTAATACATCTTTATCATCTCCCATTACAAACTTTAGGCCATGTTTTTCGGCGATGTCGGTATATATGAGATTATCCTTGGTATCAGATATGGCTAATACAATTTTATCAATACCTTTAAACTCTTTCATGCGTTGAATCATATATTCAACCACCGTATTCTCTCCCAGGCGCTGCAAGGGTTTGCCATACAAACGACTCGAATTATTGCGGCAAGCAAGGGTAGCGACTACCTTCATACTAAATATTCTTTTTTAATTACTTTATGCTGATCAATACTCGTTTTTGCTTTTTTTCCTACAATTTCTTCCAAATCCAACAATTCATCAAATTTTTCGCCGGTTCTTAAAAAAGCGATATCGGCCGAGGATAAAACTTCTCCTTCTTTGATATTTCTTGCGGTTAAGGTCACTTTTTTGGATCGTTTCCTATAGGCTAATTCCCTTTCGGTTAAATCAAAGGTCGTTTTAAAAGCCGAGGGCAATGATTCTACGGCCCGAATCATATCCACCATTTTCTTAAATTGAGCGGGATTAAGGGCTGAAGTAAAGTCTTCCAATTCTATAAAATCGCGTTCCAGGGTCAAATGTTTTTCGATGCAATCTGCTCCATTAGCTACGGCTAAAACAGGTACTAAATAAGCCAAATCAGTGCCTACTTCGATATGGTCGGCATAGCCAACTTTATGTTTAAATCGATCTTTTAAAATTTTCAATTTATGTAGCTCTATGTCTTCTACTTTGTTAGGTTCTGCCTGGAAACCAGACATAATAATGTAATCGTTTTTACCTAATACTTCCAGGGCTTTGGCTATTTCTTCGAGGGTGCTCCCTCCTACTCCTAAAACGATGTTTTTATTTTTATCTTTTAAGGCATTTAAAAAAGCTACATTTTTAATATCGGATGAATGTATTTTTATCCCTTTAACCGGCGTTTGCAGCATCCATTGAAGGGTGGTTGGACCAAATACATCAGCATAAAAATCCAGCTCCAAACTTTGTGCATAAGCTATGAGTTCTTTCCATTGTTCGGGTTGGATATATAAAGATTCGAACAAGGTGTGATATTCGTATCCCGGAATAGATATTTCGCCGGCTTCAAAAATCTGAAATTTTACCGCATCAGCGCCCGCATTTTTGGCTGCTTTTATAAATAATTTGCACAAACCCGGATTTCCTTCATATCCCTGGGCTATTTCGGCAATGATGTACGTTTTGCTCATATTATTTCCAGTTACTGGGTATTAATAATTCTTTGTTTTTAATTTCTATTTGATTTATTTCATCAAAAATAAATGATGGAATTTGCTCATTACATAATGCAATATTATCATTTAAGTTTTTAGAAGATTCTAATCCGACAATAATTTTATCAATAAATTTATTTTGTATCCCAAATTGAAAAGCTAAAGTTTCCACTTTTAGTTCATTTTTTTTGGCCAATTCCTGCATTTTTTTGATCGGAGCACTTAGCTCACTTACTTTGCCAATAAGCTTTTCAGGGTTCATAAAAAAAATGCCTTGCAAAAAAATGGATCGGATATGTATTTCTATATTTCGCTTTTTTAATTCGCCAAAATAGGGGACAAATCGTTGATCTAAAATATTGAAAGGAATTTGCAGCAATTGCCAATCCAAATCTTTTTCTAAAAGATATTCCAATTCTTCGGGTCGATATAAGGAAAATCCCACTTTTTGAATTTTGCTTTTTGACCTTTGTTCTAATAGATACTTTAGTTGATCGGGTTCTTTTTTAAAGGAATTAAAATCATGAAATAAATATCCATATAAGCTATGAATACGTAAGCTTTCGAGCGAATTACTGACATGATTATTTACTTCTTTTGCAGAACAAGCAGGTAGTTTAGAAACTACTTTAAAAGTCTCCAGATTTCGAGTGCCTAATCTTTCTTCACTATTTCCATACAAACCCGCTGTATCAATGATTTCTATTTCATGTGATGTAGCTAAGTCTAAAATAGCGTCTATTTCCTGATCGCTGACCTGGTTAACTTGATTATTGATGCCATATCCGGCAATTCCCCATTGAACGGTGCCGATTCCTATTTTTTGAGTGTGGTTCATGGGTGATTGGTTGATTTGTTGATTTGGTGATTGGTGGATTGGTTAATTAGTGGATTGGTGGATTGGTTAGCTGGTTGATTAGTGGACTGGTTGATTGGTTTATTGGTTAATTAGTTAATTGGTGGATTGGTGGATTAGTTGACTAGTTTACTGGTGAATTGGTTGATTCGTTTATTGGTTTGGTTTAAATGTTTCATTTAGTGTTCTTATTTTAAATTCCGTCTGCTTCTTTTCAACTATTTACTATTTAACTAATCAACTATTCAACCATTTAACTAACTACTAATCAACTATTTACCTTTTGTGTTTTTAAATAAGAAATATATCCATTTAGTTTTTGTAAAATTAATTCGTGTTTTTGGGTAAAAATTAATAACGTTTGTTCAGGAATATATTTACAATCGAAGGCGCATATCAAGTGGTCTTTGGTTTCGACTAAACTACCTCTTGCTTGTCGACAAAACTGGATATTTTCTTGATAATGAAACCTTCCATGCCCCTCTGCAATATTTGCTGTGATACTTCTTGAAGAACGAATAATTTGATCTATTAACTTGAATTTTTCATCATTTGGAAATTGTTTTACTAAATCAAATATTTCATTTCTGAAATCCCTTGATAGTTTCCAAACATCTAAATCTTCAAAGCTTTTAAAGGTCATTTTTATTGGTTAATTGGTTGATTGGTTGATTGGTTGATTGGTTGATTGGTTTATATGTTTCATTTACTGTGCTTATTTTAAAATTTTCTTTGCTTCCTTTCAACTAATTACTAATTAACTATTTACTAATTAACTAATTACTAATTAACTAATTAACTATTTAACTATTTACTAATAAACCATCCTTCGTCTGCGCTCAGGATTATCTATCATTTTATACTAAAAAACTAATTACTATTCAACTATTTAATTAATTACTAATAAACCAATTAACTAATTACTAATAACCTTTCAACCATTTAACTAATTACTAATCAACTATTTAACTAATTAATAATCAACCAATTACTAATCAACTATTCACCCAATTAACAACCTTCTCAATAACAAAAGCCTGTTCTTCCTCAGAAAGTGTTGGGTACATAGGTAAACTCAGGCATTTTTCATAATAGGCTTCTACGATGGGAAAATCTCCCTTTTTCCAGCCCTTATTTTTGTAATAAGGCTGCATATGCACCGGGATATAATGCACCTGGGTATATATTTTTTGTTCTCTTAAATAATCATATAATTCTTTACGTTTTTCAACCTGGATAATGTACAAATGATAGGCGTGGAAAGCGTTTGAGTGAAACTTTGGGGTTTGAATTTTTGTATTTTGAAAGGCTTTATTATAAAAATCGGCAATTTTATGTCTTTTTTGAATATTTTCATCGGCCCGTTTTAATTGACTGGTGCCCAAAGCAGCCTGAAAATCGGTTAACCGATAATTAAAACCCAAATCCTGCATTTCGTAGTACCAAGCCCCATGGTTTTCAATTAATAAATTAGGATCTTTGGTGATGCCATGCGTTCGTAAAAGGTTCAATTTCTGATAGATATCTTCTCTATTCGTGGTAATCATTCCCCCTTCGCCGGTCGCAATATGTTTTACGGGGTGAAATGAAAAAATAGCGGCATCGGCATAATGCCCATTTCCACAATTTTGTTTTTGTTGGTAAGAATCAATAAAATATCCACCCGGCGCATGACAGGCATCTTCTAAAATCCAGACCTGATATTTGTCTGCAATTCCCCTAAGCCTTTCTAAATCAACAGGATACCCAGCAAAATCAACAGGAATAATTCCGGCATATTCGCCCGGTTTTGATTGGGCTAATTTTGATTCAACCTTATCTAAATCAATGGTATACGTAATAGGATCAATATCCACAAAATCAACTTCTCCACCTGCATATAAAATGCAATTGGCCGAAGCTGCAAAAGTAAGAGGAGTTGTTATTACTTTTTGCCCCGGTTGGATGCCTAAGGCAATGGCTGCCAGATGTAAAGCTGCCGTTCCGTTTGCTAATGCTACGGAATGGGCCACATTAATGTATTCCGAAAATTTCTTTTCAAATTCGGCAATACTGGGACCTTGTGTTAAAAAATCGGATTGTAGGACTTTATTTACCGCTGCTAAATCTTCGTCGGAAATGAATTGTTTTCCGTAAGGAATTGGGTTCATGCGAATTCAAACTCTTGATCAACATGTTCTTTAATCAAAGCTCTCAAAGCATCTACTTTCAGCCATTGATCGTTAGAACCTGAATTATAATTAAAACCTTTTTCGACCGGTTTTGCATTGAATTTTTTGATGTATTCATTTATATCCCAAACAGTTACCTGAGGTAAGATAGTATAATATTTACCAATATCATAGGTAGAAAATGAATCTGAAATGGTAATCATTTCTTCATGTATTTTTTCGCCGGGACGAATGCCTATTATTTTCTTTTCGCAATTTGGACCAACTGCTTCAGCAACATCTAATATGTTATACGATGGAATTTTAGGAACAAATATTTCTCCTCCCCAGGCATTTTCCATGGCATATAGAACTAAATCGACCCCTTCTTGCAAAGAAATATTAAAACGAGTCATTTCCGGGTGAGTAATAGGTAAAACCCCTTCTTTTCTTTTGCTTAAGAAAAAAGGAATAACTGAACCATTTGATCCCATTACGTTTCCGTATCGTACGGCTGAAAATTTAATAGGATTAAAGCCTTTAATATTGTTAGCGGCAACAAATAATTTGTCTGAACACAATTTAGTGGCTCCGTATAAATTAATAGGCGCTGCTGCTTTATCTGTAGATAGGGCAACTACACTTTTTACACCACATTCTAAAGCGGCATTAATTACGTTTTCGGCACCTAACACATTGGTTTTCACACATTCCATTGGATTGTACTCGGCAATATGCACATGTTTCATTGCTGCGGCATGCACCACATAATCAATCCCTTTAAATGCTCGGGTTAAACGAGAATAATCACGAACATCGCCAATAAAATAACGCATGGCTTTATACTTTGCATCAGGGAATTCCTGATTCATTTGAAATTGTTTTTGCTCATCTCTCGAAAAAATAACCAAACGTTTAATATTTGGCCATCGTTCTAATACTGTTTTAGTAAACTCCTTTCCGAACGAACCTGTGCCCCCGGTTACTAAAATGCTTTTATCGTTTAAATCTAACATGGTTTGATTGAGAATTAATGCGTGTTCTTTGTTAACTAATAAACCAAAAGGGTTTACTTGAGGCCCAAAGTTAAATATTTTTATCTTATTAAATAAATTTTCTGAAAACTGGTTTTATGGGTGGCCCTACCAAATATTTATCTATTCCCTCTTGCAAGGCTTTTTTAATAACAACACAACTTTCATCCATGGCTTCTATTATCTTATTTACCTCTTCTTCCTTATGACTAAAATGTGGAATAAATACACCCTGAAATAAAACCCCTCTTTTAATCATTTCCTGATGAAATAAGGTTCTTAGCTCCCAGGAATTATTTCCGCTATTATCTAAGTAAGCAATGGCAGCCATCCAGTTAAACTGGGTATTTTTGATGTTATTTTCTAATCCGTGGGTCTTAAAAAGGGCTTTTGATTTATCAATAAACAATTGGCCCATGGTTTGATTATGTTTTACAACATTGTGTTTCTCAAACTCTTCAATAGTGGCTAAACCAGCCGCAATACTACATGTTTCTCCTCCGTGTGTGGTAGATACTAAAAACAATTTTTCTTTTCCGGCAGCCCTAATTCCTCCTAATTCCATAATTTCTTTTTTACCGGTTAGGGCGCAGAAAGAAAATCCATTTGCAATTCCTTTTCCCCAGGTGGTCATATCCGGGACGGCATTGTATTTTTTCATGGAACCCGGAAAATCCGTTTTAAACCCGGTAATCATCTCATCCATAATCCATACAACCCCGTGTTGATGAGCCAAATCAATGGCTTCTTTCAAATAATTGGGCGATAATTCATTAAATTTTTCAGGTTCAGAAATAACACAAGCTATTTGATTGGGATATTTTTCAAATAATTCTTTCAGTGCATTTAAATCATCGGCTTTAAAGGTAACCGTTAAATCACTAATTTCATTAGGCA
>CAYOHR010000031.1:0-1340 GCA_964403835.1 uncultured Flavobacteriales bacterium
CATCAATTATAATAGTGGTGATACGGTCACTTTCCGGCACGATCTTAAAAAGTTTGAACATGATACAATTCAAAAATGCAGGACCTTTATTTATATAACACTGCCTTCCTCTAAAAAAACTAAATTCTTTGGGGTTACTGACTACTTAAAACACCAACCTTTTAGTGATGTTGAAGCTAATATAGTTTATGTACGGGATTTAATGAATGATACTTCGAATAGGCTGAATTCATTACAAAACAATATCCCTAATTTTTCTGCTCATTTACTTAATAATGATGAGTTGGAAAGAAATGTAATTGCTGCAGCAACAGCTAACCCTAATATCAACGACCCTCTTTTTTTTGAAGAATATAACACCCGACAAAATATTAATTCAAAACTTTATTTATCTATTGGTAACAGGTTTGTTAGTACAGTTATGCAACAATCTGAAGGGCTTGAAAACCTTATTCTCAAACAACATAACAAAATTAACTTTGATGATACTGTTGAATTTACCAATAGCTTATCTTCTAAGTCCAATAAAAACTCCTTTTCCTTCCCTTTAACCCTGGGCATGCAATTTGAGCATATTTATAACTTCTACTTTACCATTGAATCAATTGAAGACATGGATAAAGCTTTAAAGAAAAATTTCTCTTATTACTACATGTTGGATGCTTTTAAACTTCCATCTGCATCACATAAAATTAGCCAGGTTCAATTATTCTTGGATTTTATAACAGTCAATATTAAAACCCCTTGTTTTTTTGGTTCTAATATTATTGTATCTGATATAGATATAGAAAAACTAAGTAAAAAAGAGAGCTTGGTTTCTCAAACCTATACCAATGTAAATTCTTCTGTAGCAATAGCTGACCGATATATGCAGTTTGGTAACTTAATTAAATCTATTCCTGGATTAGCCCGTTACCATGAAAATAATATCATTTCTTACCTGGAATCTGCCTTATGTTATTTTCCTAAAGAAAATCATTATACCTCAGATACCAATGGTTATATATATGGGGATAGGAGTGGGGCTTTAGTCAAAATAAACATGGATAATTCTAAGTACCAGATGGCTAAAAATGGTATCATCATTGGTCCTACTGGTTCGGGTAAATCTGTATTTGTAAACTCTAAAGTTGCTCAGGACCTTTCTTTTGGAAACCAGGTCATTATTATTGATAAAGGGGGGTCTTATAAAAGACTTTCTGCAATTAATAATGGATATTATATTGACTCCAACGATCGTAAACAATTATCCTTTAATATATTTAATTGTCCTAAGGACATTCATGGTAATTATAAATATTACGACATTGATGATACTGAGGATAGTAATTATCAGATTG
>CAYOHR010000031.1:1350-6514 GCA_964403835.1 uncultured Flavobacteriales bacterium
TTAATTACTGTTATCAATTTTATCTGGAAACATGACAAAGACCTTTCTACTGTTGAAAATAGTTTTTTAAATTCTTTAATTGCTTCTTTTTACGATTATATTAATGAAAATAAAATTTATCCTACCATGGATGAATTTTATAATTATATCAGCATTTATGCTCTTACTGATAATGGAAAAAAATTCGAGAAATATATTGATTATAATGAGTTTAAAATAATTCTTGAAGACTATACAACTATTCATCGTGGCACATATCAGTTTTTATTAAATAAAATTGATAACCTCGATTCTGATAATCTTACTAACGAAAAATTAAGCATTTTTGATTTACAAGGGATTGAGGGAGATAAGCGACTTATTGAATTGGTGATTATTTTGTCCCTCAATAAAATCGAAAAGGCGATTTCTAATAATTTTAAAGTTGTAAAAAATATTTATATTGATGAGGCAGTAGATTATTTAAAAGGAAGGGCAGGAACTTTCATCGGTGGTTGGTATAGAAAAATCAGAAAACGTAATGGGCAAATTATTATTGCTGCTCAATCAATCAGTTTTTTGGATGATATTGACCCTTTAGTTAAATCCTCCATATTGGCTAATTGTGATCTTAAAATTCTTTTATCCCATCGAGGTAAAGAAACCGAACACCCAAAACTCATCGCTAGTCTGGGGCTCACAAAACATTCTATTAATCTCCTTGAAAGCCTTGAAATAAATGATGCTGAAGGTTATAGAGAATTTTTATTGGTGATTGGGAATTATCCCAGGGTTTTCAGATATCACCCTTCTGAATTAACCATGTTGGCTTATTCGACTACCCCAAGAGATATTGAACAAATTGAAAAAAATTATACAAAATCAAACAATTATGCACAAGCTATTTATCAAACACTCGAGGATAGGAATATTCCTATTTTTTAATTTGCTGATATCGGTACACTCATTTTCTCAAATGGTGGTTACTGCTCCCTCATTGGAAACCCAGGTGGGTCTTCAAAATCAAACCCAAACCCAAACATTGACCGAAACTATTAATCAATCAATGACTCTTAATCATATGAGCTCTATTCAACAGGATATGGCTAATATTTATAAACAAACTCAATCTGTTATTACCGGGATGCAGGTTTTTATTAAAATCATTGAAAACATTTCTAAGATCAAAGACCAGGTAGCTAACATTGCTCAGTTTGAAAACTTAGCCGGTTCTCAGGGAATTAATTTACCTCAGGTTTTTTCAGGTCTGGAAAATAAATTTATGCAATGTTCTGAACTTGCTAATTCTGCTGCTGAACAGGATATGACACCTGCTGAAAGAATTGATATCGTTATGGAAGTTTCTATGATGATTGAAGAAATTATCAGCACTATTTCCGGAATTAAAACTTCCATTTTTAGCAATATAAAAAGCAATTTTATTACGAAACATGTCAAAGATTGTTTGAAAGATTCAAAACTAACTCCTTTTACTTTAAATTTTAATTCGAAATAATATGAGTGCTTTAGCCGATGCTGTAAATTCATACATGAGTGGAAATTTTATTGATGGCAGAACTGCCAATTATATCAATGTTTCTGCAAATATTGCCTCTGCCGTTGCTTTTGGAACCGGTGCTATGCTAATGTGTTGGGACTATTTTAAAAATAGCTTGATGAGCTTTGAACCTGGTAAAGAAGGAAAACTTTTTGATCCCTATACCTTTGGTAAAATAATGCTCTTTATTCTTATCATTCAGGCCTATCCTTCAATGATTAAACCTGTGGTTAATTATTTTAATTCTATCAATCAGGCCTACGCTTCTTCTGATAAACGTTATGAGGAATACAGGGATAAAGTGAGTTCAGAGCTTTTAAACAACATTCAAACCGATCCTGAAATGGCATACCAGGAGGCAAAAAATAAAGATTCCTCCCAACGAACTCCTGAGGAACAAGATTATATTGATTATTACGAAAGTCAGGGCCATCAGGATGATATTTCTGCTCCTACTGATGAACATACTACCCAAAAGGGTATTTTGGGCTCTATAAGGGAAATTTACCGTTTATTGACTTCTGCCAATATTTATTTATGTACGGTAATCTTTCACTCTTTGGCTACCATTTTATGTATGCTCATAGCCGATGTCGTCAAATTTTTTGCTTTTTATTCAATTAAATTATTGGTAGTCCTTGGTCCCTTTGCTATTGCTTTTTCTTTAATCCCTGGGTTTAATAATCAATTCGCTAAATGGTTTGGCAGGCTTGGAAATCTTTTATTTGCCGCTATAATGATCACTATTTTAGATAGCCTTTTTATGGACACTTTAGAAAGTGTTAATCCTCTTAGTATGTCGGGATTATCTAATTTTAATTCTGCTTCTAATTGGATTCACCAACAAGCCTCTGAACTCAATTACCAAAAACTATTTGTAGTCATTGCTTTTGATATTGCCGTTATTGCCTTATATGTTTCTCCTTTTTTCCTCTCCAGTGCCATTATCGGTTCAGGGGATGGGGGTTCTATGGTCTCTAAGGCTATAGGATTAGGTACTGGTGTAGCTACCATGGCTACTACTGCTGTTATAGGTTCAGGTGCTGCTGTTGCATCCGGTGGAGCTACTATTCCGGGTAGTTTAGGTGGTTTAGGAAAAGATGCTGGAAACCTGGGTAATAAAATGAAACCTGAATAATCTAATAATTGTTATGGAAAATCAAGAAATTAAAGAAATACTTACCCATAAACAGGTCATATCTAAACTGACTGTAATTACCAAAATTTCTGTTATTAGTTCATTGGCTTTTTGTGTAATTTTGTCTATCGTTTTTTTGTTTCTATTTAAAAATGCTAAAACCCGTGTTTTAGTAATTGATCAAAAGGGTGATTTACATATGGCTACTGATATGGATTATAATTCTGTAGAATCCAGATCTATCGAGGCTAAAGCTCATGTAATAAAATACTATTCTTTGATTTACGAGCAAAATGAAGACAATTATCTCCAACAAATGGAAATGGCCTCTTTCTTAGCAGGCAATTGTTTCAAATCTATTATCAATGAATATAATTCCAATAAATTATTACTTAAATTTCAGGAACAAAATATGTATACCAGGGTAGATATTGATTCTATTCAGGTTTCTATTCCTGAGATGAGAGGATTAATTTATGGTAAACAGTCTTATGTATACCCTGCAGGTACTATTCAACGGTTTTTAAACTGTAGTTTTAACCTGCTAAACTTTCCCCGCAGTATCAATAATCCTCATGGTTTTAAAGTGGAAAATTGGACTGTTTTTAATAACAATGAATATAAAATTAACGACTAAATCTTTTAAAAATGGAAACACAAAACAATTTACAATCCCGGCTTAAAGAAGCATGGGACAATCCAAAAAAAAGAAGGTATCTTATTCTTTTTTTACTATTCTTTATTTGCTTACTCGGTGGGCTTGGTTATCTTTTTACATTAGGAGAATCTCAACCTACTGTTGCAGAAAATAAAATTCCTGAACCTGAAGCTACTTTAGATACCAATCAAAAATCTAAGTTGGATGTGTATAATTCTAGTATCAAAACAGACGCTAAAAACAATTCCGATAAAGAGGCCGATATGTTGGCTTTTCAGAATGAAGTCAAAAAGAATAAAAATTCTAATGACAAAAAGGATATTTATTCTGATTTCGGTAATTCCTCTAATCAGGATAATTACCTGGTGAAAAATGATAAATCCTCTAATGATACCAAAAGTACTGAGGATAATACTACACAAACCAAAACTCTCAGAACCCGGTCTCAATCTACTACCAATTCTGATGCTATTGTTTATTCGTCTAAACAAATGGGGGCTGTAGTTCATAATTGGGGGAATGAAATTCGTTCAGGGTCTGATGTAAGAATTCGAACTACCGATGAGTTTAAAGCCAATGGTTATACCATTCCTAAAAATACTTATATGTATGCTAAAGCAAGTTATTCAGGCCAACGCATGCAAATGAGCATATCTGGTGTTACAGTGAATAAAGAGGTGATTCCCTTAGACTTGGAGATTTACGATATTGACGGAACTAAGGGCATTAAAGTTCCTGATGCCATTATTCAACAAATCGCTAATGATGCAGTGGATAAAACTTCTGAATCCGTTAAAACTACAGTAAAAATGGGAACTGTAGGGGAGATCACTTTAGGAGCCGGAAAAAAGTCAAAAGACAATCCCAATATCATTGTTGGAGACGGATATAAAATTTATTTAAAACCTAAAAAAATATAATCATTGCTTAAATCTAAATTACATATGAAACATTTATTTTTTTCCCTAATGCTGTTACTGCCTTTGTCTTTAACTGCTCAAATTACTGATACGATTGATGTATCTTTTACTAAATCATCCTATATTCTCCTTCCTAAAGCCCCTAGATTTGATTTTGGTAGTGAAGATGTTATTGTTCGCCAAAGTGAAAATAAACTCATTATACAGGCTAAAACAGAGGCTTTTACTGAAACTAATCTTTTTGTTCAGGTGGATGAGAATATTTATTTATTTATCATCAGGTATAATGAAAATCCAAAGAAGTTTATTTATAATTATTCTTCTTCAAATTCCTCTACCGGTGATAATGCTAATAATTCTTCTAATGGTGCTATTAGTGATAATTCAATTGCGGATGCCAAAAAGAAAGAGGCTGAGGATAAAAAAGCAATTGAAGATAAGGTTAAACCTCTTTGCGAAAAAGTATTGACCGCTGGTGACTATTTAAATGAAGGTGAGATTAACTTTGGCAACCTGGTATGGTGCTCTGCTATTTATACCGATGATGATTTTATTTTTTTTAAAATCCGCATGGATAATTCTTCTAATGTGGCTTATGATGCTGATTATTCTACTTATACCGTTAGACATATCAAGGACATCATCAAAAAGAAAGCTGTTCAGGATTATGATAATCAACCTGTATACATTCTTAATCCTTTTCAACATATTGGGCCTAAAGATAAACTAGTTATGGTGGTTGCTTTCAAAAAATTCACCATAGACAAGGACAAAGTGTTGACTACTGAAGTGTGGGAGAAAAACGGAGATAGGAGAATGAAAATTGATATCTCCGGAAGAGTAATTTTAAAAGCTAAATTATTGGCTGATTTAAATAGTAACTAATAAACCTATATATATTTTAAATGATG
>CAYOHR010000031.1:6524-15644 GCA_964403835.1 uncultured Flavobacteriales bacterium
AACGTGTATTTTTTATCCTGTTCTTTTCGCTTGGATTAGCGTCTGCTCAGGGCTTCTATCATACCAAAAATGCTAAGTCTATTACCCTTAGCTATGGTATCAATGAACATTCTTTGGCCAATGGTTTTATCGAATATAACCATTGGTTGCATCGAAACTTTTCTGTTGGAGGTGCTTTTAATTTCGAACATGGTAAAGTAGGATCTACCTATTTTAATGATTATGTAATTGCTCCTCATTTTAAAGCTTCTCCTACTTTTGCATTGGGTGGTCGTGTGTATTTTAATGGTTTTTTTGGGGCTTATTTTGGAGTGCAACATTTGTTGTCAGATAGATATCCCCAAGAAAAAGTACATTTTATCAACGGCATTTGGTTGGGTGGTGAAATGGAAGTTCAATGTTTTAAAAACTTCGCCATCGGGTTACAGGGTCGGCAGGCTTATACTTTCCAACAAGAGGCTCCTGGTCATTGGCACTATAATTTTAATATCAATTTTAAACTCCTTTTATTTTAAATCTTAAATTTTAACGTTTATGAAAAAACTATTTATCTTTTTTTTCGCTCTGGTCTTATCTAAGGCCGCTTTTTCTCAGGCTTGCGAACCTAGTTATAACGACTGGATTACCATTGACGAAACTCAGGCTAATTTAACTGTTTGGCAATGTTATGCCCGTGCCTGGCAACCTTCTTTTGCCAATTGTCCTCACGATTTTACGGACTGTTTGGCTGTAAGATATGACGGGTCCTGGAATGTGGAAAATGAACAGTCTGATGGACAACAAATAGGCTGGGCTGTCAATGATCCTTATGTTCATGTTATTGAAATGAAACGCCGTAAGTATGTTGCTTTTGTTGGTTATACATACGATTATTTGGATGTATTTGTGAATCGTTGGAAACCTGCCAGCCAATATGATTCTCCTGCCAACGCTAGACAAATTTGCGTGCCATTGACACCTTTAAATAACAGCATTAATTTGCTGGATGCTTGTTATTGGCAAACGAGTGTTGGCTATAATGTGGATCCTTCCGGGATGCATTATCAACCGATTCAAACCTTACCTAGCAATGCTTTCCAGGGCGGGAAATATGGTACTGTTACTAACTTTAGTTTCTATTACTTGGACGGTCTTGGTGCTGAAGTGCCTATTACAACTCCTAATGCTGTAGACCTTACACCATTTGCTGTAAGTTCAACAAGTAGTCCGGTATATGTAATTTGGTGTAAATGGACTGTTAAGGTAGATTTTGACAACGGAGGAAGCCAATATATCGAAAAATCAAAACCTGTATACTACTTCCAATGTAATTCCCGTCCTAACATCGAAGAAAACGCTTTAAATCCTTTTCCTTTTGATACCATTCTGAATTCAGATCCTCCCTTTGATTTAACCCCATATATCAGTTATACTTCTCCGGGGGTTGATGCTAATTGGGTGAATAATAATGGTGAATATACGGCTGCACCTGATAACCTTTGGTTTGATCCTGGAGCTTATACTCCTTCTCCTTCCTCGACCAATAATATTCTGGTTCAAAAATATTCTACGCCGATGCACACTGTATTTGGATGCTTCAGCAATACGTTGGCTTTTCCTATTACGTTTATCATTGATCCTGGTACCCCTCCTATTCCTGAACTTATATCTTATCGATACTATCCTACTAGTTACTCTGGTCCGAATCCTTTAATTCGTGTTTTTGCTCCTTTTGATAATTTATTATTGGGTTCATTGCAAGAACCACAGGCTGAAACTGAAGGGGTGATTGGTACGCCTGCTTCTCATGGTGTTCCCCCTTGGACTCCTCCTCCTGGTTGTTTCCTTTGTCCTGCTCCTTATAATAATTATGTGTCTTATGATTTCTACCAAAAAGATTCTATTGGTACTTTGAAACGTAATTCTTCGCATTTGTGCATGGGCAAAACATATGCTTTACCCCTATATAATCCTTCGGGTAGCTTAACTTACACTTGGGAGACCAACCGTAATGGTTATTGGCAGCCTTTGACTACCGGAACTATTTATAACATTATGGAGCCTGATTCTGGACATGATTTGAATTATCAAATTAGAGTAATTGCTACTAATTTTCTTTCTGCTCAATCTCAACCGATGATCTTAGATCTTAATTTCCATTCGAAATATAAGCTTCCTGCTGCTGTTGAAGATTCGGCTTGTATTGATTCAAATTACCTTGATTTAGTTCCTTATTCAAATGCTTTCTATCTTTATAAAGACACCATCACCTGGAGCGAAAATGATTTTGCTGATTCTTTAAATTCTCCTTTTGTGGCTAGTAGAATTTTTGGTAATACACACTCAATGTTAGTTTTTGATGGTGCTGATACTGTCGGGTATAATATCCATGATTCTTTAATTATTTCAGGAATAGGGGAGGGCTTACATGCTTTACCCGTAAAAATTACTTCTTATTATCCTTTCCGTCAAAAAAATGAACCGGATAACGTAGCTCCTAATGTTAATGGTGTTTTTGACCTGGCTGATAATGCTACTGAACAAATTTACCATCCTTTGGGTGTACCTGCTTATGACTATGGTTGTGTGTGTGAATCTTGGGATACTTTAGTTTTAATTGGTAAACCTAATGCTTCAGTTACTTATTCTTTGCCTGATACGGTAGAACAAGGTTATTCGACTGTGTTTACTACTACGGTAAATAATCCTAACCTTGATTATGTTTGGACTTTTAGCGATGATGGATTATCCTATCATTCTGATCCTTTACATTATTTTTATGACTTAGGCAATCAATCTGTAAACCTTACCATTACCGATGAATACGGTTGTTCTTCTAATATTCCTCTCAATAATATTACTTATGTAAATCTTTCCTACATTGGTATTGAAGAATTAGAAAACGGTTTTGTTATTTATCCTAATCCTGCTTCCGATTATCTCTATATTCAATCTGAATCAGGAGCAGAATTTTCTGTTGAACTTTTTAATTCTTTAGGTCAAAAAGTATTTAACGGTATCAATTCAAATTCTATTGAACTGTTTTCTTTTGCTCCTGGTATCTATACTTTGAAAGTATTTTCTGGTGGATTGGAAAAAAGCTACAAAATTGTTAAACCTTATTCTTATAAATAATTTCTATGAAAAAGCTATTATATATTTTTTCCCTTTTGCCATTATTTGGTTTAGGGTCATGCGATACCAGGGAAGATGTTTTTTACAACGAGAAACAAAATCCTAACTTGAACTATACAGCTACTAATGATGTTGCTCTTTTCTCTTACGTGAAACAAATTAATTTGCCTTACTCCATTGAAGTTAATATCTCTGACATGGGTAATGTTGATTTTCATGTGGTAGGTGGAGATAATGAGTTCACTGTTACTTCTGCGGGTATGAATGTCAATGCCGGTTTATTGAATTTCCCTACCGGTGATCATTTGTTAACTTTTGATACTGACTCATTAGGTGAGTATTATTTTGCGATCAAATGTTTTGATAAATACGGCAAAGTAGATTCACTAGGACTTACCTTAAATGTGTTTGATAATTGGGCACCTTCAGCTAATTTTACCCTAACTCAATTCTCTGGAGGATATCCTCATGAATATACTTTTGATTCTAATGGGGCTGATCCTGATCAGGTTCATGGTGGAGGTCTGTTGAGGTATATTTATGTGATTGATGGAGAAGGAATTTCTGATTCTTTGGCCGTTCCTCATAAAACATTCAATTACGTGTTTCCTCAGGCTGGAAACTATAATATAAAACATTGGACCCTTGATAATGATTCTGCATTATCTTTGCCTTTTATCCAATCATTTACTATTAACTAATTTTCGTTCTTTGGTTAAGTTAATCCTGGGGGAAGTTTTACCGCTTCCCCCTTTTTTTTGCTATTTTTACTCTTATTAACCAACATATTTTTCTATGATATACGCAATCAAAATTTTTGAAAAAAATGACGCTGCTAAACTTGAAGTAAGTAGAGTTATCTCACCGGTTCCTGCCAATAGTCTTCCTGTAATTACAGAGACTCCCGGATTTTACACAATTCCCACCGAAAGCCTTAACTTACCTTCACCCTATTACTGCCAGCTAAATCTTGGTGCAGAAGGGGTCCACCTTATTAAATTCTTCATGTACCGCTTCCATGCTATTGACGAAAACGGAAATGATAGCCCTATTGGAAAAAAAGATAAAGATCACCCTCATGGACGAAATTACGGTTGGAGTATAAAATTTCAACTCGTTTGCTTTCCTTCCATAGGTAGGCCAAATGATGGTCAATTAGAAATTAGTCCAATTATTGATGAATCCGTGACTCATTATTTTCCAGGATTAGCTTTGGAATTGGGGATAAATACTAACTTGAGTGCTTCAGCTAATTATGAAAACAACAAAGACAAATATGAAGTTTGGAAACGCAACCACTAATATTAATTTTTAATTACAATTAAAAATTTGGAAGAGCATCATTTTATTGTGATGCTTTTTTTTTTCCTGGGCAAAACCTGATGTATTTATTTATCGGACTTATCAGGTCCGGGCTTTCTGCAGTAGTCCTCTCCCTATGAATATCGGGATCCGGGCTACTTGCTGTCAATCCCTTTTGCGTTGCACTACCTTTGCCCTCTTGGTTTACCGATATCCCCAGCCCACACAATAAAGTATAGAACATTTCATTTCATTTATGTTCTATACCTGATTGCCTTGGCCACTTTTGAAGAGTTCAAAAAATTGAATGCCTCTAATTAAAATAAATTGTACCGGCTTTCATTTTTATTATAGGATTTTTTCGCCTGGTCATTTATTTTAATTTCGCCTTCTGCCTAAATTAATATTCATTTTTTGAACACTTCATATCGGCTTTTTTCCATCCTATTTTCGACTGCTTTGCAGTGAACTTTTACATAAGGGAAAGAAGTCATGGGTGGGGCGTATTTACTACTGTTTTATTTACCTTTTTTTGCTCTTTTACGTATAATATAGTATATTTACACAATAGTTTTATAACCAATTAAATTTATACACACATGAAAAATTATGCTCTGTTTTTTGTCGCTGCCCTGATGTTAGTTTTAACGTCATGCGATAAATATTCTGCCGCTGAATTGGATTCAGTTCAGCCAAAATGGATACAATATGACAATAGACCTATTGTAATACCAGCTAGTCCATATTTAACCTATGATTATGTTGATAGTAATTTTAGTTTTAATAGTTTTGGGACAGCCGATGATACTACTATGTTAGTTATTAGTAATCCGATGAATATACCTTTTAGCTTTAATTATGCAGATTATCCAGCTCCTTATGGAACAGAGGCAAGTCTATATAATAGCGGAATGAATTTCTATACTACTGCTTGGGCTCCTGTTGATAGGCAAAATATGACTAATAATGGTGATACTATTATCGCCGTTTTAAGCCCAGGAACAGATTTTGAGATTGGTGACATAAGAAAGATAAATTTTGATATTAAATACGATGGAAAACTGATCCGTAAATTAAGTTATACTTTTACTAGACAATTTTAATATTAGTGTGTATATGTTGATCTAGCCCCGAAAGGGGCTTTTTTGTAACTAAAAATTTATAAATTATAAGATCATGGAAGATTTACAACTCATTCGCAAAGAATATGCTAAGGCTCCTCAGTTCTCTTCAAATAAGACCCATGAGGCTTACATAGTTAAACTCTGGATTAATCCAAGTAAATTTACTATAGGGGTAAATTATTGGAATAAAGAAGATTTAAAAACTGGTGTACGTTTTATGGAGGGTGGAATTAGATGTGAAGTGATAGCCCCTTTGTATAACTAATATTTGAATTATGATACTAAAATTCGCAGATAATAAAAAGTTTGTCACCATTATGGCCATTATAGGCTTATTAGAGTTTTTTACAGGTACTTTACTAAAGCTTAATCGTTTTGTTTTGAATGATGTATCAATGGTTTTATTAATTTCGGGAGCGTTCATCTTATCACTTACTTTTTCTCGTTACGCTTTTTATTTTCTTTTTAATTACGATTTTTCTGAGTAAATTAGTTTCGTTCTTTTTAACCAATTATCTTAAATTTTGACGTATGAAAGCAAAAAAAATCAATTATATGGAGAATACTTTTCTCCTTATTCCATCCACCGGATTTGCTCCTTTATTACTCCTGGAACAACTCAAAACCTTTAGTAAATTAGACGCTGAAGTATTTCCCAGGGTCATTCATGATGAACGTATTTTAAATGGGGTAGAAGAGGGGTATTTATGTATCGAGCTTCTGGGCCCTAAATTGAATGTGGTGAATCCTTCCTTATATGATTTTTTCCTGGAGTTTATTAATAATAATCTCCCTGAACTACCAACCTTTACAATTGAAGATGAATTTTAAAACCATACTATATTTTAATTATTAAAACCTAAATTTATTTTTATGACTAAACAAATATTATTTGGTGCTTTAGGGGTACTTTGTTTGATATTCGGAATCATCTTCACTAGAAAAATGTGGATAAATGCCGAAGAAACCCTTAATAATCTACCTGAGCATACTGTTAAAATTGTTGATAGTTGTGAATATATACAATTTAATAGATATACTACTATCCATAAAGGAAATTGTAATAACCCTGAACATAAATGTGAACATTAATAAAAAATATGATTTGTATATAAATTAAACAATAATACAACCCTATAATTCTTTCCTTTATGCCAAATTATTTCAACTCATCATAACCCTTTTTTTTCGGCGGTGTAACCCGAATGTAGCGTAAGACATGGCATTAGCCAATATCTGCTGCAAAAAGCCCTGATTTGAAAGGGTGTTACAAATTAATAAACGAGCGGTTCTACCGTTTCCATGCTGCAAAAAGCCCTGATTTGAAAGGGTGTTACAAAGAGATGTAACCCGAATGTAGCCTAACGCAAGGCATTAGCCTATACGTGCTGCAAGAAGCCCTGATTTGATTACATAAAAAACTAATGACAACAAAAACATACAAATATAAACTCCGGTTAAATTCGGCCCAGGAACAACGAATGTTGTCCTGGATAGGTGTTTGCCGTATGATTTATAATTTGTCGTTAGAAATTAAAATCAATGCCTGGAAAACCAAGAACCAAAGTTTATCCAAGTTTGACTTAGTAAAACAGTTACCGGAACTTAAAAAGGATTATCCCTGGATTAAAGATGTTTTCTCTCAATCCCTAGAGGATGCGGTTCATAGAATGGACCGATCTTATCAAAACTTTTTTAGGGGCGCCGGATTTCCAAAATTTGCTAAAAAGGGACAGTATAATTCTATTACCTTTCGTCAAGGTGTGAAAATAACCGGTGAAAATGAAATGACAATCCCTAAATTCGGAGCAGTTAAATTTTATCGCAATAGATTACCTCAATCCGAGAACATTCTGTTGGCCACCGTTACCCACCTGGTGGATGGTTTTTACATCTCCATAGTTGTTAAAGAACCCAAGCCCATTACAGCCCCTATAGACCCCTCAAATGCTGTAGGCCTTGATATGGGTGTAAAATACTTTTTTACCCTTTCTAATGGGCTACAAATGCCGAATCCTGAGGTGCTCAAAACCTATGAACGTAGACTTAGGATTAAACAAAGGAGCCTGGCACGAAAAAAGAAAGGTTCATCCAACTGGAAAAAGGAAAAAATTCAACTCCAAAAGTTGTATTTGAAAATTGCCCGTGTCCGGGAGAATTTTATCCATAACCAATCGCATTTTATTACCAAAAATTTTGATGTGATTTCTGTCGAGGATCTCCGCATTAAAAACATGACCAAATCCGCTAAAGGTACAGCTGAAGCTCCGGGAAAAATGGTGAAGCAAAAATCCGGACTAAATCGGGTCCTGCTCGATGTTGCTCTGGGAGAGTTTACCCGTCAGCTGGAGTATAAGGCTGACTGGAGGGGTAAAAAGCTCATTAAAGTAAACCCCAAAAATACCTCCATTACCTGCTCTAATTGTGGACATAAGGACAAGAAAAACCGTAAATCACAATCGAAATTTAAATGCCTGGAGTGTGGCCATCAGGATAATGCCGATGTTAACGCTGCTTTGAATATTGCCACTTAAAACATATTTTCTGTATTTTCGTATTTATCTATATGGACTTTTTAGTTGACATACCAAAAGAAATTTATCCTAAGATTACCTCTCGTAGGTTCGTCATTATTTATGAAAGCCGGAAAATATTAGGAGTTAACTTTTTGAACCTGATCACTAAAAAAATTAAATCCGAGTTGGATATTTTCGTAAATCAAATGACTGGCTTAGCTATTCATCTTCCATATTCAAATACTGATAAATTAATTCAGGCTCTCCCAAATATTCAAAAATTGATAAAGTATCTTAGAACTGCTGATGAACAATTCTCAAAAATTCAATATTTTAAAGATGATGAACTTAAAGAGAAACTTCAGTATACTTTAAACCTGGTCTATAAAATTGAAGCTCTTTGCGAAAAATACATTTACAAAACTGTTGATGTAGAAGTTGAATCTGAAGCACTAAAAATCGCTTTTTCTGAACTTTCCAAAAATGCTGCCGGTAATACATTCAAAAAATGAAAAATAGGGGAGAGTTTATTGAGTTAAATATTCGTATTCCTGTTCCCGGTACAAATCGTTTTGAGTTTAAAAATCATCCTTTTGTAATTATTTCAAATGAAGATGTTTATCATGCTGAAAACTCTTATTTATGTGCTATGATCACTCATTCTTCAATTAAAGACCAGTTTACTTTTGAATTGACTAATGACATGGTTGCAAACCCTCTAAATGGAACCCAACAAGTGAGGTGTCATATTGTAGTTTTTGCTCATGAATCCGAGATTATAACTAACCCTAATTTTAATAAGATGAAATCCGGGGATGTAGATAGGTTAGTCAACCATATCAATATCAAAGCCTTAATGGGCTAATTGCTAAAATTCTTTATTTGATATTCATTACCAGGTCTTTTTGACGTTGATACAATTTTTCATTGTAAGTTAAGACCTCAATATTTTCTACCCAAAAATCGCCATCATCTGTTACCATGATATATTCGTTTTTTTTACAAAGGGTGTAATAATAAAAATCATTAAAATCTAATCCTGGAATTGGATCTGATAATATGTG
>CAYOHR010000031.1:15654-27237 GCA_964403835.1 uncultured Flavobacteriales bacterium
AATTCATAAATATTATGATATCCCTTTATATCATCTACCAACATGCTATACTGAATTCTAAAATGTTCAGTATTTCTATATACCTCCTTATAATAGCCTGGCGTTAATTTTACTTTTGAAACGTCCCTACAATACTTTTCCATTGATACCCTTCTTAGGTATAAATTAATTACCTCACTTAAAAGCATAGAGGTTAATACTATTTTAGGATTGTTTGGGTTACTTTTAAAGTTTTGGAAAAATGACAAATACTTTTGCTCCTTCTTGCTTGGTTTGAAAGGCGGCTTTAATATCAAAAACCAAAAATTTGCATCAAAAAAATATTTTGCCTTTTTTATTGTATGGTTATCCAGGTATACAATATTATAAGCCATTTACTTAAGAATTAAGATACTGCTTTTGTCAATAATGAATCATATTGCTCATTATGAATTGCATTTTCTCTTACTTCATCTAGTTTTAGCTTTAGAATTGGAGATAAATAATGGAAGGATAAAAAACCGTCAATTTTTTTTGGCTCATTCAGTAAATATAATTTCCCAACACAAGCATTCAAAAATTGAGTAGAACACCTTTCAATTCCTTCAAAAGAAATTTCGGCTTTATCCTTACCTTCTTCAAGGTCTTTTAAGAGTAAATGATAAAGGATAAGACCTTCTTCATGATAAATTGCAAGGTTGCTATTAATAATATCTCTTACAATGAAATTCATGGTTCGTTATACGTTTTGGTTAGCTTACTGTTCCGAAATTACTTAGTTTTCAGTTCAAATTTCGGGCAAAAGTAGTTAAATTTAACAAACATTTGTCAATAACCCAACTATTTTTGGTGAAAAGTAAGGTGTATCGTCGTTCCACAGAACGCTAAATCCCCTAAATCACGGCCCCCTTCAAAGATAGTGGTATTATACTCAGAACTCCAATAATGACGGCCTGTTATGATGTCCAAGTAGCCCCCGTTACTGGATACGAATTTATAAATTCTACTTAATCCAAGTCCTCCAGGTGTTTCATTCAGTTGGTGTTTTGAACTGTTTCCTTGAATAGCCCATAGTATAGCCTCTTTGTCGTTTTTTACAGACCCATTGGTTGCTTTAGAGATTTTCGGCAAGAACCCTTCACCTAAATCCACCATGGTAAAACGAAGTAGCTTTAGACTGGGGTAGTACTGCCCGGCTACAAAAAATGGATCTGTAGTATTTGCATGCATCTTTGTATTTGAAAATATTTCTATCAGATCATCTATGATTAAGTCTTTTGTGAATTCTTCAATTTTAGGCATTCCTCTATGACTCATTAAATCATTAGAAACATATTGATTAAATCCTTCTTTGTCTGTACAATCAAAATTCCTTGCAGCTACGGTGCTTTTCTGAACATCTTCTATTATGGCAGATCCTTTTAAAAATCCATTCCTAAAAAACACATCAAATTTTTTCATCAAAAAATCAATGTCTGTTTTGAAAATCAAGTTGTTTTCAATATATAGTTTATATAGAATTGACTCAAATAATGAACACAAATTGCCATCTAGCCATTCCAAATGATAAAAGTCAATATGTACTTCCTGAGCTTTAAAATCCTTACATTCCTGATAAAACTTAATTAAGGAGCAATAACCTGTATAGGAGGTGTTTATTGTACCAGTCAATCTTACTACTCTAACTTCGTTTTTTGATTCCACCCTACAAAGCTAGGGAAAATATACACTATTTTACCCAATGGTACTTATACTTTATCTTTCCTTCGTATATTGTTATGTTATTGAAAATCAATAATATAAATATTAGGCCAATAGCCACCCAAAAGACGATTTTCATATTTTTTTTGATTTTTGGGTTCTCCAGCTTTTTTTGAGTAATACTTAATATTTCCTCTTTAGTATAATACTCTTTGAATTCTCTCCTCTTCCTGCGGAATAGTCCGAATTTAAATAATCGCATAACGTTAAAATTTAAGATTGAAACAAATATATAAAAATTTCCTGTTGCTTCCTATTTCCGGGGCTACGCCCTAACCTTACAAAAGGGAAAGAAGTTCTAACCATGCTAATTTCATTAAATTATAGTTGCGTATATTAATTAGTTATATTATCTTTACTATATCTTAAATTTTAACGTTATGCACACAAAAAAGAAACTATGTTATGACATTTTGTCTCCTGACGGGTTTTCAATCCGTGGAGACGGCGGGTACTCAACCCTTGATGAACTTGAATCTGATTTTATCCTTTGGAAAAATCAATACACTAAACAAGGCTATTATAGTTCTAATAATGGTCCGATCTCCCTTGACTCATTACGTGATTATTGTTTAATTATAAACCTTTAAAATTATGAATACCTATAGTAAGTATATACCCAACGTTTTTTTAGCAAAATGTAGTCAACCTTATGCTAAAGGTGATATTATTCAGGTTACAACCAAATATGGTAAAGAAAACGATTCTATCGTATTTAACCTGATTTATGAAAAGGATGGTTTTTATTATTATTCTATAGTTAGAGCAGACGGCTTTAATGCTCAGGAGAGAGCAAAATTAAAAGCTGATAAATACGATAATTGGTCTGAAATAGCTGAAAAGAAAAGCGATTCACTGTATAAAAAATCTAATGATATTACTAAACATATCCCTTTAGGACAACCTATTTTAGTAGGGCATCATAGCGAAAAGAGACATAGAAAGGATTTAGATAAATCTTGGAACTTAATGGGTAAAAGCTTTGAGTTAGGAGAAAAGGCTCAGGAGCATGAAAGAAAAAAATTGTATTGGGAATCAAAAGCCAATGATATCAATTTGTCTATGCCTGAAAGCATTGATTATTTCGAGTTTAAATTATCCGAAGCAATAGAATATCACGAAGGGTTGAAATCAGGTAAATATGAACGCAAACACTCATTTTCTCTTACCTATGCCAAAAAAGAGGTAAATGAATTTCAAAAAAAACTAGACCTGGCTAAAAAATTATGGTCGTAATTTATAAACAAACAACAGGGGTAAATCCCCTGTTTTAAACTGAATAATAATTTAATACATACAATATGAAAACAACTTTAGAAACAACTGAAAAATTACAAGTTCAATTATCGCATATTTTAACATGGGATAAAAACCCAAGAAAATATTTCGACCCTGTTACCCTTAATGAATTGGCTGAAAACATTAAAGTATTTGACGTTTTACAACCTATTCTTTTGTGGCCTGTTCCATTAGATCACCCTCAATTTGCAGAAGGGAAGTATTTTATCATTGCAGGAGAAAGAAGATACCGAGCATCATTAATCGCTGCAAAAACAGAAATTCCCGCCATTATTAAACATGTAGACGAAAAAACAGCCCTTGAAATTGCTATTACTGAAAACCTTCAAAGAGACAATGTACACCCTTTAGACGAGGCAGAGGCTTACGCAGTACTTTTTAAAGATGGATATTCTACCAGTGAATTGTCTCATAAATTTGGTATTACTGAAATCACAGTTATACAACGATTAAAACTATTGGACTTAATATCGGAGGTAAAAAAGATGTTCTATAATAACCTGATGAAAATTGGACACGCTTTATTAATCTGTAGACTGTCTAAAGAACAACAAAAGGATTGTAGTACATTTTTAAAAGAAGAATCCGAATATGGTGAATTCCCTACTGTTTCTGCCTTAAAGAATTTTATTGAGTCTAATGTCTATATGTTGCTTGATAAAGCCCCTTTCGATATCAAAGATGAAGAATTGGTTAAAAACTGTACTTCTTGTTTATTATGTCCAAAAAGGACAGGTGCTAATGCTTTACTTTTTGATGATTTACAAAAATTAGATTATTGTTTAGATAGTAAATGTTTTACTAAAAAGGCTGAATCTTATTTGGATAAAACCTTTTTAGCCTCCATAGAGCAGGGGATGCCAATAGTAGCAGGTTGGACTTATGGAGAAGAAAAAAAAGAAATCAACGATAGGTTTCCAGGTGTAATTTTTAGTGATGATTATGACATTACAAACGCTAAAGGTTGTGTAAAAGCTTTTTGTGTTTATGGGAGCAATGCCGGAAAGTTTGTTAATGTTAAAATCAATAAGAACTCCACTGATTCAGAATCATCATCCAATGAACCTACTATCAAAGAACAAATCCAAAAATTGGAAGCTCGAATAATCAGGAATAGGGAATTGGATGAGGAAAAAATATATGATGCGGCCATTCAAAAAGCCAAGGCGTTAACCTTTAAACCAATTGATTCGTTTAATCCCAATTCAACCTTTGGTCAGATATTCACTTTGTTCCTTTTTGAATTTGGTAGAGGAAATACTACTGACAGTATATATAATGCCTTATACAATAAGAAGAAAAAACAACATTGGTTAGATGAAAAGGAAAAGAATAAATTGGTTGATGCTTTTCTAAATGACCCTGCCAAAATCAGTGATGAAGTGTTTAACATTTTTATCCATGATTTGATTAGCCGTTACGGTACTGCTAAGAGTGCAGTTACGGTTGGTAAAAGAATAATGAACCTGATTTTTTCTTTATACTCCACTCAATTGGGTTATCCTCAAATAGTGGAGGAGATAAAGGCAAAAGCAACCATCAGGGAGGATAGACATACAAAGGCATTAGAGTTGTTAAAAAAACAGGCTCCCGTCAAAAAAAAGAGTTAATAATCTAACATAACCCATTTTAAATAACCTGCTTAAAAAATTTGCAGGTTATTTTTTTTCTTGTACATTTGAATTATATATCTTAATTTTTAACGTTGATTTTTATGCTAAGAAAACCCCATTTAAGGGCTAATCTATTTGAAGAATATGATATTATTCTTCCCCTTGCAAATCCAAGCTTACACTTATTTTTACTAAGATTTATCGCTAAAGAAAATTCTATTTTTCTTTCTAACCCCGTTTTTAAAGAAATTATGATTGATTCGGCTTATGGCAATATTAATAAGCCCTCTGGCCAGACTGATATCATAAATGGAGATTTTGATGGCCAACCTGCTATTTTAGTCTATTTTCCTCATGCAGACAAATTGATGTTAGATAAGTGTATGGCTTATTTGCATGATTCTATTAAGTTAGAAACAGTTGCAGCCTAATAGCAATGAAAGTTTTCTTCATAATTATTTGTGTACTGGATATATTCTATATATCCGGCCTGTTGTTATTTATAACCCTTTAAATCGAATTTATGAAATCATGTTTTTTTTCCCTTTTGCCCCTTTTTATTCTGGTCATTTTATTGGCCTCTTGTACCCCCTCTAATTGTAATTGTACAGCCAATTGGAACAATACTGATACTTATTACCCAGGAGACCAAAGAAATCATTCTGGAGTATGTTACGATGCAGTAGCACAAAATCAAAATGTTGAACCGGGTCCCTGGTTAGTCAATGGTAACGATTCCTGGCAGGAATGCGATTAAAAATAGTGTAATCAATTAAACATATATCTAAATTAAATTTTAACGTTATGGCAAATGAAAAATCAAATTTGGAAGTACTTGTAGAAAAATGCAAGTATTCCGCAGGAGTTGAAATCCCAACTGAAACTATTCAAGAAGTTCTTGACACCTTAAAAGTTGGAGAAACCGCAGGTGTTCCCCATCAGGATGTTAATTACAAAATGGGTGAAAAGTACAATATTGATGTAAATTTTTATAAAGTGGCAGATGATAAAGTTATTTTATCAGGAATCAATATTGAAAACAAAGCCAAACCTGAATTGTCCCAATTTTTTTCTCATAAACAAGGGAATTTAGCCATTTCAGCTAAAGAAGGAATCAATTTATTAGAGGGTAGAGCAGTTTACAAAGAACAAGCTGTTTGGGAAAACAATAAACTTACCGGTGAAGTAAAAACTGCATGGTATGAGCTGGATTTAGATCCTTCTAAAAAAACGGAAAATAAGCAATTTCAATATCAAAGGTATGATGGAAAAGGGATTGATTTACCCGCATCCTTAACTTTAGCCGGAGTAAACATGTATGAAGGTAAAGAACAGAATTTAGGTAAATTAATTGCGAGCCTTGAAAAAGGAAATATTGCTAAAGCATATGTAAGGGAAAATGGAGAAAGTAAAGAAATCAATATTTTTTTTAATCCTAAGTACAAAAACTTCAATATGAATTATACGGAAAATGGTAAAATTTGTAAGGCTAATATCAACGAAAATACCGTTGAATATTTACGTTATAACCCTGAAATGGTTGATAGGGTAATTGCAAAAGCAAAAGAACCTCAATTAAAAGAACTTAAAGCTAAAATTGATGGATTAGGTGATGAAAAGTTAAAAAACCTTTCTGAGAAAATTGATCAAAAGTTAACTCCTGAACCTGAAAAAAAAAACAGTAAAAGGAATAAGGGAGTAAAAGTTTAATCGTTCTCATATGCTCAAGATAGGCTGCTGAAATGCAGCCTTTTTTTATCACTTTAACTTAAAACTATCATGAATATTACAATTATCACTGAAAAGCCTGATGTTGCTAAACATATTGCAAACGCATTAGGTGCCAATATTAAAGCAGAGGGCTTTTTCCATGGAAACGGGTTAACTGTTACTTATGCTTTCGGACATTTATTTTCTTTAGAAGATCCTGAGTTTTATAATCCTTTATACAAATCCTGGTCTTTGGACAATTTGCCCATTACCATTGAAAATTATAAACTACGGTTAATTCCTTCAGCTGCTAAACAATTTAAAATTATTAAAAACCTGTTAGATAAAACAGACCTTTTAATTAATGCCGGTGACATAGACCGGGAAGGTGAGCTTATTCAAAATTGGATTTATAAACAGGCCGGATATAAGGGTAAAATCGAAAGAATGTGGTTTTCTTCTAATACCGATGAAGCCTTAAAAAAAGCATTTAAAGAAAGGTTCCCTGCTGATAAAAAAGTTAATCTTTTTATAGCAGGAGAGGAGAGATCATTTGCCGACTGGAACGTAGGAATAAATTCAACCAGGGCCCTTACTGTTTCCTCGGCCAGTAATACCCCTTTAAGCATCGGCCGGGTTCAAACTCCTACTTTAGCTATGGTGTGTAAAAGGTTTTTGGATAATAAAAACTTTAAGTCTACTCCATATTATGTGCCCTTTATAAAGCTATCTAAGGACAATATAGAATTCCGGGCCAACTTAATAACTGATAAACCTATTTTAGATCCTCAACAAGCAAATACTTTACTTAGTTCTGTTAGCAATACTGCAGTTTGTACGCTTGCAGAAAAAAAGGAAGTTAAAGAAAAAC
This sequence comes from uncultured Flavobacteriales bacterium, assembly GCA_964403835.1. GTDB lineage: Bacteria > Bacteroidota > Bacteroidia > Flavobacteriales_G > JALEGO01 > CAYOHR01. Next base: position 22,888 of record CAYOHR010000031.1, read on the forward strand.
AACCCCTATTGTTTGACCTGGTTTCTTTACAGAAAGAGTGCAATATCAAATTTGGTTTTTCTGCTCAAAAAACATTGGATGTGATGCAATCCCTTTATGAAAAACATAAAGTCCTTACTTACCCAAGGACCGATAGTTGTTATATTAGTTATGATATTTTTTCAACGGTTCCGCAGCTGATCAAAACCTCTCTTTCCCTTTTGCCAGTTAATGGAGCTGCACCGCTTTTTGAAATGGGTAATTTGCCTAAAAGGTCTGTTTCAGACCAAAAGGCCAGCTCCCACCATGCCATTATCCCAACAGGAGAAAAGCCTACCAATTTAACAGAACAAGAATCTTTAGTATTTAAGAGCGTTTTACAGCGTTTTTTAGCCGCTTTTTTACCTGAATGTATAAAATCCATTACTACTTATCAGTTTAAGTCAGGAAATGGCCTATTTAAAGCTTCAGGAACAATTATTAATTATCCTGGATGGAGAATATTAACCTTAAAAGAAGTTGAAGAAAACAATAAAGAGGAAAATTTAAACCTCCCCATCATAGGAATACATGAAGAAATAAAAATATTCAATAAGGGGATCGAAAATAAAAAAACTACAGCTCCTGCATTATTAACAGATGAAAAGCTACTGGACTTAATGTTAAAGTGTGGCAAAGATGTTGACTTATCCGAAGAAGAATTGGAGGCTATCAAAGAAAAAGGTATTGGAACGTCAGTAACCAGGTCTGCCATTATTGAAGTACTGATAAAACGAGGATATATTTTAAGAGAAAAAAAGTACATTTTACCCTCTGATATAGGCTTGGCTTTATATGACAAAATTAAAGACTTAAAAATTACCAACCCTCAGCTCACCGGTGAATGGGAATTTAAGCTACTACAAATAGAACGTGGCCAGCTGGACCGAAATGTTTTTAGAAAGGAAATAAACGCCTATTGTACTGAAGTTGTTAATGAATTAAAATCAATCGGGTTGAGTTTAAAAAACGACTTAAAAAATATTGAAAAATCTAACTCAATAGTTTGCCCTTTGTGTAAAAGGGGTTATTTGAAAGAATTTGAAAAATCTTTTTCCTGTTCTGAATATAACCGTGGTGCGGGTTGTAATTTTACTGTTTGGAAAGTTGTTGCAGGAAAAAAAATCAATGAAACCCAAATTAAACTGTTGGTAGAAAAGGGAAAAACCGGATTAATTAAAGGTTTTCAAGGCAAAAAGGGCAAGTTTGATGCATTTCTAATTTTGAAGGATCTCAAAGTAGAATTTGAATTTTCTAAAAAATAAATGCTATGAAAAAAAATTTATTAAATATCCCTTTTTTACCATATCTACTTTTATTTATATCCTGTAATGGGTATGATAGTAAAAAGAATCTATCCTTTCAGGATATCATTGTTTTCGATCAATGCCAATACCTAAAAACCCCAGGGGGTTGCTTTGTACATAAGGGTAATTGTAGTAATCCTGAACACCAACAACAAAAGACGACGATTTACGACACTATTACTGTATATAACAGAAAGAACTAAATTTTGCCTTTATGGAAGAAACACCTATTTACTTTTCTAAAAATAAAACCTTTGCCGGAAAGGTTCTTTTTGCTGGAGATTATTACAATACACCTGGTATAAGAGAACTTTGTCATCAACTTAAATTGAATAATCCGGAAGCTATTAAAACTGCTGCAGTATTATTGGTGAATTTGATACCCAGAGGATCTTCATTAATACCTATACCTAGCCATTATGGGTTTCCCACTTACAATTTCAATTTAGCCCTTAAAATGGCTGAATTAAACAATAACTTACATGTAAATCCTTTAATACTGTCAAAACCTAATATTAGGTGGTATGATGCCAAAATGTCGGGGAAATTTTATAACACCCCTGCTTTCTTTTTAAATCAACATTTGAAATGTCAAAAAAATGTGTTTTTGTTAGATAATGTTTTTGATACCGGTACAACTTTGTTTTTGGCACAAAAACTGTTAGATTTTGAAGTAAATGCACTTGTTGTTGGAAAGGTATTCAAAAACTTGTAGAATATCCTTTTATTCCATAAATTTGAACTATAAATCTTAAATTTTAACGTTATGAATTCTACTACTTTTAAAACCCCTAAAACCAATTTCATGGCTGAATATAACTGGGCAAATGACTATAATAATTTTGAGGCTATTTATGATTATTACAGCTCCATTTCTATTCTTTATAGTAAATTGTCCAGGATTGAAGCTGAAAAAACTCCTAACAATCTTACTGTTTCTGAAGAACTTTTTAATAAAAGCATAGAATACAGGGATAAAAAAGTTATTGATTTACAATTTACCACTGAGCAAGCTGCGAAAGACTATATTAACGATCTTTCTAAACTCTATAAAGAACTCAATACTAAATTAGCGGTAGAAACTTCAAACTGAATCCCCATGGACAGGATGGAGTTAATAAAGGATATCTATAACAAGGATATTCAGAAAAGATATTTTACCGGTATTAAAGAATCCAGTGATCCTACTGCTGTTTTTTTAGGTGGACAACCTGGAGCTGGTAAATCAACCGTTACGGAGTTAACCGTTAGATCAATGGAGCCTAATTCTACCATTTCTGTTGATATGGATGAGCTGCGCAAATATCACCCAGACTATGAAAAAACAATTCAATCCGGAGGCGATTTATATTCTTTAGATGCAGATACCCGTGAATTCAAAAAAATGCTTTTGGAAGATGCTTTTAATAAAAAGGTAAATATTGTTTTTGATGGTACTTTGGGAGGAACTACAGAATATATTCAGAAAGAAATGGAACAATGTCATAACAATGGTTTTAAGGTTCAGTTGAATGTTTTAGCAACCAATGAATTTGTCTCTAAACTCGGTTTTGTTTCAAGATATGAAAACCAGGTGGCCAAAGAGGGGTTTGGTAGAAATGTAGATTTAGGTTATCATAATCAAATCTACGCTAACCTGACAACCAACATTCAAAAGTTATGTACAACTGGAGTTGTCAATAGGGTAGAGGTATATGGGAGAGACCATGTAACCTCCTTAACCCGTATTCAGAACGTTTTTACTCCCCAGGGCAACAATGAACAAAACATAAATGCATTTACCAATCGGGTATTGAACAGTTTCATTAAAGAACGTCAGAGATCCTTTTCAAAGGGAGAAGAGGTTAAATTGAGTACCTGGTATGAAAAAGTAAAAACACAGGCAACTAATAGGGGGGTTAAAATAGATGAATTTAACAACACTTTTAAAATTAATGATACCACCATTAATAAGTCGCTGGCCAAACAAATAGAAAACATAAAAGGTTTGGGTTTTGATAATAACCAACAAAAAATGTCTCGATAGCAATTATGATATAGTTTTACAGCTGGACAAGGGGTAAATCAACTAGTATTGAATTTCCAATATTTTATATTCGGGAGAACAAAAAAACAAAAGCTCTTAAAAGAACCGAGGGCTTAGAACTTGTAAAAAATGGTCTTATTATACCTGATTACAGATTGAGACAATTCATTAAAGGTAAAGCTGAAACGAATGTTGAATGAAGTTAAAATTATAAATTGTTGTAATTTTAACTTAATCATATTCAGACAAATACATTAAAATTCTTACTATGTTGTAACATGTTATAACATTATTCGTATATTTGTTGCATAATGATATTAGAAGAAATCAATAAAGCGTTGAAACCTAGTCGTTGGATACATGCCGATAATATAAATATCGACAAAGTGTTTTTTGATTTTTTACATTCTGAACCTATAACCTGGTCAAATGATTTAAGAGATTATGAGCTTAATGAAATTCATGATTTTGAAGAGCTGTCTACATTTATTCCCTTAGACATCATTTTTTCTTTAGCATCTGAACCATTATCTAATATTCATAATAGAGATATAGTAAAAGAAATTCTAAGAAAAGGAATAAAATTTGTTTTCAATACACTCTGTCATTTACGTTTAACATTCAATTCGCACAATTTTATTGAACGAATTAAACCTATACTTAATAAATACTCTTTTTATTTTAATACTATACTATTCAAAAAGGTCAACACTTTTGGTTTAGGTTGTTAATTATATTTTATGTCAAAAGCTTCCGGCGAAATAACTTTAAAACCCATTGGGAATTCTCAGGGGTTCATTATACCTAAGAAATTACTTCGGTTGGTAGCTAATGATGATACTTCAAATTTTATTATTGAAGTAGAAGACGGTAAATTAATAATTAAACCCGCTATTCAACCTAGACAAGGTTGGGAGGCTGCATTCAAAAAGGAAGGACCTGATGAATTGCTTTTTCCTGACATTTTAGATGATGATAGCATAGAATTAGATTAAAATG
>CAYOHR010000031.1:27247-28282 GCA_964403835.1 uncultured Flavobacteriales bacterium
CAAATATATTGGGCGAAATTAGACCCAACACAAGGAAGTGAAATTAACAAAACAAGACCCTGTATAGTTATTACCCCTGATGAAATGAATTTAAACCTGGACACGGTTACAGTAGTTCCTTTAACATCAGCTTTTAAAAGCTATCCTACACGTTTTAAAATTAAAATAGATAAAGAAGTTTATCAAGCTGCTGTTGATCAAATTAGAACCATTTCTAAAGGTAGACTTCAAAATATTTTGAGGGGAAAAAAGTTCTTGAACGATAACGAAATTAAGGAGCTTAAAAAGATTATATTTGAAATGTTAATCAGATAAAATACCACTTTAATATAAATACTATAATTTATCTTATGTTAAGTAAATAATTAAAAATCAGATACTTATGAATAACAACAACAGCCCCGCCCAAATTGAAACGGTTGATACTACTGAGGAGAAACAGCCTTTGAATACTTTATTTTCTTTAAATGTTATTCAAATGGCCGTAAAACAAGGTTTCATTATTAATAACAATTTATCTTTTAGAGATATAGTTTTTTCAGCACAATCTTTTTTGATTACGGCAGAACTAAAAGCAAAGCACCCTGATATGCCGGATGGTATTCTTAATGGAATTGTTTCTCATTTATTAAATAATGAAAGGTCAACTAAAGATGATTTTTGGAATAGCTTTAGAGTAGAATTTATAGAAAGGGGTATTTTACTATACTAAGATCTACATTATGCAAAATTCTACAAATATCATCCAACAGCAATATCCTATCAATACCATACATCACAAGCCTATTAAAAACCATTGTTTAATTGAGTTTTATAAAGGTTTCGGAACTGGTTTTATAGAACCAGTAGAGATCTACTTGGTTGAAGATAGGACCATTTTGGAAAAAATTATGTCTATTGGTTATACTAGAAAGGATATGCAATCATTAAAGATGAATGAACACTACTCTTATTTGACAACTGACGGGCTAGTCGATGGCGTTGAAAACCATGAAAAAGCTTTAGTTTTAATTAAGAGTATTTTTGATGATTTTA
>CAYOHR010000032.1:0-19872 GCA_964403835.1 uncultured Flavobacteriales bacterium
AAAGTCCAATGGCCAAAATAACCACTGCACTGTGCACGCGAAACGCTAAACGGGCTCCTGCTAAAAAGGTATTTTGCTGGTCTCTGCTATTTAAAAAGTATAAAAAGCTGGCTAGTAGCGAAAAGCTAAAAGATAAAATAAGCAATAACCGGCCTAGGTTTCCGGCCCAAATATGCTCTCCTATGTATTGAATATTTTCCAAAATGACTACAAAATTACGTAATTATGCTTTGCCAAAATCAGAAACTATCAGAAACATCGTTTTTATTTTAAACTAATTTTATATGAATGGGTGACATTTTTCACATTTTGGTATTAATCATAAAAAGGGATCTATGACTGATCAAAAAATAATAGAATTAATTAAAGCAAAAGAGCTGGATAAAGCTTTTGATTATTTGTATCGCTATTATTCGAATGTAAAAAAATACATTCTAAAAAATAATGGAAAAGAAGACGATGCAAAAGATGTTTTTCAGGAAACATTAATGCTTTTATACCATAAAATTTTGCTGCCCGATTTTACTTTAACCAGTTCTTTAAAAACCTTTACAATAGCCATTTCTAAAAATATATGGTTAAAAAATTTATCCAAACAAAAGGAAATAAATATGCACCAGGATGCAGATAAATTAACGGAAGCCATAGAACCCGAAGATGCTGAAATAAAATATGTTTTATTAGATGAAGTACTTAAAAACCTGGGCGAAAAATGCCTTTCCATTTTAAAGCTTTTTTACTTCGAAGAAAAAAATATGGAAGAAATTGCCCAATTACAGGGCTTAAGCAACGAACATGTAGCCAGAACCCAAAAATATAAATGCCTGGAGAAGGCCCGGAAAATGGCCCAGGAATTAAAAAATGATGCCACTTACATTCAAAATATTAAATTATGAGAAACGAACTGGAAGAAATAGAAAACATCGAAAAATTCCTGCAAAATAAGTTGGAAGGAGATGATTTACGAGCTTTTGAGCAAAAAATGCAAGAAGATGCTGCTTTTAAACAAAAAGTAAACCTGCAAAAGTCTTTGGTGCAAAGAATACAACACCAGGCTTTATTTGAAAAAATTGAACAGGCACATCAAAGAAATACTGGCAAATTGCAGTTTCACAAGCAATGGAGTACCTACGTAGTAGGTGTTTCCCTGATTGCTTTGATAGGTTTGTTGTTTTTTAATACATCGGAAACCCCGGTTGTATCTGACCAAAAAGTGAAGGTCCGGGTCGATTCTGTTAAACCAGACTTCACATATTCAAGTAAGGAGGAAGAAAAGCAGATCCCTCTTACCACTCAAAAAACGAAGGCTTTGATAGCCGTTAAACAAACAGTTATAGATTCTGGAAACAATAGTAAACCGGAAGAAACCTGGGAAAATTATTGCGAAAGTCATAAAAAAGAATCGCAATATTTTATGATTAACCCTAAGAGAGATACGGTTTTATTGGGAAAAGAAGGGACTATTATAGAAATACCCAGAAATTCAATTGCTCACCACAAAAACAACGATAGTGTAAAAATACTATTGAGAGAGTATTATGAAATTTCTGATATTTTAATCAATGACTTAACCACCACCAGCAATGAAGCCCTATTAGAAACAGGGGGCATGCTTTATTTGATGGCCTTTAATAAACAGAATAAACCACTGAAAATAAATAAAAATAAAGCGATTACCTGCCTTTTACCTACCAAAAACGAATCTACCTCTATGCTAAAATTTATGGGAGCTTATACTCCAGAAGGAATCAATTGGATTGTAGAGCAAGACCCCGAGGACTTAAGATCGCATTCGATATGTTATGATTGCAGTACCAATAAAATTAATTTAGAGCATTTGCAGGAATTAGATTTAGGAAATCACCTGGATATTATTTTAGAATTTGATAAACCTTCGTGTGCTGTATCTAAAGTAGATGTAGACTATGTTTTTTCTATGCAGGGTGAGCCGGTAAATGAAAGTGAAGCATGGATAAGCTCCTTAAAAAATGAAATAAATGAAAAATATTTGCACAGTAAAAACTGGATTCCATCCTCTAGTTTCAAGGATACGCTCCGATTTTTTGTAGTAGAAATGAAATTACCCGGAAATAAGGTTGAAAAAATATTAAAAATGGAAAATGATAATAGAATATTTGAATATGCCTATTATCAGGACTTAAAAAAATCTATGTATGAACCTCCTATAGATGCGCCTACGTACTTTAAAATGGTGCAAAAACATATGGAAATTGCTTTGGAAAACAAGTATATCCGATGTGTAGACGACTATCAATCGACTCATAATACCTTTAGAGAAATTATTCAAAGGAAAAAGTCTCCGCTTTATTTTGTGATGAAGCTAAGTTCCTTTGGAATGAGCAATTGCGATGGATTTTTAGACCCAAAGGAATCTAAGGATTTAATGCTCGCCGAAAATTTTTCGCCCCATACTTATTTGTTGTTGAAAAACTCTAAAACCCTGGTAAAAGGGAAATCAGAAGAAGGTGGAATGCGTTTTAAAAATATTCCCAAAAATACAGATGGTATGATTATTTCTATTGCTAATACTGATACTGCTATTCGGTTTTTGAGTTATGATATCAATAGCGATAACCCCATTAATAATGAAAAGAAATATGAGTACTTAAATTCGCAAGAATTAGAAGCGCGGTTAAAAGAATTAAAAATTAAATTACCGGTTTGGAAATAGATTCGTGCCGTTTATGGTTACTCTTGGACATAGATGCCGAAGGCATCCAACATTTATAGATGTAGTTATTTCTGGATTGTTCGACCCCGAAGGGGTCGCAGACATACACCTTCGTTTGTTTTATAAACCTATTATCCCTTCGGGATATTGAATATAGTATAAAGGATTATTGTTATTATTGTAAGCATGAGTACATTCTCTCAAATCTATATTCAGGTTGTATTTGCAGTAAAAAATCGTAATGCATTGATTCATTTTTCGTGGGAAGAACGTTTATATAAATATATCACAGGAATTGTTCAAAAAAAGGAACAAAAAATGTTAGCTATAAATGGAATGCCTGATCATATTCATTTTTTAATTGGGATGAAACCCAATTGTTGTTTGAGTGATTTAGTGCGTGAAGTGAAGAAATCAAGCAATGAAATGATTAACGAAAATAAACTTTCAAAAGTTAAGTTTAACTGGCAAGAGGGCTATGGAGCCTTTTCATATAGCCATTCACAAATTGACCCCGTAATAAAGTATATTATAAATCAAAAAGAACATCATAGCAAATCAACTTTTAAAGAAGAATATACTGGTTTTTTGAAAAAATTTGAAATACCATATGATGAGAAATTCTTGTTGGATTGGATTGACTAAGCAAGATGCCGAAGGCATCAAACGTTTATTGACTGATTTCAAAAATCTTTTTGTGACTAATTTTTATGATAGGGTGATGCCGAAGGTATCAAACCTTTATAGATGTATTTATATTCCTAGATAGTTCGACCCCTTCGGGGTCGCAGACATTTATCTTTATCTGTTTTATAAACCTGTTATCCCTTCGGGATAAAGAGATGATACATTAAAGAATTATGCAACCACGCCTGCAGCGTGATTACCCCGAAAGCTTTCGGGAACATACAAAATTTGGCCTCACTAACAGTACATACAATACTTTGAATCAGGGTTGTGCTGAAAAGGCAATGCAGGATTAGCAATATTTGCCAACACCGCTTGCAAAATTTGCTCAAATTGCTGCATTACATCGACCGAAATATCGGAGGAACCTTCTATAGCTAATGAATCAAAGCCTAAACTTAGCTTTTTTAAATACCAAATACCCGACTGCACCGAAGGGCTCTGGGGGTGATTTTTAAAGTATAAATAAGCGTAAAATAGCAATTGCCAGGTTTTTGACCCATTTTTTTTGCTTATTAAATCATCCATCGATTTTAATTTGGTAGCATAATCTTCGTATTTACCTGTCTTATAATCGATTATGCGGATATGTTGATCTGTTTTTTCAATGCGGTCTATATTTCCCACTAAACGAATAACTTGCTGATTGATTGGTAATTCATAGTTATATTGCTTTTCCAAGCCTTCTATTTGAATAAATTCAGCCGGTTTTAGTGCCTGCAGGTCCCTTTTTTGCTGGTGTAAAAACTTTTTAATAATATCGGTAACCAATTCAAACAAAATAACATTTTTGCCATTTTTAATATCCTCATCCTGGTACAGCTTCAAAAAAGCAAGATGTACCTTCTCCTCCACTTTTTTTAGCATTTCATCGATATCCTGCACCACCAAAACCCGGCCGACACAAGGTGCGAATAAGACTTCCAGCACTTGATGAAAAATATTTCCCAAGGTATTATCTTCCATTTCTTCTTCCACCACTTTATCTTCTAAAACGCGGACAATATATTTAAAATAAAAATCGAGCGGGCAATTATTATACACATTAATGGCACTAGCCGAAACGCCGCGCTCAAAAAAGGCTTGAATGCGCTGTTGTATTAAGGCATCCTTTTCAATAACCACTTCTTTTTTATCACTTTTAAGCGAGGAGGTGCTCAACTTAATATGATCAATTTTTAAACTGGGATTGTACCGGGGTAACTCATATTCTATTTGTAAAATATACCGACTGGGTTCTGCTTTTGAAAACTCATCTTTTTGCGAGGTATTATAAAACAAATGAATGTTTTCGGCCCGTTGCAATAAACGATAAAAATGGTAACTAAAAATGGAATCTTTTTCCTGATAAGTAGTCAGTTTAAAGTTTTTCTTGATTTCGAAAGGGATAAAGGAGTTTTCGAATTTTTCTTTCGGCAAAATACCTTCGTTGGCCGATAAAAGAATAATGTTTTTAAAATCGAGCAAACGGGTTTCTAACATTCCCATTATTTGTAAGCCCCCCAAGGGTTCCCCGATAAACGGAATGCTTTTATTTTTGGCAATTTGATCAAAAACCATCTTTAAAACCAACCAATCATTGGCAAACTCGTATTTATTGGCATATAATTCCAGTTGCAAAAAAATCTTTTTAAACTGAAACAAATATTCCTGTTCCAAATCGATGGCCTGGTTTTCCTGCTCTCGCAATTCAAACAAATAATCGCAAAAACGAACTAAAGTAGCTATGCTTTCTTTCGGATTTATTAAAGCCGGATAAAATAAATAATTAAAATGGGCAATATTTAAGTCCAACACCGTTTTTAGCGATATTTTAATATAGTTTTGATTATTTATCATGCGCATAAAGGCTTGCACCTTTTTTCGGTCATCTTTATTTAAATAAATGAGGTTTAATTCTAATACTTCGATGAGTGTTTTGTAATAAAACTTTTTATCGAGGGAATAAAACCGGTACAAATCAAACAGTTTCGAAAACAAGTTAGAATACGCGGTATTCTTCATGGGATAACCCAAGGTGATATTAAATTTGGGCAGGTGCTCGGGCAGCGAGTTTAAAAGCGGAATGAGTAAATTTTCATCGCCCAAAACAACACAGGTATTTTCTTGGTAAAAAGGATCATTCACCAAGGTAGAGGCGTATTTAGCCTGTTCGACCAGGTTATTGGCACCTATAATTTTTATGTTTTTAGGCTCAGAATAGCCACTTTTTTGATTGATGAGAATGCTGTTTTCTTTAAATACCCGTTTATCTAAAAAGTGTCGGATAAAAGCACCGGCTTCGTGCTCTTCTTTATCAAAATAAAAGGGATCAACATCAAATACACACAAGGCTTTCTTTTTGTTCATTAAACTGGCAATTACCGACTCTTCAGCAGCTGTTAAGGCATTAAATCCGGCAAAATAAATGATCTCAAAAGCATCTAGTTTCTTTTGTGTTGCTTCGCTGGTAAAGGTGAAAGCATGCGCCAGTTTTTTTAAAATATACCCATGATAAGCATATACTTCGTCCTTTAAAACTTCCTGAAAAGCCTGATAATAAGTGCCCACTGACTTCCAAAAATGCAGGTATTTTTTTTGAAAATCGCTTAACTCCGTTGGGTTTGGGTTCCATTGCTGCAAAGAAAAGTATTCAAATATGTATCTAAAAAAATCTTTGGTATCAATCAGGCTATTATCAATATCATTAAAATCTTTTAAAAGGGTCAATGCCCATTTATTAAACTCTTCAAACGATTCGGGTTGCTCAGTTTCTACTTTTAAGTAACACTGATAAAAATCGAACAAAAGATCCACTGAATCGGCCATTTCGAGTCCGGTTATTTCAGCTGCAAAGTCTTCAATGGTATAAAATTTGGGTAAATAAATGGTTTTTTGATAGGTTTTTGCCAAATAACTCTTCAAAAAAACGATAGAACGTTTGCCCGGAACAATCACTGCTACTTCCTTTAGCCCTGCAGGGTGCTTTTGAGCTAAAAGTTCGGCAAATTCTTGCAAAAAGGGTTTGTTCATGGTTCAAAGATAAATCGGGAAAAGATAAGAATGGTCTAAGGTGGAAAAAAATTACTAATTTTCAAATTTTTGATATTTTCCATTATTACCGTTTAATTAAGGCACCTACCACTTAGTAATTCAATTGCACCATTTGATAAACCCCAACTTATTTAAAAATCCTTTTTTATACATTCACATAAATTCAACAGATTTTTTAATAAAAACTGAAAACCAATATTTTGCATTTTTATCACAAAATATTGGTTTTTATATCAAAAACAATCAATTTTTACTTAAATGTCAATTTTTGTCCATTTTGCAAACAAATTACTTTTTCGGTATTTGGAACAAAAGTTAATGAAACTCCATCTTTAAAGGAATAAAACTCGGTAGAACTTGTTGGGTAAAAATTTGATTCTACCACTTCTGGAACATCCGAAAAGAACGGATCTGCCATTAATATTTTTTCATACGTTACCACCTTAATTCGCATAGGTAACAACCAATGTTTATAAATTCCTTCATATTTTTTGAGGGTGTCTGTGTGAACAAAAAAGACATCAAACTTAGGCAGTTCTACAGGCTCACGATAATATATCCCAACTACTTGTTTAAATACTTTGCTGTTAGAATAATCGTCCCCATTACTGCATAAGGCAATGGATATGCTGTCTTCCGGAAAATAAAATAATCTGGATCTGTAATCATCAATGGCGCCGGTATGTCCGTAGGCATTTTTAGTATAAAAGGTAGATTGAAAAATACCTTTTCCAGCATTATCTTCTTTTATGGTGCTCATTTCTTTTAATGAATTCTTATTCAGCAACGTATGATTGAACAACGCGGTTATAAACTTAGTTAAATCGTTAGAAGTAGAAATAACGGCCCCGGCACCCCCAGGAACACTTAAATCCGTTTCGGGTTGCTTTCTCCATTCCCCCTGAATAAATTTGTATGGAGCGCTTGAAATACCTTTGTAATACGTGTCCTTTAATTCAATTTTATCCGTAATTCTTTCTTTCAGGTTAAGCGCATATTCTTTTTTGGTTATTTTTTCGATAATATATCCTAATAACACGTAATTTGAATTGCTATATCTATACTTTTTATTAGGCTTAAACATCGGTTTTCCCGAACTAATTACCTCCAAAATTTCAGGTTGACTTCTATACGCTCGGCTCCAGGTTAAATAGTCCTTTTTATACGTTAAGTCGTATATGCCGCTTCTGTGATTGAGTATGTGAGCCATAGTAATTTTATCAGCATTTTTTATTTCCGGAAAAAAATCTGATAATTTGGTTTCGAGCGTTAATTTATTTTCTTCTATCAATTGAAAAATTATAACTGCGGTAAACATTTTTGAAATAGAGGCAATTCTGTATTTCAATTCTTGATTTGCCATTTCATTTTGGGCAGAATTTTCAACACCTAACGTTTTATGATAGAGTATTTCATTGTTTTTTTGAATGGTGACCGAACCTAAGAACTTATTATTTGTTTGTAAAACATCAAATAAGCTGTCCATTTTAGCTTTATTAAAATTGGATTGTCCAAAAAGTAATGCAGGACATAATAAAAGGAATGTAAATTGTTTTTTCATTTTGTTTAAATTTAATATTTCAACAACATTAGCAATAGGCTTTTAAATAAAGGCTTTTAAAAGGATAAGCGGTTTTTGTAAATGACAAACGCCATTGATCATTTATAATTTTACAACTGATTGAAACAAGTATCTTTGTAACATGCATTTTAAAAGATGGTATTTAAATTTTTGGGTTAGAAATATATCCCTTTACCTTTTTTTATGCTTGGTAATGTTATCTTTCTCTTCCTCATCAGCATCCGATATTTTAAGATTTTGTATGGTTTTATTAACTATACATCTTCAAATTGCCCTGCACAATGTTTTTTTATATGAAAGGTATTTTAAGCATAAGAAGTATTTACATTATGTAATTGGATTTATTATTTTATGGTTTTCCTTTATTGCCATTAACTTATTTACATCTTACAACTTGGTTATTAATAAAGATGTTGCCATGACGGTCAGCCTCACCTTTATTTTCTACATATTTGGTTTAGGTTTTTATTTTGTGCATAAAAACATTATTGAACGAAGTTTATTATTTCAAAACGAATTACTTCATAAAGAAGAAGAAATCAGGTATTTAAAAGCGCAGCTAAATCCTCACTTTTTGTTTAATGCTTTGAATAACTTATACGGATTGGCCTTGAGCAGCCCGGCAGAAACTCCTGATAAAATTTTAGAACTATCAGAATTATTGCGTTACCAAATTGAGTCCTCACAAAAAGAAAAAGTGTTATTAAAAGATGAATTACATTATATTGAACGCTATATTCAGTATGAATTAGATCGAAATAATCAATTAAAGATTGAATTTAATAAAAAAGGAGATCCTACTAATTTAATGATTGCTCCGCTCCTATTTATGCCCTTTATAGAAAACGCCGTAAAATTTAGCGCTGAAACCGATGCCCCTTGCATTGTGATAGATTTATCCATTTCAGAAAAAAGCGTTGCATTTAAAATATCAAACAATTATAAGGACTCTAATAAAAAAATCAGCGGAACCAATACCGGCATAGCAAATACAAAGAAAAGGCTTGCTTTGGTTTATGAAAATAAGTATGAATTATTCATACAACCCGAAAATGAAAACTATAGTGTTAACTTAACACTTTTTTTATGAAATATAAATGTTTGATAGTTGATGATGAGCCATTGGCTCATAAAGTTATTACTTCTCATATTTTGCAAACAGAGAATTTAGAAATAGCTGGTTCAGTATTTAACGGTCAAGAGGCTTTGTCTTTTCTTCAAACAAATAAAGTCGATATTCTTTTTTTAGATATAGAAATGCCCAAATTGAGTGGTTTAGAATTGTTAGAGTGTTTACCATACAAAACGGCTGTTATACTCACTACCGCATATCCTAATTTTGGTTTTGAAGCTTATGAAAAAGATGTGATCGATTATTTATTAAAACCCATATCGTATCCCCGGTTTTTAAAAGCAATTAATAAAATAATTTCCGTTTTATCACCTGTAGAAATAGAAGCTACCTATCCGGAAATAGAAGTAAAACTGGATGGAATGATCAAAAAAATCCAAACCCAGGATCTTATATATGCTCAATCTATCGGGAATTACATTAAATTATTTTTAAAGAATGAAAAACCAATGGTTGTTCAACTAACCATGAAGTATATGGAATCGGTGCTTCCCAATACTTTTTTTATTAGAATACACAAATCGTTTATTATCAATAAATCAAGTATTATCAGCCTTTCAAAAACAGAAGTGCATTTAAACGCCAAAGTAACTTTGCCAATAGGTCGAAAATATTCTATTTTATTGGAAGAATAAGGGTTTGAGAGGGATTTTTATTTAAAACAAGTACTTTTTATTGCATACAGAAACAGTAGGAATTTTCTTCTTTTTTTCAAAAAAATCATATCCTTCTTTTAAGTTGCGCCAAAAGTCATTCCATTCAGAATCTTTCTGTTTATCCAGATTATCTTCGGTTAAGTGGAATGGAAAAATGTGTAACGGAACCTTTTTATTACCTGCTTTGAAGCTTAAATATAAGAGTGTCCAAATTTCTTCTATGTTTTCATCACCCATGGCATAACAACCAATAGAAACACAGTTGCCATGAATCATAATGGCACTGCCGGTATAGCCTTTACTTTTTTCAAAGGCATTTGGATAGCCTGTATTCAATGATAAATGATAACTGCTGCTGGGATTCATTTGTTCAGCTGTTAGCTGGTAAAATCCTTCCGGGCTCATCCCATCACCTTGTTTGGTCTTTGTTCCTAATCCGCCCGAAAAATAGCAAATTTTATAGGTTTTAAATAAAACATACTGTTCATTAGTATCTTTTGCCCACACTTCAAAGGCATTATCTTTTTTAAATATTCGAATAAACAGCGCTGCGTTTGATTTACACCCTTTTTTTAGCAGGCTTTTCTTTAGAGAAACTTCATTCTTTTTAATGGCTGATTTAGACCTCGCGCTTTCTGGAATGGTTTGAGAGAAAATCTGAAAATTAAAAAGGAAAACACAAAAGAGTAAAATCCAGCGCATTATTCAAAAGATAAAAACGTCTTTTTAATAATTTCCACACATTCCTTTAATTGAGTTTCGTTAATAACCAAAGGCGGAGCCAAACGAATGATATTTCCGTGAGTGGGTTTTGCTAATAAACCATTTTCCATTAAGCGAACACAAATATTCCAGGCTGAAACGCCTTCTTTTTCCTTAATAACAATGGCGTTCAATAAGCCTTTCCCCCGAACTAATTCGATGAGTGAAGTTGGGATTTTTCGCAGTTCATTTCGGAATAGTTCACCCAATTTAAAGGCATTTTCGGTCAGTTTTTCGTCTTGTATCACTTCTAACGCGGCCATAGCCACCTTGCAGGCTAAAGGATTACCTCCAAACGTTGACCCATGCTGGCCCGGCTGAATACACAACATAATTTCTTTGCTTGATAAAACGGCAGAAACAGGTAAAACTCCCCCTGATAGCGCTTTTCCTAAAATTAAAACATCCGGTTTTACTCCTTCGTAATCACATGCCAATAATTTACCGGTGCGGCCAATGCCTGTTTGTACTTCGTCGGCAATAAATAACACATTGTTTTTTTTGCATACATCAAAAGCTTGTTTCAAATAGCCATCATCGGGTACCCTTACGCCTGCTTCGCCTTGGATAGGTTCTATTAAAAATCCGGCCACATTTTTATCTTTTAAGGCTTCTTCTAAAGCCTTTATATCGTTGTATTCAATTTGAATAATTCCCGGCACGTAAGGCCCGAAACCTTTGTACGAATCAGGATCCGTAGATGCTGAAATGGCAAATAAAGTCCGTCCATGAAAATTATCTTTACAAACAATAATTTTTGCTTCATTTTCGGCAAGGCCTTTCTTGTTATATCCCCATTTACGAGCGAGTTTTATGGCCGTTTCTACGCCTTCTACCCCAGTATTCATTGGCAAAACCATTTCGTACCCAAAATAATGCGTTAGAAATTTTTCATATTCGCCCAATGAGCTATTGTAAAAAGCGCGCGAAGTTAGAGTGAGCTTTTGAGCTTGCTCCATTAAAGCTTGAATAATTTTTGGATGACAATGTCCTTGATTTACAGCAGAATAGGCCGATAAAAAATCGAAATATTTTTTATCTTCCAAATCCCATACGTATACCCCTTCACCCCGATCTAAAACAACCGGCAATGGGTGGTAATTATGCGCTCCGTATTCGTCTTCAAGCTTTATAGCCGCTTGCGAGTTTAAAATATGCTTCATCATAGTTTCCATAACATATCAAATATACCGAAACAATTACGAATTATGAATTACGAATGAAGAAATGATTAATAATTAAATGCTGTTCTAAATAGAAATACGTAGGATGGAATAACCCAAACACAATACCGGTTAATGCAAGCATTCGTAATTCGTAATTGATCATTCGTAATTCTCCTACTCATAAAACACTTCACGATACACTTCGACTGAATTTATTTCTTTGCCTGAAAAAATATGCTCTTTATAGAAAAGAATAAAGGCATCTAACAACCTGTTTTTATTGTTTTTATCGCATAACAAAGAAAAACTGGCAATGGGTTGATCGATAATATGATGAAATAAGTACAAATCATCATACATAAAATACTTTTTCAAATCGGACGGAACCAAGTCGGATGAATTACTCAGCTTGGGTAAAAACCCGATGCTATTGGAGTAATGTAGCAAAAAATAAAAAGGCAAATACCCGATGTGATTGTTTTGTTTTACTTCTTCAAATAAGGTGGAAAATAAAGCGTATAATTCTTCATTTTTTTCTTGTTCGGTGGCGCTTTTATAGATTAATTCCGATACAAAACTTAATACCGCTTGTTGGGGAATAGATATTTGGTAAATAGGGTCGACCAAGTTAATTTCTTGCATTTTTTGCAAGGGTTTGTTTTCTTGATAAGTAAAGCTAATTTCGACCCGCGAAAAGGGGTGAAAATAGCTATTGGATGATTTTTTAGTAGATTTATAAAAAAAGGTAAGTAATCCGTGGGTTTGACTGTATACTTTTAAAATGGATGCATTGCCCAGGTACTTTGTTTTATTTAAAACAAAAGCTTCGGAGGTAACATGCATGAAATTTTTAAATTAAATAATTAATATTAATTAATAAAAATAATTTTTCCGGCAAACCTAGAAGCTCCATCCGGTGCATAACAATACACCAAATAAATGCCTGTACTTACTCTTTTGCCTTGAAAATCTTTGCCATACCAGGTAGCTAAACCGCCTTTTGAAGTGGTTTCGAACACAATATTACCTGCTATATCCGTAATTTTTACCTGCGAATTTTTTATTAAACCATTAATAGAAATAGGACCTGCATAATTATTTTTAACCGGGTTTGGGTATACATAAGCAAAATCATACGATAATTCGGCCGAAGTAGCATCTGACTTAAAAGAAAGAACCCCATCCTCTGTTCCAAAAAATACTTCGCCGGTTTTAGGTAAAATAGCAATGCTGTTGATGCGGTTGCTTAATAAAGGACTATTTTCGGCTTTAAAGTGATAAATTTCTTTCGTTCCATCTTCTGAAAGCAAGTAAACACCATCACTTTCGGTGCCAATCCATTTTCTGTTAGCCCCATCAACACATATAGATGTAATATTTTGACCTTCTAATAAGTTGGCAACATATCCCCCTTTTTCGACTAATATTTTTTGAGCATCTATTTTTTTATTGATGATATCATCCGGAGAATAAAAAACAACCAATCCTTCGGTTGTTCCCACCCACACATTTCCGATTAAATCCTCTGCAAAAGAAAAAACCTTATCACTAGGCAAATTACCGTACCCTTCTCCTTGTGTTAAATAGGTAAATTTATCATCGTTGGTATTGGAAATTGTTCCGTTTTCACTAAACACCACAATGCCTTTGTATTGGCCATCTAAAACCTGTATCCATTTATTTCCATTGCGGGTTACCATAATATCTTCAATAAAAAACGTGCCGGCTAAAGGTGGTACGGCAAAAGCCTGCCAGTCGCCGGCGGGAGTACGCACATGCAAAGAATAATTAGAGCGGGTATTGGTTACCCACAAATTTTTCTTCTGATCAAAGGCGGCAGAAGGCGTTCCTACAAAAGAGAAGGTATTATTGGGGTTTTCATCTAACAGACTTGAATTTTTATCATTATATAAAACATCTACTTTATGATTGTTCATTTTTAATAAGCCTTCGGGCAGACAGGCTAAATAAATTTCATTTTCATCATCGGGGTGTCCTATAATTTTTAACACATCATGCAACTGCAAGGCGCTTAAATCAGGCGCAGTACCTCCATCAATAGTTTTCCAAGCTTCATTTTCAAAACAATGAAACTGTGCATTTTCATAATAATCATTTCCGGTAGTATTTACTCTACCCCCACCGGCAACATATATTTTATCTCCAATGCTTGTTATTCGGTAATTTAAATTATTAGATGGACCATTGGGTAAAAAGTATTCTGAAACTGAATTTCCGAGTCCGCTATTTTTATCAGCAATCCAAATTACACCATGCTCATCCATATAGGCATCATTAGCATTGGTGGTTACATTGCTGTGATAGGTGTATATATTATAATTTGGGGTAAGATCAGCCTTATTTACGGTAACATCATAATCATGGCCTATGATTAATTCGGGACCCCGAACAAAAAAGGAGTTGTTATTATCGTAATACAGGTCTTTTTTAGTCCAAACACCATTTTCTAAAATAAATAAGGTATCTGCTTTATCATGGTGAAATTTATTGGCAACAATTTTTCCGTTAAAATTAATAATGTGATTATAATAGCCTGTTTTAGGAATGCTATCAATGCGAACCCAATCTAACTGAGGATTTTTATCGAGGTCACTTTTACTAGCTGTATACACCCCACTTTTGGTGCCCGCATAAAAATTGGTTCCATCAAAGGCTAAATCATTTACATCAATGATGTTATCTTTATTGATCGAGTACATGTCTTTAAACTCTAGCTTATCAACATCAAACAATAAAACACCAAACCCTGTTGATATATAGGCTAAATCATCTATAAATAAGAAATTATGAATAAATTTAGACCCATAGATGTTTTTGTTTTTAATATCATTAATATTGGTAACCTTTCCGTTTTTAATTAAATCGATATTTCCATTTTCGTATCCTACATAAACGGTATGGGTACGCTCGTTAAATTTAACTTTTGTAATGCCAATATCAGTTAGTCCGGTTACTTTGTTATAATAATCGATTTCGCGCTCATTTTTATCGTAGGTAAAAATAGAGTACGTGGTAGCACAATAAATAATCTGATCGCCTTCGGTTAAAGAAATAACTGTTTTATAAGGCAAATGATAGCGCCAAGAACCAACTGCTATTTGAGAAGTTGAATACTTACTTAAAACAAAAAATAGACATAAAACACCACTTATTTTTTTCACAAACCTAATTCTTTACAATTTTATATTCCAAGTTAACACCTTTCCCAGTTAATTTCAAAATGTAAACGCCATTTGCTATACTTTTAGTATGTATGGTTGACACTTTTTTATTAACAATGGTTTTTAAAATTAATTTTCCGTAGATATCATATAAGTCAGCACTCATATTTTCGGTGGGATTATAATTTAAATTAATTTGAAAATTTTCATTAAACGGATTCGGATACAAATTTATCATTTCTTTTAATTCTTTTTGAGAAGTATGAACGAAAACATCCGAATCATGCTTTAATAAAGTAACGCCGCCCAGGTAATCGCCTATAATTAATTCTTCTTTGCTTTGCCCCAAAATATTTGCTCCTGAAACGCTAATTCGACCTTGAACTTCGGTAATAGAATCGTTTAAATTGAAGTTTCCGTTTAGGTTTCCGTTAATTTGATCGTAATAGTAAATTTTTCCTTTTTCTGAACCCACAAACAAAACTTTATTGCCATTGTCGGTGGTTAAAAACGGAGAGCTATAACCGCTGCAACATTGCACATCTACATCAATACCACCAAACATACTATTGCTTGGAGCTGCAGCAAAATCTGGAACCATAAGAGTGCCCGTATTTTTATAAAAATTAATGGTTCCTTCGCGTTCGCCAATTAACAAATCAATTAAACCATCATCATCTACATCTACTAACTGAGGGGTAGCGTATGAACCTATATCAATGCCTTTATAATTTAAAGTATTTAATTGAAAATTTGCTGGGTTTCCGCTTCCGGCCAAATTTTCGAAATAATTAATTTTACCATTTTTATCCCCAATGATTAAATCTTGATCTCCATCATTATCTAAATCACCAAAAGTTGGATATAAACCATTCAAATTATGTATACTTAAATTCGCATAATTATTAGTCACAAATTCAAATTTTGGTTCGTGGGCATTGCCTATATTTTTATAAAGAGTAAGGGTTCCATTAAAATTAGAGGTAGTATCAAAATAAGCATAATTTCCGATTACTAAATCTAAAAGGCCATCGGCATTATAATCAAAAAAGGCAGGATTAGCACCCTCTCCCACTTCAATCATTTCATCTTGCAAAAAGTTTCGCTTGGTCAATTGTAAAACCAAAGAATCATTTTTTCCTATATTTTTATAAAACCAGGCTGATTCATAATTATTAAAAACCGCCGGAATGCTAGATGCATTGGATGCTACCACTATATCTTTCACATTATCATTATCGGCATCGACATAAAAAGCTGCCGGAAAAAGAACATTTACCGGAACATTATAGGAGGGAAAAGCGCTGTCAACAGCAATACCATTTGCTGTATTAATATCACCTCCATTGGTTACTGCAACCATATTCCAATAAGAAACCCCTCCTAATAACACATCTTTATCTCCGTCTTTTTCTAAATCAACCGCCAAAATGGTTGAACCCGAGTGCGCATTATGTAAGGTGGTGTCATGAGGAGCGCCTGTGGCTCCTTTACAAGAAATATTTAAGGTAATATAATTACTGAAAGAGCTTTCATAAAAATTTCCCCAACAAGAGGTAATCAACTCATAATCAAGCGAATCACATACGGTATAGTTTTCTTGTGTTCTGTTTTTATGATATTCGAGTGCTGTTCCACTAATTGGAAAAATTAAAATATCTAAATCATTATCGTTATCAAAATCCTCAATGGCAGGTATGTCGGTTTGCGAGTTCCATATATTAATAGGAAAAGATAAACCATAATCTGAAACAAGATAATATTCAACCATTTGCGTAAAGCTTAGGTCCTGAACCGAAGCATAATCGTTTCGGTATAGCTTAATTCCGCCAGATCCTTGAGAAAACAAGTCTAGCTCTCCATCGCAATTATAATCTCTTAAAAGCACAAAATCTTTTAAATTAGAAGGGAATTTTTTAGCATATTGAGGAGCATACGCATATTTTGAAATACCCGGAGTATTTGATTCATTAATAAACAATTTAATAATACCGCTTGCCCGATCAAAAACGAACAAATCTTTTTTGCCATCTCTATTTAAATCAATTTCAGAGAACTGCGGGTAATTTATACCGCCTGCCCAAGCCAAATCTAACAAATGACCACTTTTATAAACCTGAATTGAATCGAAATATTTATAATTTATTTGAGCTTTTAAAGTTAAATAGGAGCTTAATATAAAAAAAGATAGAAGAACATTTTTTTTCATTTAAGAAGAGATTAATTATCCTTAAAGATAGCGGAAATATTGTAAAATATTAAATATTACTGAACAATGAGATTAAACTTTTTCGAAAATCCAAGTCGGAATTTCAAATTTTTGTTTTACTTCCGCAATTTTTTGTAAAGCTTCTGTTTTAGAGTTAGTAGAAAACAAGGATATTTTATAAAATGTTTGATCGAAAAAATAATACGCATCAATTCCTTTAATTTTTAAATCTTCGACCTGTCTAGCGGCATTTTCTTCTGATTTAAAACATCCGGCAATGATTTGGAATTTGGAATCAATTTTTAAATCCATCGTTTCTGGTTTAGGAGAAAAGGAGGAGGATTCTTTTATGTTTAATAGCTGATCGTACGTTGATTCGTTCAACTTTTTAATTTCTTGCTGTGCTTCATGTTTAGAAACAGAAGTTGAATTATTTCGCGGCTGATACAATTCAGCCACGGTAGAATTGCTAAAAAGATCGAAACCTGCTACTTGAAAATTTAAATCACTTTGATTTGTAAATAACCAAATTAATGAAACATTGAATAAAAAAAGAAAAACAGAAGCAGCTTTAAACCAAATAGCTGTATCTCTTGTGCGATTTTCTATGTCAGGCATAGAAATAATATTATTTTTTTCTTCCAAGTGTAAAACGGGGAAATATCCAATTTTTGCTTGTACATCGGATTCTATTGGAATAAAACGAAGTACATTTCGGTCTTTTTGAATAGTACCAATGTTTTCAAACCAAACCTTTTCATTATTATTTAAAAAGAAAATTAATGATTTCACATATGTGTCCATGGCTTCTTTTGCCTTTGCATAGGTCAATTTTTCCTCTGTACAAATGGCATTTATCAACAAGCCATCATTTTGAGTTAATTTGCTATTGAAAGACAAGGAAACATAAGGAGGAAAAAACCGGTTTGCTACTGAATCCCATTTGGCAGGGCTGGGATTTTTAACAAATCCGCCTAAACCGGGAACAATGACACAGTCATGATTCAGTAATAAATTTGATATGTAATTTTCTATCTGCACAGAAAAACAAAAGTAAGGAACTCCTCTTTTTGATTAAAGGAAAGTTATCAACACGATATTAACTGTTTTATAACAATAACCGCTTTTGATAATATCATTTAAAAAATATATCATTGCACAAACAATATAAAAATGGGTTTTGTAAAAGAATTTAAAGACTTTGCCATGAAAGGCAATTTAGTGGATTTGGCCATTGGTTTTGTTATGGGTACGGCTTTTGCCAAAGTAACTTCAAGCTTTATTGATGGAATGGTGATGCCTATGGTGGGGATGATACAGGGCAAAGATATGTCGGATTGGAAAACGGTTTTAAAACCTGCTGGTTTTGATAGTACTGGAAAAGAAATAACTGCAGAAGTAGCTATTAAATATGGTTATTTTTTAACCGTTACTTTAGAATTTATTATAGTGGCGCTGGTTATGTTTTTAGTAATTAAGGCTATGAATAAAGCTAAAAGAAAACAAGAAGAAGCTCCTGCAATTGTTGCTACGAAAGAAGAAATTTTATTATCTGAAATTAGAGATTTGCTTAAAAAATAAGTTTTTGTTTTTTATTTTTATTTTGGGACCTCTTTTGTTTTAAACGAAAGAGGTTTTTTTAATGAGATTTCTTCGCTAAAACAATCAATTCTTGGTGAATTTTTAAAACTTGTTCTATTAAAGATGCTTGTTCGGAGTTGGTAATAATAAAATTTGCTTTTTTTATCTTTTCTTCTTCTGGTAATTGATTGTTTATGCGGGCCAAAATCTCTTTTTCGGTCAATTGGTCTCTTTTTTTTATGCGTTCTATTCTATCTTCTAACGAAGAAGATATCAACAAAATTTGATCTAATTTTTCATGCGCACTTGTTTCAAATAACAAAGCCGATTCTTGCATCAGGTATGGGACTTTTTTTGTTTTTTGAGCCTCCATCCACTTCATAAAAGCATCTTTCACTAAAGGATGAATGATGGCATTTAAACGTTGCAAACGAACTGGATTATTAAACACTAATGCCGCTAGTTTTTTTCGATCTAAAACCCCTTCTTGATAAAGATCTGCACCAAATTCAGTACAAATTAATTCTTTTGCTTTTGGATGTGTATCGGTAATGGTTTTTGCCTCTAAATCCGAATTAAAAATAGGAATTCCCAATACCTGAAAAACTTTACCAACCGTAGTTTTTCCACTGCCAATACCTCCGGTTAATCCGACTAAAAAAGGCATATAATTAATGGATATTTAACTATATGCCTTTTCATTGACAGAATATATTTGAACTTAATTAAGCTTCAGAATTTGCTGGTAAAGCTTTTGAAAGCTCCGGTGATACCGATGATCTTTCTAATTTTAATTTAGACTCGCCCGATTGTACCATGATGGTTGAATCATTTATTTCAACTATTTTACCATGAATACCGCCAGTTGTCACAATGCGATCGCCTTTTTTCAATTCTTCAATAAATTTTTTCTGCTCTTTCAATTTTTTGCTTTGTGGGCGAATCATAAAAAAGTAAAAAACGACGATAATCGCTCCTATAAAAATAAAATTAGGCCATGGACTAGCGCCAGGTTGTGGCGGCGCCATCAGTATTGTGTTTAAAATTGTCATATAAAAAATTTAGTTAGTTAAGCATTAAAAATTATTTCGCAGGTACAATTACCTCACCCCGAATGGTAATCATATTGGTACTGGGTTGTGTATTGGCAACTACGGTTACTTGTTTGGTTATTTGCCCTTCTTTACCAT
>CAYOHR010000032.1:19882-27658 GCA_964403835.1 uncultured Flavobacteriales bacterium
CGCTGTTAAAAACAACTTCAATCATCGATTCTTGGCCTGGTTTTATTGGTTCTTTTGGGTATTTAGGCACTGTGCAACCACACGATGCACTGGCCGAAGAAATAATTAAATTAGATTTTCCGATATTTTTAAATTTAAATGAATGGTATACTTTTTCTCCTTGTGTAATTTTACCAAAATCAAAGGCTTCTTCCGCAAATTTAATGACCGGTAATTTATCAGGATCTATAATCCCATTAGCCGAATTAGGATTATTCACTAAATCTGAACTTAAAGTATCTGCTTCATTTTTGCAACTAGAAAATCCAAAAGCTAAAAAAGAAAGAATGATTAAAAATTTATTTTTCATGATTTTAAATTTTATGCAATATTAGCGTTTTTAAAAGATATGGCAAGAAAAAAATATGTATAAATATTAACAAATATCATCTAAAAACATCCTTATTTATTTCATCTTTATCCATTTGGATCATTATCTTAGTAGAAAAAAAATGCAAACGAATAAAATCTACTATATTTTAGGATTCACTACCTTATTCCTCTTTTCATGTAATGAAAATAAGAAAGTTGAGCGAAATAATGTGGTAAAAATTCACAAATTAAGCCCCATTCAAAACCTCAACCCCATTACAAATAAAACATCTTCCAATTTTCAAATTATTGACAATCTTTTTCAAAAATTACTGAATATTGATCATAGAACCTTGAATTTGGTTCCTGTTTTAGCAGTATCTCGGCCCGAAATTAAGATTAATGATTTAAATCAAATGCTCTTAACCTATACCTTAAGACCTGATGCACAATGGGCCGACGGAAAACCGATTGTAGCAAAAGATGTTGCCTTTAGTATAAAAGCCATTATGTGCCCCGGTGTAGACTCCGAGCATTTGAAACCCTACTTTGAATCATTTATAGATATTATTTTATACCCAGATCCAAAGAAATTAACCATTGTTTCTAAAAGCACCTACATCCGCGCAGAGTACTCGTCGGGGGTTGATTTTTATATTCTTCCGGAGCACATTTTAGATCCTAAAGGAATTTTATCAAAATACACCTTAAAAAACTTGTTAGAATCTGGCATTCAAAAACAACCTACCTTATTTACTACGGTTGCCAATAAATTAAATAGCTTTAATATGCATGGTGATACTACTATTGGCTCAGCTTCAGGAGCTTATGCAATAAAAGAGTTTTCTCCTACTCAAAAAGTGGTTTTATCTAAAAAAGAAAACTGGTGGGGAGAAGAACATGTGCTAGAAAATAATTACTTTAAAGCATCCATGAATGAATTGGATTATATAGTGGTAACAGACATAAATACCGCAAAAAACTTATTAAAATCAGAAGAATTAGATGTTTTACAAATAGCTAAACCTAATGATTTTGAAGAAATGCAACAAAATACCTCTTTTAGCACAAAATATAATTTTGAGCAAATTGCCATGAATGGGTATTCATACTTTGGAATAAACATGAAAAACCCAAAATTTAAAGATAAATATACCCGCAAAGCCATTGCTTGCCTAATAGATTATGCTAAACTTCAAACCCTATTACATAAAGATTACTCACGAAGAGTAAATGGCCCTTTGCTGGATTATAAAAGAAAATTTTACCAGGACTCGTTAATAAAATATGATTATAATATTGAGCAAGCCAAAGAGTATTTAAAATTAGGTGGATGGGGAGACTCAGACGGCAACGGAATTTTTGATAAAATAATTGATGGAAAGAAAATAGAATTAAGCATAGAACTTGCCTTTAATGTAGGCAATGAAATGAAAAAAATGAGTGCCCTTATTTTTAAAGAATCGGCCGAACCCGCAGGTGTTAAAATTGAGTTACTGCCTATTGAATGGTCGGTATTTTTAGATCGGCAAAGCAAACACGACTTTGATATGTATCACGGATCGTGGGTGTTGGATGTGGGCCCCGATGATCCTTCACAAATATTTCATACTCATTCGGCCAACGGCGGAAGCAACGTGGTCTCTTTTGGCAATAAATATTCTGACCAATTAATTGATTCTATTAAAATAACTCTGGATGAGAGAAAAAGAATGCAATTATGGAATAAATTAGAAAATGTAATTTTAGATGAAGTACCTTACGTATTCTTATTTAACCCAACCAATTTTATCATTATTAATAAAAAATTTGATTACGTATACATTTCTCCGGTAAATCCGGGCTATTGGGAAGCCGGCTTTGAATTAAGAAATGAACAGGAGTAAATAAACGAGCTTTTTTATTTAAACCTTAAAATAGCTTCCTTGTAGTATTTAGTACTTCCAAATTGCATGCAACATGCTTTATTTAATTTTGTAGAGGCTACCAATATTTCTTTGTCTTTTATATCGGTAGCCAATGATGGTTTTAATACAAACTTATCTTTTTGGCCCTGTGCACGCAAAGGTGATTTGGAATAAGAACCGTCCTCATGGATAGCTATTAAAACAGGAACGTACTTACTTACCGAAGCTGCTTTTTTATAATCAAAGCCTTGTGTAAAAGCATTTTCGGGTGAATCATTTAGTAATAAATAAACCTCATCTCCTACTACTTTAGAGAAAAATGAATTAAAAATAGCATAATCATTAACAGTATGTTGGTATTTTGGTAAATCTAAATACCAACTAATAGAACCCGAAGGAGTAATATTAATAGCTAAAATATCTTCGTTGTAATAATTATAAGTTGTTCTTGTTTGCATAGATCCGTTGGCACCGGAAGAAGTATATGTAGATACAACTACGTAAGCTTTTTCACATAAAACCAGCATACCTCCATCCTCTTTTTGAATAAAGGATTTTATTTCAAACTTATCCGAAATTCCTTTTCCTTTGTTGGCTTTCCTTTTGCTTTCTAACTCCGTAACCATGTCTTTCGAAAACTCTTTAAAGTTCGAGTTTTCAATGCTTTTTTCACTAGTATTAATAGAAAAATAAAACATCCCGTTTAATTCATAACTTTTATTGCTATTTTTTGAGTTACTATAAAATCCAAAACACTTTAAACTGCCATCTTTATAAATAAACAAACCAGCATCATCAATATACTTATCGGGTAAATTTAAGTTAAACTCAGATGTGGCCTGTGTTTTAGGATCAACTGAAATAATTTTATAATAATATTTTTGAATATTATCGTCCCCTTCCTTTTTCTTTTCTTTTCGCTCCGCTTTAGTCAGATATATTTTGGCCAAAATATAAACCTCCATAGTATTGGTGAACTCAAAATCTTCAATTGAAAAATCACTATCTTTTACAGGAATTTCAACCGATACCTTGTTTAAAATAGAACCGTTTTTATCACATACGGCTAGGTTAACCTTTTCATTTGCTTTCCGCTCATATTTAGGATGTGCCATAATAAGTATTTTAGAACTATCTCTACTTAAAATAACATCAAATGAACCAGAACTCATGAAACCACCTCCAAATAAGCCCTCTGATTTAGCTATAACAGAAAAAACCTTCTTGTTGTCAGAATCTCTTTTCCCATCTAACGATATTTTTCGCACATATAATTCATTAGTTTTATTTTCTTTGTTTTTTTGAATGGTAAACAATAAAAAATGATCATTTACAAATATCAATTGTTCAACAGTCGAATTTTTTTCTTCGGCAACATCGACTAGTTTTCCATGAATGGGGGTTGATGAAATAGTATTTAATTGCGTAGGATCTATCTTATTTAAATAGTAGTTCTTTTTCTCGTAATAAAACGTGTAAATATATTGTTTTGTTCTGCCTACGGCTCCAAAATAGCTATCAGGTAATGGCTTTTCGGGCCCCCAAATAAAATCAGCTTGTTGCCCAAAAGAAACAAGTGATAAAAAAAGGAACATTGACAAAAAAAATTTCTTTAAAAAAACCATACAATATATTTTTGTTTGCAAAAGTAGCTTTAATTACTTTTGATATCAAATTTATAAACTCATGAAGCTTTTCTTCATTAGCCTATTATTATTTATTAGCTCCGTAGGAACTGCCCAAATCAAAGTCACCGTTTTTGATGATAATAAGGCCAAAGAAAGTGACCAAACCAATACAGGGAGCTTTATTGGATATAAAAATTTACTCTCTTTAAGTCCCAAAGTTACTAGAGGTGTTTTGGGCTTTTTGTACGAACGGGTGTTAGCACCCAAGCATAGTGTACAAGCTACTTTAGGAATAACCTATCGTGATTTTTTATATGAATTTTTGCATGATGCACAAAACAGCGCAAATTATTCGCATCAATTAACAGATAATGTTTTCTTGAACGCTGGTATATATTACGATTTTGGATATAAATTTTACCCAAACGGATATTATGATTTTGATGGTATATACCTGCAAACTCAATTTATATCCAGAAATTATCATTTATATGAAAACATCTATTATTACAAATCAAACCCAAATTCAGCCGGCTATTTGCAACATACCAGTATCCCTACAACTACTGACGCTTCTTACTCCACCAAAGAAGTATGCCTTAAATTTGGATATATGTATGAAGCCTGGTTCTCTAACAAATTAATTGGTGATGTTTATTTTGGATTAGGATATCGCATTATTACACAAAATTTATATCAACTAACGTACAGTGGTATTGTGAAAGATTACCCTACGGGTGTTATACCCATACAAAGTAAAACTTATGCTCCCGCTATTTACCTTGGTACAAATATTGGTTTGCCTTTCTAATGAACCATATAAGAAATATAAGGACATATACGTTTGTGATCTTATCGATGTTTTTACATTTGTCTTTAAAATCACAAGTATATCTCGATACTATTAACAGATTTCATATTAATACCTATTTAAAATCAGAAAACAACGCAATAACACCTGCAAAACAAAAAAGTCTTTCTTTTTTATCTTTTTATCAAAAAAACCTTTCACAACAATTATATAGCGAATGCGTTTTTTACCCAAGCTGTTCGCAATTTTCGAAAGATTGTTTTAAGCATTATGGCTTTGCAAAAGCCTTTTGGTTAACAGCCGACCGTTTAACGCGTTGTAACAACAAAAAGGCAATGTCGGCGCCTGTGTATTTATACCAGCCCTCTACCCAAAAAATAAGCGATTCATTTAAAGAGTATAGGTGAATTGGTGGATTAGTTGATTGGTAAATTGGTTGATTATCATGAAATTATACATAATCCTGAGCGCAAACAAAGGATGGTAAATTAGTTTAAAAATTGAAAATTAAGAATTTTATATTATTATCCATTGTTTTATTAGGATTAGACAACCCCGTTTTTTCCGTGGAACATGTATTTGATTCCGTCCCAAATCAACTTTTCTTAAACCATTTCGATTCGCTTAAATTATATGAAGAGAAAATTATATACCTAAACCAAATCAAACCCAAAAACCTGTACACACAAAAAGAAATTCAAGTAACAAAACTAAAAACATATAATACCTTAGAGAAATTTGATTCGGCGTTGGTATACTATGCGTATTTAAACACCCCCGAAATTATACAGCAACAACTTACCCATAATTATATTCATAACCTCCTCATTCATAATAAATTAGATACTTTACAGAGTTTCTTGGCATCCTTCCCTAAAAATGATACGCTCGATGTGTGTTATCAAACCTTATTAGATATGCTTTTAAACAAGCACCCTGATAGTATAAACCAGGCTTGTTATAATATTGCTATTTTAAAGGTATATGAGAAATACTATTCTTTCCCACATAAAAGCAAAACGGTTTCTATTTTGCTTTCTTCTGTAGTTCCCGGTGCAGGAAAATGGTATTTAGGTGATTTTAATGATGGTAAAAGCGCTTTCTTTTTTAACTTAGCGGCCGGAAGTTTATTTGCCGAATCGGCCATAAAACTAGGTGTTTTTGCACCCCGATCATGGGTTTTTGGAGCTGGCTGCTTATATATGTACACCTCCAATATATATGGGACTTATAAACTTTATAATAAACAACAACTCGACCTTGAAAAAGAACTTCATTTTTTGTTGGCTTCTTATTATTACAATACCTTGTAAAACGCAAACTAAGCAAGATTCTATTTTGAATGAAATTGTTCAAACTGAATTTGCCCTTTTTCAAAAGGAGAAACCCGAACATGCCCTTTTATTTAAAAAGAGCGAGTTATATGCTCAATTGAATGATTATAAAAATGCTACCGCTTCACTCGAAAGAATAAAAACCAGTGTCCTACCCGATTCCTTTCAATTTTTAATGTACCATCACCTGGCTTATTACACTTTTTTAAATAAAGAATATCATCATTCTTTAAAGTATATTAAAAAAGCACTCAGTATAAACTCTGATAAAAAACTGAACGAATTAGAAATGATAAACCTTATTGAACTCAATCATATAGATGAGCTTCAACAAAAATATCCCGCATTACTTGACTCTTCCCTGGTTATAAGCATGAATGAACTTCAGCAAAAAGAAACTTCACTAAAATGGTATTATTACCTGTTTCCAGGTATGGGTATTATTAAAGAGAAAGAAACCAAAGTAGGCGTTTACAGTATTATTCTTGAAAGTGGCTTTTTAACTTCCATTATTTTACATGCTATTTACCTTTACCCTGCATCTATTATAGTATTGGGAGTATATCCTTTTTTAAAGTTTTATTTAGGAGGATTAGAACGCATAAAAGAATTACAAGAAAAGCATATAAAAGAGGAGAAAAAAGCTATTAAAACAAAACTTTTTAAGAGAGTTTTGAGCTATAAGTGATGAGTTTTATCTAATAGTCTAAAAATCTAACATCTAGTATCTAACAATCTAATGCAGCGTCTCAATAATATCATACTTAGTAATAATATGATATCTCTCTTGCTGGTCTTTTACCAAAACGGCACTGTTATTGCGATCTAACTTTTTAGCTATTTCTTTTAAATTAGAACTAATAGGCATTAATGGAAAAGGTTTTTGCATCACTTCTTTTACGGCTTTATTTCTCAACTCCGGATTATTTAATAAAGTTGATAAAATATGCGACTCATCAATAGAACCTACACTTTGCGTGCCATTAAATACGGGTAATTGAGAAATATCTTGCTTTTTCATTAAATCAATGGCTTCATTTAAAGGCATTTCTTCGGAAACCTGGATTAAT
The DNA here is from genome assembly GCA_964403835.1 of uncultured Flavobacteriales bacterium. GTDB lineage: Bacteria > Bacteroidota > Bacteroidia > Flavobacteriales_G > JALEGO01 > CAYOHR01. Next base: position 26,984 of record CAYOHR010000032.1, read on the forward strand.
TCTGTTTTATTTTTCCGAACAATATCCATAGCAGTAGGCTCTTTTACTTCTAAAAAACCACGGTCGCGCATCCAATCATCATTAAATATTTTACCTACATACCGGCTACCATGATCGTGAAACAAAACAACCACAACATCATCCTTTTTCAACTTACTTTTTAATTGTACTAATCCTGCAATGGCAGAACCTGCTGAATTACCTACAAAAATGCCTTCTTCGCGGGCAATTCGCCGGGTCATTAAAGCAGCATCTTTATCGGTTACTTTTTCAAATAAATCAATTAACTTAAAATTGACATTTGCGGGTAAAATATCTTCTCCAATGCCTTCAGTAGTATAAGGATATATTTCATTCTCATCAAAAATACCTGTTTCGTGATATTTTTTAAATACCGATCCGTACGTATCTATACCCCATATTTTAATATTGGGGTTTTTCTCCTTTAAGTATTTAGCTACTCCTGAAATAGTACCACCCGTACCTACTCCAACCACAAAGTGTGTGATTTTTCCATCAGTTTGGTCCCATATTTCTGGACCGGTAGTTTTATAATGGGCTTCGGTATTTGATAAGTTATCGTATTGATTTAAATAAATAGCATTTGGAATTTTTTTAGCTAAATCTTTAGCTACCGAATAATATGACCGCGGATCTTCTGGCGTAACATTCGTT
>CAYOHR010000033.1:0-19306 GCA_964403835.1 uncultured Flavobacteriales bacterium
TCACCTCCGCCTATGGTTAAAACAGCACCCGGATTTACCACCAAGTTTTTACAATTTGCAGTTACGCCATGACCTATATATACGCGTTCTCCGGCAGGAATATCTGTAGTTGTAAGCGAATCAGCAATTAAATTGCCTGCCCAGTTATAACAATTTTGCCATAAGGTATCCTGCGATCCTGTAAAGTTTAAGGTAACATCACCGGCAAAGGAAGAGTTAAATACCTGAATAGTATCTGTTTGCAAACAATTAACACCATAATTATTAGTTACAGTATAGATTCCGGGGTTATTTACCTGAATACTTAATGTGGTATCTCCGGTACTCCATAAAACACTTCGTGTAAAAGGATCACCATCGTTATATATGGTAATAGGGGTCCCTATGGCTTTACAAAATTCCTGCGTGGTAATTTGTGTTTCCCATTTAGGGCCGGTAAACGTCCATCCAGTATTACCTGATACATCCACACTATTAAAACCTGCATTAAAATTAGCTCCGCCCTGGGCCGTCATATCTATTAATCTAATAAAGTCAGTAACCAGCACAGCACCTGCAGGCATGTTTATAGTTGTGGGCCAACCAACTACTGACTGAACGGTATTTAAAAAACACCCATTAGAAGCAATTTTTAAATATTTATTGATGTTTTGAGTAGAAGAAGCTTGAAATGTGTGTACATACGGTGCCCCTTCGTTCAAAAAAAGTAGAGAATCAAAGGTGTTATCTCCAGTGATAAGACTTCCAATATAATCACCACAACCCAAATTATAATTGCCGGCAAAAACAACTTTATGGAACAAATTACCCCCTCCATAGAAATTAACCATTTTACCACTTAAAAAATAAACATTATGATATTGGACATCACTTGTACCGTAAGCTTGAAAAGTACTTGAACCACATCCGTAAAAAATAAAAACAATGGTAGCTGACGAAACATCCAAGGCAGTAAAACCGTCATTTCTTAACCACCACCTAATTGATAAGGTAATGGTAGAAGTACCTAAATACAAGCTTCGGGTAGTACTAACATCACTTTTAAATTCTTTTAATGATATTTTTTGATTATTGGTGCGAAATGTTCCACTTTTGAAATTAAGCATAGTGTTCGGTGCACTCAAACTATCTTGTAAAATATATTCTCCGGCTCCATCAAAAATTATTTGAGATGCATTGTAAACTTGAGATCCGGAGGTGATGGTTTGTCCTGAAGTATTCGATTTAAAAGAAATAATTCCGGCAAAGTTTTCATTCATCGCTGCAATGAAGGTCAATGAACCATGTATAGATAATGAATAAGAAGTTGTTGAATAAAATTCAGGATTATTTGTTGCCCCTACCCACGACATATTTTTACAATTGGCATCTATATCCACCGTTACTTTTTGCCCGGTAGCACCGAAAGAACTCGCATCAAAAAAAACATTGTCGCCGGACCCAGGAATGCAACCTGTGGGCGCTTGTCCGGGATCACCGCTTGATAAAGCCCAATGCGTTGGGTCGCTCCAGTTACCGGTACCCCCTACCCAATAATAATTCGTAGATGGTAAAAAATTTAAGGTAATTCCGGCATTATTCCCATTTTCATACACTACGTTATTCCCGGTAAAGCTTGCTCCCCCTTGAAATTGCATATCATAAAAATTGCAATAATTAAAGGTTACCGAACCACTTGCCTTACTGATTTTTGCTTTATATCCGGGCGAAAGCGATCTTATAAAATTAGGTTTAGCACAGGTGCCTGGAGCAACACTTATTAGTTTATTAATGATTTGAGTACTAAAATTAGCATCAAAAACATAATCTAAATTCCCAACTGTTCCTGTAAACATCAGCGTATCAAATGTTTGACCTCCCCTGATCTCAGCCGACCCGTCAAAGGTTACTTTATGAAACAGATGGCTATTTGCATATGAAGTTCCTAAATTTCCTATAGCAGAAGTTCCGGTCTCAAAAAACACATAATGATATTGAATCCCATTAGTCCCAGTGGTTTTAAATGCATTAGCTGTTTTTACTTTAATTGTAGATGCTGCACAGCTTGCAGTAATCCCTGTGTTTTCCAAATGCCAGCAAGGTGAGCTGGGCAAGAAGTTCCCGACCCCATTTAAAATAATGGTGGAGGTTCCTAATGTAAGGGTTCTCGTATTTCCTGTATTAGAAAAGAAATAACCTGTTTCTACTGTTTTATTATTAGTAATAAGGGTTCCATAATTGTGCAAAATACCACGATTAGCCACAGTTCTAAAATCATCCTGCAAAGTATATTTTCCAATTCCATCAAAATAAACCTCTTTGGTATTCCATATTTGACCAGCCATAGTGATGGTTTCTCCGGGTACGGTTAAGGCTGATTTAAAATATACATATCCACCAAAGTTTTCATTCATCGCTGCAATAAATGTAAGCGAACCATAGATGTTTAATTTTTTAAACGGAGCAGTGCCCGAAGAATAAAATTCAGGACTTTTTAGGGTTCCTACCCACGACATATTTTTACAGTTGGCATCTATATCAACGGTTACTTTTTGCCCGGTAGCTCCGAAGGAACTCGCATTAAAAAAAACATTGTCGCGAGGTCCAGGAATACAACCTGTGGGTGCCTGACCCGGACCTCCGCTGCTTAAAGCCCAATGGGCTGGGTCACTCCAGTTACCTGTACCTCCTACCCAATAATAATTGACAGAAGGTAAAACGTTTAAGATTATTCCGGCGTTATTTCCATTTTCGTACACTACATTATTACCTATAAAGGTTGCTCCGCCCTGAAATTTCATATCATAAAAATTACAATAATTGAAGGTTACCACTCCTGCCAACTTACTAATTTTAGCCTGTACTGCACTGGTCGATTTAATAAAATTAGGTTTGGCACAGGTACCCGGAGCGACACTTATTAGTTTATTAATGGTTTGGGTGCTGCCTGCGTCAAACGTATAATTTAAATCTCCGCCGACCCCTGTAAACATGAGTGTATCAAATTTTTGACTTCCTCCGATATTAGCTGGTCCGCTAAAAATTACTTTATGAAAGGAGCCAGTATAAGAAGAAAGTGCATTTAAATTTGCATTAACACTGGCTCCGCCTTCAAAAAACACATAGTGATATTGAATATTATTAGTGCCGGTGGTTGAAAAATCACACACATTCATATTATTGATTCCTGTCATTTTAATAGTGGAAGCGCCTAAAACAGCGGTCAAATTTGTGTTATTAACACTCCAAGCATGCGCAACACTAACTATTGATTTTCCTAAATTGAGTACCCGGGTAGACGTAGACGTAGAATAAAAATAGAACGTGGAAATATTTTTATCATTAGATTTTAATGTTCCTGACGATTGGTAAATGGCACTTGTTACTGTTAAATTATCCTGAAGAGCATATTCACCGGTACCTCCAAATGAAACACTATAAAAAACTTTCCCTTGGGTAGTAATGGTTTGAGGAGAAATAGTCATATTAATAAAGGAAACCGTAGAAGTATTAGCATTTACAGTCATGTTACTTATAAATACTAAAGAGCCATAAACACTCAGATTTGCATTCATGTTGAAGATAGGTGCGTTTGTAGCTCCTACCCACGACATATTTTTACATGTAGCAGGGGCACTAATTGTAACCGTTTTACTACTTGGACTAAAGGAATTTGCATCAAAAAAGACATTATCGGCCAAGCTTGGAACTCCATTGGGATGATAATTTCCTCCGCTGACTGTGGCCCAATGCGTTAAATCGCTCCAGTTTCCTGTACCTCCTACCCAGTAGTAGTTAGCTCCCTGAGCCAAACTTATAGTAAGTAGGTTTAAAATAAGAAAGTAAACTGATTTCATAAATATGAATTTGAAGGTTTCTACGAATATGCTGCGCAGAAGTTTAAACAAAATAAGAAATTAATTATTAATTAACGTTTGTTCATAACATTCGAAAATAAATTAGCAGGCAAATTGCTCATTTCGTATATTTGGGAAAAGGTTTTTGTAGATGAAAGACTATCCTCGACAAAATAATGAAAAACACCCGTTGTTAGATCGATTTAACGAACTAAAGCTCGGTCTATCTATTTATTTTGCAGAGGAAGAGATTGATGAGCTGTATAACTACTTACTCGACCTTGATGAGCATGAAGACGCCCTCTTTTTGTTAAAATACGCCCAAACTTCATACCCTTTTTCATCTCAATTTAAAATAAACGAAGCCGAAATTTACCTTTTATTTGGTAAAGAAGGAAAGGCTATTCAAATATTAAGTGATTTAGAGGCTATAGAACCCTATAATTGGGAAATTTATTTCATGCAGGCTACTATTCGGAGCCAACAAGGAGAGCATGAGCGAGCTATTGAATTGTTAGAAAAATGCTTGGATTTATCGTGTGATGAAAAGGATAATGTTTACTTCCAATTAGCGTTGGAAAATGAGTATGTAAACAATTATAAATTAGCCGTAAAATATCTTAAAAAAGCATTAAGAGAAAATCCGAATAACCAGGAAGCCACTTTTGAATTAGCGCTTTGCTATGAAGAATTGGGGAAATTAGAGGAAAGCATTCAGTTTTATCAGGGATTTATTGATGCAAATCCATACTCTTCTTTTGCATGGTTCAATTTAGGATATGTTTACAGCAAGTTATCGTTGCATGAAAAAGCCTTAGAAGCTTATGATTATGCCATTGTTGTAGATGATAAATACATTTCTGCCTATATAAACAAAGGAAATACACTTTGTATCCTGCAGCGATATCAAGAAGCCATTACTACTTACCAAGAAATTTTTGAGTTCCATAAACCTGATTCTTTTTTAAATTATCTGATTGGAGAAGCTTTTGAAAACATGGAGGAATACGAATTAGCAGGCGAGCATTACAAAAATGCTATTCAACTCGACCCACAAAATGCTGATGCTTGGATGGGAATGGGGGTGGTTAAGGATTTATTAGGTAATTCAGAAGAAAGTTTACACTTTATCAAAAAAGCGATTGAAATAGATCCTTTAAACGCAAATTACTGGTATTTACAAGGAGAAGTTTTTCAAAAATTAAGTTTATTTGAAGATTCTTTTAGTTCTTATGATCGGGTGATTGAATTAGATCCGTTTAATATTGATATTTGGTTAGATTACTCCAATGCCTTATTTGAAAACGGTTTTGATCAAGAAGCCATTAATATTTTGCAACAAGCTATAGATTATCATCCCGGTAATGCCGATATTTATTATAGATTAACCGCCTATTATTTGGGCTTAGGAAAAGAATCAGATGCTTCTTTGTCTTTACAAGATGCTATTCGCATTGATTATGAGGCACATAACAAGCTTTTTGAATACATGCCCCACTCTAAAAAGAGTAAAATTGTAACCGAAATTTTACGCAATCACAGAATTAGTCCGCAGTGAGTTTAATGTATTAAGTATTATGTATTATGTACTAAGTACTAAGTTTATGAAATATCTATCTGGCTTTATTATTCTTTTAATCTTTGCGTGCACAAATAATCATGATACCATGTTATTTAGTAAATTAAAGCCTGTTTATTCGCTTGATACAATTAGTGATGGGGGGATGTTTCCAAACCAACATATTTTGACAGTTGTTAATATTTTAACTGCAAAAACAGAGGTTGTTAAAGCCTATGATACACCGCCCTCTTATTTATGCAACAATAAACCATTTACAGGTGAAACTATTGAATATTATAACGATGTAAAAGGTGATATAGCTAAAAAGTTAGTTTATTTTAAAGGACATTTAAAAGATGGTTTTCAAATAGATACATGGCTTGTTTACAATAAAGAAGGGAAGGTAATTAGAGAGGTCAATTTTGATTCAACCGGGAGGATAACTGGCAAGTATGTTTATTCTCAAGATGGAATTTCAAAAGACAGTATTATAATTGAAAACCCAATATTTGATACCCGAATTATTTGGTACGATATCCCCAAAAAAAATATTAAAATTGATGGTTATTCCTTTAATTAAATTATAAAAGAGACGTTTAAAAACAAAACATATTAAAATTACCATTCAACCTCCCTTTTCAAACTCTTTAATGGCTGGCAAGATGGTTACGGAGCGTTCACCTATTCTGCTAAAGACAGAAACCGGGTCATTGAATATGTGAAAAATCAGGAAGAACGCCATAAAATCAAACCATTTATAGACGAATATATTGAGCTGCCACAAGAATTTGAAATTGATTTTGATGAAAAATATTTGCTATGATTCAACAACTTTGTTGTTGGTTAATGATTGATAAATAACACCGCATTTTATGCAGTGTTATTTATATTAAATCCCTTCGGGATTATAAACCTAGCGGATTTCAACATACTTAACCTTAGATGAAATTGATGTCAGATTTAAAAAAGATAAGTAACTTTGATTAAAAATTAAAATGAAAGAAATTACCGTTCAAGAACTAAAAGCAAAAAAAGATAATCGCGAAGATTTTCAGTTGATTGATGTTCGGGAAGAATATGAATTTGACATTGTAAATATTGGTGGTGAATTAATCCCCATGGCTACTGTGGCTGATCACATCGATAAAATCTCTAAAGACAAACCGGTAATTATTCATTGCAGAAGCGGCGCTCGTTCTGCTACTATAACCAATTTTTTAGAGAGCCAATTTGGCTTTACCAATGTGTATAATTTAAAGGGTGGCGTTTTGGCGTATGCCAAAGAAATTGACACTAGTTTAGCGGTATATTGAAAGATAGTCGAAAGTCGCGAGTCACGAGTCACGAGTCTGATTCTATAAAAACCTTTGGTTTGTTGGGATTTCCTTTGGAACATTCTTTTTCTCAAAAATATTTTACCGAAAAATTTAAGAAATTAGGTTTGGAGGGATATTCCTATCAAAATTTTGAAATAGAACATTTGAAGGATTTTTTTGAGAACGCAACTCTGCTTTCTTCCATATCCGGATTAAATGTAACCATTCCGTACAAAGAAAAAGTGATCCCTTTTTTAGATGTTTTGGATCCGATTGCGAAAGAAGTGGGGGCCGTTAATACTATTCGATGCTCTGTACTAAATAATAAACTACATTTAAAGGGATATAATACCGATGTTATGGGATTTGAGCATTCACTAAAAAAGGATCTTCCAAACTTAAAAAAAGCACTCATTTTAGGTACCGGAGGGGCTTCAAAAGCCATTGAGTATGTATGTAAAAAGAACAATATAGAAATTACGTTTGTTTCAAGAACAAAAACGGCATCAAACATATCCTATACTGAATTAAACAGCTTGGATGTATCTCATTACCAGCTCATTGTAAATACTACTCCGGTAGGTACATATCCTAATGTAAACGAAACCCCTGAATTTCCTTTTGAAAAAATTACTTCCAACCATTTTGTATACGATTTAATATATAACCCGGAAGAAACTTTGTTTTTAAAAAAGGCTCGCCAACAAGGGGCAAAAACGATGAATGGCTTGCCTATGTTAATAGAACAAGCCGAGCAGGCCTGGGATATTTGGAATAGCTGAGCCTATTTTGTACCTTTACAAAATGACCACCGACAAGCATTTTCACCTAAAAAATAGTTTTTAGGACTTATGAAATCACGTTCCCTCCTTTTTTTATACCATTTCCTCTTCTGGATTTTGTTTGCATGGGTTGAACGTGGCATTTTTATGGTTTATAATCATTCCCTTTTCGAAGATTTTTCTTTTTCAGCCCTTGTCCAAATTTTTATGCATGGATGCATTATGGATATATCTATGGCTTCTTACGTGAGTGTAATACCGGGTTTATGGTTGAGTATTTCCTTTCTGCATCACAATAAAAAAATTGATCGCAAATTTTTTATCGTATATGTTGCTATCTTGCTGGCCATACAAAGTATTTTACTTATTATCGATTTACCTTTATATCAGGCCTGGCGCTTTCGTTTAGACACTACTTTTTTAAAGTATTTAACACACCCCAAAGAATCCTTGGCAAGCACAGGGTCTTCTCCTGTTTTTTTACTACTTTTTATCGGGCTATCCTTATATCTGTTTTTTTACTTTTTATTCAAGAAAATAATGTCCTTTTACCCTTCGAGTACCTCAGGGTACCCCTACTCAAAAAGAATAGCTCTGTTTATATTGGGACTGGTTTTTACAGGTGCGCTCATTATTCCCATACGCGGTGGATTGCAGTTGGCCCCCATGAACCCAAGCCGGGTATATTTTTCGAATCATTTGTTTTACAACCATGCGGCATTAAACGTAAGTTGGAATTTTTTGTATTCGGTAGTTGCGTATAAAAACCCTGATATCAATCCAAACAACTATTTATCCAATGAAGAGGCTACGACTATTGTTGATTCATTATGTAAAAAAGACACTTCTGCCTTAAAAATCCTCCGCGATTCTATCCAACCTAATGTTTTAATTATTACATGGGAAAGCTTTACCTATAAGGCTTTGGCCCTGGGAGGAATGGATTCAACCGTTACTCCAAATATGAATGCGCTTATTCACGAAGGTGTATTTTTTTCCAATTTATATGCCAGCGGTGACCGTACAGATAAAGGCATTGTGGCAGTTTTAAGTGGATACCCGGCTCAATCCACCACATCTATTGTAAAATCGGCCAATAAAGCCCATACCTTGCCCATGTTAAGTAAAACCTTAGCAAATGAAGGGTATAATACTTCTTTTTATTATGGGGGAGAATTAGAGTTTGCTAACATGAAAAGCTACATTTTAGGTGGGCGATTTGAGAAAATAACCACCAAAGATCAATTTTCAGCCACGGAATGTAATTCTAAATGGGGAGCCTTTGACCATATTGTTTTTGGTAAAATTCAGCAAGATTTAAAAACGATAAAATCGCCCTTTTTTGTTCAATATTTAACGCTAACTAGTCACGAACCGTTTGAGGTACCTGAAAATTATTCTATTCCGTACACCGCAAAAGGCAAATCAGAAACCGAATTATTTTTGCGCTCTCTATCGTATACGGATGCTTGCTTAGGGGCATTTATTAAAGAAGCCAAAAAACAAGACTGGTGGAAAAATACATTAATCGTCTTTTTATCAGATCATGGGCATGTATTGCCCACTTCACCGAACAGAAGCGATGATTTTCACATGCCTATGCTTTGGCTGGGAGGAGCTTTAAATAACCCGTTGTTAGTGCCTAAGGTATGTTCTCAAATTGACCTGGCTTCTACCCTACTTGCTCAATTAAATATCTCACATACCGAGTTTTATTGGAGCAAGGACATTTTTGCCAATACCCCTAGCTATGCTTATTTTGCTTTTAATAATGGTTTTGGATGGGTGAATGACCAAAAGGATTATTACATTTTTGATCATGTAGGTAAAAATGTAGTACAATCAAGCCTTACCCCGAGCGCACCCCAACTACAACAAGGGAAAGCCTATGCTCAAAAAAGCTTCCAGGATTATTTGGATAGGTAATACACCTTCTCAATGAGGGATGTTTAAACCATATAAGGGCTTATAAGAATATCTTAAAAAGTAATTCTTTAACCATTCTTAAGAAAATCTAAATCTCTACATATTCAATAAATTAGTACATTTATAGCATGTATAAATTTATTATTATACTTGTTTTAGCCCTTTCAAGTTTTGCTGCTCGCGCTTCATACATCTTAATTCCGATGGATGAAACCCAGAAAAACCATTTGAAAGCCTATGGCATTGCCTATTGGGTTTTACAAAACAATGTGGATATGCATTGGCTCTTAAATTACCGCGGCGGAAGTTTTATGTTTAAACAAGCCAAAGAATTTACAGCGGAGTGTATTATTCGGGGTGTTAGCTACGAAACCATTACCGATGCACAATCGACCGGTATTTTGAATGAAATTGCCAATCCAGAATCGAACCAAGATGCGGTAAAAATGGAAAAGGCTCCTAAAATTGCGGTGTATTCTCCCAAATCGAAACAGCCCTGGGATGATGCAGTTACCTTAGTTTTAACCTATGCCGAAATTCCGTATGAGGTTATTTATGATGATGAAATTATTCAAGGAAAGTTAAACTTATACGATTGGTTGCACCTGCACCACGAAGACTTTACCGGGCAATATGGCCGATTTTATAACGCCTATAGAAATGCATCCTGGTATAAAGAACAAGTGCGCGAAGCCGAAGAAACCGCTACCCGATTAGGCTTTAGCAAGGTTTCTCAGTTAAAACTGGGTATTGCCCTTAAAATAAAAGAATTTACCGCAGGTGGTGGATTTTTATTTACTATGTGCTCAGGCACAGATAGTTATGATATTGCCGTTGCTGCCGAAGGGGTAGATATTTGTGAAGCCATGTTTGATGGCGATCCGGCAGATCCGAATGCACAAAAAAAGCTAGATTTTACGAAAACCTTTGCTTTTGAAAATTTTATGTTGGATCAAAACCCCATGAATTACGAGTTTTGGCACATTGATGGTTCTATGCTACATTCGGCCATTTCACCGACAACCGATTATTTTTCTTTGTTTGATTTTTCGGCCAAATGGGACCCTATTCCTACTATGTTATGCCAAAATCACGTTAAAAATATTAAAGGATTTATGGGACAATCGACTTCGTTCGTTAAAAAGTTTATTAAGCCCGAAATTTTAGTGATGGGAGAAACAAAATCCATCGGGACGGCAAAATACATCCATGGCGAGTTTGGCAAGGGCCAGTGGACGTTTTATGGGGGCCACGATCCGGAAGATTACCAGCATTTTGTGGGAGATCCACCAACGGATTTAAACTTGCACCCTAATTCGCCTGGGTATCGGCTTATTTTAAATAATATTTTATTTCCGGCAGCCAAGAAAAAGAAACAGAAAACGTAGGTTAACCATTGGGGATTAAGTGCTTTTGAGCAGGTTTTATTTATAGTAATAATACCAGTTACTTTCATAATTCTCATCAAAATTTTGCTTTGAATCTAATCCAACTGAGATATTGTTTTGATTGAAATAACCATGACTATCAAAGGGCTTTACCATTTCATAAAACTCCTTTTTCAAGGTTTCAATTTTCCCACTCTTTCTAAACGCTTCTATTTCTTCGTTTTTATGAAGAAAAACTATTATTCCTACTGAAGAATCATTAATCTGCCAAACGGAACCGTTTGTATTTCTATTTTTAAATTCGGAAAGTTGGTTTGCTGGTATTTGCCCTACAATTTCAGATTTTGCAATTGGATTAAAAGCTGTATAACAAACAAAATATTTGTCCTTTTTTTGGGTAAATATTTTTTTAAAAAATGATTGGGTTGAATCGCCCTTGATTTCTTCGAATTTCTTGGAGATTAAGCTTTGTTTCTGACTGTCGTAATTAAGGCCACGATCTTCCACAAATAAATTAACATGCTCATATTCTTCTAAAACCACATTTAATCTAGGTCTAGTATTATCTAAAAAGTCTTCTACAATATGTATTACTTTTACATTAAATTGGTTTTCAATCCAGCTTTTCAATTTCTGAATCGGTTGGTTCATTGTAATATTGCCATTTAATATTGCCTTAGTCTCCTTATAATCTGCATCACTTGGCGTTATCATATTTGGTTATTTAATTGTTTTATACGACCCTGATAAGACTGCAAATAATTTCTTTTAGTGGCATCATTGAGAAAAAATTACAACAAAAAGAGCATTAAAAAGCACTATTTTACGAATTTTCCTCATCTACCGCATGTTAATGCGCAAAATCAGGCATTATATTGCACTATTTTATGAAATAAATTTGATTGTAGTGATTTGTTCATTAAAATAAACTAATTTCTTTTAATGATTCATTTCCGCAAAAAATACAGAATGAAGGTTATTGTTTCCATCTTTCAAGTTTTGGAATTGATCTAGTAGCCAGCCAAGCAAAAAAACTGTTGATTCCATCTTTCTTCATTTCTTGCATACAAAACTTCTGCATTTTTTTAGCTGTGTCAATTTCAGGTGGAGTTAAAAACGCTCCGTTTTCATAGCACATAGAACAGTACATCGTGCTTGTTGATCCGTTTTTTTCGGTACCGCCACCTTTTTTATCCTTCTTTAATGGAAACCCACAGCTTTGGCAAAATTTGTATTCTTTCATCGTTTAAAAATTTTTGTTATAATTAAAGCCAAAACTAGGTGTATGGCTGGTTGCGTGAAGGTTCCGATAGCTATCGGAAGAAACGAAAAGCCCGGAATGTTTGCTCCCTTCCATGCTTCGAGAACCTCAGCAATCTCAAGGGGCCGGCAGAGGCACGCTCTAGTTCGTCTCCGCTCACTATTTTCTATATTATTATCTCAACACCCGGGTTCCGTAGAACTCGGCGGTGCCTCCTAATTGCTCTTCGATGCGCAATAAACGGTTGTATTTTGCAATACGATCGGAGCGGGAAGCAGAACCTGTTTTGATTTGGCCTGTCCTAAGAGCCACTGCAAGGTCGGCAATGGTGGTGTCTTCGGTTTCACCCGAGCGATGACTCATAACGCTGGTAAATCGATTGTTTTGGGCCATTTTTACGGCGTTAATGGTCTCGGTTAAAGTTCCGATTTGATTTACTTTAATTAAAATGGAATTGGCCGATTGATCAATAATGCCCTGAGATAAGCGTTTGGTATTGGTTACAAACAAATCATCGCCTACTAATTGTACTTTTTGTCCCAATTCTTTGGTCAGTTTTTTCCAGCCGGTCCAATCATCTTCATCCATGCCGTCTTCAATAGAAATAATAGGATATTTTTTAACCCAATCTTTCCAATAGTTCACCATTTCATCGGAAGTTAATTTATCGTTGGTCGATTTTTTAAATACGTATTTTTTTTCTTTGGCATCGTATAACTCAGAACAAGCGGCATCCATGGCAATATACACTTCCTCGCCAGGCTTATACCCTGCTTTTTCAATGGCTTGAATGACCAATTCAATGGCTTCTTGGTTGGATGATAAATTGGGTGCAAAACCGCCTTCATCGCCTACGTTGGTTGAAAGGCCCTTGCTTTTTAATACTTCTTTTAATTTGTGGAAAATTTCGGTACCTACGCGCAATGATTCTGAAAAGGACGAAAACTTTACGGGCATAACCATAAACTCCTGGAAATCAATCTTATTATCGGCATGTGCCCCGCCGTTTAAGATATTCATCATAGGTACGGGAAGTAAATTAGCGCTTACTCCGCCTATATAGCGGTAATACGGCAAAGAAGCATCCATAGCTGCGGCATTAGAGGCTGCTAAAGAAACGCCCAAAATGGCATTGGCGCCTAAATTGCTTTTATTTTCGGTGCCGTCAATTTCTATCAATAAATTATCTAAACCTACCTGATCCAAAACTTCGTACCCTGCTAACTCCTCCTGGATAATGTTATTCACATTATTTACGGCTTTTAAAACGCCTTTACCGAGGTACATTTTCTTATCTCCGTCACGCAATTCGACCGCTTCATGTTTGCCTGTGGAAGCGCCGGAAGGAACAGCTGCGCGTCCAAAAGCGCCAGAATCGGTGGTTACATCTACTTCTATGGTAGGATTTCCGCGTGAATCCAATATTTGTCTTGCAACAATTTGAACTATTCTACTCATGTTTATGCTTTTTTATAAGGTTAATAAATTCATCAAATAAATATCGGCTATCATTGGGCCCGGAAGAGGATTCGGGATGATATTGTACTGAAAATACATTTTTAGATTTTAAGCGAATGCCGGCTATGCTTGAATCGTTTAAATGGGTGTGGGTGACTTCTATATCGCTATTTTGAGCCAAGCTCTCTTTATCGACCACAAAACCGTGATTTTGAGAGGTAATTTCGCCTTTACCGGTGATTACATTTTTTATGGGATGATTTACACCGCGGTGGCCGTGGTGCATTTTAATGGTTCGTAAATTTTGAGATAGGGCAATAATTTGATGTCCGAGACAAATTCCAAATATAGGAATGCCGGTTTCTACCAATTGTTTGGTCAAATCGATGGTGCCTTTCATCACGGATGGATCGCCGGGTCCATTGGATATCATGATGCCATCTGGTTTAAAATCGAGCACATCTTTTAAACTGGCATCTAATGGGAATACTTTTAGGGAACAATTGCGTTCTTCGAGGCAGCGTAAAATATTCATTTTGGCACCTAAATCTAACACGGCTACTTTATAGGATGCTGATTTATTGCCCAATTCATACGCAGATTTGGTGCTTACCAAAGAGGATAACTCCAAGCCTTCCATGGAAGGGATTTTGGCAAATTGGTTCATTAATACGGCCGGATCCGTAACTTCGGAAGATATGATGGCGTTCATAGATCCTTTAGATCGCAAATGGCGTACCAATTTTCGGGTATCTATATCCGATATGCCTACCAGCTTGTTTTCGATGAAATACTGGTTTAAGCTTTTTTGGGCAGAGGGCCTAGAATAATTATTCTCAGTAAACTGATTACAGACTAAGCCGGCAATCATTATTTTATTGGATTCGATCTCTTTTTCTTCGGCGCCATAGTTACCGATATGCGGGGTGGTCATGACTAATATTTGACCAAAATAGGAAGGATCGGTAAAAATTTCCTGGTACCCGGTCATGGCTGTATTGAAACATATTTCGCCATAACTAGTGCCTTTAGATCCGATGCTTTTACCGTTAAAAACAGTACCATCTTCGAGGAGAAGAATGGCGTTTTGTCTTATATTATATTTAATCATAACAAAAAAAAAGGATAAAACTAAAAGAAGTTTTATCCTTAAATATTTACAAATTAATATTTTTAGTTAGTTTGCTCACCAGCTTCTTCTGTCGTATCTTTTTCCACTTTAGATTTAGCAGTTGTTTCTACTTTTTTATCTTCCGCTTTTTTAGCACCACGTCTAGTTTTCTTAGCAGCTGTAGTTTTAACACCTTTTACAGAGTAGTTGTCGTTAAAGTCAACTAACTCAATAAAACAAGTTTCTGAACCATCACCTTTTCTGAATCCGGTTTTAAGGATACGTGTGTATCCACCTGGCCGAGAAGCAATTTTAGGAGCGATATCTCTAAAAAGTTCAGCAACTACTGTCTTATTTTGGAGATAGCTAAAAACAACTCTTCTAGAGTGTGTAGTATCTGATTTAGACCTTGTTAAAAGTGGTTCAATATACTTTCTAAGCTCTTTTGCTTTAGCTAGCGTTGTATTAATTCTTTTAGCTTGAATTAAGGCAGCAGCCATATTCGATAATAACGCTTTTCTGTGCGAGCTTGTTCTGCTTAACGCGTTATTGGTATTACCATGTCTCATTTTGTTCTCCTTTTAAAAAACTAATCTTTATCTAATTTATATTTGGTCAAACTCATTCCAAAAGTTAAACCGCTATTGTCTACTAATTCTTCTAATTCAGTTAATGATTTTTTACCAAAATTTCTGAATTTTAATAAATCACTTTTTTGGAATTGAACAAGTTCTCCTAAGGTTTCAACATCCGCAGATTTCAAGCAATTTAAAGCTCTAACAGATAAGTTCATATCTACTAGTTTTTTCTTTAATAACTGACGCATG
This sequence comes from uncultured Flavobacteriales bacterium, assembly GCA_964403835.1. Classification (GTDB taxonomy): domain Bacteria; phylum Bacteroidota; class Bacteroidia; order Flavobacteriales_G; family JALEGO01; genus CAYOHR01. The sequence goes on from CAYOHR010000033.1 coordinate 15,467, forward strand.
TGTAAAGTTGCCTCATCAAAACTATCATCATTTGATTTAGATGGCAAATCAAGGGTGATTCTTTCATCAGAAAACAACATGAAGTGATGGATTAGAATTGTAGCCGCTTCTTTCAAAGCTTCTTTTGGATGAACAGAACCATCTGTTCTGATCTCAAAAACTAATTTTTCGTAATCTGTTTTTTGTTCAACCCGAAAATTTTCAACGGTGTATTTTACGTTTTTAATTGGGGTAAAGATAGAGTCTATCGCAATTACACCAACACTGTGTGATGAAGATTTATTTTCATCTGCAGGCACGTATCCTCTTCCTTTGTCGATGGTTATTTCCATTTTAAATTGCACTTTAGGTTCTAAAGTACAGATTACTAAATCTGGATTTAACACTTGAAAAGCAGAAGTAAATTTACCGATATCTCCGGCTGTAATTTTATCTTGTCCTTTTAAGGTAAGGTTTACTTTTTCGTTGCTGATATCATCGATTTGTTTTTTAAACCTAATTTGTTTTAAGTTTAAGATGATTTCGGTCATATCTTCTACAACACCTTCAATGGTACTAAACTCGTGATCAACACCTTCAATTTTAATGGAAGTGATAGCATATCCCTCTAAAGATGATAATAATATTCTTCTAAGCGCATTACCAACTGTTTGACCATAACCTGGTTCTAAAGGACGGAATTCAAATTTACCAAAAAAATCATCCGCTTCAAGCATTATAACTTTGTCTGGTTTTTGAAAATCTAAAATTGCCATATTAAAAAATTTAAGTATTTATTTAGTTATTATTTAGAGTAAAGCTCAACAATTAATTGTTCTTTGATGTTTTCTGGGATTAAATCTCTTTCCGGAACACTAATAAAAGTACCTTTTAAAGCATTTTTGTCGAAATCGATCCAAGAGTAACTGTTTTTTCTAGACATTCCAACTGAATTAAGGATACAATCTAAAGATTTAGATTTTTCTCTTACTTCAACTACATCTCCAGCTTTAACAAGGTAAGAAGGGATATTTACCACTTCACCGTTTACTAAAATATGTTTGTGTCCAACTAATTGACGGGCTTCTTCTCGGGTAGAAGCAATAGTCATTCTGAAAACAACATTGTCTAATCTACTTTCGCAAAGCATTAATAAATTGTGACCTGTAGCACCTTTTTTACGAGAAGCCATATGAAAAAATCTTCTGAATTGTTTTTCCAACATTCCATAAGTATATTTAGCTTTCTGTTTTTCTTGAAGCTGAACTGAATACTCAGATTGTTTTCCTCTTCTTTTATTTAAACCGTGTTGCCCTGGAGGATAATTCTTTTTTTCTAATACTTTATCGGGACCAAATATTGGTTCTTTAAATTTTCTAGCTAATCTCGTTTTTGGGCCTGTATATCTTGCCATTTTTGAAAAATTTTAATTTTAATTATACTCTTCTTTTCTTAGGAGGTCTGCAACCATTGTGAGGAAGTGGTGTAATATCCACAATCTCTAATACTTCAATTCCTGCATTGTTAATGGTTCTGATAGCAGATTCTCTACCGCCACCTGGACCTTTTACAAAAACTTTTACTTTTCTAAGACCAGCATCAAAAGCTACCTTAGCACAATCATTAGCGGCTGTTTGTGCAGCATAAGGCGTGTTTTTCTTAGAACCTCTAAATCCTTGCTTTCCAGCAGAAGACCAAGAGATAACTTCTCCATTATTATTCGTTAAAGAAATAATAATATTGTTGAAAGTTGCATTCACATGTGCCTGCCCTACCGCATCCACTTTTACCTTTCTAACTTTTACGTTTGTTTTTGCCATGTTATTTCAATTATTTAGTAACCTTCTTTTTGTTAGCTACCGTTTTTCGTTTTCCTTTTCTAGTTCTACTGTTATTTTTAGTTCTTTGACCTCTTAATGGCAATCCTAATCTATGTCTAACACCTCTATAGCAGCCAATATCCATTAATCGTTTAATGTTTAATTGAACTTCTCCGCGAAGAGCACCTTCCACTTTGTATGTATCGCCTAAAATGGTTCTGATTTTTGTCAAATCATCATCATTCCAATCCGAAACAACTTTATCAAAGCTAATATCTGCTTTTGAAAGTATTTTTTTTGAAGTAGATCTTCCTATTCCGTAAATATAGGTTAGGGCTATTTCTCCACGTTTATTTTTAGGTAAGTCAATACCTGCTATCCTTGCCATATTATTATAATTTTATCCTTGTCTTTGTTTATATTTTGGATTCTTTTTGTTTATAACATAAACCTTTCCATGTCTTTTTACGATTTTACAATCTTCTGTTCTTTTCTTGACAGATGCTCTAACTTTCATACTACTATTTATTAAACTATTTATATCTAAACTTAATTCGTCCTTTTGATAAATCGTAAGGTGATAATTCAACTCTTACTTTGTCTCCTGGCAAAATTTTTATATAATTCATCCTCATTTTTCCAGAAATATGAGCTGTAATTACATGCTCATTTTCTAATTCTACTCTAAACATCGCATTCGACAATGCCTCTATAATTACTCCATCTTGCTCAATCGAAGCTTGTTTAGCCATCTTTTTATTTTATATTAACTTTTTCTATATACTCAAACGTTGATAAAACTTCAGCCTCATTCTTTCTCACAATTACTGTATGCTCAAAATGAGCAGAAGGTTTTCCATCTTTGGTAGCAATGGTCCAACCATCTTTTAAATGTTGGATGTTTTTTACTCCTAAATTGACCATAGGTTCTATTGCTATAACCATTCCTTCTTGTAAAATTGCTCCACTTCCTCTTTTTCCATAATTTGGAACTTCGGGGGCTTCGTGTAAATTGCGTCCAACACCGTGTCCAACTAATTCTCTTACTACCGAGTAACCTTTAGATTCAACGTGTGATTGAATCGCAAAACCTATATCTCCTGTTCTGTTTCCAACTATTGCATTCTTTATACCAAGGTATAAGGATTCTTTTGTCGCCTTCAATAAATTCTTTACTTCTAAAGAAACCTCTCCAACTTCAAACGTATATGCTGAATCACCATAAAAGCCTTTATAAATGACTCCGCAATCAATAGAAACAATATCTCCTTCTTTTAATGTTTTGTCCGCGGGTATTCCGTGAACTACTTCATCATTAATGGAGATACATAAAGAAGCAGGAAACCCTCCGTATCCTTTAAAAGCGGGTTTAGCATCCTGACTTAAAATAAAGTCTTCTGCTATTTTATCCAGCTTTAGGACATTTGCTCCAGGGGTGATCCACTTTGATACCTCTGCTAATGTTTTACCAACAAGTAAAGAACTGTGCTTTAAAAATTTTAACTCTTCTTCTGTCTTACAAATCATAAATTAACTCATCGCCGGAAGAGCGGATCTACCTTTTATTCTACCAGACTTCATTAAACCATCATAATGCTTGTTTAATAAGTATGTTTCAATTTGTTGTAATGTATCTAATATAACGCCCACCATAATTAAAAGAGATGTTCCTCCAAAAAATACAGCAAATGAACTTGAAACGCCTACCACTCTAGCAATAGAAGGGAAAATAGCAATCAAAGCAAGGAAAACAGATCCCGGCAAAGTAATTTTTGATAAAATACCATCTAAAAAATCTGCCGTTGATTTACCAGGTTTTACTCCAGGAATGAAACCGTTATTCTTTTTCATTTCTTCGGCCAATTGTTGTGGTGAAAAAACAATGGCAGTATAAAAATACGTGAATGCAATAATTAAAACAGCTAAAATAACATTGTACCATAAGCCAAACTGATCTATTGCAAATGAATTTTGGAAATAAGGAATCAAGGTTGGTAAGGTCATGATGGTAGAAGCAAAAATGATTGGCATTACACCCGCT
>CAYOHR010000033.1:19316-27211 GCA_964403835.1 uncultured Flavobacteriales bacterium
CATTTACCTTGAAAGGTATATACTGACGAACTCCGCCATATTGCTTATTCCCCACAATTTTTTTCGCATATTGTACCGAAACTCTTCTGGTACCTTGCACTAACATGATACATGAAATGATTACGAAAACTAAGAATACTAATTCTAAAAGGAATAAAACCATTCCACCAGATACGTTTCTTACTTCAAATTCGTTTACTAAGGCGGCCGGGAAGTTTGCTATAATACCGGTCATAATAATGAGTGATGTTCCGTTTCCGATACCTACTTCTGTTATTCGCTCACCGAGCCACATAACAAATAAGGTACCCGCGATTAAGATGATTAATCCTGGAAAATCAAAAGCCCAAAATGAATCCTTTGCTACAACAATAGCTTCAGAAGGTATTTGTCCGCTAGCTAAGAATGATGAACCTTGTAAAATACAAACAATAACTGTCAGGTATCTGGTCCATTGATTTAATTTTTTTCTACCGCTTTCTCCTTCTTTTTGCATTTTTTGAATAGATGGAATCGCGATACCTGCTAACTGCATGATAATAGATGCAGAGATATATGGCATGATTCCTAATGCAAAAATAGATGCTCTTGAAAAGGCACCTCCGGCGAATATATTTATTAATTGGGCTAATCCTTGAGATGAAGTAGATGTATTAGCATCTAAAATATCCGGATCAATCCCAGGCAGGATGATAAAAGTACCTATCCTATATACCAATAAAAAACCAAGTGTATTGACGATTCTTTTGCGAAGATCCTCAATACTCCAGATATTTCTTAATGTGTCAAATATTCTTTTCATTCAATTATCCAATTATCTTAACAGAACCACCAGCAGCTTCAATTTTCTTTTTAGCAACCTCTGAGAATTTATGTGCTTCTATTGTTAAAGCAGCTTTAATTTCTCCTCTGCTCAAAATTTTATATAAATCATTTCCGCTGATTAAGCCATGATCTTTTAAGAACTGAGCATTTATTTCTTTTACTTTTTGTTCTTCAGCAAGAGCTTGCAATACATCCACATTAATTGGTTTGTATTCAACTCTGTTAAAGTTTTTAAATCCAAATTTTGGAACCCGTCTTTGAAGTGGCATTTGTCCACCTTCAAAACCCGGTTTTGATTTATATCCAGAAGTTGCTTTGTGACCTTTATGTCCTTTTGTAGAAGTACCACCTCTACCAGAACCTTGACCTCTACCAACTCTCTTACTTGATTTTGTTGACCCTTTTGCGGGTTTTAGTGTACTTAAATTCATCGCTTAAACTATTACTATTAATTTAACTCTTCAACTTTCAACATGTGCGCCACTTTATTAACCATTCCTAATATTTGAGGAGTGGCATTGTGTTCAACACTTTTATTTAATTTCTTAATACCTAAAGCCTTAATGGTTAACTTTTGGTCTTTTGGTCTATCAATAGCACTCTTAACTTGAGTTATTTTAATTTTTTTCATCCTTATTTGGTATTAACCTTTAAAAACTTTATCAAGCGCAACACCTCTGTGTTGTGCTACTGTATAAGCATCTCTCATTTGTGTTAAAGCATCAATAGTTGCTTTTACCACGTTGTGTGGATTTGAAGATCCTTGAGATTTCGCTAACACGTCTTTTACTCCAACACTCTCTAAAACAGCTCTCATCGCACCACCAGCAATTACACCGGTACCGTTTGAAGCAGGTTTTAAGAAAACTTTAGCACCGCCAAATTTTCCTAATTGTTCGTGTGGAACAGTTGAATTTACTATAGATACTTTAATTAAGTTCTTTTTAGCATCATCAATTCCTTTAGAAATTGCATCTGTTACTTCTTTTGCTTTTCCAAGACCATGTCCTACAACACCGTTTTCATTACCAACTACTACAATAGCAGAGAAACTGAATGTTCTACCACCTTTTGTAACTTTAGTAACTCTACGCACACTCACTAATCTGTCTTTAAGTTCTATTTCGCTAGACTTAACTTTTTTTATGTTCGCTATACTCATATTCTATTTTTTGTTGCTTAAAAAATTAACCCAGATTCTCTTGCACCATCTGCTAAAGATTTCACTCTTCCGTGATATAAAAATCCATTTCTATCGAAATGAACTTCTTTGATACCTAATGACAGGGCTTTTTCGCCTACTTTTTTTCCTATGGAAGAAGCTGCTTCTATTTTGGTAGCTCCTTTTTTAGATTTCTCTTTTAAAGAAGAAACTGATAATAAAGTTTTGCCAGTAGAATCGTCGATGATTTGTGCATAAATTTCATTATTGCTTCTATACACAGACAATCTTGGTCTTTCTGTTGTACCAAAAATGATGCCTCTTATTCTAGATTTAATTTTAAGCCTTCTGCTCAATCTTCTGCTGTTTGCCATGATCAATTATTTTTTAGATGCTGATTTACCAGCTTTTTTTCTTACTTGTTCACCTACGAATCGGATACCTTTACCTTTGTATGGTTCAGGTTTTCTTAGAGATCTGATTTTTGCAGCAACCTGTCCGATTAATTGTTTGTCGTGTGACTCTAAAACAATCGTTGGGCTTTGTCCTTTTTCAGATGTTGTTGTTAGTTTTATTTCTGTTGGTAAAACCAATAAAACACTGTGAGAATACCCTAAACTTAGTTCTAATTGCTGACCTTTCGCTTGAGCTCTATAACCTACCCCAATTAATTCTTGTGTTACTTTATATCCTTCAGATACACCCACAATCATATTTTTAACTAGAGATCGATATAAGCCATGTTTAGCTCTATGATCTTTTAATTCACTTGCTCTGTCTAAAACAACTTTTCCTTCTTCTATTTTAATAGAGATATTAGGATCTAGTTGTTGCACTAAAGTACCTTTAGGTCCTTTAACAGAAACTATATTATTTGAATCTACTGATACTTGAACAGTAGATGGCAATTTAACGGGTAATTTTCCAATTCTTGACATTCTTTCTAATTTTTAATAAACGTAACACAAAACTTCGCCACCTACATTTTGAACGCGAGCTTCTTTATCACTCATAACACCTTTTGATGTTGAAATGATTGCTACGCCTAAGCCATTTAATACTCTAGGTAATTCTAAAGCATTTGAATATTTTCTTTGTCCTGGTTTACTTGCTCTATCAATTTTTTTGATAGCAGAAACTTTTGTTATAGGATGATATTTAAGAGCTATCTTAATAATACCTTGAAGTTTATCTTCTTCAAATTTATAATTCAAGATATATCCTTTATCGAACAATACTTTCGTTATTTCTTTTTTTAAGTTAGAAGCGGGAATTTCAACTACTCTGTGATTTGCTTTTATAGCATTTCTCACTCTTGTTAATAAATCGCCTATTGGATCTGTTGTCATAATATTAAATCTTTTTTACCAGCTTGCTTTTTTTACTCCGGGAATCAAACCATTTAAAGCCATTTCTCTAAATGTATTTCTTGATAATCCAAATTGTCTCATAAATCCTCTTGGTCTTCCAGTGATAGAACATCTGTTATGAAGTCTACTTGAAGAAGAATTTTTAGGAAGTTTTTGAAGTTCTTCCCAAAGGCCTTGTTCCTTTAGTGTTTTTCTTTTTTGAGCATATTTGTCAACGAGTTTACTTCGTTTACGCTCTCTTGCTTTCATTGACTCTTTAGCCATAAATCTTTCTTATATAATAATTAATTTTTAAAAGGCATTCCAAATTCCTTCAACAATTCAAAAGCCTCATCATTTGTTTTTGCTGTTGTAACAAATGTGATATCCATTCCAGTGATGTTATTTACTTTATCAATATCAATCTCTGGGAAAATAATATGTTCTTTAATTCCAAGGGTATAATTTCCTCTTCCGTCAAATCCTTTTTTGTTGATCCCTTTAAAATCTCTTGTTCTTGGCAAAGCCACAGCAACTAAACGATCTAAAAATTCGTACATTCTATCACCACGAAGGGTAACACGAACACCGATTGGAACTCCTTTTCTCAATTTGAAGTTTGAAATATCTTTTTTACTATAAGTAGCAACCGCTTTTTGACCAGCGATGGTTGACATTTCATTCACAGAATTTTCAATCATTTTTTTATCAGATACAGCGGCCCCTAGTCCTTGATTTAGACAAATTTTTGTCAATTTAGGAACTCTCATGGCAGAACTGAAAGAAAATTTTGCTTGCAAGTTTTTTGCAATTTCTTCCGAATACTTTACCTTTAATCTTGGTATATACGTTGCTTTACTCATTTCGCAGCCTCCTCAGACTTTTTATTTTTTTTAACTGGACTAACTTTTTTTGTCTCCTTTTTGGCTTTCACTTTTGTTTCTGTTTTTGCTTTGCTTTCGATAAGCATTAATTTAGAAACGTGCATAAAAGCTTCTTTTTTTACAATTCCACCATCTGGACTTTTTGCATTTGGTTTTGTGTGTTTGCTAATCATGTTAGCGCCTTCCACAATCGCTTTTTGCTTTTTAAGATCTAAAGATAAAACTTTACCTTTTTTTCCTTTGTCCTCACCAGATATAATTACTACCTGGTCTCCTTTTTTTATATGTAATGATTTTCCCATTTTAAATATTATAAAACTTCAGGTGCCAATGAAATTATTTTCATGTATTGTTTTTCACGTAATTCACGGGCAACTGGCCCAAAAATACGTGTTCCTCTCATTTCACCTGTAGCGTTTAAAAGAACGATTGCGTTATCATCAAAACGAATATAAGAACCATCATTTCTTCTGATTTCTTTTTTCACTCTAACTACTACGGCTTTAGATACAGCTCCTTTTTTTATGGCTCCAGCAGGAAGTGCGTCTTTAATAGAAACGATTATTTCGTCTCCTATTGAAGCATATCTTCTTTTTGTTCCGCCTAAAACTCGGATGCAAAGAGCTTCTTTTGCTCCACTATTATCAGCTACCTTTAATCTTGACTCTTGTTGTATCATAAAATCCTACTATTATTTAGCTTTCTCAATAATTTCAACTAATCTCCATCTTTTGCTTTTGCTCAATGGTCTTGTTTCCATGATTTTTACTGTATCACCAATTCCACACTCATTCTTTTCGTCGTGTACAATAAATTTTTTGCTCGAATTAATAAACTTTCCGTATACCGGGTGTTTAACTTTTCGCTCAATAAGTACGGTAATAGATTTCTCCATTTTATCACTAACTACTGTACCTACTCTTTCTTTTCGTAAATTTCTTTCTTCCATAACTTAATTATCTACTTGGTTAATTAGATCTTCTGCTTAATTCTGTTGTTAAACGAGATATAAGTTTTCTTTTAGCTCTAATTTGCATGGGATTTTCCAAAGGAGCAATCGCATGATTCAATTTTAACTTGACTAATGCTTGCTTTTCGTCAGTTAGCTTGTTAGCTAACTCGTCATTTTTCATCTCTTTTATGTAAGTATACTTTTTCATAATAATTTGCAAAAATACTAAATATAATCTCTTCTTACAACAAATTTTGTTGTTACTTGTAATTTTTGAGCTGCTAGTCTTAATGCTTCTTTAGCAACTTCTATGGATACTCCATCAATTTCGAACATGATGGTTCCTGGTTTTACTTTTGCAACCCAGTATTCAACTGCTCCTTTTCCTTTTCCCATCCTTACCTCTGCAGGCTTTTTGGTGATTGGTTTATCAGGAAAAATTCGAATCCAAACTTGTCCCTCTCTTTTCATAAATCTTGTAAGAGCAACCCGAGCAGCCTCAATTTGACGGCTAGGTAGTAAACCCATTTCTAAAGATTTAATTCCAAAAGAACCATAAGCAACTTGAGAACCTCTTTGGGCTAGGCCTTTAACTCTTCCCTTTTGTGCTTTTCTGTATTTTGTTTTCTTAGGCTGAAGCATAAAAATTATCTTTTGTTGTTATTGTTGTTCCTGTTGTTATTATTTCCGCTATTTCTGTTGAAACCGCCACCTTTATTGCCGCTGTTTCCACCACTAAATTTTGGTTGTTTATCCTGATCTTTAGAAGCAAAACCAACATTAGGAGATAAATCACGTTTTCCAAATACTTCTCCTTTACAGATCCATACTTTTACACCTAATCTTCCGTAAGTTGTGTGTGCCTCAGCTGTTGCGTAATCAATATCCGCTCTGAATGTATGCAAAGGAGTTCTTCCTTCTTTATATTGTTCAGTTCGGGCCATTTCAGCACCATTGATCCTTCCAGACACAGAAACTTTAATTCCTTCCGCTCCCATTCTCATGGCAGAGGCGATGGCTAATTTAACTGCTCTTCTGTAAGAAATACGACCTTCAATTTGTTTAGCTACTCGTTCAGCAACTAATTTAGCATCTAAGTCAGGTCTTTTTATTTCAATGATATTGATCTGAATATCTTTGTTGGTTAATTTCTTTAACTCTTCTTTTAGTTTGTCAACTTCTTGTCCGGCTTTTCCTATAATAACACCTGGTCTTTCTGTATGAATAGTAACGGTAACCAATTTCATGGTTCTTTCAATTACTGTTTTAGAAACACCTGCTTTTTTAAGTCTTTCAAGAATATATCTTCTGATTTTATAATCTTCCAGAATTTTTTCTGAATAATCATTTCCTCCGAACCAATTTGAATCCCAACCTCTAATGAAACCGAGTCTCGCGCCTATTGGATTTGCTTTTTGTCCCATTCTTATTTAATTAATTTGTCTAAAATAATAGTAACGTGATTAGATCTCTTTTTCATTCTGTATGCACGACCTTGTGGTGCTGGCATAACTCTTTTTAGGGCTCTTCCGTGATCCACTGATATTTCTTTTACAACCAAATTGGCTTGGTCCCATCGCTCTCCTGATTTAGCTTCAAAATTATGAATGGCTGACCACAATAATTTTTCCAAATCTTTGGCAGCATGCTTTTGCGTAAATTGCAAAATCCCGGCAGCTTTGGTTACATCTAAACCTCGAATTAAATCAGCAACAAGCTTCATTTTTCTTGGAGAAGTAGGACAATCATTTAATCGAGCAAAAAATCTAGTTTTATTGCTTTCTTTGATTGCACTTGCCATATTTCTTTTTCTCTGGCCCATAATACTTTTATAAAATACTTAAATTATATTAACCTTTTTTATCTTTTTTTGCTCCAGCATGACCTCTAAAGCTTCTTGTTGGTGCAAATTCACCTAACTTATGTCCTACCATGTTTTCTGTTACATACACAGGAATAAACTGCTTTCCATTGTGAACTGCAATTGTTAATCCAACAAAATCAGGGGTAATCATAGATGCCCGTGACCAAGTTTTTATTACTTCCTTTTTTGTAGCTGCTTGAGCTGTACCTACTCGTTTGCTGAGTGCGTAATGAACAAAAGGTGGTTTTTTTAAAGATCTACTCATTTCTTATACAATTATTTTTTTCTTCTATCTACGATAAATTTACTTGAAGGATTTTTAGGTTTCCTTGTCTTATAACCTTTAGAAGGTAATCCTTTTCTTGATCTTGGATGACCACCAGAAGCTCTACCTTCTCCACCACCCATTGGGTGATCGACTGGATTCATTGCAACCCCTCTATTTCTAGGTTTACGTCCTAACCATCTGCTTCTTCCTGCTTTTCCTGAACGCTCTAAATTATGATCTGAATTTGATACTGAACCAATCGTAGCAAGACATGTTAAAAGGATCATTCTTACTTCGCCTGAAGGCAATTTAAGAGTAGCATATTTACCATCTCTAGCTTGAAGTTGAGCATAAGACCCAGCGCTTCTAGCCATTTTTGCTCCTTGACCTGGTTTTAACTCTACATTGTGAACGATACTTCCTAATGGAACTTCACTCAAAAATAAAGCATTACCAACATCCGGATTAGAACCTGGACCAGACATTACTTTTTGATCTACTGCTAAACCGTTTGGAGCGATAATATATCTCTTTTCACCGTCAGCATAATACAATAAAGCAATACGTGCACTTCTATTTGGATCGTACTCG
>CAYOHR010000034.1:0-26853 GCA_964403835.1 uncultured Flavobacteriales bacterium
TTTTTTGGCAGAACTAAGGCAGATCAAAATATATTATCTCAAATATCACAAACAATGGGGACCCAAACAGCCGCTCAAATTGAAAAAATACTTATTAATGCTGGAGAATCTAAATCTACTCTTTTAGGCTCAACAATAGGCGCTATCATTCTATTAATAGGTGCTACAGGGGTTTTTGTTGAATTGCAAAAAGCATTAAATAATATATGGAAAGTTAAAGTAGCTTCTCAAGAGGGAATTTTACCGGTTCTTAAGGCACGGCTCTTTTCGTTTGGATTAATTTTGGCCATTGCATTTTTACTTTTAATATCATTAGTTATTTCTTCTGCACTTGCTGCTATAAGCAATTTTATTCAAGTAGATACATCTAGTTTTATGGTCATTTTTTTTACCATATTTAATTTTATTTTTTCATTTGGAGTGATTTGTGCTTTATTTGTTTTAATGTTTAAAATTTTGCCTGATGCAAAAGTAAAATGGAAACACGCTTGGTCAGGAGCAATTCTTACGGGTTTATTATTTACTATAGGAAAATCAGCACTTGCATTTTATTTCGGTACTGCTGAACCCGCTTCAATATATGGAGCAGCAGGTTCTATTATTTTAATTCTTTTATGGGTATCTTATTCATCTATGATTGTGTTTTTTGGAGCAGAATTTACTGCTGCATTTGCTCGTAAATATTCGGGCACAATAGCTCCATCCAATATAGCTAAAAAGAAAGTACTCGCACATACTTAAAAATACCTAATGTTTATAGGGGATTAATAAGAAAAAGGTGTGAATAATGTAATTTCTTGATAAAGTTATATAACATATTTTCTTTTGAAGTATAGCATCTTTATTTTCTGAAGTTCACATATTCAAGATATGTGAGTAGTTTTAAAGGAATTAAAATGGTAGAAGTTAAAAAGGAAGGAATTTTACTAAAAAAAACAGCATTAGGTTTCGAAAACGAAGGAGTATTAAATCCGGCTGTTATTCGTGACGGTGAAGCAGTGCATATGTTTTACAGAGCGGTACGACATGGCAATTATTCCAGTATTGGATATTGTAAGTTTAATGGACCTTTAACTATCGCAAAACGATTAGATATACCTTTGCTTTTTCCTCAATTTGATTATGAATCGCAGGGTGTGGAAGATCCACGGATTGTAAAAATTGACGATGTTTATTATCTTACTTATACCGCATATGATGGCGTAAACGCTTTGGGCGTTTTAGCTACTTCAGTAGATTTAGTTCATTTTGAAAGAAAAGGTTTAATTGTACCTCAAGTTAGTTACGATGAGTTTAAGCTTCTAGCTGAATCAAAAGGCATTCTAAATGAAAAATATCACCGCTATAACAAACACGAAGGAATCCATAAAAAGCATGGAAAAAAGGTACTTGTTTGGGATAAAAATGTAATCTTTTTTCCTAAGAGAATACAAGGTAAATTATACTTTCTTCATAGAATTAGACCAGATATTCAAATTGTTTCCATTAATAATTTGGAAGAACTTACTGTTGAATTTTGGCAAAATTATTTTCTTCATTTAGATGAACACATTGTACTTGTTTCAAAATATGAACACGAAGTAAGTTATATTGGAGGTGGATGTCCACCTATTGAAACTGAATACGGATGGTTACTTATTTATCATGGAGTACATGATACCTTAAAAGGATATGTTTATACAGCTTGTGTTTCGTTACTTGACTTAGAAAATCCACAAAAAGAAATTGCACGTTTACCATATGCCTTATTTCAACCCGAACATGAATGGGAGTTAAAAGGAGAAGTAAATAATGTTTGTTTTCCAACCGGTGCGGTTGTGTTTGATGATACCTTATATATATATTATGGCGCTGCCGATGAGCAAATTGCATGTGCATCTGTTAGTTTATCAGCATTATTAAAAGAATTATTACTAAATACTAAATATTAAAAATAATGAGAAATGAAATTTTAAACCATTCTTTATTACTTAAACGATTAGGTTTGGGGAATATCTATAACGAATCCAATGGTGAAATACGTTCTTCCAATACGGAGCCGGCATTTATTCAATCATCATTTGATTTATTAAGGGGAGATTCTTTGAGTACAATTTCAGAATCTAGTGTATTAGGATCAGAAATATTATTCGTCACCTCTTTTCCTCCGAGAGAATGCGGAATTGCTGCTTATTCACAAGATTTAATAAAAGCAATTAACAATAAGTTTAAATACTCTTTTAATCTTCAAATTTGTGCTTTAGAATCAGGAGATGAGCATAAACATAATATTTATCCAAAAGAAGTCAAATATATCTTAAATACAAATTCAGACAATTCTTTTATTCAATTGGCAAATAAAATAAATGAGGAAGCTTCTATCCAAATAGTCGTCGTTCAGCATGAATTTGGCTTTTTTGCAAAAAAAGAACAAAACTTTATTAAATTTTTAAATATAATTAATAAACCTATAATTGGGGTATTTCATACGGTATTGCCCAATCCTGACGTCTTATTAAAAGAAAACGTTCAATCCATAACTAATGGTATGCAAGGTATTATTGTCATGACTAATTCATCAGAAAACATACTTGTAAATGATTATGGGGTAGTCAAAGAAAAAATAACCGTCATTCCACATGGTACACATTTGGTGCCACATGCTAATAAAGAAGAACTAAAACATAAATATCATCTTTCTGGTAAAAAAGTGCTTTCTACTTTTGGCTTACTGAGCTCAGGAAAAAGCATTGAAACATCGTTGGACGCTCTTCCGGAAGTAGTAAAAAAGAACCCCGATGTCTTATTTTTAATCATGGGAAAAACGCATCCATCTATTGTTAATCTAGATGGTGAGCAATACAGAGAAATGTTGGAACATAAAATTGAAGCCCTTCACCTTCAAAAACATGTTCGATTTATTAATAAATTTTTACCCTTGCCAGAATTGCTAGAATATTTGCAATTAACGGATATTTATCTGTTTACTTCAAAAGATCCGAATCAGGCGGTAAGCGGAACATTTTCTTACGCCCTAAGTTGTGGTTGTCCTATTATTTCGACTCCCATACCACATGCGCGTGAAGTATTGGGAGATAATACCGGTACGATTATTGATTTTGGAAATTCAGAACAACTGGCAAAGGCTATAAATACCTTATTAGAGAATGAAGAAGAACGGAAAAATATCAGTTCTAATTGTTTGCATCGAATGGCTTATACAGCCTGGGAAAATTCGGCAGTAGCCCATGTTCAATTGTTTCGAAAAATAAGCCCAATGAAGGTTTCTTTAAAATATACAATTCCTGAAATGAATATAGATCATGTAAAAAGGATGACAACTGATTTTGGAATAATTCAATTTTCTAAAATTAATCAACCTGATATCGAATCAGGATATACGTTGGATGATAATGCACGTGCCTTAATAGCCATGTGTCAACATTACGAATTAACAAGAGACGAACTAGATTTAAAATACATTGATATTTATTTCAGGTTTATAAATTTTTGTCTTCAAAAAGATGGAAGTTTTTTAAATTATGTTGATAAAAACAGAAAGTTTACTGACCAAAATAATGAAATAAATTTAGAAGATGCGAATGGCAGAGCTATATGGGCATTGGGTTATTTATTGTCAATGAGCGATGCTTTACCAGAAGAGTATAATTATATACAAATAGAAGCAGAAATTATGATGCAAAAGGCATGGGTGAATATTCCTGTTATTCATTCAACCCGAGCTATGGCATTCATAATAAAAGGATTATATTATCGAAATACGAAAGTAAATTCTTTTAAAAATGTTTTTTTAATAAAAGAATTAGCTAATCGATTAGTACAAATGTATCGACATGAAGCCGATGATGAGTGGAAATGGTATGAGAGTTACCTGACTTACGCCAATAGTATTTTGCCTGAAGCTTTGTTGTGTGCATGGTTAACTGTGGGCGATCCTACATATAAAAAAATAGCTAAGTCATCTTTTGATTTTTTATTGTCAAAAATATTTGTTGAAAATCAGATGAATGTAATCACCAATAAAGGATGGATGCATAAAGGAAAAGAAATAGAGACAACCAAAGGCGAACAGCCCATTGATGTAGCTTATGCAATTATTGCTTTAAGTAAGTTTTATGACGTATTTAAAGATGAAAAATATAAACACATTCTAAAAACATCTTTTCAATGGTTTTTAGGAAACAATCATTTAAATCAAATCATTTATAATCCTTGTACTGGCGGGTGTTATGATGGATTAGAAGAAAAAAATGTAAACTTAAATCAAGGAGCAGAGTCAACCCTTAGTTATTTAATGGCTCGCTTGTGCATCGAAAAATTTCAAAATTCAGGCATTCAAAAACTAGACAGAGATTTAAAATTACATAGGCAAAATCAGTTGGCCTAATTCATAAATGATGAGAAATTTAAGAAAAAAAGCATTTATTTTCATGGGTAGTATTATTATTTTATCAATACTGATAATAATATTCATTTCACCCATTGCAAAATACGCCATTGAAAAATACGATGAAAAATATACAGGTCGTGAAATATCATTAGGATGGACTTATATTAATCCTTTTACGGGGTATATATACTTGAAAAATTTTAAAATGTATGAACTGGAAAGTGACAGCATTTTCTTTTCTTCCAATGATATTAGCATTAATATTTCTATGCTTAAACTTATTTCTAAGACTTATGAAATAAGTGACTTTGTTTTAACTAAGCCATATGGCATTGTTATTCAGGATACAAATAAGTTTAATTTTAATGATTTGCTTGAAAAATTTTCTCCCAAAGATAAAGATACAACGTCAGCACCTGTTCATTTTAATATTTTAAATGTTAAAATAAAAGATGGAGAATTTCATTATCGGGAAGATGTTATTCCTATTAACTACTTTATAAAAAAGGTGAATTTTGAAAGTGCAGGAAAAACATGGGATTCGGATACTATTGCTGCTCAACTTTCTTTTCTTCCTGGTAAGGGAAGTGGCGATGTAAAAGCAGATATTACCCTTAATTTTAAAACATTGGACTATCGGTTTGCAACCGTAGTAAATAAACTAGATTTAGATATTATAGCTCAATACTTAAATGATTTAACTAATTACGGAAGCTTTTCGGCGAACTTGGATGCCAATATGAAAGGCAGAGGAAATCTTAAAGATCAACAAGATGTTGCCTCTTCCGGTTTTATAGCCATCAATGATTTTCATTTTGGTAAAAATCCGGAAGAAGATTACGCTTCCTTCGATAAATTGCATGTAGCTATTTATCAATTACATCCAAAGAACCATAAATACCAGTACGATTCCATTTCATTAACCCGACCCTATTTTAAATACGAAAAATATGATAATACGGATAATATACAAGCCATGTTTGGAAAAAAAGGGGCTAATATAAAAGCAGTTAGTTCGGATGAATCTAAGTTTAACTTAGTTATTGAAATAGCAAAATATATAAGGGAAATGTCAAAAAACTTTTTTAAGAGTTATTATATTATTAATCATTTGGCAGTTTACAAAGGAGATATAAAATACAATGATTATTCTTTGAGCGAAAAATTTGCCATTGAGTTAACCCCATTTTCACTTATGGCAGATTCGATTGATCGAGATCATAAAGCAGTAAATTTCTTTTTAAAAACGGGTGTTCAACCCTATGGAGGTTTCAATATTGCTTTAAGTATAAATCCGAATAAAAATCGAGATTTTGATATTAAATACCATTTTCAAAAATTACCCATTGCCATGTTTAATCCATATATGATTAGTTACACGTCTTTTCCTATGGATAGAGGAACTATTGAATTAAACGGTGCATGGACAGTAAGAGGTGGGAATATAGAAAGTAGAAATCACATTTTATTGCTGGATCCTCGAGTAACTAAAAAAATAAGAAATAAAGATTTATCATGGATTCCCATGCCCTTAGTTATGTCTTTAATTCGTGAGCAGGGGAATGTTATTGATTATGAGGTCCCGATAAGAGGCAATTTAAATGATCCAACATTTAATGTGAAAGACGTGCTTTTAGATTTAGTCGAAAATATTTTTGTAAAACCACCTACTACGCCTTATAGATTAGAAGTGAAAAATATTGAAACAGAAATTGAAAAATCACTTTCATTAAAATGGCAAATGAAAAGTTGTGCCTTATCTAAAACACAAGAAAAATTCATGAATAAAATGGTCGATTTTTTGAAAGATAATCCTGAAGCCTTTGTTCATATTTATCCTCAGCAATATGAACAAAAAGAAAAAGAATATATTTTATTTTATGAAGCAAAGAAAACGTATTATAAGTTAATGCATACCATAAAAGAAGAAGCTTATCAGGAAGATGACTCTATAAAAGTGGATAAAATGTCAGTAAAAGACCCTTTGTTTGTAAAGTATTTAAATACTAAAATAAAAGATACTTTAGTATTTACTATACAAGAAAAATGTACATATATCGTTAATCTATCTACCGTTAATGCTAAATTTATACAATTAGCGAAAGAAAGAGAACGTAAATTTCTTTCTTGTTTTATTGAAGAAGGAGTCAAAAAACAGCTTAAAATGCATGCTGGGGTAAATAAGATTCCCTATAACGGTTTTTCATTTTACAAAATAGCATATGAGAGCGAATTCCCCCCCTCATTAATGAAAGCATATTATGAAATGAATATTTTAGATAATAAATCTCCTCGAGCAAAATTTAAAAAAGAACGTAAAAAAAATGGATAAAATTAATTTGATGAGCAAGCACATTCCGAAGCTTATTCAGCGTGCGACTGAGCAATCTGTCAAGCTGAGTGAAAAAACTATTAGGAGAAAAGAAATTGCAAATAATTTTTTGACAGAACTTGCAGATGTTTTTCTTTTTATCACGTTAATTATTCGAGAAACTTTTTCAAGGCATTTTGAATTTAAAGAATTTTTTCGTCAATGTTTTCAAATTGGATATAAGTCATTACCTCTAATTTCTATCACGGGTAGCATTATGGGTTTGGTATTAACTATTCAATCTCGCCCAATATTAGTTGATTTTGGTGCAGTAAGTATGCTTCCCGGAATGGTTGCAGTATCACTTATTCGTGAAATGGGTCCCGTTATAACAGCACTCATATGCGCCGGAAAAATAGGGTCAGGGATGGGAGCCGAACTTGGTTCTATGAAAGTAACCGAACAAATCGATGCAATGGAAGTATCATCAACCAATCCGGTACGTTTTTTGATAGTAACCAGAGTATGGGCCGCAACCCTTATGATTCCTTTGTTAATTTTATATGCTGATATACTGGGTATTTTAGGGAGCTGGTTAGGCGCTAATATTAAGGGGGAAGTAACATTTACTTTATTTTTTTCACAAGCTTTTAGTCATGTTGAATTTATTGATTTTATACCAGCATTTATAAAATCCTTCTTTTTCGGAAGTGTAATTGGTTTGGTAGGATGTTACAAAGGATATAACGCTGGACGAGGAACAGAAAGCGTGGGGATTGCTGCAAATTCTGCAGTAGTATTGGCCTCTCTTTTGGTAATTGTGGTAGATATGATAGCGGTTCAAATAACAGATATGTTAATATGATAAAAACAGAAACAGACCTCAGTAATAGGGCTACAAAGCAAAATGATCAAGTGGTTATTAAGATAAGTAATCTTCAAAAATCGTTTGGTACACAAGTGGTATTGAGAGATATATCATTTGACCTGCTAAATGGTGAAAACTTGGTTGTACTTGGTAAATCAGGTTGTGGTAAATCCGTTTTAATAAAATGCATTGTTGGTTTACTAAGTTATGAAGGAGGATTTATTGATGTATTTGGAAAAAATGTAACGTCTTTAGATAGAAAAGAATTGGCAATACTGAGAGAGAAAATTGGTTTTCTTTTTCAAAGTGGAGCTTTGTATGATTCAATGACTGTTAAAGAAAATTTAGAGTTCCCATTGAGAAGAATAAAAAGTGATCTCGATGAAAAGGAAATAGAAAAAAAAGTGGGTGAAGCCCTAGAAAGTGTAGGATTAGCTGATTCTTTAAATAAAATGCCATCCCAACTTTCTGGTGGGATGAGGAAACGCATAAGTCTGGCCAGAACAATTGTGGTAGATCCGATGATTTTGCTGTATGACGAACCTACTACAGGCCTAGATCCTGTGACTTCGGATGAAATTAGTTCACTTATTTTAGATGTACAAAAAAATTATAAAACATCCTCTATCATTATAACCCATGATATTAATTGTGTTCGCAAAACAGCTAATCGTATTATTATGTTAGCAGACGGACAAATATACAAAGAGGGGAAGCTAGAAGATTTTGAAACGTCAACAGATCCTTTAATAAAATCATTTTTTAAATAATATTTAATTCTAAAATTATGGAAATACACACACAAAAGTTTAAAGTACGTTTAGGTCTTTTTATAGCCGGAGGTTTAGGTCTTTTTATACTGGCCATATTTATTATTGGGAAGCAGAAAAATATGTTTGATCCCGTATTTAAAATTACCACTACCTTTAATAATGTCAGCGGGTTACAGGTGGGAAATAACGTTCGTTTTGGAGGAATAAATGTGGGTACCGTAGATAATATATGGATTATCAATGACTCAACTATTCGGGTGGATATGTTAATTAAAAAAGAAGTGAAGCAATTTATTAAAACTGATTGTCAAGTGGCTATTGGCTCAGAAGGACTTATTGGTGATCGAATTTTAATTATCACTCAAGGAACCTCAAATGCACCTTTGGCAAAAGAGGGGCAACAACTAACCTCGGCAGAGCCTGTTGAAACAGATGCTATTATGGCAAGTTTACAAGTAACAGCCGGCAATGCTGAAATAATTTCAGAGCAGCTTGCCGAAATTATGATTAAAATAAATAGTGGGAATGGTACACTTGGTAGATTAATTCAGGATTCTACCATTGCCGAAAACCTGAATCAAACTATGGTTAACCTTAAAAAAAGTTCAAAAGGGTTAAATGAAAATATGGAAGCAGCTAAACATAACATTCTTTTAAAAGGGTACTTTAAAAATAAAACCAAAGAGGCCAAGCAAAAACAAAAGAAAGAAGCTGAAAAAAAGGAAAAATTAAAAGAAGAACAGGAATCTAAATAAACATTTCTTAAAAGTAGGAATGATGTAATATATTTAAAAGATCTTGTAAGATAAATTTCTTAAATGAGTTACATCTTTACTGTATAATAACTTATTTAAAATATACTTTATGAAAACTGAAAAAGAAATAAATGAAGATATTCTAAATCTGACTATGAAAATAGCCAAATCATATCCGGAATTATCTAAGTATGTAGAAGAAATGCCGGTTACATTGCCGGATGATAAACATCCTGATGTAAACCGTAAAATTTTATCAGATTATTACGATTCTTTAAAAGGGATATTAGATAAATATATTTTGGATCACGAGGTTATAGAACAAGAAAAAAATAAATAATTTAAAACATAGTAAAATGATAAATGAAAATCAAATAAAATGGGCCATAGATCCATCTCATAGCGATATTACTTTTAAAGTTAGGCATTTAATGATTGCGCATGTTAAAGGCTCGTTTAATGTGTTTGACGCTACTATTTATACCACTGGTAAAGATTTTTCAACGGCAGAAATTGATGTAGTAATAAATCCTTCCTCCATTTCAACCGGTGATTCAAAACGTGATGAACATTTAAAAAGTGCTGATTTTTTTGATACAGAAGCATTTAAACAAATTACGTTTAAATCAAGTACTATGAGTAAACTTGATAAAGAAGGGAAGGGTGAATTATGGGGTGAATTAACTATGAAAGGAATTACTAAAAAAATAAAACTGATGGTTCAGTTTGGTGGAATAATTAATGATCCCTGGGGAAATGAAAAAGCCGGATTTACCATTACCGGTACAATAAACAGAAGCGATTGGGGGTTAACATGGAATACTGCATTAGAAACCGGCGGTTTTATGGTAAGCGAAGAAATAAACATTTCATGCGAAGTAGAGCTAATTAATGTGAGTAAAAATGATACTTCTATGACATTAGAAGATATCGCTGAATTAAAGGCTCCTTTTTAATAACAGTTTAAAATTTAAAAAAATGAACTTATTTATTGTCGATAGTGATACTCTAACCCTTACAGGACTTAAGCACTATTTAAATAATCGATTTGGACGAGATTTAAATATATCTCTATTTAATAATGGTGAAAGTTGTTTGCAAAAAGTAGATAAAAATACAGATTTGGTTATTTTAGGTTATTCTTTAAATGGAAAAACAGGAAACGATATTCTCCCAGAAATAAAAGCCATCAACCCTAAAACGGAAGTAATTATTTTTTCTTCCAATGAAAATGTTTCGGTAGCTATAGAGTCGTTCCGTAAAGGTGCAACTGACTACGTTATAAAAGGCGGAAAGGCATGGCGAAAATTAAGCTCCCTGGTTTATCGTGCCATTACAGAGCCTTTAAGAAAAATGGGATATGAATATAACGTGTCGAAGTTTGCAGTTATATTTTTGAGTGTGTTTATAACTATGGGAATTGTTGTGTACATTACTCTTCGTTTTTATTTCGGAATTGATTTCCCTTTTTTTAAATAATAAGCATGCAAACCAAAAGGAGTTATGAAACTGTTACAGAAGCCTTAAACGATCTTTTTAAAAGAGGATATACCAATGATTTTTCGATTTTGTCAGAAAAGGAATGTTTGTTTTGCAACAGTACATCCAAACAATTATCTCCTGATGAGTTTAAAATAGATGAAACCTATCGTTTTGATGGGATGACAAATCCGGAAGATGATATGATAGTTTTTGCAATTTCATCCTTAGATAATTCTATAAAAGGAACCGTTATTAATGCCTATGGAATGTACTCAGACTCAAATTCCTCTAAAGTGGTTCAACGGTTAAAAGAGCATTATAATTTTTAGGATCAACTCTTCCTAAATTTGGTCAATTCTTGACTGGACTTATACAAATCCGAACTGGGGTTTTAAAAAAAAATCTAAAATAAATTGGACTAAAGTGTGAATATTATAACTTATTGTAAAATTTCTGTAACAATTTTAAATACAATGTTTTGCAACTTTACAAAGTAAACATTGAATAACTCTAAAATTTAATAAATATGAAAAACTTAGCTGAAATGAAAGCAAACTGGACTGAAACAAAAGGTAGGCTAAAACAAAGATTAGCTCTGTTAACAGATGATGATTTATTATTGTTAGAAGGAAAGCAAGATGAAATATTAGGAAGACTTAGAACAAAACTGACTAAAACAAAAGAAGAAGCATATAAACTTATTGCAGGTCAAACCATATAAATAAAATATAAAAAATTTAACCAATTATTTAACCCTTTAAAACAATTATTATGAAAAAAACAATTTTATCATTGACTGCATTAGCTATTGTTAGTGGGTCTTTTTTTACAAGCTGCCAAAATTCTGCAGAAAAACTTGAAAATGCAAAAGAAGAAGTTTCTGAAGCAAACCAAGATTTAGATAAAGCAAACGAAGAGTATTTGCAAGATATGGAAAATTATCGCAAAGAAGTCTCAGAAAAAATTTCTGAAAACGATAAAAGCATTGCCGAATTTAAAATGAAAATGGAATATAAAAAGAAAGATGCTAAAGCTGACTATCAAAAAGAAATTGCAGATTTAGAGCAAAAAAATGCGGAAATGAAAAGAAAATTAGATGAGTATAAAGCTGATGGAAAAGAAAAATGGCAAACATTTAAAGAGGAATTTAGTCATGATATAGATGAATTAGGAAAATCATTTAAAGACTTCAGCGTAAAAAACGTTGATTAAACAATAAGTAAATATTTAAAATAAGAAAATTATGAAAAAAATTGTAACAGTATGCTTATTAAGTTTGTCATTTGGACTTACACTTAAAGCACAACAAACTTCAGCTGAAGCGCGTGAGGATTTAATTATTGGAATAAAAGCAGGACTCAATTATTCAAATGTATGGGATGAAAAAGGACAAGATTTTATCGCTAGCCCCAAAGCAGGTTTTGCAGGAGGGATTTTTCTTGGAATCCCAATTGGTAGGTTTTTAGGAATTCAACCTGAGATTTTATTTTCGCAAAAGGGTTTAAAAGGATCTGGAACATTGTTATTCTTTCCATATTCTTTTTCGAGAACATATTCTTACATAGATGTGCCTCTTCAAATTCAATTAAAACCAGCTAAATTTTTGACCATTGTTGCCGGTCCGCAATACTCATATCTTATTCACCAAAAAAATGAGTACACTTTAGGAAACAATAGTACCGACCAAGAAATAGAATTTAAGAATGAAAATATTAGAAAAAACATTCTTGGATTTGTAGCAGGTGCTGATATTATTATTTCAAGAATTTATGTTTCAGGACGTGTAGGTTGGGATTTTCAAAATAATAATGGAGATGGGTCCTCTTCTGTTCCGCGATATAAAAATCAATGGATTCAAGGCACTATAGGATTTAGACTTTAATAAGGTTTAATAAAAATTATAAACTAACAATTGAAATTAAATAAAATGGGAAATCTACTATATACGATCGCAGTTATCTTAGTCATTGCTTGGGCAATTGGATTTGTAGGATACAATGCCGGAGGACTTATTCATATTTTGCTAATAATAGCAATAATTTCAGTTATCCTTCGACTGATTCAAGGAAAAAAAACAATTTAATTAAGTATTATGAAAAAAATGAAATTTTGTTTTATGGCTTTGTTTTTAACATTGACATTTAACCCAGAAGTAAACTTTGCTACAACCCCTGTTTCAAGTTCAGTAGAAGTAGTTACCACACCAGGAAAAGAAGCTGATGCTTTATTGATTCGATTGAATGAAATAAATTCAATAGATAAATCAAATTTAAAATCATCAGAAAAAAAGGCCTTAAGAAAGGAAGTTCGCTCTATAAAACAGCAAATTAGAGCAATAGGAGGAGGAGTTTATATTTCAGTCGGATCACTCATTCTGATTGCATTATTACTTATTATTTTACTATAAACATAAATTAAAAATTATTTCTTTAACCATTTAAAACTAAAAAACATGAAAACCTCAAACACAAAAGTAGTAGGGGCTCTCGTAATAGGAGCTGCTATTGGTGCAGGATTAGGAATCCTTTTTGCACCTCGTAAAGGAAGCGAAACCCGTAAAAGACTTTTAAATAAAAAAGACGATCTTACGGATGCCTTAAAAGAAAAATTCGATAATATTTTAGAAGATGTTAAAAATGAAGTAGATTCTGTTAAAGAAAAAGCAAACCATATTATGAATAATGGTAAAGCAAAAGCAGAAAAAATGAAAATGACTAAGTCTCAATATTAAAAATAAAATAAAAACTTTAAAACTAAAAAACATGGATACATCAAACAATGCAAAAATAATTGCAGCTGCAGCTATAGGATTAGCTGTTGGCGGAATACTTGGTATTTTATTTGCACCTGCAAAAGGTAGCGAAACCAGAAAAAAAATTACTGAAAAAGGAAAAGACCTTACTAATTCAGTCAAAGAAAAATTTAACTCTTTGTTAGAAGAAGTTAAAAATGAAGTTGACTCAGTAAAGGAAGAGGCAATAGAGTATATTGATAATTAATTTTAAGTGATAATTCTTTTTTAAAATAATTAAATGAACTTTTATAAAATAATAAGACCATTTAATTCTAAAATTTTAAAAAGGTTAAACTGAATATTCGGGGCGGGTGCGCCCCGTTTTTAATTTATATAAATAGCATATGGAAACTAAACTAAATATAATAACTCCTCTTATAGAAAGAGTAGAACAATTTACAAAAACAAATTTTGAATTAATTAAGTTAAAATCAATCGATAAATCAGCCGAACTTGCTTCAATTATAATTTCGCGTTTGGTATTAGTCTTTATGGTGTCATTTTTTTTAATAACTTTGACAATAGCGACTTCTTTATGGTTAGGAGATTTGCTTGGAAAAATTTATTACGGATTCTTTATAGTATCTGGAATATACGGTATACTAGGAATAGTTTTTTATTTTATTCAAGCATCAATAAAGGAAAAATTTAACAATTCTATCATTAAACAAATACTTAACTAAGATTTATGCAAACAAAATACGATGTTATAGACCTGAAGGCCGCCATCGCAAAGTTAGAGTATCAAAAGGCAAATGAATGGGTTGAATTAAAAGAGCAAATATTTATTATAAGCGAAAACCTAAAGCCCGTAAATTTGATTAAAAATACATTTAGAGAATTAGTTGCATCCAAAGATTTTAAAGCAGATTTATTAAATACTACTTTAGGTCTTACCGCAGGATATATTTCTAAAAAGGTTGTGGTGGGTTCCACACATAATCCTTTGAAACAATTATTAGGTAATGTTTTACAAGTGGGAATTACCAGTGCAGTAGCAAGAAGTCCAATATCTATTGGGTTAACGGCAGCAAATTTTGTGAGCCGATTTTTTAAGAAAAAAGCATGAACTAAAGATTCAGTGAATGATTCCTGTGGTTACTAAAAAATATTTGTTTTCTAAAGGAATAGACCTTTATTTGATTGATGTTTATAAAGCATATAAATTTATTATTCGATTTTTTAAAGAAGCTTTCCGCTTTCCTTTACATGGGAGAGAGATTTTTAATCAATGTTTTGAAATTGGTTTAAAAGCTCTACCTCTTATTAGCTTAACGGGCTTTATTACAGGAATTGTTTTTACAAAACAGTCACGACCCTCCTTATCCGAATTTGGCGCAACTTCGTGGCTTCCTTCACTTATTTCAATAGCTATTGTTAGGGCACTAGCCTCGCTGGTTACCGCATTAATTTGTGCCGGAAAAGTGGGCTCTAGCATTGGCGCTGAGTTAGGCTCCATGAGAGTAACTGAACAAATTGACGCCATGGAAGTATCGGCTATTAACCCTTTTAAATATTTAGTTACCACACGCGTTATCGCCTCAGTCATTACAATACCTGTTTTGAGTTTATACTGCGGCTTTGTTGCCTTAATGGGGGCTTATGTGAGTGTTAATATAAATGAATCAACCAGTATAGTTACTTTCTTTTATAACGGATTTTCAACCATCAGTTTTTTAGATATTTTTACCGCCCTTGTTAAATCAATTGTGTTTGGTTTTACCATTGGTATAGTAGGTTGTTATAAAGGATATAATGCGGCGCAAGGAACACGCGGTGTTGGAAGAGCTGCTAATGAAGCCGTTGTTGTAGCCATGTTTTTAATATTTATTGAAGAGATTATTATCGTTCAAATAGCCAATTGGATCCGATATTTTAATTAAATGGAAAAGCAAGAAAGTAAAACCCATTCGGATCCTATTATTTCAATCAGGGGATTATATAAGTCCTTTCAGGATTTAGATATCTTAAAAAATATTAATCTAGATGTTTTTAAGGGCGAGAATTTGGTAGTTTTGGGTCGTTCGGGTTCCGGAAAATCAGTTTTTATCAAAATATTGGTTGGCTTATTAACTCCCGATAGGGGTGAAGTGAAAGTTTTAGGAAAACAAGTAGATAAATTATCAGAGAAGGAATTAAATGAGCTACGTTTGCATATCGGGTTTTCTTTTCAAAGTAGTGCCTTATATGATAGCATGAGTGTAAGACAAAATCTTGCGTTTCCGCTAATTATGAATAAAAAGAATTTAAATAAGGAAGAAGTTAATAACGCAGTTATAGAAGTGTTAGAAGCAGTTGGTTTAAAAGATAAAATAGATCAAATGCCAGCAGATCTTTCGGGCGGACAAAGAAAACGAATTGGCATTGCCCGCACTTTAATTTTGAAGCCGGATCTTATGTTATACGATGAGCCTACCGCAGGCTTAGATCCAATTACCTCTGAAGAAATTAATAAACTTATTAGAGATGTTCAAAAAAAATACAACACAACCTCTATTATTATTACTCACGACTTAACCTGTGCAAAAGAAACAGGGGATAGGGTTGCTATGTTATTAGAAGGAAAGTTTGAGAAAATCGGAGAATTTAAAGAATTGTTGGAATTAAATAATCAAGAAATTCAACGGTTTTTTGATTATAATTTTATGTAAATAAATATGGAACAAACAGATAAAAAAGCAATTGGAGTCGGTCTTTTTATATTAATAGGATTGTTATTTCTTATTGCCGGAGTTTTAACAGTCGGTAATTTACGATCTACCTTTTCTGAAAAACTAAATGTTTCTAGTGTTTTTAATGAAGTAAATGGCTTGCAAGCAGGAAATAATATTTGGTTCTCCGGCGTAAAAATTGGAACAGTAAAACAAGTGGAATTTTACGGAACATCCCAAGTAAAAGTAGTTATGAATATAAAAATTGATTCAAAACAATATATTCGTAAAGATGCAAAAGTTAAAATAAGCACCGATGGATTTATTGGTAATAAAATTTTGGTTATTTATGGCGGAACTTCTGATACACCTGAGATAGAAGATGGGGATATACTTCATAATGAATCTATCTTATCTACAGACGATATCATAAATACCTTACAACAAAACAATATCAATATATTAAAGATAACTAAAGAACTAGCCCAAGGAGAGGGGACAATAGGGAAACTGCTAAGCAACGATGATATTTATAAAGATATGTCCTCCGCAATAAAATCTTTGCAAGCAGCCTCGGCAAATGCACAAGTTTTAATGGCGTCTCTTGAGAATTTTAGTGAAAAATTAAATAATAAGGGCGGCTTAACTAACGATATTTTAACGGATACCACGGTGTTTAAGTCTCTAAAAGCATCTGTATTACAATTACATCAAGTAATTGATACAGCCAATATTTTTGTTAGTAATATAAAACAAGCAGCTAGTAATCCTAAAAATGCTGTTGGTGTTTTATTACATGATGAGCAAACTGGGACTAGTTTAAAAACAACCATTCTTAATTTACAAAGTAGTTCAGAAAAGCTGGATAAAAATTTAGAAGCTATTCAGCATAATTTTCTGTTGAGAGGTTACTTCAAAAAAGAAGCCAAAAAAGAGGCTAAGAAGAAAAATAATTAATACCCTAGGTATTTTACCTTATAAACCTGTGAATTATATAATGTATTCATACATTAATATAACTTGTTTCACGTATAAACTTCTCATATTTAGCAATAAGTAATTTTATTCCCTATATATTATTATGCCAATTAAATCTACCCGTTTTTCTATCGTATTAATATTTTAATTAGAAAACAGATGGATAAATATATTGGAGTAATTGCCGTCATACTTACATTTTCATCCGGCTTATCTTTTTTGTCAATTTTGACACCCAATAAAAAAATAGAAACCTGGGTCGAAAAATGGGGAGATTGTCTTCTTATTTGTTCTTTAACTAGTGTTTTAGGTATTATTTTATTAATGAGTCTCAACTTTTTTTAAGCAAAAATTTTAAAATTTTGCTGTATTGACCAATAATTAGTTGATAATGTGTGAATTATGTAAATTATTCTATATTCTATGTAACAGTTTTATTCTCAAACTGAAACATCTTTGTTATAATAATTAAAACTAAAAAAAGTATGAAAAAATCAATTCAAACCTTAACTATCACCGCTGTTATAGCAATGTTGAGCTTAACTTCATTTGGACAAGAAAATAAAAAAATTGCACAAGAAAAGAAAGATGTTGCAAAAGCTGAAAAAAATGTAAAAGAAGCGAAAGCTGATGTAAAAGAGGCGAAAGCTGACTTGCGAGAAGAAAAAGAAGAATTACGTGAAGCCAGATTAGAATCGCCGGAAGATTACAATAAATTTGTAAAAGAAGCAGAAATTAAACTAAACGAAAATCAAGTTAAAATTGCAGAACTTAAAGTGAAAAAAGCTAATGACGATAGAGAAGCACAAGAAAAGTACAATGACAAAGCTATAGCTTTAGAGAAAAAAAACGAAGAGCTTAGAGCTAAAATTAATGGAAGTGCCTCAACTAAAGCAGGTAAATGGGATACCTTTAAAAAAGAATTTAACCATGATATGGATGAATTAGGCAAATCTATTAAAGATATTGGCGTAAATAATGTAAACTGAAATTGTTCTTTTAAGGGCGGAAGATATTCTTCTGCCCTTTTTAATTTAATACAATACCAGAAAGAATAAAAGGAGTAAATATCAGCAACAATTATTTTTTAACAAACAAGTAAATATAACGATTTTTTTCTTTTAATTCTTCGCTCTTTAAAAGATGAAATTTAGTAGCAAAGGCATCTTCAAAATCTTGTTTTGTATACCCTTTTTGAGAATAAAAATCTTTTATAATCAATTGACAAAAGGCATCATTTGGCGAAATATATTCAACAATTAAATATTGCTGAGTCAATTCATAAAAAATAGCACATTGTGTTTCAAAAGAAATATGATTAGAAAAGTATAAATGATGGGTAACGGCAAGCGCCAATAAAAGATCGCTCTGGTTCCTTTTTATAAAAGAAGGATATTCTTTTAGCTGAATGCCTTTAGCAGGCGAAAGATGTGTGACGTCTTGTTGCAAGGCATATAAATTCTTTATCCTTTTTTGTTTTGCAGTTTTGTATATGTTCTCAACACAAAGTATATCCAAGTCCGAAGCAATTATTCTGTTGCAATACGGAGCGCATAAAAATGAAAAAAGACCTGTATTTGCAGCAATATCTAGTATTTGGTTAGGACTATGTTCCTTTACGATGGTTTCAATAAAATTCTTTTTTTTATTTAAATAAGTTTCATCAACCAATTCATAATAACTATTCCAAGTTGTTTTTTTTGTTTTTGGACGTAAGGAATGAATTCCAAACTCTAAATCATTCAAAATACGCATTAATGCGCGCGGAGAGATTTTTCTTTTTGTAACAGCCTTGTCTTTTAAAGCGCCTGAACTTGCATTAAATAAATGAATATGAAATAAAGCTAAAGAGTGGAACCAACTTTTAAAAGGCAAAAGAGAGCTAATAACAGGTAAGGGGATTCCATTTGGGTATTTATGAAAAAGGCTGTTAGCATCCATTTCATAATATTTTGAAAGTAAAAGGGGACCTAAAAAGTGCTCAATAAATTGCCTGTAAGCAACCCAAGGCTCGCCTTCTTGGTATTTTTTAAAAGAACATAAATCAATAAATTTAGGGGCATTTCCTTCAAAAATGATATTGTAACAACTGGCGTCTTTAATAATCATTCCTTTTTCTAAGGAACGTTTCATGATACTTAATGTTAATAAGGCAGCATCTTTCCATTGTTCAAATCCCCACTCAAAAGGGTAACTGACAAAGGGGATTTCTTGGGGTTTGACAAGTAGGTAAAAATCTTCTTTTCCGCCATCTAAAACTTCTTCATGTAAAACAAGATCATTGGATTCAATTAAACTTTGATATAAACCTGATGAATGCAGGTATTCGTAGTCTTCTTTAAAAGAAAAAGAAAGTCCACGATATAAAACCCTTTCTTTCCGAAACAATCTTCCATCCGGATCTTTAAATGAGCCAGCATGAAATTCAATCATTTTCCTTCTTTTTAGAAAATAAACTCCAAATTTTGTACAGATATAGTTTTATAGACCTGAAAAAATAAACAATACCTAAACCAAAAGCTAAAAGAAATTGGTATAAATAACTTCCCGAACCAGGGTCTATGTATGCTAAGTTATAAGTTATGAGGTATAAGTTATGAGGTAAATACCCAAATCCCATAACTCCAAACTTATAACTCCAAACTCCAAACTCCAAACCCATAACTTTAAACTCTAAACTCAATTATTGCATCCAGGTATCCGGAGAAACTCTCCATTTTTTTAAAACACTGAGTTCTTCTTTATCAGCATATCGCTCTTCAACCGCCTGTTTAATTAGTTGTTCGTAATTGCATAAGCTGAATAAATCACATTTTTCATCTCTAAATTTTTTTAAAGAAGCATCAAAGCCGTAATCAAAAATAGAAACCATACCTAGCACGTTTGCCCCCGCTTTTTTTAATTGTTCAACAACAAATAAACTGCTTTTTCCGGTCGAAACTAAGTCTTCAACAATAACTACTTTTTGTCCTTCAATTAAGTTTCCTTCTACTACATTACCCAACCCGTGCTCTTTTGCGGCCGATCTTACATAAATAAAGGGTAGGTTAGCTTTGTCTGCAACTAAGGCTCCATGGGCAATTCCTCCGGTTGCAACGCCTGCAATTACTTCTGTATCAGGGTATTCCGATTGAATTAAAAAAGCCAATTCTTCAGCTATGTAATTTCGTACTTCGGGGTATGATAATATTTTTCGATTATCGCAATATATCGGCGATTTCCATCCCGAAGCCCATTTAAACGGATTTTGGATTTCTAATTCAATTGATTTAATTTGCAAAAGATACGAGGCAGTTTGTCTCGCTACTTGTTCATCTATTACCATATGTTTTATGATTTCAATTTATTATAATAATACCAGGTTAAATTTAATTAATAATATCGAAAAAAAGGATGATTTTACATTTTTTAACCCGGATTCAAATAGCATATCAAAAATTATAGATCAATTCTTAAACGAAAATACGCATGAAATAACGATTGTTTTTGATGATTTAGAAGAGGGTTTTAACAAAATTAAACATTTATTTATATTTATTGTTGCAGCCGGGGGGGTGGTATATAACTCAAAAGAAGAAATTTTGTTGATTTATCGCCATCAAAAATGGGATTTACCCAAAGGTAAATTAGAAAAAGGAGAGGACGTACGGGAATGCGCCGTGCGAGAGGTGGAAGAAGAAACCGGGGTGAAGGTAAAAGAATTAAAAAATCACTTGTGCAATTCGTATCATATTTACCCCTATAAAAATAGTTACGCACTAAAAGAAACGTATTGGTACCGTATGATAAGTGAAGATAAGTATGTGTTAGAGCCTCAATTAGAAGAAGATATAACGGCTTTGGAGTTTGTTGGTAGGGAAGAGGCAAAAGTACGTTTAAAAGCTTCTTATAAGCCCTTTAATGAATTAATGGACCAAATGTAAATAAAAAACCCTTTCTAGAAATTTCTAGAAAGGGTTCAAATATTTATAAAATAAATTATTTTGTAAAAGTAGATTTACAAGTAAAAGAGCTACCACTATTTGAAATAGTATAAGAAGTAATGGTTAATGTTTTTCCATCTGAAGAGATAGAACCAGTTCCGGCATTAACTTGAGTACCGCTATAAGTACCGGCAACTAATGTAACAACTTCATTGTAAGAACCGCTTAATTTAGCATCAACATCAATTGGAGTTCCACCTACAGCAGCTAAGTCACCTAAGTTACCAATTTTAATGTCTAGTTCAGTTGAAGTTTTAACAATATTTGAAGAAACTGTTCCTGTTCCGTTAGAACAATCTAAAGCTTGAGAAAATGCACCAGCAACAGTAGTTGCGTTATGTTTTACAGTTACTTTTCTAGTAATTTCTGTTGCAGCATTACCAGCTTCGTCAGAAACATTATATTTTACTGTATAGTCACCAGCTTTTGTTTTATCAACATTACTTGTAACTACAATTTTAGAAGTTAAGTCAGTAGTTTCATCTTTTGCATCTTGATCTGTTGCAGTTGCACCAGCATCAACATAATTGTCATTTAAATAAATAACAGTTACTGCGTCACCTTTAATGGTGATAGTTGGAGCAGATGTATCTTCTTTTGAACAAGAAGAAAAAGCTAAAGCACCAACAAATGCAAGAGCACTTAATTTAAGAGATAATTTTTTCATGATTTTAATAGTTTTAAGTTAGTTTTAGTTTGATACAAAAATAGATAATAATTTCTTAAAAAAGGATCTTTTTGCAATTAAAATGGACTTAAATTGTTAAGAATGAATTTTAAAATGAGTATTATTTTTATTCGTGCCTAAAAAATTTGCCAAAACGTCCTAAATTCTTAATTTTGTTGGATCATGATGATCGAAATTTTAAAATCAAAAATTCACCGTGCTACCGTAACACAAGCAAATTTGGATTACGTTGGAAGTGTTACCATTGATGAAACCCTTATGTTAGCATCCAATTTAATTGAGAATGAAAAAGTTCAAATTTTAAATGTTAATAATGGCGAACGTTTTGAAACGTATGTTATTAAAGGCGCCCCAAATTCAGGAGTTATATGCTTAAATGGCCCGGCAGCCCGGAAAGTTTTAGTGGGTGATAAAGTGATTATTATTTCGTATGCTTCCATGGATTTTGAAAAAGCGAAAACGTTTAGTCCTTTTTTAGCTTTTCCGGATGATAAGAATAGATTAAAATAAATTGTTACCTTAGTTATAGAATGCTTTCATTATTTTCAAAAAAGAAAATTACGGATGATACCTTAACAAATATCTTTGTAAACGGTGTTTTTGAATTAGTTGAAAAAGGGTTTCCTGATTTGGCTGAGCTGTTAAAAAATGAAGCAGAGTTTGAAACACATCCTGAAATTAACGAAAATAATTTAGATCAATTTCTACTCATTGTCATTACTGGCAACATGTTTCAAATATCAAAGTATTTTGATGCATTTCAACAAGTAAAAATTCAAGACTTAATCTATACAAAGTTCGCAAAGTCATTAGATGTTTCAAAAGAGGAATTAAAAGTAACGGTAGGCAAATTAAATCAACTTTTTTATCGATTAAATCATCCTTCAAAAAATACGAAATACGCCATGTCTAAAGCGTTTTTTCATCAGTATAATTTATACGAATATCAAGAGGAATATTTTCGCAGAATGAAGGTTCCAAATCCAATTATCCTTAAAAAACTCAATGAAACCATGGATGTTTTTATGTGGGATTGGGAAGGAATTTTTAAGAAATATAAAGTTGTTTTTGAGTAAGCGTCAGTTTTTAGCTGCTTCTTTCTTCTAAGGGTTTTTAAGTAAGGGAATTTACCTAGTGCGCCTCTAACCAATTTAAACCCACCCCAACTTCTACTTCTAAAGGAACATCTAGCTGAACGGCATGTTCCATGTTTTCTTTTACCAGGGCTTTAATGGCATCGACTTCACTTTTTTGTACATCTAGCACCAACTCATCATGCACTTGTAAAATCAATTTCGATTTAAAATGGTTCTTTTTTAATTCGGCTGAAATACGAATCATAGCCATTTTAATAATATCTGCAGCTGAACCCTGTATTGGGGCATTAATGGCATTCCGTTCAGCATGGCCACGCACCGTAGCATTATTAGATGTAATATCTTTTAAAAAGCGTTTACGACCCAAAATAGTTTCTACATACCCTTGTTCACGTGCTTTTATTATTGAATCATCGATATAAGCTTTAATATCCGGATATTGCTTAAAGTAACTATCAATAATATCTTTTGCCTCCGTTCTTGATATTTGAATGGTTTGCGAGAGTCCAAAAGCTGTTTGTCCATAAATAATGCCAAAATTGACTGCTTTGGCTTTTATTCTCATTTCTCGGGTAACATCCTTTGGATCCACTCCAAAAATTTTAGCCGCAGTGGCATTGTGAATATCTTCCTTGTTTCTAAAGGCTTGTTGCATGTTTTTGTCTCCGCTTAAAGCAGCAATAATGCGCAATTCTATTTGAGAATAATCCGCCGATAGTAAAACATGATTTTCATCTCGCGGAATAAAGGCTTTTCGTATTTGCCGGCCATCTTCTGTTTTAATAGGTATGTTTTGAAGATTTGGGTTGTTTGAACTCAAGCGACCTGTTGCCGCAATAGTTTGCATAAAGCTAGTATGTATGCGATGTGTCTGTGGGTTTAATAGTAGGGGTAGGGGATCCACGTAAGTGTTTTTCAATTTTCGAAACATCCTGAAACGCAAAATTTCATCAATAATAGGGTGTTTATCTTTTAAATAAATCAAAACATCCTCACCCGTGGCATGTTGACCTGTTTTTGTTTTTTTAGATTTATCAACAATTTTTAATTTATCATATAAAACATCACCCATTTGCTTAGGTGAGTCTATGTTAAACTCCATACCTGCTAAATCGTATATTTTTTTTGTGAGATCTTGCAATTTTAATTCTAAATCCTTGGAGTAATCTTGCAATGCTTTTACATCCAGGTTAACGCCTTCTAGCTCCATTTCGGCCAAAACATTGGTTAAAGGCATTTCTACCTCTTTAAATAATTTATCTACTTTTTGTTGTGCTAAAAGAGGTTCAAAAATTTCTTTTAATTGCAAAGTCACATCGGCATCTTCGGCGGCATAAATGGAGATTTTATCTAAAGGTACATCCTTCATATTCAATTGATTAACCCCTTTTTTGCCAATAAGGGTTTCAATGGAAACAGGCTTATATTGCAAATACGTTTCAGACAAAAGATCCATGTTGTGTTTCATATCTGGCATAAGCAGGTAATGGGCAATCATGGTATCAAATATCTCTCCTCGAATTTCGAGTCCGTATTTTTTTAAAATAGCAAGGTCATATTTAATGTTTTGAGCAATTTTTTTCGTTTTTGTATCTTCAAAATAAGGTTTCAGCGTTTCAATAATATTTGGCTCGCTATTCTCGGTGGAATAAGGAATGTAGAATGCTTCATTTTTTTTGAAAGAGAGTGAAATGCCAACTAATTCAGCCGCAATTTCATCTAAAGATGTTGTTTCGGTATCAAAGCAGAATTCGGTATGTTCTTGAAAACGTTTTTTTAATAGTTCCCAGGCTTTTTCGGTATTTACAACATGGTATTCGTGGTCTATATTTTCTATTGTTTTTAAATCAACCAAATGAGGGGGGATTTCATGAACGGTTGTTTCTATCGTTACTTGTATTTCGGTTTGAAACATATTTAATTGCCCGTTTTTACTAGTAGGAGTAACCATAGAAACTTCTTCACCAAGTACCTTTTTAGTGAGGTTCCTAAATTCTAATTCGGCAAAAATTTCTTTTACCTTATCAGTATCGGGTTTTTCCATAATTAATTTATCCTCTTCTAATTCAACAGGCACATCTAAAATAATGGTAGCCAATTGTTTAGATATAAGCGCAATTTCTCTATTAGCTTTTACTTTTTCGCCCAGTTTCCCTGCAATTTTATCTGCATTGGCAAGCACGCCTTCTATGCTTCCATATTCTTGAATCAGCTTTTTGGCTGTTTTTTCGCCAACACCAGGTATTCCGGGAATATTATCTACTGAATCTCCCCATAAACCCAACAAATCAATAACCTGTAGTGGGTTTGTAATTTCAAATTTTTCGCAAATTTCTTTTACTCCCAAAATTTCGGAAGGATTGCCCATCCGGCCTGGTTTGTATATTTTTATGTTTTCCGAAACAAGCTGGCCATAATCCTTATCGGGAGTCATCATAATCACTTGAAAACCTTCCTTTTCAGCTTTTTTTGCCAAAGTTCCTACAATATCATCGGCTTCAAATCCTTCTTTTGCAATAACCGGAATGTTAAAGGCTTCAATAATTTTGATGATATCAGGTATCGCTTTTCGGATATCTTCCGGCATTTCTTCTCGGTGGGCCTTATATTCGGCAAAAATATCTTCACGCGAAGGACTTCCACCCGGAGAATCAAAAACGACTGCTATATGCGTCGGTTTTTCCTTGTTTAATATCTCAATTAACGAGTTGGTAAAACCAAATTGAGCCGATGTATTTTGACCTTTTGAGTTATATCTATGGTTATTAGCAAAGGAGAAATAAGCCCGGTAAATTAAAGCATAGGCATCAAGCAGGTAAAGTTTCTTTTCCACAAAAAATATTTTGCTTAAAATTAGGAATAATTAGTGAGATAGTTAATTGACCAACTAATTTAAGTGTTTAGTTAGTAATTTGTTAATTTGAATAGTAAAGACAAATAAAATTTTTTTAGTGTCGCTAATAGTTTTTTTTCTAACCAAGCCATTTCTATTATTCAATTAATTTTTTACAGAACTAATTTCTTAAGCCAGTTTTGCATGTGTTATTGTTGGGGCAAACTACTGTAATAAAAAAAAAACTTTTATTTTCTGTGATTAAATAAATCTTCTAACTTATTGTAACGGTAGTCAAAAATATTCTTGATTTTATTTCGAATTAAAAGGGTGTTTATAATCTTTCCAATAAAGCCAAATGGAACTTTGTAATGTAAAAGATCAGTCATTTCTACCCCGCCTGGAACCTCTTTTAAAAAATGTTTATGATGCCAAAATGCATAAGGTCCTAGTCTTTGTTCATCAACAAAATATTGATGATGGGCTACGTGTGTAATTTCGGTAACCCAATTCATTTTTATTCCCATTATAGGGGTAACATAATATTCAATTATTTGCCCGGGATACATTTTTTTAATATCCGCCTTATCTGAAAGAATAGTAAAACCCATGTATTTAGGGGTAATTAAAGCAAGGTTTTCAGGAGAACTCATAAAATTCCATACCGTGTCAATATCACTTTTTAATAGTTGAGTTGTTTTTATAGTATGTATCATAATTAAACAAAATTATATATTTTGTTTAATATTTTAAATTTTTTATTAAACAAAATGATTGATCTAAAATAAACCGCAGCCATGTTATATAATAAAACAAAAGCCCCAATTCTTGCGAACTGAGGCTTTGTTTAACTTCTGAGACTTGGAAGCTCTCATTGGTCGTACCCGGAGCCGGTCCCGATAGCTATCGGGACGAACCGGCATGTTTATTCTTTGTATTTAAGAATTAGTTTATTGGTGATTTCAGGGAATGCAATAAGGTTTTGTAAATATTTTCTGCTTTTCATCCTCTTTATATGAGCTTCAATATTTCTAGCCTGTGTGTAATTTAATTCGTTTATGGAATAAAATAATTTCCAATCTTCTTCATTAGAAGTAAAACCAGCAAATTCTTTTTTACGATGTTGATCTAATCTTTTAATAAGATTATAACAACTCCCAATGTAAAATGAATCAGCACTTTTAGAATAAAGAATATAAACCGCAGCCATGTTATATAATAAAACAAAAGCCCCAATTCTTGCGAACTGA
>CAYOHR010000035.1:0-25100 GCA_964403835.1 uncultured Flavobacteriales bacterium
ATCGCCTTGGGGATGGGGATATAATAATTACTATTCCGGATATTACAATGGATACTATAATGGGTATTACAATGGCTATAACAACGGATATTATGGAAATGGTTCTTCCAATTATTACAATAGTTACGACGGAAATAGTACCAGTACTTATTACGGTCCACGAAACGGTAATTCTTCCAATACTGGGGGTAGCACAAGACCAAGAAGTGTGGGCGATAAATACATAGATACTTATGGTAAACAAGCCGTAAACAGCAAATATGTTCAGGTAGATCCAAGCTTGCCACAAGTAAAAACACCCATGGTTAAGCCTAATATTAATACCGGCCAACCTTTCAGTAACACTAGAAATAGCGCTATCAAAACAAATCCGAATACACCCAAAGGAGATGTTTTGCCTCAAAAACCAGGCATGCAAAAACCGAATGTAAATAATGCGGATGAGATAAATAGAGCTACTCCTAATAGTGGTGGTGTAAGAAATACACCCAACAACAAACCAACTCAAATGGAGAAACCAAGCAACGCTCCACGTGATGTGTTTAATCCTTCTAATAACACTCCTAATAGAATGCCTAATACTCCACCTAACCCTTCTTTGCCGGGAAGAGAGTATTCTTCTCCACGAGATAATTATAATAATGGACAGAGCCCAAAATACAATACCCCTAAAAATGAGTCTCCAAGAGAATATTCTTCTCCTAATTCGAGAGATGTATTTACTCCAAGCTCAGCACCTAAAAATGTGCCATCTCAAAATCCTAGGAACAATGGAGGCGGTTTTGAAACTCCTAAAGGAAATTCTCCACGGGAATATAGTACTCCAAGCCCTGCTCCTAAGATAGATGTACCATCTCAACAAAGTCCTAGGAACAATGGAGGTTTTAAAAGTCCTAAAGGGAATACTCCGCGAGAGTACAGCGCGCCAAAATCATCTCCTAAAATGGATGCGCCATCTCAACAAAGCCCTAAAAACTATAATAATGATGGTCCTAAGTTTAATAAC
The DNA here is from genome assembly GCA_964403835.1 of uncultured Flavobacteriales bacterium. Lineage (GTDB taxonomy): Bacteria > Bacteroidota > Bacteroidia > Flavobacteriales_G > JALEGO01 > CAYOHR01. The sequence continues at coordinate 1,007 of CAYOHR010000035.1, forward strand.
AGCAGACCTTCTTCCCCTAGCCCAAGTTCTTCTCCCGCTCCTTCAAACAGAGGCGGGGGTGGATTTAATGGTGGTGGAGGTACCCGAAGCGGCGGTGGAGGTGGAGTAAGGGGTAGATAATCTGTATAAGACCTTACCTGAATTTCATGACTTATTAGCTATTTAACCAAAAACTAAACCTATGTTCTCCAAAAATATATTTCAAACTGCGCTATACACGCTCGTATTTGTAAGCCTTTTTTCAAAAATAGAGGCTCAAAATCAGGATGATGCCCTTCGGTATTCTTTTTTTCAACCCGTTGGTACTGCCCGATTTAATGGCTTAGGTGGTGCTTTTACTTCGCTTGGCGGAGATGTTTCAGCCATCAATCAAAACCCGGCTTCTATAGGTGTTTTTAGAAAATCGGAAGTATCTTTTACTCCTTTCTACTCCTATACAACCAACAAAGCGGAACATTATGGTACTTCTACTACGAATTATGATTCTCATTTAAAAGTGGCAAACTTTTCTTTGGTTTTATCTTCTGAACCACACAATGGTAGAAGGTGGCAAAGTAGTAATTTTGGAATTTCTTTTAATAAATTGGCTGATTACAGCAATGACATAACCATTAGTGGCCAAAATGACCACAATTCTTTATTAGATGTTTATAAGTATGATATTGAGCGAGGAAATTATAATACCTATGGCAGCAACCTGGCTTGGGAAATGGCTTTAATTGATACCTTAACCGGTCGGCCCGATTCATTTTTTAGCAGAATACCCGAATATCGAGAAATGCAAACAGCCACTATTTCAACTAAAGGAGATCTTCGTGAAACAGCCATTACATACGGGGCTAATTATGACGATAAACTTTATATAGGTGCATCTATTGGGTTTTTAAGAGCCCGATATACCAGAACTAATTATTATAGCGAAACGTTACCTGAAAACGATACCACCACCATTTTAAAATCATTTAATATCCAAGATCAATTATCATCGGCCGGAAATGGCGTTCGTGCAAGCATTGGATTAATTTACCGACCTTTTACTTTTATGCGGTTAGGTCTTTCGGCACAATCGGCATCAGCGCTTTCTATGAATGAAAGTTGGAATACTACCATAAGTGCTGATTATGGAACCATAGGCAAATATAGCTATAGCCCCGACCCGGGAAGCTTTAACTATTCCGTAAGAACTCCTGCCCGTTACAATGCCGGCTTATCTTTTTTAATTAATAAATATGGTTTGGTGAGTTTCGATTATGAGTATGTAGATTACCGCAGTATGCTTTTAAAATCTATCCCCCGATCTACCTATTCTTTTTCGGGCGAAAACGCTGCCATTGCAGGTACGTTTAAAGCCGCTCAAAACTTGCGAATGGGCGCCGAAATGCGCGTTCAAAGATTTTCTTTTAGAGTGGGCGTGTCGCACATGGGAAACATGTTTAAAGACATAAACACCAACGATTATTCTGTAAACAGTTACAGCGGAGGTATTGGATACCGCGATAAAGTATTTTACTCTGATTTGTCCATTACTTCTCGCACATCTACTCAAAAATATTATTTATACGATTCGGCTTTTATTAAACCCAGTTTAATCAATACCAATCAGGTTATTGGAGCCCTTACGGTTGGAATAAGGTTTTAATTCAATAACGAATTAGGACGTACACCTTATTTTTGGCGACTAATTTTAATCTATTTTTGAGCAATAAATTTGACGACATGAAAAAATTACAATTAATCATTTATGTGTTTTTCATTTATTCGGGCTTGTTTTCTCAAAACTTTAATAAATACAATTATAACCACGAGGCTTTTTTCCCGACTACAGAAGGCTACAAACCTTGGGGATGGCTTATTTCTCCGGGAATTACCTATACCCTAACCAACCCTGCTAAAACAGATAAAACGTTTAATGATACCACGTTTACTTTTGATCCCTCGGGTAAAATTGGTTTATATTTAGATGCCGGCTTGCATCGCTTATTCAAAAATCCCGGTTTTTTTAGATCGATGGATTTTGGATTGGCTTATAAGTCTTTAGCCGGGAAAGAGGCATACACAAATACCCTCACACAAGGCGCTGGCACCGGCTCATTTAACGACCAGCATGGTTTGGCATTTTTTAACTTAAATAATATTATTGAAATTTCTAATCCGTGGTTTATACAAAATTCTTTTGGGGTAAATGTGGATTACCAGTTTGCGCAAGACCGAGTGCTTAGTTCGGGCATACAGGAGAAATACCCGGATAAGATTATTGCACAATTGCATTACAAATTTTCGATGGGTTTGTTTGCGACTAAAAAATTGTTAATTATGCCCTCGATAGAAACGCCCATTATAGGCTTTACACCCAGCCTTCCAAAACCTTATTTAGAATATTTTAATAGTTGGTACCACCCTATTATTGTATCTGTAAGGTTTGTGTTTTTAAGACCCAATAAAGAAGAGTGCCCGCCGGTTTATGCGCCCGGCTTACCCGATGGTTTTACACCGGATGGAATGGGAAGGTAAATGAGCTTTCAAAATGTATCTTTGACCGATTGATAACAGCTTATCTTTAGTAAATGCCGGGAGGAAAAGGGTTGTAAATAGCTTTCAAAATGTATCTTTGACCGATTGATAACAGCTTACACTATTATATTTCAACTGTCAAGTGTGTTGTAAATAGCTTTCAAAATGTATCTTTGACCGATTGATAACAGCCAAGTGCTATTGATTACGCTTGTGAATGTTGTTGTAAATAGCTTTCAAAATGTATCTTTGACCGATTGATAACAGCTTAATGTCGCTACACCATCAATCGTTACTGTTGTAAATAGCTTTCAAAATGTATCTTTGACCGATTGATAACAGCCCGCTATGAACGCACAATCGGCACAACATAGTTGTAAATAGCTTTCAAAATGTATCTTTGACCGATTGATAACAGCATAAATTGTAATATAAAAAATATGAACGTGTTGTAAATAGCTTTCAAAATGTATCTTTGACCGATTGATAACAGCTGACGAAATTAACAAAGCAAAACAAATTTAGTTGTAAATAGCTTTCAAAATGTATCTTTGACCGATTGATAACAGCTATGTAACTACTTGCAAGAACGAATAAAAGGTTGTAAATAGCTTTCAAAATGTATCTTTGACCGATTGATAACAGCTACCGCTTGAAGAATTTGATAAAATAAAAGGTTGTAAATAGCTTTCAAAATGTATCTTTGACCGATTGATAACAGCAATTCATTCACTTGAAAATAAATACCCAAAGTTGTAAATAGCTTTCAAAATGTATCTTTGACCGATTGATAACAGCATTTTTGCAAGCATTTTATCATATATGTATGTTGTAAATAGCTTTCAAAATGTATCTTTGACCGATTGATAACAGCGTTTTATTCCTAAATCACAGGTATTTGGAAGTTGTAAATAGCTTTCAAAATGTATCTTTGACCGATTGATAACAGCATATTCTTTCAATAGTATCTTTATGTTTTTGTTGTAAATAGCTTTCAAAATGTATCTTTGACCGATTGATAACAGCAATCCTTTCTGTATTTACGGAATATGCTAGGTTGTAAATAGCTTTCAAAATGTATCTTTGACCGATTGATAACAGCCTTTTTTGCAATCGGAGCAATTAAATTTATGTTGTAAATAGCTTTCAAAATGTATCTTTGACCGATTGATAACAGCATAAGGGAACAATTCCGTAAAGGCATTATTGTTGTAAATAGCTTTCAAAATGTATCTTTGACCGATTGATAACAGCCTGGCGTTGGTTTACTTACCGTTTGAGCGTGTTGTAAATAGCTTTCAAAATGTATCTTTGACCGATTGATAACAGCCCCTCGCTTTCATCAAATTCAAATGGTCTTGTTGTAAATAGCTTTCAAAATGTATCTTTGACCGATTGATAACAGCTTGAAAATGTTTTAGAAGCAACCAACAAAGTTGTAAATAGCTTTCAAAATGTATCTTTGACCGATTGATAACAGCGCCCTTAGTAGCTATAACATACTTTTCGGGGTTGTAAATAGCTTTCAAAATGTATCTTTGACCGATTGATAACAGCTCCAAAAGTAACAACCGCAAAATCATTCGGGTTGTAAATAGCTTTCAAAATGTATCTTTGACCGATTGATAACAGCTAAATCTCCATCATTATATAATGTTTCTAGTTGTAAATAGCTTTCAAAATGTATCTTTGACCGATTGATAACAGCTTTTTTCTTGAATAAAATTAGGTAAACTATGTTGTAAATAGCTTTCAAAATGTATCTTTGACCGATTGATAACAGCAGATTGCGTTAATTTCCTTCCTGCTTGGATGTTGTAAATAGCTTTCAAAATGTATCTTTGACCGATTGATAACAGCGTTAACATGCAATTGTATTTTGTCTATATAGTTGTAAATAGCTTTCAAAATGTATCTTTGACCGATTGATAACAGCTTACTGTTATACTTATCGTAAACATCTTCTGTTGTAAATAGCTTTCAAAATGTATCTTTGACCGATTGATAACAGCTGTCTCACCTATACCTGCGCCTATTTCAACGTTGTAAATAGCTTTCAAAATGTATCTTTGACCGATTGATAACAGCACATACTAAGGATAAAGAAAAAGTAGAGAGTTGTAAATAGCTTTCAAAATGTATCTTTGACCGATTGATAACAGCTACCGGTTGCGTTATAACCAATCAGTAAGTGTTGTAAATAGCTTTCAAAATGTATCTTTGACCGATTGATAACAGCATAAACTTTTTCTTTTTGGACAATTAAATCGTTGTAAATAGCTTTCAAAATGTATCTTTGACCGATTGATAACAGCTTTAAGACAAAAAACAAAAGTAATTAAGTGTTGTAAATAGCTTTCAAAATGTATCTTTGACCGATTGATAACAGCGTTTCTGGATCTTATGCTGCTACTGGTTATGTTGTAAATAGCTTTCAAAATGTATCTTTGACCGATTGATAACAGCTCCAGTTCCAGTTAATGGAGCAACATGGGCGTTGTAAATAGCTTTCAAAATGTATCTTTGACCGATTGATAACAGCATACATACCCAAAAAGCTAGTGTTATCAAGGTCTTAAAGCTAAAATCAGGATCAAAAAAGTTAAGTTATCAATTAAAATCCCAGAAAACCTCTGGGATTTTTTATTTTCTACACCTCAACACTTTCAACTAACCTCCTTGGGAGAAGAATTAAAATAATTCTAATTGTTGCGGAACATCGGGTTTCACTTGGGGTTTTACCCCATAAAATATTTCCATTTGGGCAAATTGCTTATCCGTTATTTGAATAATACCTACTTTACCATGTTCGGGTAACGATTTTACTACTCTTTTTTTATGCACATCGGCATTTTCACTACTGGCACTATGCCGAACATACATACTGAACTGAAACATAGAAAATCCATCATTCAATAACTTTTTACGAAAACCAGCTGCTTCTTTACGCTCCTTTTTTGTTTCTGTTGGCAAATCATACATAACTAAGGTCCACATAACTCGGTAAGCGTTTAAACGGTCTCTGTTAATACTCATTGTAATTCAGGATAAAGTAATTTTCTCTGTTCACCCGTAAAACATTTTACCAAGCTGGAAGCGGTTCTTTGTGTTGCATTCATTAAAGGGCTTTTTTCATTATCTAAATGCACATCTATGGCCGGAATTTTTAATAACATAGCTTTTACATCCATACTTAAATCATCGCTAACCCCATATTGTTTAATAATGGATAAAACAACCTCATCCACATAAGGCCGATAGGGCTCCATAATATCATCTGCTAAACAATAGGCATTATATCGATTATGATGATGAATACCCAAAGTGGGCAGCAAACCCGAAATTACGATACTTCTGGCCATGGTAGCGCGTAAAATGGCATAACCATAATTAAAATAATGATTAGGAGGAATACCCTCTCTGTGACGCCTAAATTGAGGAATATCCGGTAAAATATGTTGCCAATAATAGGCTGCTGCCGTTGCCTCACAATTATCTGCATCTCCGCTTTTTACATCTTTGTATAAAGGGACGAGATAACTGTCTTTAATATTATTATTTTGCAATACTTGAGCCTGATTTTTAATTTTTTGAGTAATGGTTTGCGCCCACAATTGTTTCTTAAGAGGCTCAGTAGCATCTAATTGCGCTCGAAATCGTTCATTTTGAATGCTGTTGCCACTTAAAGGCATCAGTAAACCCACAGGGTGATGCGTATTATCACAGGTAACAACAACCGAATTATTGGCTAATAAGGATTCTAAAAGTCCATGCGTTATTGTTATTTGCTTATGGTCTAAAACAACCAAACCCACATCTTCAACAGGAATACTAGCTTTAATTTCTCGTTTTAATAACTCAGGTAAATCAGCTGTAATATTTTCGGGTATACGAACCACTAATTGAGCATTATTTAAGCTCAAATAAGCTGGATTTCCAAAATACAATGTTCGCTTTATCATGCTAAATAAAATTATAGTTGTAAAAACATCTTCACGATATAATTTTTATGCGTTGTTTATGACTTACCAAAAACGATTAATACTCCCCTACTTGAACTATTTTGCCCAAATGGTTTATTCTTAATTTAATAATAGGTTCAAGATTTTTAGCTGACTGTATTACTTTATAAGTTATTCCTTTTAGCTCTCTCGAACTATCTATTGTACTTTCTAAATGATTCCTGAACCAAAAACCAGATAATAATGAACCAAATTTTTGAACCCTAAATAAATTAGGACTTATTAAATGATAATTATCTTGATTTAACAAATCTATTTCAACTGGATTAAACCCTGTTTTTTCATTAGGAAATACAAAATATTCATTCTGCTTTATACTAAACAAAAATTGCCAACCTTCGGCTTGTTTAAAGATTTTATCAATAGCCGGCAAGCCTTGGTTAATACGTTCTAAAGCCTCATAAAATGAGATAACATTTTCCTGTAAATTGCCTTCAGCATCTCTATAAATAGCCACATGATGATTATTTCCAGTATTTACAAAATCAATTGGTATTTCTTCGCCTTTTTCGTCTAAAATAAGTTTTCCTTCCTTATCTTTTTTACTGTGCAAAGCCACTGCATTGCTTATCCCGCTTATCTTAACACGCTTAATACAAATCCCCCTTTCTTTGTTTAACCAAATGGGATTCTCTTCTAAATTAGAAAAGGCCTTTTTAGGATCGTTGTTAAAGGTTTTTAATCGTTCGTCTAATATTTTTCTAATTTTCACATCAATTACCTTATCTATTTTTAAATCCGGCGAAATATCTTTTCGGATGCTGTAAACATCTCCAAAAGAAACTAAGTTTATTTTTTCAGGAACTTTTAAAGTTTGTAAGTCATTCAAATAAATTGGATTTTTATCTAAACTATTTTTCCCTGTAAAAGCAGCTTTAGGATCGTTATTATTTTCTGTCAAACGTTTTAGTAGTGCTTCTCTATATTTTTTATTAGCAACTCTATTAATTACGTGTATATCAAAGCTACCACCTACTTTTACCTCAGTAACCTCGTATTGCTTTATTTTGCCATAAACGGTTTCTAAATGCAGTTGTCCCCTTGGTGTTAAAACCTTTTGGGGTTTTAACTTCCCTTTTATTTTATTTTTATTAATGGTTACCACTTTGTTTTTTGCTTTAAAGGATACCAAGATATTTTCTAAGTGATGCTTAGATTCTGCCCGAAAATCATTGAGAGGTATTGGAGGGTTAAAACGTAATTTATTTTTATCATCTCTATATAATTCTTTCTTTTCAATACCATAAATACTGCCATTTTTATCACTTCTGGCATTCATATTATTGAGATATTGAACATGGCTTCTCTTGGTAAAAGCAACCGTTAATGCATCCATAGCATGGTGGCGGTGATCATTTCGTTTTGTCCAGTCTTTAATTCTACGAATAACATTACCATCTCTGTTTGTAAATTCCTCTGTTAACCCAAGTGTTTTATACTTATCCCAATTAAGCTCCTGCATAATATCAATCAGCTGCCAATCCTCTCTTAGTTTATCTGTAACCAATCCTGTAGTAGTATTTACATCTCTTACAACTTCTGCTAAAATTTCTTTTGCCTTTTTTGCAATGTATTGGGTGTCTCGCAAGTCTCTGCTAATAAATCCATCGGGTATTTCCGTTCCTTTCATTAAAAGCTTATTTTTCTTAGTTTTCCCTATTTTTCCGCTAGCATGATAATCTTCTATACCTTTTATATATTCAGACAATCCAACTTCTCCAAACTTTCCAAAAACGTAATCGTAAGCTGTACTATCTTCCTTTTCAATATTAGCACCCCTTGACTCTAAGGTTTTGTTTGAAAAAGAATCGTCATATAGTCTAGCTTTGGGAATAATATGCTCTATATCAAATTCTTTTGAAAATAATTTTTCAGCAGGGATATAAGTGTTTGTGTAAAAAGTTTTATATCCCCGATATTCTAGTTCTTTATATAATTTATAACGAATAATATCATTTCTACTAACATGAGAAATTCCGAATTCTGATTGCAATATTTTCCTAAACTTCTCATGATCATCTTTTGACTTATTAATAGCAGCAGTTAAATCCTCTCTCTCTTTGGCACTTTTCTTTAATTCACGAGCCAACTCAATGCGGACTTCATCTGGCTTACCAAATTCATCAATGGCTGTATTTACCAAATTAATCATTTGATTCAATATTTTTTCAACTACTGGATTTCGGAGACTATTTTTAGGAAGTACTTCAATTTTATCTTTTAATATTCTGCTTTCTTTTTGTTCTTTTGTTTCGGAGCTCGAATGATTATAACCAGCATAAGTACATGCTACATCAAAGGTATTTCCTTCTTTTAGATAGGGTAAAATTTTTCGAATAGCCTTAGTGCTTAAACTAGAATAATCAGGCTGAAAAATAACATTGGCTAAATGCAAGGCATATTCCTTGTCAAAGCCAAATTTATTCTTTAAGGCACAGATAAGTTTTTCATTGCCAGTTGCTGAATTATCATCTTCATAAGAATACAAAAGATGCCATAATTGATATAAATATTGCGCTTCAAAATCTTTACCGTCTATTGATGAATCAAAATTTAATACTTGATTATTAATACCTAAAGCATCAAATATCGAAATTAGAATTTCTTTTTTTTCTAAGGCATTAAGCTTATTAACCTGTATTTTATCGTGACCGGATAATTCTGCAATTTTAAAGTAGGCATCAAATAAAACAGAATTCGTTCTATTACCCTCAATCTCTTTAAAATTTAAATCTAAGTCAGAGGGTTTTTCATATATGAACCCTAAAACTTGATTTTTATTAAGCTTTTCTACAAAATTTAATTCTTCAAAAAGCTGCTGTTTTTGTTCTAAATCAATCGTTATTTTTTCGCCAGTCTTTTTATGTTTAACCTCTAGATTATTAATGATTTGCCAAATTTTAAACTCTTGAAAAACCGGGGATGATCTAGGGCATACTTTTGATCCAATTATTTTTGTTTTCTTCTTTCCTTCAATAATTACCTCAATTTTCTTATTTTCAAACTCGCAAAAGCTAATTAAGCCCTTTTGAGATTTTAATCTACGTTGATAAAAAATAATTATGTCCCTTATTTCTGTTTTTAACTCCTCAGTTAATTGAGGGTAGTATTTTGCTTGTTCTGTCCAAATAGTATTAAATTCATCTAAATAATCTTTTCTATAAAAAACTTGACCTTTTAAGCGAGTATGCGAATTTTGTTTAATTTGATTCCATAAATACTGCCCCACTGTGAGTTTATTAAAGTATAATTCTTTGCTTCTATCACTAATAGAACCTAGGTATCCACTAGAATTTGACAAATCTCCATTTATCTCAATAAACACTTGTGCCACTTCACCTATTTCTAATTTTTCATTAATAGCTCTGGTTCTCAGTTCATATAATTTTAGACGTTTTTCATTTCTATCCCCCTTCAGTTCAGGTGTTTCTATTTTGAGAGTCTTTTGCATAAAATCTGCAGTTGCTCTTTTTTTCTGTCCAATTAGCTTTTCTTTTATAATTTCAGTTAAAACTTCTGGATAAAATTGTTTTTGAAAATTCCATATTACATCAAACTCTACTTGAAGATCGGAGCGATAAAAATCAGGAATAAAGTTTTTTCCAAATTTTAATAAATTAAATACAAAAGCTCCTGGCATTAAATTATTTTCATAAAGTTCCTTAGCTACTGCCATTCCATCAATTAATTGCCCTTCATCTTGATTTTTTGCTTTTCGGCTACTCTTATACCCTCTTTTTTTATTAATCATTAATAAAACCTTAGCAAAATCTTGTAAAGATATTTTCTCAACAGCTGACTTTGCCCTATTTTCATAGGTTTGAAAGGTAGATTTATTACCATTCTCCGAAAGGGAAGTCTCATCAGAAATGATGCTATTTCCTTTCAATACCTCCATTAAGTTATCCCTTCTCAATTTGTAGCGCTGTAAATTTCTTCTTGCGCTCCTTTTAGAAGTACGATCGGCATTTGTAGTGATTGATTTACCCTTTTCAAAATTTGTTTGCTCATCAACCGTTAATGGATTTACTCGTACTCCTAATTTAATAATTGAACTTCTCTCATTCTCATTCTCAGCCTCCTTCACCAAAGCCCACCCAATAGAATTAGTTCCCAAATCCAAACCTAAAACCGTTTTCATATTTTTATTTTTTTCAATTATTATTTGTTACTTATTTCAAAAAATATATCTTCGTATTACATTTTGAAGCTATTTACAATAAGGATTATTCCGTTGTGAAAACATTTAAAGCGGCCTCACAAGGGTCGCTTTTTCTTTTTCAGTCTGCAAGGTATTAAAAAAACAAAAAACTGTCTTTAGGTAGTTTTACCTACAAAAGGTATTTTTTAAGGAATTCGAAAGATTTTTACATCCCGAACCTTCAAAAAACAGTAAGAATACGATGGTTTTTGGAATAACTAAGATCATTTGCATACTAATGCCCGCGCAAACGATAGAAGCGGAAAGCCCGCAGCGCAGCGAGGACTTGAAGCGCATAGCGTGACCCTTAATTAGGCCATGTGCCGGGAAAGGGATGCGCCCAATTTTATGATTTAATAATTTGCAAGGGGTTTGTGCTTATTTACAAATAGCCTATTTTTGTAAAAACTGTTTAGTATGATACACGTGTCGAATGAAATTGGTCTTTTGAAAAAACTACTGATTCACAGCCCGGATAAAGGGATTGGTAAGGTAGCCCCCAGTATGAAAGACGACCTTTTGTACGATGATATTGTATTTATAGAAAAAATGCGGGAAGAATACCATGAATATATGATGGTATTGATGTGGATACTGGACCCGGAAGTTGCCAAAAAATTAAAGGATGTAGAAAAAAAGAGTCACTTTTTTAATACCTCGCACACGCAGTTTCATGGATCGGAGAAGGTGTTGGATGTGGAGTTTTTGTTGGGGAAAATTTTAAATAACGAAAAAATACGAAACTTATTGGTGGCATCGGTTTGTGCCATTGAAGAGTTAGATATTAAGGCCCAAACTATTTTACTGGGTTTAGATCCCTTTAAATTAGCCAACGTTTTAATTACCGGAGTGCTGGAAGACAAAGGGGTAGAACGATTTTTGTTTACGCCCGTACCCAACCTTATTTTTACGCGCGATATTGGTATTGTAATTAACGATCATTTTTTACTTGGCAAGCCCTATGAACAGGCTCGTTTAAGAGAGGCGCTTATTTCGAAGTACATTGCGTATTACCACCTATTTAACGAGAATAAAAGTGATGAGATAAATCTTTTATCGGATAAGGTAATTGAAATACCGGAGAATGAAATTTTTATGCTTACGCAGGAAAAATTTGAAAACGAAAGTACGGTATCGATTGAGGGTGGAGATGTGATGATGATTAGCCCGCGACACTTAATTGTAGGCGCCAGCGAACGAACTACAGTAACGGCTATTGACCGATTAATTAATAAATTATTTGATAAAAATATTGTCGATAAAATTACGGTGGTTAAAATTCCGCGAAAACGGGCATACATGCACATTGACACTGTTTTTACGCAAATAAAGCGCGATTTATGGGTGTATTTTAACCCTTTATCGGTGCAGCAAGTGGCTTACCAGGAGGAAAAATATGATTTTTCGAGTGATATTATGATGAAGGAAGATTATGTGGACGAAAACATTGTGAAAATTACTCAGTTTTTGAGGGTGCCAGATGCCAGCGGAGATGATTACACGTATAAAACAAAAAAATTCCCCCGATTGGAGGATTTATTTGAAGATATTAGCAAAAATGAATTTGGCGCTCAAAAATGTGATGTGATTTATTGCGGGGGTGGTATTTTCCCGTATAATGAGCGTGAACAATGGACCGATGCCTGTAATTATTTGGTGATTAAAGAGGGCGTAGCGATGGGATTTGACCGGAATTTAAAAACCATTGAAGAATTTAAAAAGAAGGGATTTCAAATTTTAAAAGCCACGGATATCATTCAGCAATTTGAAGCCGGCATGAGTACAGATGAAATTTTGCATAAGGATACTTTAATAACCTTGTCGTCGGCGGAATTGTCAAGAGCCCGCGGAGGAACACATTGTATGAGTATGCCTTTGTTACGTGAGAATATTTGAGTAATACCTAGATGGAAAAGCAAACTACCGGAAATATTTTAATGATTAGACCTGTTCATTTTTCTTTTAATGAACAAACCGCTACGGACAATCATTATCAAAAAAAAGGGCAATTATCTTCGGCTCAAATTCAAGAAAAAGCCTTGGCTGAATTTAATGCATTTGTAAAAAAACTGGAAGATCATTCGATTTTGGTTTATGATGAAGATGATACCACATCCACCATAACACCAGATTCTATTTTCCCGAATAACTGGATATCTTTTCATGAAGGCAAGATTGTTTTATACCCTATGTATGCCGAAAACCGAAGATTAGAGCGCAGAAAGGATATTGTGGAACATTTTGTACAGCATTATTTTGGTGGAAAAACAGAAGTGATAGATCTTTCTTATTTTGAGAAAGAAGGTAAATTTTTAGAAGGAACAGGCAGCATGGTGCTAGATCGGGAAAATAAATTGGCGTACGCCTCCCTTTCGCAAAGAACCCATGAAGAAGTGCTAAACGTATTTTGTGAAAAATTAAATTATACTCCGGTTACTTTTCATTCGCTACAAACTGTAAAAGAGGGCTTAAAACCCATTTATCACACCAATGTGATGATGTGCATTACGGAAAAAAACGCGATTATATGTTTGGATGTTATTAAAAATGAAACCGAAAGAAAAAAGGTGGTAGATGCGCTTGAAAAAACGGGTAAAACCATTATTGAAATTACCGAAGAACAAGTAAATAATTTTGCCGGAAATATGCTTCAGGTACATGATAAGTTTGGTAAACCGTATTTAATTATGTCACAACAGGCCTATAAATCGCTAAATCAGGCTCAAATAGAAGCGCTAAGACAAGAAAACGAGATTATTGATAGTGATTTAAGCACGATTGAAACGTATGGCGGTGGAAGCGCGCGTTGTATGATGTGTGAGGTTTTTAAATAAGTCGGGGGTCATATGTCGTGTGTCATGGGTCGAGGGTCATGGGTCACAAAGTTGAAAAGTCTTGAATAATATAGTTAAGTAGAATGATATCCAAAGAAATAAAACAACAGATTAAGCAAGGTATAGACAGTCTATATACCGCTGATATCCCCGAAAATTTAATCCAGTTACAAAAAACACGTCCTGAATTTACGGGCGATGTAACCTTGGTTGTTTTTCCCTTATTAAAAACATCGAAAAAAGGGCCCGAGCAAACGGCTGATGAGATAGGAAAGGTATTGTGTGAATCGCTTGCTGAAATTGTTTCGTACGAAATTGTAAAAGGTTTTTTAAACCTGAAATTGAGTGATGCTTATTTTATTGAAGAGTTTCAAAAAACAGGAGACCCGAATTACGGTAAAATGGCTCCGAAAAATGAAACCGTAATGGTGGAATATGCATCGCCAAACACCAATAAACCCTTGCATTTGGGGCATATCCGAAATAATTTATTAGGGTATTCAGTAGCTAAAATTTTAGAAGCCAATGGGTATGATGTTATAAAAACGCAAATTATCAATGACCGGGGCGTACACATCTGTAAATCGATGTTGGCCTGGCAAAAATGGGGAAATGGAGAAACGCCCGAATCGACCCACACCAAAGGAGATCATTTAGTTGGAAAATATTATGTTTTATTTGGAAATAAAAACAAAGAAGAAGCTAAAACCCTGATTCAGCAAGGAGTAAAAGAAGACGAAGCAGAGCACAAAACGCCTTTAATGAATGAGGTGCGTGAAATGTTGAAGAAATGGGAAGATGGAGATACCGCTACTGTCGAATTATGGAAAACCATGAATAGCTGGGTATATGCGGGGTTTGATAAAACCTATAAAACTTTAGGGGTCGATTTTGATTGTTTGTATTACGAATCGAACACGTATATACATGGAAAAGAGATTGTGGATGAGGGTTTGAGCAAAGGGGTATTTTTCAAAAAAGAAGATGGATCGGTTTGGTGTGATTTAACCAATGATGGCTTAGATCAAAAACTATTGCTGCGAAGCGATGGAACCTCGGTTTATATGACACAGGATTTGGGAACTGCAGTAATGCGGTTTAAAGACTATCCGAAAACAAGCCGGCAAATTTATACCGTTGGAAACGAGCAGGATTACCATTTTAAGGTATTATTTTTGATTTTGCAAAAGCTAGGATATCATTGGGCCAAGAACAATTATCACCTTTCGTATGGCATGATGGAACTGCCGACCGGGAAAATGAAAACCCGCGAAGGAACCGTGGTTGACGCCGATGATTTGATGGATGAAATGTATGCCACAGCCAAAGCGATAACTTTAGAACTAGGGAAAGTAGATGGAGTAGAAGAAAAAGAACGAGAAAAACTGTTTTGGAACATAGGTTTGAGCGCTTTAAAGTACTTTATTTTAAAAGTAGAACCCAAAAAGAAAATGTTGTTTAATCCGGAAGAATCGATTGATTTTTCGGGGAACACCGGGCCTTTTATACAATATACCTATGCGCGGGCACGCGCCATTGCCCGCAAAACGGAAGAACTGATGGCGGGACAAAGTTATTCACTGGAAGGTGTTGGGTTAGAGCCGGCCGAAAAAGAAGTAATAAAAACCATTTTAGAATTTCCGGAAGCTATTGAAATTGCGGGTAAAGAGTATAATCCGGCGCAATTAGCCAATTATTTATACGAACTGGTAAAAACATATAACCACATGTACCAAACGCTACCTGTATTGCGGGAAGAAAACAAACACAAACAATATTTGCGCATTGTTTTAAGTAAAAAAATGGCAGAAGTGGTTAAATTATCGTTGGAACTGCTGGGAATAGAGGCTCCGGAAAGGATGTAAACATCTCTATTGTGGTATTGAGTTAATCAGCTTATCTTTGTAAATAATAAATTTATTATGGCAACAACAGCAGATTTTAAAACAGGGATGTGTATTGAACATAATGGTCAATTATGGACCGTGATTGATTTTTTACGTTTTCAAACAGGACGTGGTTCAGCAAACGTTAGAACCAAATTAAAAAACCTGGAAAGTGGTAAAGTAATTGAAAATACCTTTGGATCAGGGGAGAAAATTAACCCGGTTCGGATTGAACGAAGAAAATACCAGTTTTTATATAAAGAAGGCGATACGCATCACTTTATGAATATAGAGAATTATGATCAGATTCAAATTGAAAAAGACATGATTAATTCGCCCCAGTTTTTGAAAGATGGCGATGAAGCAACCATTGTTTTTCATGCTGCTGAAGAAAGACCTTTATTTTGTGAAGTAAGTCCGAACGTTACCTTAGAAGTTACCTATACAGAACCCGGTTTAAAAGGAGATACAGCAACCAATGCCTTAAAAGCAGCTACCCTTGAAACAGGAGCCATTATTAAAGTGCCTTTATTTATAAATATTGGTGATAAAATAAAGGTTGAAACTACTGTAGGCAATTATGTTGAGAGAATGTAGCATAATAATTGATAATGGTTAATTGATAATTAACCCCTAAGTATTAATCATTCTTTAAATTATGAAATTTGATTCTCCTATTTCGCTCAAGGAATTGTTTCTGAACACAGAGGCTGAAATTGTTGGGGATACCTCTTTAGCAGTTCGCGGCATCAATGAAATACACTTAGTAGAGGAAGGAGATTTAGTTTTTGTAGATCATCCCAAATATTACGAAAAAGCATTAAAATCAAAGGCTTCCTATATTTTAATAGATAAAAAAGTGGATGAAACATATGGAAAAACCATCATTGTTACACCCCTTCCGTTTAAACTTTTTAACGATTTAATTAAAAAACATACGCCGTTTCAAGAAGCTACATCTCTTATTCATTCTAGCTTTATAAAACAAAGTGGAACTATTATTCAGCCCAATGTTATTATTGGACCGCATGTAAGCATTGGAAAAAATTGCATTATACACGCCAATGTAGTTATTTATGAGCATGTTCATATTGGTGATGGAGTAATTATTCACGCCAATACAGTCATTGGTTCTGATGCCTTTTATTACAACAAAAAACAGGGAGTTTACTCAAAATTTAATACCTGTGGTAGGGTTATTATAGAAAATGATGTGGAAATAGGTGCTTCGTGCACCATAGACCGTGGAATAACAGGCGATACCGTGATTGGGCAAGGAACCAAAATGGACAATCAGGTTCATGTTGGGCATGATACGGTGATTGGTAAAAATTGCTTGTTTGCAGCCCAGGTAGCCATTGCAGGCATTTGTACCATTGAAGATAATGTAACCCTTTGGGGCCAGGTTGGAATAAACAGCAAAGTAACTATTGGGAAAAACGCCGTTGTTTTGGGTCAGTCTGGCATTAGTAAGTCAATAGAAGGAAATAAAACGTATTTTGGTAGTCCAGCAGGGGAAGCAACAAAAAAAATGAGAGAATTAGTAAGTTTACAACATTTACCCGAAAAACTAAATCAACTGAAGTAAATTGATTGATTCTGCCGAAAATAAAAAAAATCGCGATCTATTAAAGTCTAAAATTAAAGACTTGAAGCTCTCTATGTTATTGGAAATAACCAAGGGAATCAATAACAATGTATCTATTAATTCTTTATTTGAGATTTTTGAAACCATTTTAAGCAAGCCCTTAAATATTGGGCGGGCTTTGGTTTATTACAACACCAATGGTCATTGGGAATGCGTTATAAAATATGGGGTTGATGACCAAACCTTATCAAAAATTGATGTAACCAAAGATGTGCTCAATTTTACTGAAATGAAAGTGATTGAATCGCCTATTAATGCGGCCGGAATCAGTTCTTTTGATGTGGTTATTCCGGTCAGTCATAAATCGGTTCCTTTAGCATATATTTTATTGGGAGATTTAAATGAAGATGCTTTAAAAATAAGCCCTATCATTAAACACCTGCCTTTTATTCAGACCCTGGCTAACGTTATTTTAGTAGCGGTTGAAAACAAGCGGTTATATAAAGAAAACTTATTAAAGGAACGGTTAAAAAGAGAGCTGGAATTAGCTTCTGAAATGCAAAATATGCTTTTCCCAAGCCAGTTACCCAACAATGAATTTTTAGATATTTATGCGCATTACCAACCCCATTCGCAAGTGGGTGGCGATTATTACGACTTTATTAAATTGAATGAAAAAGAAGTGGTATTATGTGTGGCCGATGTAAGTGGCAAAGGCGTTTCTGCCGCTTTGTTGATGGCTAATTTTCAGGCCAACTTACGCGCCATGGTAAAATATTTTGACTCGTTAGAGCAGGTAGTGTATGAATTAAATAAAAAAGTGTTAGAAAGTGCCAAAGGAGAAAAATTTGTGACTCTTTTTATTGCAAAATACAACATTGAAACCCGCGAATTAACCTATATTAATGCAGCTCATTACCCACCTATTTTGTACAATAATGCTACCATGAGTCTGCTAGAAACAGGATGTACAGGAATGGGAATGTTGGATGAATTACCGAATGTAGAAGTTGGAAAAATTATTCTACATCCCGATGCTACTTTGGTGTGTTATACGGATGGAATTATTGATTTAGAGAATAAATTTGGTGAGGTTTTTAATATGGAATGGGTAGAAACGGTGATTCAAGATACGCAGTTTAAAACCTCCGAAGAAATGAGTAGTGAAATTATGCTTACCTTAGAGGAACACCGGGGCGAAATGCCTTATGTGGATGACATTGCTTTGTTGACTTGTCGTTTTATATAATATTTGTACTCAAGTATGACTAAAACTAAGCTTTTAATAGAAGTTGAATATGAATTTTTGATGTGTGGCATTTGCTGTCATCAAATGGATTATCGCTTATGTTGGGGTTTAAATCAAAAACTGCGGTTAAACCTTAAAAAAACAGAGGATTATAAACTCCGGGTTTCACCTCACGTAGAGGACTCTTTTTCTTTCTATAAACATCAAGATGCCGTAAAAAAACTCGATTATTTCATCGTATCTAACAAAGGTTTACATGGCTTATTGATCAAAGAAAGACCCGAGGTCGATTATTTTTTAATCATTGAAGGCTATCACGAGGCCCTAGATTACAATAAACTCTTAAAAGAGATCCGCAATGTGTCTTCTATCCTTACTGCGTTTTACATCGATCCAAATCAGTTAAAATCGAAGGATAATTTATTGTTTGAGTAGGGGTTATGATTAGACACCTAAGGAATCGGCATTCTTCCTTTTTCTCTTAAATAAATCGAATTTAAATAATTGTAAATCAATATTTTAAAAAATGATATTTTATCTTTTTCCTAGATGAAAAAGAAACAAAAAATCACGGCTTAATTTCTTTTTTTACAAAATTTATTCTTTCTTTTTTTCGCGCATCCCAAGCCGTTCCTCCTTCGTCGTCACTTCGGGGATGCTTTATTAAGCCCAACACACAAAATAAAGAATATTTTGTAACAAAAAAGAAATAATGCCGATCCTCTGAATATTATGAAAATCTATTGCTTCGTATGCCTCGCAATGATAAGATTTATTGATAATAACAGCGTATTTCTGCGGTGAACGTGATACAGAAAATGATTAAATGCCGATCCTTTAGACAATAAGAACTCTCTCTAAAGAATTTTCTTGCGGAGCGATTTTTTTTCACCCACATTCTTTTTTGATTTTAATCGCTTTTCCTTTTTAGCTTTAGAAGGTTTGGTGGCTATTCTTCTTTTTTGGGTAAAAAATGCTTTTTCTAACAACTCGTAAAATTTTTGAATGGCTATTTCTTTATTTTGCAGCTGGCTTCTTTTTTGTTGAGAAGTAATGCTGAGAATGGTTTCCTGTACAATTTTTGATTTTAATTTTTGAAGAATTACTTGTTTTTGTTCTTCGTTCAATATGTTTGATTTAGCTACATCAAAGCGAAGTTCCACCTTGGTTTCAACCTTATTTACATTTTGTCCGCCCGGGCCACTGCTTCGCGAGGTAACAAATTCCCATTCGGATGAAAAATCCTTTTTTAGAAGGTAAAACATAGTCGTGGAATAAAATTTTAATTAGGTTATGAAAAAAGGAAAGTAGTGACTACTTTTTTTGTTTCTTCGAGGGCTTCAGGCAGGTTTTTATTCAAAATAACAGCATCAAATTCTTCAAATTTGGCAAGCTCTTTAGTCGCTTTTTGAAGGCGCATATTAATTTTTTCGGCCGTTTCGGTGCCTCTGTTTTCAAGGCGTTCCTTTAATGCTTCAACCGAGGGGGGCATGATAAAAATAGAGAGCGCTTTTTCTCGAAAAGCCTTTTTTAAATTTAAACCTCCAATCACATCCACATCAAAAATTACATGTTTGTTATGCGACCAAATTCGCTCAATTTCAGTTTTTAAAGTGCCATAAAACTGATCGGGATAAACTTCCTCCCACTCTATAAACTCGTTGGTTTGTATTTTGTTTTTAAAGCCTTCAACCCCGACAAAATAGTAATCCATTCCGTCTATTTCATATCCTCTTTTTTCTCGGCTGGTGGCTGAAATAGAAAATTCGAGCCCTAAATTACACTGCAGCAAGTGATGAACAATGGTTGTTTTTCCGGCCCCGGAAGGCGCAGAAACAATAATACATTTGCCATCCCCCTTCATTGTGCAAAGTTACAGAAAATGAACAAATTAGCAAATAATTATGTGGATTGGGAAAAGGAAGTGGAATAAAATAATATTTACTTAATGTTCATGGTGGTAATACAAATAAATAAGTCTTAAAAATATGTTTGAACAGCAAATTCAAACTGGTCTATAAATATTGTTTTGAATGCACTAATGTTGTTCTGCTCATAAAAAATAAGCGTTGCTTTTTTTGAGCTTTATTTTAATTAAAAATGAGCTTAAACGAATTGAGGCTCAATAATAATTCAATTGGAGCTCATAAATTAGAATAATAGAGCCCCATTAAAAAGCGTTTTGAGCTTAAAGCATTTATATAAAACACGCTTTGAAAAAAGATAAATTGGCTCTAAAAATTTAAAATAATGGAAAAATTCTTACCCCAAATAAAAAAGGCCCCTGATAATCAGGAGCCTAACTCATTTTTGGTAGACCTTACAGACAAAATTTCGAACCAATTACTAAAAGATATTGAGATACTTTCAAGCTTAAAACACTATATTTTAAGCCATTAATCGAGTTAGAAATTTTTTCTGTGAATTCCATGTGGTATTTAGCATTATTATTCTATTGCCATTAATATATAACTGACTCTTTCCCTTCCGTTTTTAAATAATACTTTCCCTACTTTTAGTGTCGCAACACAATTTTTATTAAAAAAGTTACTATTATAATTTGAAACTTCTTCTTCTGTTAGATTCTCATCAAGTCGACCTGTTATTGTATTTCCATTCTCATCGATAAAATCGAATTTCCAAGATTCCAATAAAATCCCTTTTAAAACCCCATTTATTTTTTTATCAGATTCGTTTGTGATTGTTCCAGCAACTCTATCGAAGGCGCTTTTTACTTCAATTGGATTTAGTTCACATCTAATTCCTCCTGATTCAATACTTACACCAGCATTATCGTCAGCGACTACTTTAAAAAAATCTTTCAAACTTTGAATTGTTCGAGGTGTTACATGGTCTAGCTTTGCAGCAAAGTCCTCATCGCTTTTTGAAGATGATTCAACTAAATCAGTAATATGAGAAAGTGAATCTGATAATTGATCTTCCTCAAATAAATCACTACTATCTAGTTTTGATAATTCGATTCCAAATGAGCCTCGCGGTAAGGCGGTTAAAAATAATTTGGATTCATTTCTATTATTAATTTGACCTCGTTTTCCTACTCTACCATTTTTACGATGTGCAAATTCTGCTGTTACCATACTTTGAAAAGGAACCATGATCTTTCCAATGAATGCCGCATCAATACCAACTGATCCTTTAACTGGATTTCCATTAAATAACAAAACCACTTTTGAATCCTTTTTGTCAACGGGTATTTTTTCTAATTGTTCAATCAAGTCTTTTTCCTTTTGTTTTAAAGATGAATACATTATAGGATGATTCCCAACCAAATTTAACATTCGTTGAGTTTCAAGTAATTGTATTTTAATATAATCCCTGTTTCTTCTACTAATCATCTTTTTTAGAATTAAGATATTCTAGTGCTTTTGTATCAATATCAAAAGTATTTAAATCTACTTGCAACATTCCTTTCCAAACCGCATCTCTGTTATGAGAAAAAAGTTGAATCCAATATCTTGAATAATCAACCGTAAAGCTAGGTGAGTAACTTGCATCAAAAGGATAATGATCTAGCAAAAATTGTTGTTTAGATAAAATACTATCCGAAAATTCGGGAAAATTTGTTATCAAATTGTTCTGAAATGGAAAATCATATCCCCAATAGATTGTTACTAAGTCTAAATCATTCGGTGAACGACCTTCTCTTGTCTCAACATTTTCCAAGAAACTTCCATCAATCCATTGAAAACCACTAGTAACACCTAGCTCTGTTAATTTATTTCTAAAAGTTAAAAATCCTTTAAGAATGTCTATTCTTTTCTTGGAGAAACCAAACCTTTCGCAAAGATCTAAGGAGGTACATTTATAGGGTGAAATTTGACTCATATCAGTTGGATTACCTAAATGAGGTGGTAATACTAAATTATGATCAAATTCTGGTATGGGATTATGCATAAAAAAACGGCCAATTATTTAATAACTAACTTTTAAACTTCTTAATTGGGCAAAAATTAATTTTAAAGTTACAAAATTAAATACAAAATCATTTAAAATATCTGGATCTCTCCACCCTGATTAAATCTTCCATTCTGAATAGCTTTGCCTTTTTCAGGAACTTCAATCACTACATCTACATCATGCTGAAAATGATTAGAACCTCTGAAATTTCCTTCTTTGGTAGTTTGAAATACATAAATAAAAGAAATATCAGGAAACTTTGATTTCAGGGCTTCCAAATCATTTGGCTGAAGTTCCATTTTGTTTACACTATCAATAAAAACAAAGTTAAATTCAGATAGGTTTTCAGGTAAGTAATCACTTACATATAGATTTGGATTCTTTACATTGGTATCGTTTAATTTCTTTTGAAGTGTAGCATCTAGTTTTTCTTCTTTGGCTACATACAATACCTTCCCATGATTTTGAGATAGATATCCGGCAAAATCAATACAAAGATAAGACTTTCCCATTTTTGGCTTTCCAAAAACCATAGCTGTAAAACCCTTTGCAGGATCGCCAATAAAATCTAGCCATTTGCCTTTGAAACCAATGCTATTAAATTGCATTTTAGCAAAATCAAGGCTATTCATAATCCGATTGGCAGATTGATTTTGTTTAGGCTCCTCAATCCCATCTAAACCATGACAACCACAAGAGTTTAAAGCTCCCATTAAACCATTTAATTCATGTTTGCTGATATCTAAAACCTCCTGTTTGGGTTTATGAATAAGATTATGCAGATTTAAGTACATAGCATTTACTTTTTCCGAGTACTTATCGGCTTTGGTTAATATACCTTTCTTTACCGCTTTCTGCATATCCTCTAATAGCTTTTTTGCTTTATCTCTGACTCCTACTTTACCTTGTAAACTCACATATCGTTTAATGAATTTTATGGAAGGCATTATTTTTTCGCTTTTTACCAGGGTAATCATTTTCTCCATTGTTTCTGGTTTTAGTTGAATCTGAATACTTGTCCCCATGGTATTATAGGTTTGCACTAATTTTTCCTGAATGATTTTTATTTCAGCTGCATAGGAAGATGTTTTACGAATTCTCTTTTCTACAATGGCTTTTTGTAAACCATTTAGAAAAGCTAAAATTTGTCCGGCTGATTTAGTTTTACCATTCAAGGAGGTAAAGCGTTTAATAAACTTTAATTCCTCTTCTATATGCTCTGTTTGCCTGGCATTATCAACTTTTTGTTTTATTGATTTGGCTTTAGGCTCTCGTTTAAGAGTCTCCTTTTTTACTTTTATAGCAGTTTGCTTAGGTTTATGCTGCTCAACATATTCATTGAGTTTGGTAAAGTATAAATCTATCATTCTTTTGATGGTGCTATTACCCTGATATGTTTCCCAACTTGTTCCTTCCTGTGTTACTTTATTTACCAATTCATGGCTTCTTAAAAAGGTTGGCGGTAATTGATTTGCACCAATGCTGTTAATCTGATTGTAGTAATTATTTGCTGTTATCATAGGTTATGTTTTTAAAATTCTAGTAGTTCTAATTCCAGTTCAAGTGCCATTGCTTCTAATTCCAATTCGTTATTTACGGATTCTGTAATTTCTTCATGTATAATTTCAGCTTTTGGCAACAGTTTTCGTTCTTTGGCATGTGGCAAATCATTTTTGATAATATCAAATTGTGATGAACTCAGTTTAATATTGCTGCCGAATTTGTTTTGCAGAATATCTACAAGTTTATTGATCTTATCAACATTTATAAGAGCAATCATCTTATCAGATAACTTTTCAAAACGGTTATTTTCTATCAGTTTTAAAATGTCATTATCTAAATAAAACATTCCTCCTTTTTGGCGTGATGCTGGCACAATAATTTT
>CAYOHR010000036.1:0-23580 GCA_964403835.1 uncultured Flavobacteriales bacterium
ATGTAGCAGAAGCCTTAAAAGGAACAGGTGTTCCTCTTATTGCCGACGGTGGAATTCGATTTACAGGCGATATTGTAAAAGCTTTAGCAGCTGGTGCAAGCACCGTTATGATCGGATCTCTGTTTGCAGGCGTAGAAGAATCTCCGGGTGAAACCATTATTTACGAAGGAAGAAAATATAAATCATACCGCGGAATGGGTTCTTTAGAAGCCATGCAATCGGGTTCAAAAGACCGTTATTTTCAAGATGTGGAAGAAGATATTAAGAAACTGGTTCCGGAAGGTATAGCTGGCCGCGTTGCTTTTAAAGGCAGCTTAGCTGAAGTTATGTATCAAATGATGGGTGGATTAAGAGCCGGAATGGGATATTGTGGCGCAAAAAACATTGAAACACTTCAAAAAGCGCAGTTCATTAAAATTACAAATTCAGGTTTGCGAGAAAGCCACCCACATGGTGTAAGTATTACCAGTGAGGCGCCTAATTATAGCTCACATTCTGGGATGTAGGACCCCAATTAACCCACTTTGAAAATTTTGAGGAACATTGCTATATAAAAAATAGACGCAAGTGGTTGCGTTTATTGAAATATTGGCCACAATTAAATTTCTTAAATAGGATGTTATCTAAAGAAGAGAAAAAAAGAAGAAAAAAAGAATCCTGGAAACAAGAGGAAGCTAAAGAGCGTGTTTATTTTCTTGAGGATATGCCTGTAAGTATAGAAAAACTTAAGGAACTAATCAAACATCTAGAATCCAATTTAAATTCCTGCGATGATAGACTTACATTGACTATGGATTTCTTAAGTGTGAAAGAAGAAGATGAAGAAAGTTACTATGAGTGGTTTTTAGACAATGGTGCACATTGCGATTGTGAGGTGATTTACAACATCTCAGAAACATTAGATACTCTCTTTTCCATACAGAATCAGTCTCAGATATCAGCTAAAAGAGAAGATAGAGGATCAATGCCTTCTGTTCCAAAAAGTTCCATTGGTTTTGATTTCTCAAATCTCCCCAAACCTTGGAAGGTTGGAAAGTATAAATATAGCAATGTTGTATTTAAAATAAAGTTTGGGAATAAAGTAGAAACCTGTTATCTAGAGTACAGAGAAAAGCCTCTGACTAAATTTGCTAATTTCTCCAATAATAAACCTATCAGTTTTTGGAGTAAACTCATTGGAAATAAAGCCAAGGAAACTCTGTCACATCTAAATGATGTCAACTATTGGCAGCAGGTTTTGAATTTAGATACCACATTTTCTGAAAAAGATGATATAGAGATTAAACGAAATGAACTATTGATTAATCTTGATAACGTACTTGTAATAAATAAAGGGTTTCGTAGTGCTGTTTATTGGTATATTTTTGATAAAGATGATAATAATTTTTATTTTGTTATTGAGTCAGACATACAAAGATATAAAGGACATGCTAGCGAAATCGAGAAACTATTTAATCACTTAATCATAGATAGGAATGAGAAACTTAAAAGTGGCTAAAGGAATAACCCACCCTGAGCATTAGCCAGGTTGCAACTCTAACAATCTAACAATCTAACATCTAACAATCTCATCAAACCTCCCACTCCTTCCCGGTTCTGTAAACAGTTCCTTTAAAAAAGGCTACTTTTTTTTGATCCTGGTTGGTAATGGTAATATGATAAATCCCAATTTTATTGGTTAAACTGATTTCCTCCGCTTCAGCCAATAAAACATCGCCTTCTTTCACCGAAACAGTATGAGATATAGAGGTTTCAATGGACACCGACATAATTCCATGGGCATTACTGGCAAATGCTAAGGCGCTGTCGGCTAAAGAATAAGCAATACCTCCATGAGCTATATAAAACCCATTTAGCATCTCTTTGCGGATGGTCATTTGTAAAATACACTTTCCGGGTTTTTCCAGAATTCGTTCAATGCCTAGCCATTGGCTAAATGCATCATGAACAAACATTTTTTCGACGACCTTATTCTTATCTTCAGATTTCATAAAACCTTAAGAAACGGCCTCTACTTTCTTAATTTCAGGTACATTTCGCATAATGGCATCTTCCACTCCGGCAGCAAACGTCATTTTATTCATTGAACAGGTTTTGCATGCCCCAATAAATTCAACCTTGGCTGTATAATCCTTGGTAATTTCAATTAATTGAACATCTCCCCCATCTTCATTCAAAAAAGGTCTAATTTGATCCAAAGCGCTATTAACTCGTGTTGTTAGATTTTCCATGTTTTTGATTGCGTAGTACGAAGGTACATAATCTATAAAAAGAGCGCATAAATTTTACATTATTTTATTGAACAATAATCCTATGCTTTATTCAGCTATTTTTTGTTCATTTGCAAAGAAATTATTTTTCGTAAAATCATGAGCAGAGGCAATTCTACCCGAAAAGGTAAAACAGACAAAAAAAGCAATCCAAAAGCAACCGGATCAAGGAGAGACAGAGGTTTTAAGAAAGAAGAAGCCGGAAAAGGAACTTCTACCAAAAAAGAAGGTAAATCATCCGATAAATTTTCTAAAACAGATAAAAAATTTGAGCCCCGAAAGTTTGAGAAAAAAAAGTTTGATTCTTCTGATAAGAAAAAGGAATTTCCGGATGCTAAAAAACCTTTTATTAAAAAAAGAAGAGAAGAGGATACACGAAAACCTTTCATCAAAAAAAGGAGAGAGGATGATGCCCTTCCAAACGAGTCTAATAATAGCGGCTTAATCCGCTTAAATAAATACATTGCCAATTCTGGCATTTGTTCAAGAAGAGAAGCCGATAAACTCATTATTTCCGGTGCCGTTAAAATTAATGGCAAGGTTATTGTTGAATTAGGTACAAAAGTTGAACCAACGGATGAAATTATTGTTGGTGGAGAAAGAATAAAAAATGAGCGACATGTATATTTGCTTTTAAATAAACCCAAAGATTATATTACTACTTCTAAAGATCCGGAAGATAGAAAAACAGTATTACACCTCATAGAAGGTGCTTGTAAGGAACGCGTTTATCCGGTGGGAAGGTTAGACCGAAAAACAACGGGTGTTTTATTGATTACGAATGATGGCGATTTAACCAAAAAATTAACCCATCCAAGCAGCCAGATATCAAAACTGTACCATGTTACGGTCGATAAAAACGTAACCTCCGAGGATATGAAAAAATTAATTACCGGGGTCGAATTGGAAGACGGAATGGTAAAAGCTGATTACGTGGAGCATGTGGAAGTAGCCGGCAGCAAAAAAGAAATTGGCATTGAATTACACTCAGGTAAAAACCGGGTAATCCGCCGTATGATGGAAGCCTTGGGCTACGATGTTGTTAAACTGGACCGGGTTTTATTTGCCGGTTTAACAAAAAAGAACCTACCCAAAGGACATTGGCGTTTTCTAACATCCAACGAAATTAGTTTCTTAAAAATGTTGCCTTCTCAAAAATCAAATCCTCCCAAAATAACCCGAAATAAAAAAGATAAAGATTAATTTAATGGCGCATTCATCTCCTCTTTAAGGTAAAAAAACCTATATTTGAAGGAATCGATTCAATATTGAATGAGTAAAAAATACCGATTTTATTTTTTTTTAATGTTGACTTTTTTGGCTACGACTAGTTTTCAAAACCAGTACGATACAAATGCTAAAATAAAAACCCTATTCATTTATAATTTTACTAGATACATCTATTGGCCAAGCGAATATAAAACGGGCTCATTTGTGGTAGGTGTGTTAGGCGATTCTCCCCTTTATCGCGAATTACTTGAAATGTCTAAAACCAAAAAAGTTTTTGATCAGGAATTTGAAATTGTAAAATTTAATTCGACCGATGAAATAAAAAAATGTCATATTCTTCTAGTGCCTACAAAAGAAGATGGAAAACTAAATGATTGTATTTCAAAAACAAGTTCGTTTAGTACATTGGTTGTTACAGAAAAACAAGGTTTGGGTAAAATTGCCGGAATAAATTTTATAATTCAAAACAATAAACAAAAATTTGAGTTAAATAAATCGAATTTAGAAAACAAAAAATTAAAAGTGAGCTCTGATTTATTATCATTGGCCATTTTAGTTAATTAAAATAGATGAGAAAAAAATACCTACATATTTTTTCTTTAATCGCATTCATGCTATGGAATGTAGCATCTGCATCTGCTCAAAATAATAATATTCGAGAAGCTTTACGCTATTATCAACTTCAAAAATATGATTCAGCTAAATATTTTATCGATTTAGCTTCTCAAAATCCGGAAACAAAAGATGAGCTCAAAATGTACTATTATCGTGGGTTTATTTATAAAGAAATTTGGAGCCAGAATGAGAAAACATTTAAAAAATCTCCTGCCCGTTTAACGGCTATTCAATCATTCTTAAAATTTACCGAGCTCAACACCGATGAAAAGTTAAAAGACGGCGCAAATCGCTCCTTAAAATTGCTCGTTAACTCCTTTTATAATGATGCAATAGCTACCCTGACCAAAAATGAACATCAACTTTCAACCGAGTTGTTTAATGAATATAAATTTTATCTATCAAAAATAGATGCCAATTACAATGCAGATGAAGATGATATCAAATATTATAACGTTTTAGGTCAATTGTATTCAGAGTTATATGACGATGATAATAAAGCCAACAATATATACTTTGATAAAGTAAGAACTACCTATGAATATGTACTATCAAAAGACCCAGCAAACTGGATAGCCAACTATAATTTAGGAATTCATTTTTACAATGAAGGCGTAACCAAAATTAAACAAACCAATTATGATGTAGATTTAATAACCATTAATCTTGTTCAAGATGAATCCTTAGAAATGTTTAGACTAGCCTTACCATATATGCAAAAAGCATATGAATTAAACCCAAAACGCAAAGAAACACTTTTAGGTTTAACGGGTATATACTGGAGTTTGAATGAGTATGAATTAAAAGAAAAATTTGATTCTGAATTAAAAAAATTAGAAGAAAAATAATTCCCCTTATAATTTCATGAAATTTAAATTTTCTATTGGTTGGATTATTGGTGCAGGTTTTGGTGTGGTTATATTTTTCATCATTGCAGTTAATTTAAAAACCATTGGCACTTTAAAGGATAGTAAAAAAACTAATAAAGAAATTATTGAAATTCAATCGCCTTCTGTCGATGCTTTGCAAGAACTTAAAATTACCATTCTTAACTCAAAAACCTATATAAATTCATGGGTTGAGAAGGCTATTTCCAGTAAAGATGAAGATAAACAAGCCCTCATTAAATTAATTGATTCTGATTATCCTAAACTCAGAAAAAAAATCTTAAAATTATCGGATAAATGGAAAGAAGAGGATATCCGATCTATTGATACCGCTTTTTTAGAAATCCACACCCTTTTTGGAAATCATGAAGTTATTCAGCAGTTATTAGTAAATCCGGAAGATTACGAAGATGAAGGAGTTATTATTGGCCGCTCCATGATTGATGAATATGGAGAAATCACTCTTTCCACAAAAAAAATCGTTTCTATCCTCGATAGATTGATAAATTCTCAACGAAAAACCGAAGAGGTAAACTCTCAAAAAATGATCATTTCTTTTGATGATTTAGGGTTTTACATTCAAAATTTAGGGATTTTCATCATCATCATCGCCATCATCATTGCTTTTATTACTATTCGCTTAATTGTGAAACC
The DNA here is from genome assembly GCA_964403835.1 of uncultured Flavobacteriales bacterium. GTDB lineage: Bacteria > Bacteroidota > Bacteroidia > Flavobacteriales_G > JALEGO01 > CAYOHR01. The sequence continues at coordinate 5,657 of CAYOHR010000036.1, forward strand.
GGTAAGCATATTAAAAAAGCAAATCCAGCTGCTGGGTCAGGGTATTATCCCTTCCGATAAAATTCGACCCCGAAAAGATGAAATTGGCGAAATGGCACTTGCTTTAAATAACTTGGTTGATGGTTTTAACCGAACCAAAGAATTTGCCAGTCAGGTGGGTTCAGGAAATTTCCATGCCGAATACAAACCTTTGAGCGACAGTGACTTACTAGGACACTCCTTACTTCGAATGAGACAAGATTTATTTGAATTAACCAGTGATTTGGAACAAAAAGTAGTGGAAAGAACCCATAAAATAGAAGAACAAAGTCAAGAAATTTGGGTTCTCTTAAAACATACAACAGATAGCATTAAATACGCTAAAAGAATTCAGGAAGCTATTTTGCCTAATGATTTTTTAATCAATGAAACTTTACCAAATTCATTCTTCTTATATCTGCCAAAAGATATTGTTAGTGGCGATTTTTATTGGCTACATCCTACCTCCGAAAAAATATTTTTTGGAGCTATTGATTGTACCGGACATGGAGTACCCGGCGCTTTTATGACCATTATTGGCTATAATGCGTTAAATAAATCTGTAAAAACACTTACTGAACTTAGTCCGGCTATTTTATTAGACTTTTTAAATGAAGAAGTAAAAGAAACCTTTAAAAAACAAGGCGAAGAATCTATTAAAGATGGCATGGATGCTTCTATTTGCTCCATTAATTTTAATACGCTTGAATTGGAATTTGCCAGTGCAAATAATTCGCTTTTTTATATCCGGGAGGAGCAATTATTTGAAATAAAAGGCGATACATTTTCAGTCGGGGCCGATGATGTGGTTGCCAAGAAATTTTCTAATCATCATTTACAATTACAAAAAAATGATATTATTTATATTTTTTCTGATGGATATGCAGACCAGTTTGGCGGGCCAAATGGAAAAAAATTCAAATACAATAATTTTAGAAGCCTCTTACTCAGCATACATAAACTGCCCCCCAATGATCAAAAACAAATTTTAAAAGATGAATTTGACAAATGGAAAGGAGCCCTTGAACAGGTAGATGATATATTAGTAATCGGCCTTAAAATATAATATTTACACTTTAAATTTAAAAACATGTCAGTTCGAGTTCGTTTTGCCCCAAGTCCAACCGGCCCATTACATATGGGTGGCGTAAGGACTGCTCTCTATAATTATTTGTTCGCAAAAAAAAATAAGGGAACCTTTATTCTGCGAATTGAAGACACCGATCAACAAAGATTTGTCCCAGGTGCCGAAGAATATATTATTGAATCGTTAAAGTGGTGTGGAATTATTCCCAATGAGGGAGTTGGCTTTGGCGAGGGTGAATTTACTCCTTACAGACAATCGGAACGAAAAGCGATTTACAGAAAATATGTCGATACTTTAATAGAAAAAGGCCACGCCTATTACGCGTTTGATACCCCAGAAGAACTAGATGCCAAAAGAAACCATACCGAAAATTGGAAATATGATTTCAACACCCGAAATCACATGAAAAACTCCTTGACCCTGGTATGGCAAGAAGTTGAAAACTTACTGGATACAGGCGAACCATACGTTATTCGCTTGAAAGTTCCCGAAAATGAAGATGTTTATTTTGTCGATCAAATTCGCGGAGAAATTACCATTAATACCGCAGCCATCGATGATAAAGTCATGTTTAAAAGCGATGGTTTGCCAACTTATCACTTAGCCAATGTGGTGGATGATCATTTAATGGAAATTACCCATGTTATACGGGGAGAAGAGTGGCTGCCATCAACACCTATACATGTTTTATTATATGAATTTTTTGGATGGGACCGACCCCAATTTGCTCACCTGCCGCTTCTGTTAAAACCCGATGGAAAAGGAAAACTAAGTAAACGTGATGGGGATAAATTAGGAATGCCTGTTTTCCCTATAGAATGGATTGATTCTCAGACAAATGAAACCTATATGGGATACCGCGAAAAAGGTTTTTTTCCGGAGGCTTTTGTCAATTTTATTGCCTTCTTAGGATGGAACCCCGGTACTGAAAAAGAAATTTATTCCATGAAAGAGTTAATTGAAGATTTTTCGATTGAACGGGTGCATAAAGCAGGTGCAAAATTTGATGCAGAAAAAGCCAAATGGTTTAATCAGCATTACCTAAAAACCAGCACTGATAAGGATCTGGCAAAATTACTGGAAAAAGAAATTAAAATAAATCATCCTGAAATAAATACATCCTTTGATAAATTGGTGGGCATTTGTGCATTGATGAAAGAGCGTGCTATTTTTGTACAGGATATCTTAAAAGATGCAGCGTATTTATTTCATAAACCAACATCTTATGATAAAGCTACCTTCGATAAAAAATGGACCGATGCGTCTACAAAAATTGTGGGAGACTTAAAAAATCTGTTTTCTAAAGTAGAACCGGCTGATTTTAACAAACAAACCCTAGAACCCATGTTTAAAAACTATGTAGAATCTAATCAATTGGGTTTTGGACAGGCCATGGTAAGTCTTCGGTTAGTTTTAACCGGACAAGGCGGCGGACCGGGTTTATTTGAAACAGCTGAATTGTTAGGGAAAGATGAAACCATTTCAAGAATGACGAAGCCTTTTATGTGGGAGAAATAAGCCAAATAATATGAGTTATGGATTAGATTTATGGGTTGAATGATAGTGTTAATAAGGTAAACCGATCCCTTGCATGTATACGGAACGACCTCTAAGCATTTTCTGTATCACGTGCACCGCAGAAATGCGCGCCGGGCTCTAGTAAGGAATCCTTGAAGCACTGCTGTTTCTCAGAACTACCATATCAATTCTTCTGTTCTGCTTCCAAAAGCATACATGATGCAGAGCTTGGGTTCCGTGAGAATTTCGAGGATGCTACGGGAAAGAAAATGATTAGAAGTCTTGATTTTTTGATCCTTTTTTATCAAGAAAAAAGGATGAAAGCCTATTCTTTAATGACAGTTTCCTACATAGCCTCTTTTTCCCACGAGGTTAAGGCAATATTTACCCCATCTTTAAAGTAATATACACCTCCCCAGGAGTGTTCCACTTTTTTATAGACAATTTTTATACCACCTTTTGAAATAGTAACCTGGGTTATTTTTTTATTGCCTTGTTCAAAAAATTCTTCCGTTCTATCATAGGGTATATCTTCTTCTTTTATTTGCTTTTCATCTAAGCCTCTTCTGACTTCTATTTTTCTTCTTTTATCTTCTAATTCTTGCGCCTTTAATTTTTCCTTCTTTTTATTATCATCTCCTTCCGCTCCATTTAACGTTTTCCGTCTATCTAACTCCTCCTGGGCACTTATTTTTGCTCTGGGTCCCGTTTCAACATTTTCTGACGCCGCAGCTTGTTTCCGAGCTAATTCTTCTTCCTGAACCTTTTTAGCCTTGTCAAAATCAGCTTTTTTCTTTTTATATTCAGCATCTTTTTGAGCTGCTAATTGTGCGGCTTTCTTTTTTTCTTCTATTTCTGTATTTTTTCTTAGTTCTTCATCTTTTTTAGCCTGAGCTAATTTTTGTGCCTCTTCATTCTCCTTAGCTTTGGCTAATCTTGCCAGTTCTTCTTCCTCTTTTTTCTTTTTCTCCTCATCTGATTGAGGGACAGCAGGTTTTATTTCTTCGGCCTTATTTTTATTTGCTTGCAGCTCGTCTTCGGCTTTCTTTTTCTTAAGAAGTTCTTCTTCGTCCTTTTTCTTCCTTTCCGCGGCTAATCGCTTTTCTTCATCCGCTTTAGCTGTCGCCTTTTTGGCTTCCTCATCTTGTGATTTTTTCTTTGCTAATTCTTCCTCTTCTTTCTTTTTCTTTGCCAGAGCCTCTTCTTCTTCCTTTTTCTTAGCTAATTCTTCCTCGTCGTTTTTCTTTTTTTCGTCTGCTTTAGGTGTGGCATTTTTTACTTCTTCTTTCTCTTTATTTTTCTTCGCTAACAATTCATCTTCAGCTTTCTTTTTCTTAAGAAGTTCTTCTTCATCCTTTTTCTTCTTTTCGTCTGCTAAACGCTTATCTTCTTCCGCCTTAGCTGCCAATCGTTTGGCTTCTTCTTCCGCAGCTTTTTTCTTACCCAACAACTCCTCATCTGCCTTTGCTTTAGCTAATCTTGCAGCCTCTTCCTCCGCTTTCTTTTTCAAAGCATCTTCATCATACTTCTTTTTCTGAACAAGTTCTTCGTCTTCTTTTTTCTTCTTTTCTTCTGCTAATCGTTTATCTTCCTCGGCTTTGGCAGCAGCTTTTTTGGCATCTTCTTCTTGGGTCTTTTTATTGGCTAAGGCATCTTGGTCTGCCTTTGCTTTAGCAAGCTTGGCCTCCTCTTCGTTTTTCTTTCTTACCGCTTCTTCTTCATCCTTTTTTTTCTTTTCTTCAGCTAATCGTTTATCTTCTTCCGCTTTACCTGCAGCTTTCTTAGCCTCCTCATCGGCCTTTGCCTTAGCAATTTTCGCTTCCTCTTCGTTCTTTTTTCTTATTGCTTCTTCCTCATCCTTTTTTTTCTTTTCTTCAGCTAATCGTTTATCTTCTTCCGCTTTAGCAGCCAGTTGTTTGGCTTCTTCTTCCGCAGCCTTTTTCTTGGCTATGGCTTCTTCCTCTGCCTTTGCTTTAGCAATTTTCGCTTCCTCTTCGTTCTTCTTTCTTAAGGCCTCTTCTTCATCCTTTTTCTTCTTTTCTTCCGCTAATCGCTTTTCTTCTTCCGCCTTAGCTGCCAATCGTTTGGCTTCTTCTTCCGCAGCTTTTTTCTTGGCTAAGGCCTCTTCATCTGCTTTTGCTTTAGCAATTTTTGCTTCTTCTTCGTTCTTCTTTCTTAATGCTTCTTCTTCATCCTTTTTTTTCTTTTCCTCCGCTAATCGCTTTTCTTCTTCCGCTTTAGTAGCCAGTCGTTTAGCTTCTTCTTCCGCGGCCTTTTTCTTGGCTTCTTCCCCAGCTACAGCAGCTAATGCTGCCAATCTTTTTTCTTCTTCCTCTTGCGCTTTTATTTGCTCTTTTAATTTAGCTTCTGCCTCTTCAAAGGCTGCCTGAACAGATTTTGTATAATCCGTATCATAATCAATATCATCCAAATCAGGGCTAAAATTTACCTTAGCAATCGGCTGATTAAACATCAAAGTGTTTGCACCCTTTATTTGTTGAAATAAACTTACGGTAAATTCAAAAGGTTCAAAGCCAATTTCGGCTCGTTCTTTAGGAGCTTTGGTGCTTATCTCAACAGTTTTGGAAACAAACCCCTCTTTAGAGAAAACAAATTGATAATCATGCCCAATTTCCAAATCAAAATCAAATTTAGCGGCACTTACTTCAGTTCTATAAGCAACTCCATCTTTCTTTATAGTGATTTTTGCCCCATCAATATTTCCTTTTTCAATAACAAATTTTCCAAATACTTTATATGGCGGAATCTCCTGAGAATACAAGAGATTTTGCATCCCCAATCCAATCAGAATATATAGTAAAAAGAGTAGTCTTTTATTTATGGAATGATTTTTGTTCAATTAGCTTAATCTTCAGATTTGAAATAGTTTTACATGATTTTGTGGAAAAAAGTTTCAATATAATAATTAAAAACAAAAAAAAGTGAATACAATAATTTTATATATTAGTCGAGTCAATTTTTTTTACAATTAAACCCTTTAATTCTAATTTTATGAAAAAGATACTGTTTTTATCCATTTTATTTGCCATCTCCTTAAAATTTAAGGCACAAGAAGGTAGCATCTTAGACAAGCAAAATGCTAAATTATTAACCGAAATACTTGATATATTAAATGCCCAGTTAGGCGGAAAGTGCTCTTTAGCTGTTGAAGACCGAATGTTGGTTGCTAGTTTTTGGGAAAATAATGCCGTGTACAGAACAGACAGAACTTATTTACAAACCCTAGATCCAAACGGAATTAATTATTCTGACGAAGAAAAAGCTGTAATTGTTAAATGTAAATCAGAGGATCAATTAACTGGAAAATTGAAAAAATATCGTGGAGGTTGTATTGAAAGACATATTGTAAAAAACAATATTTTAAGAGCCTACTACCGAATAAATTTTGATGTAAAGGGCGATAGAAGTCAATTTATTAGCACGTTTAAATTACTTTTAGATGGGTTAGAAGCAAAAGACGTGGATGAATAATTTTTAAAAAAATTTATATGAGAAATTTATTTTTTATTTTCGCTTTAATTGGATGTTTTCATTCATTTGCGCAAACAAACGGCAATTCTTTACTGGAAGATGGCAAAAAAAAATGCAATGAAGGAGATTATGAATCAGCTATCACCATCTTTAGCCAAATTATTGAACAAGATGCAAAAAACTATAATGCTTTGTACCAACGCGGTTTTGCATATGCCTTATCTCAAAATTTTGAAAAAGCCATTGACGATTACAGCACCGTCATCTCTATAAAACCCGAACACAAATGGGCTTATAAAAACAGAGGTATAGCTTATGCTAAGCTTAAATTTTTTGATAAAGCAATACAAGATTTTGATAAAGTCATATCCATGGATCCAAAAGACAATGACTTATATATAAACCGGGGCTTTGCATTAAAAGATCAAGGGAAAAACAAAGAAGCTTGTGAAGATTGGAACACCGCTAAAAAACTAGGAAGCAAAGAAGCTAAATTAATTCTTAAAAATAATTACTGTAAATAAGCTAAATTTATAATTATGAAAAAAGTACTCATAAGTTCATTTCTACTGTTGCTTTTATTTGGATTTAAATATACCCAACAAGAAGAAGTTGATTTAACTAACTGTGTTGCAAAATTAAGATCTGAATGGGGCACAAAATGCATGAATTGTGGCGAAATGAAGGGATATAATATTTCATATGAAGATACCTACAAAGTGTGGTTGGGAAACTCCTGCGACCAAAAAATAGACGTAAAATGTTGTGTTCAGGAAACAGATAAATCCTGGAAATGTTATCAATTTAACAATATGTCTAAAAAAGACTCGTTAATGGCTTATGCTTGTAAAGGAACAGGAAAATATTTAAAATGGGCAAAAAAAGCAGGCGATACCGAACTTATATTTCCAACGGATAAAGAAGTACAAGAGCAATACAAAGAATAAATTTTGAAACGCACCCTGCATATTTTTTTATGGCTTGTTCTAATCAGTATTATTGGAATAAAAGGCCATGCTCAGTACATTCTTTCTTTTGATGATTTTCCGTTTACATCAAAAAAACACCCTATTTCTGAAAAGGTTAAATTAAACTCAACCCAAGAAGTTGAATCATACTTAAGTGCTTCTCTCCCCTATTTAAAAGAAAAAAAGGTTGAATTAAAAAGAATCCAAGTCATTTCAAGTATAACATCTACCTTTTATTATTACACGCTTATTTATCAAAACGTTCCCATTTATAAATCGAGCATTAAAGTTCAGGTTTTAAAATCAGGAGAACTTCTTTCTATTTCAGAATCTGTTCCTTCTTCTTTTCAATTTGTGAATACAGCTCCGGTTTTAAAAAGCCAAACAAAGGGAACTCCGGTTTGGTTTGCTCTTAAAGATGGCCTGCATGCTGCCTTCTTAAAACAAAAGGATGAAGGCGATATTCATGCTGAGTATATTGAATCGTTAGAAGGAGAAATGCTCTTTTATAACGATTTAAATGTTTATAATTCAGATAGCCTTGCCAATGTAGCTGTGTTTAATCCAGATCCCCTAACATCAGCCCAAAGAACATACGGAACGCCTTATGTTGATAATAATGACAATGATTTACTTGCTTTAAATAATGAACGCTTATTTACACAAATACCTGTAACATATAATGGCACTATTTTTTCTTTGGAGAATGATTATGTAAAAGTGGTTGAATTCTCTGCACCCAGCATTGCTCCGGTTACTTCAAACAATGGAAATTTTATTTATACTCGCTCTCAAAGCGGATTTGAAGATGTAAATGCCTATTATCATATCACACAGTATCAAAATTATATTCAATCTTTAGGCATTGATAATTTACCCGGCATGCAAATTCATATTGATACCCATGGCAATAATGGTGCTGATAATTCCTTTTTTAGCCCCTCTGCCTCTCCTCCACGAATTACTTTTGGCCAAGGAGGAGTGGATGATGCAGAAGACGCCGACGTGGTTGTACACGAATATGGGCATGCCATATCTTTTGGAGCAGCTCCCGGAACCAACGCAGGTACCGAAAGACAAGCCATTGATGAGGCTTTAGGTGATTACATGGCTTCTTCTTATTCAAAAGATATTAATCCTTATTTATGGGAAAATGTTTTTTCTTGGGATGGACATAACCCTTTTTGGACGGGAAGAACTACCGTGTCTAATAAAAAATACCCTACCGATTTGCAAAATGATTTATATAAAGATGCGGAAATTTGGTCGTCCACTTTAATGCAAATCAGCCAAGATATTGGAAGGGGTGTTTTAGATCGAATTCTTTTTGAATCTTTATATGCGTATTATCAAGGCATGAAAATGCCCGATGCAGCACAGTTTCTTTTACAAGCAGATAGCCTATTGTATAATTACGAACACCGGGACGCTATTTGTTTGCGAGTTACGGACAGGGGGATATATCAATGTCCAACGGCTAGTTACCTGGATAGCATTGATGAAATAAAAAATATGATTCTTTTGCGAAAATCTCAGGATTTTTCGAATGGAAAAACCTGTTCCGTTACCTACCATGGTTACAAACACTTAAGTTTAGATATTTATGATGCAGAAGGACGATTGATTAAATCAGAAAGTTATCGACCGGGCAACACCATTGAAATAGATGCTGCGTTATTTAGTGCCGGCTTATATTTTGTAAGAACGTATCTCAATTACGAGTATGCCAACTCGTTTAAAATTTTGAAATACTAAAAAGTTTCTTCTTTCAATTTAAATTTCAAATTTGATAAAGATTTGCTACATTTAATGGAGACCCTTTTTTGATGAAAGAAGATTTTCTTTATTATATCTGGAAAAATCAATTATTCAATTTTCAAGAACTGAAAGATACTCAGGGTGCACCCTTGGAGGTTATTCACACCGGTATTCGCAATGGAGACTCGGGTCCTGATTTTTTACATGCCAAAATTAAAATTGAAGATATTTTATGGTCGGGAAGTGTTGAAATTCATGTAAAAACATCAGACTGGATTAAGCATGCCCACCAGAACGATGAGGCTTATAAAAACGTGGTTCTTCATGTGGTTTTTGAACATGATATAGATATTTCCAATAAAGAAACCCGCATAAACAATACATTGGCTCTTCAATCGCTTATTTCGCCAGATATTATTGCCAATTACAAGCATTTAATGAAAAATGATGCCTGGATTCCCTGCGAGAAAAAAATTCATAAAATTGATCCTTTTTCTATTCGTTTACAAATAGAACGGATGATGATTGGACGTTTGCAAAGAAAATCAACAGAAATAGCAGACGAACTAAAACTTCAAACCAACGATTGGAACCAAACCTTTTTCATTTTTTTATTTAAGGCCTTTGGATTTAAAACCAATGCCAGTGCTTTTGAATTATTAGGCCGATCCATCCCCTATATCATCCTTGAAAAAAATAATAAAAATCGGTTTTTTATAGAAGCACTTTTATATGGGCAAGCTGGCTTTTTAGAAGGAGATTGTGCGAATGAATATTTCACCCGTTTAAAAAAAGAATATGCCTTTATGCAAAAAAAGTATGCATTAAACCCGGTTCATAAATCTGTTTTTAAATTTTCTAAAACCCGGCCCGATAATTTTCCGACAATCCGTATTTCACAATTGGCTCATTTTTTAAGTTTATTTGACCGCACCTATATATCTCAATTAATTGAAAATCAATTATCTAAAACAGAATTAACGCGTTTTTTTGATGTTGCGGCTTCTGCCTATTGGGATGATCATTATCAATTTGAAAAACCATCCAAAAAAGGTAAAAAGAGAATGGGTTCAGGATCTATTGAAAAAATACTGATTAATCTATTAATTCCTTTTAAATTTGCATATGCCCAGTTTTATAAAAACGATGCATTAAAAGAAGAAGCTTTGAATTTATTAATGGATTTAAAACCAGAAAATAATTCAGTGGTTCAAAAATGGAAGGAAAAAGGGATTAACATTCAAAATGCTTTTGATTCGCAAGCTTTATTAGAATTAAAAAATGAATGGTGTAATCATAAAAAATGTGTTTCGTGCAATATTGGGCACAAAATATTAAAGAATAATTATATTAAATAAAAAAGGAATAAGTAAAATTTATTTATGAATAATGTTACGAGTAAAGAATCTTCCATTACTATTCTAGTTACGGGTTCCAACGGTTTATTGGGTCAAAAAATAATTCAAAAACTAGTCGCTAAAAACGACCCTAAAATCTATATTATAGGCTGTGGTAAAGGAGCTAACCGCTTGCCTAAAAGTATTCATGGTTTTCAGTACGAAGAGTTAGATATTACCCAGGAAAAACAAATAAATGAAATTTTTGAAAAATATAAACCCACACACTTAATTCACACTGCGGCACAAACCAATGTTGATTATTGTGAATTAAACCACGATGATTGCTGGAAAGCAAATGTGGATGCGGTTTCTTACCTGGCTGCCGCTTGTGAAAAATACCATACGCACCTCGTTCATGTATCTACCGATTTTATTTTTGATGGGTTAAAAGGTGGTTTATACAGCGAAGATGATAAAGCGGCTCCCCTCAGTTTTTATGGGAATTCGAAATGGGAAGCAGAAAAAATAGTGCAAAAAAGCAAGGCACATTGGGCTATTTTAAGAACCATTTTGGTGTACGGAGTAGTGAGTGATATGAGTCGATCGAATGTGGTATTATGGGTTAAAAAATCACTGGAAGAAGGTAAAAAAATAAATGTGGTGTTTGATCAGGCACGTACCCCAACATTAGCCGAAGACTTAGCTGATGGATGCATTGCTGCTGCTTTAAAAAATGCAGAAGGCATTTATAATATTGGCGGAAAAGATTATATGAATATTTATGAATTAGCTTGTCGTGTAGCCGATTTTTTCAAACTTGATAAAACGCTGATTAATTCAGTAGATTCAACTACTTTTACCCAGCCTGCAAAACGTCCTCCAAAAACAGGATTTGCTATAGAAAAAGCGAAGCAAGATTTAGGGTATAATCCACATTCTTTTGAAGAGGGATTGGCTATTTTGGCGAAACAATTGGGTTAGGAATACAATACTTCCTTATTTACTAATGAGTTTACCAGTTACTTTCAGGTAATTTAATTCACTCACTTTTGCCTCGTATGCCGCCAGAGAGTAGCTAAATATAGCATCCTCATAATTTTTTTGAATTTCTCGTGTTTCCAAATGTGCCGATAAACCTTGTTTAAATTTTTCATTGGCAATTTTTAAATTTTGCAGCGCCATTTTTACATTTTCAGATGCTAATTCCATCAATTTCAATTGGTTAGTGAATGCATGATTAAATATGTATAAACTCGATTTTTCGTTTAACTTAATCGATTCTAACTCAATTTTACTCGATTCTGCCTGTATAATTTGGTTTTTAACTAAGGTTTTATTGATAAAGCCGGTAAAAATATCCCAGCTGGCCGAAATACTAGTATTATACCCCAAATTTTGGTTTAACAAGGAAAATCCTACTTGGTTTTCATTTCTTGAAAACTGATAATTGGCATTGAGCGCAATTTTAGGCATAAAATTAGTCCGAAGTTCTTTTACCGTTAATTCATTGATACCCAAATTTTTATACCCCATTAAAACATTCACATTGTTTTCAATAGAAGGAAGATCGGTCTGGTAATTGGGGTATGAAGTAATAATAATGGTATCTATCACATCCATAGGCACTTCAATATTTCTTTTCATAATTTTATTTAACTTGACCTGCAATTCAAATAAAATATTTTCTTGTTTAATGAGGAGTGCCGATAAATTATTTAGATCCATTTTATCCTGAAAAACTTCCACATTGCTAGAGGTACCTATTCTCAGCTTTTGTTCAGACAATTCTTCTCGCTCCTTTGCAATTTCGCTGGCCACTTTAATAGACTTGATGTATTGCTTTACACTAACCATATTATAATAAATAGTGAGTGATTCAAGAATTTTATTTTCTATGGTTTGCTGATAGGTTAAGCCTCCCAGTTGTTCTTGCTCATTTAGTTTATCTTTTGTAACAAACATTTTCAAACCATCAAAAACCGTCCAGGTAGCATAAATACTTGATGATATATTACTGGATGCCACATTATTTCTATTAATTTCGTCCCCACTCAAAAATTTTTGATTGGTGTTGTTATTAGCAGAACCAATAACAGCATTTAGCCCTACTTGCGGGAGCATTCCGGCATTTCCTATGGTATTATTATTTTTGGCAATTTCAAGGTTATTTTTGGCAATTTGAATATCAAAATTATTTTCGATGGTTAATTTTACTACTTCTTCCGCAGTTAATACTTGTGCATGCACTTCAAATAAACATGAAAAACATGCACTAAAAATGACCATTACGAATGTTACAGAAGCCTTATTTATATTGAGATGCAATAATTTCATGTACAAATTTTGTTTTTATGAATGATTTGGATCCATATTTTCCTGATCGATGGAATGGGTTCTTTTTTTCGACAAATAAGTATACATAGCCGGTACCACATATAGCGTAAGAATTAATGAAAATACAATACCCCCAACAATTACAACTCCCATCCCTACCCTGCTTTTAGATGCGGCACCTAAAGATAATGCAATGGGAAGCGCACCTAAGGCAGTTGCTAAGCTGGTCATTAAAATAGGCCGCAATCGCGCCGTAGCAGCTTGTTGTATGGCATCTACTTTAGAAAGTCCTTTTTCTTTTAACTGGTTGGCAAATTCCACAATTAAAATTCCATTTTTAGTCACTAAACCAATCAACATAATAATGCCTATTTGAGAAAAAATATTTAATGTTTGATTAAAGTACCATAAAGAAAATAAGGCGCCTGCTAAAGCTAAAGGAACGGTAAGCATGATAATCAGAGGATCAACAAAGCTTTCGAACTGTGCTGCCAATATTAAATATATCAAAAGCAAGGCCAATAAAAAAGCGAACAATACATTGCTTCCACTTTCTTCATAATCTCTGGCAGGGCCCGTTAAAGCGGTACTAAAACTATCATCTAATAAAGTAGAAGATATTTTTTTCATTTCTGCAATGCCATCTGCAATGGTTTTTCCGGGGGCCAAACCGGCAGAAATAGTCGCAGATTGATACCGATTATAATGATACAATTGAGGGGGATTGCTTTGTTCCTCCATTTTTATCAAATTGTCTAATTGTATTAATTCTCCTTTGTTATTTCGCACATACAATGAAGTAATATCCGATGGTTTATCTCTGGTATCTATTTGTAACTGAGCAATAACCTGGTATTGCTTATCGTTCATATTAAAATACCCATATCGTTGCCCACTAAAGGCTAATTGCAAGGTTTGCGCAATATCGTATATAGACACACCCATGGATTTTGCTTTATCTCTCAAAATTTCAATATTAATTTCGGGCTTATTGAATTTTAAATTACAGTCAACTCCTTGAAAAACAGGATCTTTACCCGCTTGTTCTAAAAATTTGGGAATCACCGCCTTGAGTTTTGCAAAATTAGGAGCCTGAATGACAAACTGCACAGGTAAAGAACCTCGGGGCCCACCCCCGGCGGATATGGTTTGCTCCTGAACAACAAACACTTTTGCATCGGTAAATCCTTTGGTTGTTTTGGTGACATAATCTGCAATTTCCTGCTGAGATCTTTCTCTTTGATCCGGATCTTTTAACATCAATCGAACAAAGCCCGTATTCGCTGCTCCTGACCCAATAAAACCAGGAGACGTAACGGTTAAACACAATCTTTTTTCCGGAAGACTATCATCTATAAATTTTGATATTTGATCCACAAAATTATCGGTGTAATCAAAAGAAGCACCTTCGGGAGCGGTAATAGATATTCTGAACCAGCTACGATCATCTAAAGGGGCTAATTCTGAAGGAATAATTTTTTGCACCACCACAATTAAAACAAAAGCAAGTCCTAAAATTAAAAAAGCATATCCCCGTTTCTTTATAAAGCTTTGAAGAGAATTATGATAGGTCGATTCTAATTTGAGGAAAAAAGGTTCTGTTTTTTCATAAAATTTACTTTTCTTATGTGTTTTTCGGACCATCCGGGCATTTAACATGGGAGTTAAGGTTAAGGATACAAAAGCCGATATTAATACTGAACCTGCAATAACTACTCCAAATTCTCTAAACAGCTGACCTACAAATCCTTGCAAGAAAATAACCGGTAAAAAAACCGCTGCCAAGGTAATGGAGGTGGATATAACTGCAAAATAAATCTCCTTAGAGCCTTTGTGAGCTGCCTCAATAGGAGACATGCCGCCTTCTATTTTTTTATAGATGTTTTCCGTGACCACAATTCCATCATCCACCACTAAACCGGTGGCTAATACAATGGCTAATAAAGTAAGGACGTTAATAGAATACCCCATCAAATACATGATAAAAAAAGCACCTACTAATGAAATAGGAAGATCTACCAAAGGCCGAAAGGCAATTAACCAATCTCTAAAAAACAAAAAGATGATAATTACTACCAATAAAATAGCAATTAAAAGCGTTTCTGCCACTTCATCCAAAGCAATACGGACAAATTTGGTATTATCCAATACAATATCCACCTTATAATCGGCCGGCATTTCACTTTTAATTTTATCAAATCGCTTGTAAAACTCGTCGGCAATATCGATGTAATTGGCTCCGGGTTGAGGTACTAAGCCTAATCCAATCATAGGTACCCCGGATAGTTTTAAAATGGTTTCCTCATTTTCTGCACCTAGTTCTGCTCTTCCAATATCTTTAAAGCGAACCATGTTTTCTCCTTCCGCTTTAATAATTAAATTATCAAAATCGGCCACTGTTTTTAATTTACCTAAGGTTCTGATGCTGAGCTCATTAGATTGTCCTGAAACTTTCCCTGAAGGAGCTTCAATATTCTCCTTATCCAGTGCCAATTTTATATCAGAAGGGGTAATTCCAAAAGCAGCCATTTTGCTGGGATCAAAGCGGAGGCGCATAGCATACCTTTTTTGTCCCCATATTTGAATGGAACTCACGCCAGATATGGTTTGCAGACGCTCAACTAATACATTTTCGGCAAAATCACTGACTTCTAAATGCGATCGGGAATCGCTTTGTATGGTCATGGATAAAATAGCATCGCTATTGGCATCTGCTTTTACCACCGTGGGTAAACCATCAATATCTTGCGGAAGTTGCCGAACAGCTTGTGAAACCTTATCGCGAACGTCATTTGCAGCTCTTTCTAATTCTACCGACAAATTAAACTCGATGGTAATTACACTGGAGCCCTGGTTACTAGCAGAAGATATGGTTCTAATTCCATCTATTCCATTAATTACTTTTTCGAGGGGTTCGGTAATTTGTGATTGAATAATTTCGGCATTGGCCCCGGTATAATTGGTTCGTACAGTAATAATTGGAGGATCGATGGAGGGAAACTCCCGTACGCCCAAATATTTGTATCCAATCATCCCAAACAAAAGGATGATTAAATTCATCACAATGGCTAAAACCGGCCTATTAATGCTTGTTGAAGATAAATTCATAGCTTACTTAATAGATTGAATTTTTACGGGTGATTCGGGCTTCAGCATCATCATCCCTGAAGTAACAAGGGTATCTCCAATTGATAAACCACTTAAGATTTGAATGGTGGAATCAGTACGAATACCTGCTTCTAATTTTACTTCAACCGCTTTTCCGTTTTTTACAATAAATGCCTTTTTTCCGCGCAATTCGGGAATAATAGCCATGGTGGGAACCAAAATTGTTTTTTGTGAAGACAGGTTCATTTCTACATGTGCATAGGACCCGGGTAAAATTTCCTTCTTCGAATTTTCGCACAAGGCGCGGATGTTTAAAGTCCGTGTAGATACATTGATTTGAGGATTGATGGCATAAATAGTTGCCGGAAATATTTTTTGTTTGCCTTCCAGGCTCACTTTAATTTTATCACCCACTTTTACAAAAGAGATATATTTTTCAGGGATAGAAAAATCAATTTTTACCGGGTTAATTTGTTGAATGCTAACAATAACATCAGCGGGATTCACATAACTGCCAATGCTCACATTTTTAAAACCAATGGTTCCATCAAAAGGAGCTCGCATTTCAGCTTTTTCAATTTGTGCTTTTAAGACCTCAATATCGGCATTAATATATTGCAAATTGCTATTGGCAGCGTCATATTCATCCTGGCTTATTCCATTAATTTTAAGCAATTCTTTTAAACGGTTATCTTTTTCCGTAGCCAATTTTTGTTGAACGTTTAGTTTTTTAAGCTGCGCCAACAATTCAACATCATTAATTTTAACCAATAACTCGCCTTTTTTTACGGTTGATCCTTCTTTAATATTTAAAAATGTTATGCGACCAGCTAATTCGGCCTTCATATTCACTTCTTCGTTTGCCAATACACTACCGGCAAAGCTTATATTTTGATTAAAATCGGTTTCTGTAATAATATGAACGCTTACCGGAGTTGCGGTTTTTACCTTATTACCATTCATCGTTTTATTTGGTTGAACGGATGGAAAAAACAAGACTTTGGCTCCAATAAGAACTATGAGAATTAAGGCAATAATGAGAATTTTCTTCATACTTTATTTGAATATAAAAATGATGATAAATTTAGTCAATTAATGGCTATTAAACATTCTTAACAATTAATTAAGAATTTGTTGTTCTCTTTAAAAAGACGGAACACCCTCTACTTGTTAAAGAAGCAAAAATTGAAATTACAAATACCTTTTAAAATAGGCTTTTTATAATTTTTTCGATAGAATATCCATCTGCTTCTGCTTTATAATTGCGAATAACCCGATGTCGTAAAACAGGAATGGCAATAGCTTTTACATCTTCAATATCCGGAGAATATTTGCCTGAAAAAATAGCATGGCATTTGGCTCCTAAGACTAAAAATTGAGAAGCTCTTGGGCCTGCACCCCAGGAAACATATTTTTTTACAATATCCGAATCGGTACTTTGAATTCGGGTATTGGTACTCAATTTAACCGCATATTCAATCACATTTTCGGCAATGGGTACTTTTCTTACTAAATCCTGAAAAAACAAAATGGTTTCAGCATCCAATACTTTATTTACGCTGCTCAGGGTATTTGTAGTGGTATTTTTTACAATTTGAACCTCATCTTCGTAATTTGGATAATCCAACCATAAACTAAACATAAAACGGTCTAATTGAGCCTCTGGCAAAGGATAGGTGCCTTCTTGCTCGATCGGGTTTTGTGTGGCTAAAACAAAAAATGGTTTAGGAACTTCAAATCGTTTTCCGGAAATGGTAACTGCATATTCCTGCATCGATTCTAACAGGGCTGATTGTGTTTTTGGAGGAGTTCTGTTAATTTCATCTGCTAAAATTAAATTGGAGAAAATGGGTCCTTTAATAAATTTAAAGTGTTTATTTTCATCTAAAATTTCAGCTCCGGTAATATCCGATGGCATTAAGTCAGGCGTAAACTGAATTCGGCTAAAATCTAAACCCAGCGATTCTGAAATGGTTTTAACTAATAAGGTTTTTGCTAAACCCGGCACTCCTACTAACAAGCAATGGCTTCTGCAAAAAATACTCATCAGTACTTCTTTCACGGTCTCTTTTTGTCCAACAATTACTTTGGAAATTTCTTGGGTTAATTCTTTTTGCTTTTGTACAAAATAATCTACCGCTTCTTTATCATTTAATTTGTTCAGTTCCATGTTATTTCTTCAATTTATTTCCTGTATAACTAGTTTTAATTTTTTGATTATCAATTATTCATAAAAAATAATTTTATCTTTTTCCTAGATGAAAAAGAAACAAAAAATCACGGCTTACTTCCTTTTTTTAC
>CAYOHR010000037.1:0-23343 GCA_964403835.1 uncultured Flavobacteriales bacterium
CCGAATGGCTTTTTGCCATAGAAGATAATGGGATTGGGATAGACAAACAATATTACGGTAAACTTTTTGTGATTTTCCAGCGATTGCATAATAAAGCAGAATATCCCGGTACAGGAATAGGCCTGGTGCAATGCAGAAAAATTGTGGAACTTCATGGGGGTGAAATCTGGGTAGATTCACAACTTGGAAAAGGAAGCACATTTTATTTCACGATACCAAAAAATTAGTTGCATGAAAAAAAAATTGAAATGTATTTTGTTGGTTGATGACAACCATGAAGACAATTGGTACCATCAAATCATTATTGAAGAAATGAATATTACCGAACGCATCGAAGTTGCGTTAGATGGAGCGGAAGCCTTAGAATTTTTAAAGAAAGAAAGCCAAATTATCCCTGATTTGATATTTTTAGATATTAATATGCCTAAAATTAACGGATGGGAGTTTTTAGAACAGTACAAGGATTTAAGTCCCCATCAAAAAGTGAAAATTATTGTGGTTATGCTTACCACTTCTTACAATCCGAAGGACTTGGAAAGAGCAAAGCAAATAGAAGAAGTAGCAGGATTTAATGTAAAACCCCTCACGCATGAATTGCTAACTGAAATTTTACAGGAACATTTCCCGGATCATTTATAAAAATTAAAAAATGAAAATAGTCGCATTTGCAGGCAGCAATAGCTCTCAGTCTATCAACAAAAAGTTGGTTAAACATGTATTATCTTATTTTAAAAATGCAGAAATCAACCTGTTAGATTTGAATAATTACGAAATGCCTATTTATTCGGCAGATCGAGAAAAAAATGATGGGTATCCGAAATTGGCGCATGATTTTTTGGAACAACTGAAAAACAGCGATGCCATTATTTTATCATTGGCAGAACATAATAATAGCTATTCAACGGCTTTTAAAAATATTTTTGATTGGTGCTCGCGGATAGATAAAACTCTGTTTCAAAACAAACCCATGTTATTAATGAGCACCTCTCCGGGTGGTTTTGGCGGAGGAAATGTAATGAATGCTGCCAAAGCATTTTTTCCTAAATGTGGCGCCAATATCATAGATACCTTTTCTTTACCTTCGTTCCCTAAAAATTTTACTGAAACAGAGGGCATCCTTGATCCAATACTAAAGGCTGAATTGGAAACTAAAATAACTCATTTTAAATCGCTGATTTAGGTAATTAGAAAAACTACCCTCTCAAAATACGCTCAATAGTAGCAGGAAGAAACTGGTGTTCTAACTGGCGTATTTTATTTTGTAAGGATTGAGGAGTTTCCTGCGGCTCAATTTTTACTTTTTCTTGAAAAACAATGGCGCCTTCGTCATAATGCTCATTCACGTAATGAATGGTAATGCCCGACTCTTTTTCTTTGTTATCAATAACGGCTTTGTGTACGTGTAATCCGTACATGCCTTTACCTCCGTATTTGGGCAATAAAGAAGGATGCAAATTAATTATTTTATGCGGATAGTGTTGTACAAAGGTTTCGGGTATTTTCCATAAAAAGCCCGCTAAAACAATAAAATCGATGGGGTATTTTTGCAAAGCCGGAATAAGGGTTTCATTGAGGTCTTTTTTTGTATTTAAATACAAGATATCTACCCCCGGATATGTGCTTTTATCTATGGTCCAGGCTAGGTTATTGGTCACCACAACTACACAATTAACCAACTCAGAATTTTTAAAATAAGATAAGATATTAAGGGCGTTTGATCCGGCTCCGGAAAGAAAAATAGCTATGTTTTTCCTTTTTATTTCCATTGCAGGGTTTCAATCAAATGTTTAATGTCTGCTTTTACGTATTTAATAACCGGTTCTAAAGAATCGGCATTGGGGGCTAAATTAAAGTATAATGAACCTCTTAAAAAATGCTTAGAACTATCGGTGATATTAAACTGCAGGGCAGAGGCGGTATTTCCATATAATTCATACACGGTAGAATATGTTTTGTGCTCATCATTAAAAAAGGTGTTTTCGCGAATATCCGAGGCTTTTATGGTATGCTTATAAACCAAGGCACGGGCATCTTCGGTGTATACATTTAAATTTTTATTGACCGGCTTATAACTCAAGTGAACAGTGGCATGCAAGGTGGGGTATTCAATATTAAACCAACATTGCTCGCCGCCGGATGTTTTTACCGGATTTAAAAATGCTGCCTGGTTAATTTCAATCGTATATGGGCAATCTATTTTTGTAGCCTCATAACTGGGCTTGGGTAAATCTATTCTAAAATAAGCCTTTGGTTTGGGTACATGTATCTCATCTTCACATGCGCTAAACGTTGCAAAAAATAGAAAAAAAAGGATATATAGCTTACAAATTTTCAATTTCGGATAAAATAGTGATTTTAACTTGTTTTATTCGTCTGCGGTCGGAAGACTCAACTGTAAACTGATATCGGTCAAAATTGGCCTTTTCCCCCTTCACAGGGATGCGTTCGAATAGTTCTAGTACAAACCCCGCTAATGTATCTGAATCGCCTCTTATCTCATCAAAAACGGTTCCGTCAATATTTAATATTCGCAAAACATCTTTTAACATGGTTTTGGCTTCAAAAACGTAATTAGCATCATCTAATTTAGAGTAAATGAGTTCGTCATCATCATACTCATCGGTTATATCCCCAACAATTTCTTCCAAAATATCTTCTAGGGTAACAATGCCGGAAGTACCTCCATATTCATCCACTACAATGGCCATGTGTATTTTTTTCTCTTGGAAATCTTTTAATAAATTATCAATTTTTTTATTTTCAGGCACAAAATACGGCGGACGAATTAAGGCGTTCCAGGCATAATTTTTTTCATCAATAAAAGGAATTAAATCTTTTAAATACAAAATCCCTTCTATTTTATCAAACGTTTCTCGATAAACCGGAAGTCTGGAAAATCCTTGTTCTTGAATGTATTGAATCAATTCCGAAAAAGTAGTATCAATATCAATGGCGGCAACATGAACCCGCGAGCACATAATTTCACTAACATCAATGGTTCCAAATTTAACAATGCCTTCCAAGATTTTTTTATCGTTGGTTGGGTCCATCCCTCCTCGACTTGTAATTTCAAGGGCATGAGAAAGCTCATCAACCGATATATTTTTAGCCTTGGCACTAAGTAATCGATCTAATGACCCGGTCGAATTCACTAACAAATTACTAACCGGACTTAAAACTTTATCCATGTATAAAAGCGGAATAGATACAATCTCTGATACTTTGTAGGGTTCGGAATTAGCATACACCTTGGGTATTACTTCTCCAAAAATTAAAATGACTAAAGTCATTATCATAACTTCTAACAAAAAAGCGTACCACTCATTCCCTCCCAACTGAAAAAGATTGTGATTGACATAGGTAAAAAGTACTACAATGCCAATGTTGGCTGTATTGTTGGCAATCAAAAGCGATGCGAGCAATTTTTTGGGGTGATCTAATAACGTAAGAATTGCTTTATGTTTTTTCTGTTTCGACTTATCCAGCGTATTTATTTGCTCGGGACTTAAAGAAAAAATGGCAACTTCTGAAGCAGAAATAAACCCTGATATGCCTAAAAAGACAACCATAAAAATAAAAATAGGAATACCTTCAATTCCTATACTAAGCAAAACATTTAAAAATAAGTTGGCCGGGTAAGGGTCGCAACTATCACCTTCGGGCATAATATTAAATATTAATTAAGGAAGTTCTCATTCTTAAAACGGAAGATCATCTTCTACTTCATTGGGTTGAGATACCGCATTTTGCTGAGTAGATGGAGCCGCAGACTGATAAGAAGAATTATTATTTGAACCTGAATCATATGATGAAGCGGATGCAATAGGCGGAGGAGTCATAGAATTAGAGCCAGAGCCACCTTCTTTTCCACCTAACATAGTCATGTTATCACCAACAATTTCAGTTGTATATCTTTTATTTCCTTGCTGATCATCCCAAGAGCGTGTTCTCAATTTTCCTTCAATGTACACCATGCTGCCTTTTTTAAGGTATTTTTCAGCAATTTCGGCTAAGCCTCTCCACAAAACAATATTGTGCCATTCGGTTTGGGTAACGCGTTCTCCGCTTTTATCTTTATATTTTTCAGAGGTTGCAATGCTAAAAGTAGCAACAGCAGTACCGCCTTCTAGATATTTTACTTCTGGATCTTTCCCTAAATTACCAACCAAAATAACTTTGTTTACTGACATAGCTTCAATTTTTAGTAAATATAAACAAGAATTCTCTTACAGCCAAATGGTGTTAGTAAGTAAATACCCTTATTTTTCTGAAAAAAAAGAAAAATTATCCAAAAATCGACAAAAGAATAAAAAAGGCTTATTTTGCCCCGTAAATTTCTTCGTAATAGCCTTTGTGGCCAATACCTATGGTAAAAAAGTACTGACTGGTTTCTAAATCTTCTTCCAGTTCCTTTTTTTCTTCTAAATAGGTTTCCATTTCTTTGGCTTCTTCAATGGCAAAATCAACATCTTCGGGTGTAAATTCACGCCAAACACTTAATTCTAACTCGGGAAAAATATAAGAATATGGAATTTCAGCATCTTTTTCAAAAAAATGTTGTTGCTTTTCTGCTGCCATTTTTTGAATAAATTCTTCCGCTTTT
Source organism: uncultured Flavobacteriales bacterium (assembly GCA_964403835.1). Classification (GTDB taxonomy): domain Bacteria; phylum Bacteroidota; class Bacteroidia; order Flavobacteriales_G; family JALEGO01; genus CAYOHR01. The sequence goes on from CAYOHR010000037.1 coordinate 4,604, forward strand.
AAATCGAAAAAATTGAGCCCCAAAATTTCAACCTCTACTAATTCGGTAAAAGGCCCGTTAAACTCAATGTATTCGACTTCATTTTGATGATTGTAACTTACACATAATTCCGATTCATAGAAGTAATCGCAATTTTCGCCGGCTTCTAAACCTGCATTTTTATATAACTCACGAACTTCTTTTTGGCTCATCCCAAAAGTTATATTGTGGGCTCCTTTCAAAGGATTTAAAACAAATTTCTCCATGCTTTTTATTTATTTTTCAAGTATTTTATATAATCGGCAACGCCGGCTTCTAAAGAGCAAAAATCTTTCTCGTAGCCAATGTTTTTCAACTTATTCATATTGGCTTCGGTAAAGTATTGATATTTTTCGCGGATATCCTCCGGAATATCAATATATTCTATTTTTTCGGGCAACGCTAGGCTTTTAAAACAGGCTTTTACTAAATCGTTAAACGAGCGTGCCTGTCCGGTGCCTAAATTATAAATAGCGGAATTTTTTCGGTGATGAAGCAAGAAATAACACACTTCTACCACATCTTTCACATATACAAAATCGCGCAACTGTTCGCCATCTTTATACTCGGCCTTATGCGAGCGAAACAATTTTACAGATCCTTTTTCTTTTATTTGATGATAGGCATGAAAAATAACGGAAGCCATTCTTCCCTTGTGATTTTCATGGGGTCCGTATACATTAAAAAACTTTAAACCTGCCCAAAAATAAGGCTTTTGTTCTTGTTGTAGCACCCATTTATCAAATTCATTTTTTGAAACTCCATACGGGTTTAAGGGCTTTAAACGGGGAATAATTGCATGATCATCGTTATAACCTAATTCTCCTTCTCCGTAGGTAGCTGCAGAGGAGGCGTATACTAATGGAATACCTTCTTCGGCACAAATTTTCCAAACATCTTTTGAATATTGAAGGTTTAATCTTTCAAAAATGGCTTCATCAAATTCAGTCGTATCTGTGCGGGCTCCCAAATGAAAAACAAACTGAACAAATTTGCTGTTTTCTTTTAACCAAGTATGAAAAACATCGCGGTGTACTTTTTGAGTATATTTTGCATTCGCCAAATTCGCTTCTTTGGAGGCTGGAGAGAAATCATCCACTAAAATTAAATCAGTAAAACGTTCTTCGTTTAACTTTTTAACTAGTTGGCTAGCAATAAACCCGGCTGCGCCCGTAATAACTATCATGCTACAAAAGTAGGAATAATGGTTAATGGTTAATGGTTAATGGTTAATTATTTAACATATTATGCATTCTTACTTTGTTTGCTCCATAGGAGTGCTTACGGACTTAATCAAAAAAGTAGCATAAGCGTTCATTGCGAGGGCCTGTGCTGAGCTTGTCGAAGTAAGAAGCCATCTATCCAATAATTTACTTTTTACCGCAAAACAGGAATAATGGGTAAATTATTTTCTACCCTTGCGCTTTTGATAAAGTAAAAGAAAATGTGGTGCCTTCTCCTACACGGCTTACTACATTAATGCTTTCCTGATGGGCATCGATAATGCTTTTAACAATGGAAAGCCCTAAACCAGAGCCCCCGGTATTTCTTGCCCTGCTCTCTTCTATCCGATAAAACCGCTCAAAAATACGGGGCAAATGGTGCTCTGCAATACCCGGACCATCATCCGATATGCTGACCAAAATTTTCCCTTCAAATGCATTGGCATAAATGGTAATAATTCCGTCTTCTTTTCCGTATTTTACAGCATTATGTATCAAGTTAATAAAGACTTGCCTGATTTTATTTTTATCTGCAAAAACAAAGGTTAGCTTATGGCTTTTGTTATGAATATGTTGAGTTAATGCTTTATTTGCGTGTTCAAAATCATGCATACAATCCTCTATAAGTGCCTGAAGATCAAATCTTTCCTTTTTTAATTCCAATTGAGAGGCATCTAATTTCGTAATGGTATCTAAATCTTCAATAATTTGAATCATTCGATCAATACCAATTTCAGCCTTTTTTAAATAGGTTTTATTGATGCGAGAATCTTCCAAGCCTCCTTCTAACAAGGTTAATATATAGCCCTGTACCTGAAAAGCCGGAGTTTTTAATTCGTGCGAAACATTCCCAATAAATTCTTTTTGATAGTTTTCTCGCAATGCTAAAGCTTGCAGCTCATCACTTTTTTTCCCTAACCATAAAGAAACCTCTTTTTCGATGTGATTTAAGTAGTCGATTTGCATTACCTCTTTTTCATCTTTTGACGCTTTGTTGGTAAAAATGGTTTTGTATAAAACCTCCATTCGCTTTAAAAGAAAGGCTTTGAGAGAGAAAAACAGGATAAAATAAATACTGCAACTGACTATTAAAAAGAGAACCAGAGAGCGATAAACATCATTGAGTACTAAATCTTGAGAAAATAAAAAACAGGAGAAAAATGCGGCTAAAAATCCCGTTAAGACCGAAATAACTAAGGTAAAAATACGGGGCGATAAATTTTTCATTTTTACTAAAGTATATTTTTATCCTTTTCCATGCTGAAAAAGAAATAAAAAATGCGTGATTGCAGTATAAAATTATTCATCAAATTTATACCCTACTCCTTTCATGGTTTTAATGCAATCATCGCCCAATTTTTCTCTCAATTTACGCACATGTACATCAATGGTTCGGTCGCCTACAATCACATCTTCGCCCCAAATTTTTTCTAAAATTTCATTTCGGGTAAAAACCTTGCCCTTTTTAGACATTAACAGCGATAATAATTCAAATTCTTTTTTAGGCAGAAAAAAATCTTGCCCATCCTTTTTTACAATAAATTTTTCCCGATCGATGGTAATATCCCCTTCTTCGGCCAATTCAGGCTGCATAGTTACTCCAGCAGAAGTTCTGCGCAATAAGGCCTTTATTTTAGATACAAATACGCGGGGTTTCACCGGTTTTGCAATATAATCATCCGCTCCGGCCTCTAAACCTGCAATCAGGGAATAGTCTTCACTTCGGGCGGTTAAAAACACAATAATTGTATTTTGTAAAGAAGGGATTTTACGTAATTCAACGCAGGCTTCCATCCCATCCATTTCGGGCATCATTACATCTAGTACAATCAAATCAGGAGCAAAATGTTTAACCATGCTTAGTGCTTCTTTCCCATTTTGGCAAGTTTCAACAGTGTACCCTTCTTTTTCAAGGTTATACTTTAAAAACTCAAGAATATCCGGCTCATCATCGACCAAAAGAATTTTTTTGTCTTCCATGTTTATTTAATTTCTAAGTAAATTTACTATGAATTATGTTAAAACAACATTAATTTAGTGTTACTAAAGCATTAATGTGATAAAATATTACAACAGCATAGATCGCGAAGCCTTGGACGTTTCTCTTGAATTACAGGAACAAATCATTCGTGTTAAACCGGTACAAAACCCAGATCATTTTATTGAATGGCAGGTAAAAAACCTGGTTGATCACTTGTTGGAACCCGGTAAATTAACGCTTTGGTACCTTTCAAAAAAAGGAGAATCCCTAGAAATTACCAATCAAAAGGATATTGATAACTTTTTTGCGACTTATCCCTTTTTAAAAGACGCTAAAACCAAATACGACTCTAAAAAAAGTTTCTTTCAAAGTGTTTTTGGGATGATGATGCTGGTTTTGGGCATTATTGTGTTATTGTATTTTTTAGTTGCTCCGCTGGTGGCCGAGTATATTGCTACAAAAATTCCGCAAGAATGGGAAGAAGATATGGGGGAACAAATATACGAAAATACCATTGCTGAATATGCTATAGACACTGCTAAAACAAAGGCAATGCACGATTTTGTTTCCCATTTAGATTTAAATACCAACTACAACATTCAGGTAACAGTTGTAAAAAACAAAGAAATCAACGCGTTTGCACTTCCCGGCGGAAGAATTATTGTGTTTGATGAGATTTTAAAAAACATGCATGATTATGATGAATTGGCCGCTTTATTATCGCATGAAGTAAGCCATGTAAAATCACGCCATTCGACCAAAACCTTTTTTAGAAGCATATCGAGATATTTGTTATTATACTTATTAATTCAGGATAACGGAGGCATTGCTTCCGCTTTAGCCGGCCAGGCACATGAGTTGTTGGCCCTGTCTTTTTCGCGTGAACTGGAAGAACAAGCCGATGAAGAGGGTTTGCGTATATTACAAGCCAATAAAATTGACCCGCAGGGTATGATTGATTTGTTTCATGCGTTACAACAAGGCGAAAAAGTACAAATACCTGCGTTTTTAAGCACCCACCCCGTTACTGAAAACAGAATTGCACACGTGAAAACCTGGGTAAACTTAAATACTTATGAAGTAACGATGCACGAAGATTTAGAAACTGCCTGGAAAAACTTACGTTAGACTAGATATTTAATTTTATTAATCGATCAAAGCCTGAGTCCGCAGTTCCAAAGACTTTTGTTCGCCCAGGTACACATCAATGATATAATGAATTCCGTACAGCACCGGGGTCATAATCAGCGCCATTAAAAATTTATACGAATAGTTTAAAACACCAATGGCCAAAACCGTTTTCAAGCTCCATCCGGCACCGATATAAAAGGCAATCATAAGTACCACAAAACTGTCCACTAATTGCGAGATTAAGGTAGATCCGGTGGCACGTAACCAAATGTTTTTTTCGCCGGTTATCTTTTTAATTTTATGAAAAATAACTACATCTAATAGCTGGCCTATTAAAAATGCAAAAATAGACCCAATAATGATCCATAAACCTTGTCCGAAAATGAGTTTATAAGCGTAATTATAATCACCCACCTTCGTTTTAATGGTTTGCGCTTCTTCGGGGCTTGCGTTTAATGGAATGTGCGATTGGGGCCAAAAATCGGCAGGAGCTAATTTTATTCCGAAATAAAACATAAAAAAACCATACGCAATTAAAATAACGGTAATGTATGATAATATACGAACTCCTTTTACTCCATAATACTCGTTAATAACATCCGTCATCACAAACACAAAAGGCCATAATAAAACCCCGGCAGATAGATTTAAAGAAAGATTACCTACCCCAAATAAACTCCAATTTTGAGGCTGAAAGCCTAAGGTGCGTTCTAAAGAAAATATTTTTACACCCATAAATTCAGCAATGAGCGCATTGGCTATAAAAAATCCGCCTAAAAAAATAAAGAGTAAATTTTCTTTCTTAAAAATTGTAATTTTATCTGAAGTCATTTTCGAATTTGACACAAATGTAATACATGGTTCAGGAAAAAAATAATCATCGAAAAAAAGGGACCTTTTACGAAGAAAAAGCCCAGCAATACCTGGTTAAAAAAGGTTATAAAATAATTGCCTGTAATTACAGCTCAAAATATGGGGAGATTGACATTATTGCAGGTTTAGGTGATGTAATTGTTTTTGTAGAAGTGAAATACAGAGCCACCGATGAGTTTGGTTTACCGGAGGAGTTTGTAACAAAAAGCAAGCGGCAAAAAATTTCAAAAACGGCGAATGAATATATTATTCAGAAAAATATTTTGGATAAGGAATATCGATTTGATATTATTTCTATTTCATCGAATAATGAAATTGTTCATTTTGAAGATGCCTTTTGGGGTTAATATCTATATCTAATCACGCTTACAGCGTGATTAATTCGACGGGCAAATTTTGTATGCAAAATTTGAGTCTCATTAATAAAAAATTGTATCTTTTCAAGACATTATAATATTATTATGAGCATTGAAAAAAACAAAGTAGTATTGTTACATTATACATTAACAGATACAACAGAACAAGGAGATTTAATCGAATCTACTGAAGGGCAGGACCCATTAGGATTTATTTATGGAATAGGTTCCATGATGCCTGAATTTGAAAAACAAATACACGGTTTAAAAGTGGGTGATTCTTTTTCTTTTGGCATAAAAGCAAAAGATGGATATGGCGAATATGACGATAAAGCAGTGATGGAAATTCCCAAAAGTGTATTTGAAATTGATGGTAATGCCGCAGAAGTATTACAAGTAGGCAATGTAGTTCCTCTTCAGGATCAGGGTGGTAATCATTTTGATGGAGTGGTTCTTGAAATTGGTAACGAAATGGTGAAAATGGACTTTAACCATCCAATGGCCGGAGTTGATTTGTGGTTTAAAGGAAAAATTGATGCAGTTCGTGAAGCTAATGAAACAGAATTAACACATGGTCATGTACATGGTCATGGTGGCTACGATCACTAAAATTTATAAAATATTTAAAAAGTCCTTGGAATTAGGTTTTCAGGGACTTTTTTATTCTATTAATACGCAATCAGTTTTTGTAAACTTTCTTTAAACCGAGCTTTCGGTAAAAAGTTCCATTCCAGTTCGTCACAAAAAGGAACAGGGGTATCTAAAGATGCGCAGCGCATAACAGGTGCATCAAGGTGCTCAAAGCAATGTTCGGAGATTAATGCTGATATTTCACCTCCAATTCCTCCGGTTAGGGTATCTTCATGTAAAATGATCACCTTGCCTGTTTTCTTCACCGATTCATAAATGGTTTCTAAATCTAGGGGTAGCAAGGTTCTTAAATCCACTAATTCAGCCTCTACTTCCGGTAATTCCGCCAATGCTTCTTGTGCCCAATGCACTCCAAAACCATAGGTTAAAATGGTTAAATCACTCCCTTCACGAACTACTTTGGCTTTTCCTATCTCCACGGTATAATAATCATCCGGGACATCTCCTTTAATACTTCTATACAGGGCTTTGTGTTCAAAAAACATAACCGGATTAGGGTCTTCAATAGCAGAAATCAATAATCCTTTAGCATCAGCCGGGTTAGATGGATACACCACTTTTAAACCGGGAATGTGGGTAAACCAGGCTTCATCCGATTGCGAATGAAAGGGACCGGCACCTACACCGGCACCGGTAGGCATACGCACCACTACATCGGCATTTTGCCCCCATCGGTAATGTGCTTTTGCTAAATTATTTACAATTTGATTAAATCCGCAGGTTACAAAATCGGCAAATTGCATTTCAACCACCGATTTATATCCTTTAATAGATAGGCCCAATGCGGCGCCCACAATGGCTGATTCGCACAAAGGAGTATTCCGGATGCGGTCCTTTCCAAATTCTTCTACAAAACCTTCGGTAATTTTAAAAACCCCACCATAATCAGCTACATCTTGTCCCATAACAATGAGATTTTTGTGCTTTTGAAGGGCCATTTTTAACCCGTTTGAAATGGCATCGACCAAGCGCAATTCTTTGCTGTTTGGAAGCACCGGCAAAATAGTTAATGCGTGTTTTACATACACATCTGCAATTTCTTCGTGGGTATCAGGTTGAATATCAGGTAAATCAAATGCTTTATGCACACAATCGGAAATATTTTCGTTGATTTCTTTTTTTAATGTTTCTATTTTTTTAGCATTTAAAACCCCTATTTCTAATAGGTAATTCTCAAAATTAGCCACGGGATCTTTTTTCTCCCACTGCTCAAACAAATGCTTAGGAACATATTTGGTTCCGGATGCCTCTTCGTGTCCCCGCATGCGAAAAGTCATACATTCTATTAAAATAGGACGGGGGTTTTCGCGGATAGAAGCGGCCAATTTTTTAACGGTTTGATAGACTTCTAAAATATTATTTCCATCGATAGAAACGCCTTCTATGCCATAGCCAATGCACTTATCGACAAAACTTTTGCAACGAAATTGCTCCGAAGAGGGGGTTGATAGGCCATATCCATTATTTTCGATGACAAAAAGCACCGGTAAATCCCATACGGCAGCTACGTTGAGTGCCTCATGAAAGTCGCCTTCGCTACTGCCTCCATCGCCGGAAAATACGAGGGTCGCCTTTTTTTCTTTGGAGAGTTTATTTGCCAGGGCAATGCCATCGGCAACCGCCAACTGAGGACCTAAGTGAGAAATCATGCCCACAATATGATAATCGTTGGTGCCAAAATGGAAAGAGCGATCTCTTCCTTTGGTAAATCCTTCTTTTTTGCCTTGAAATTGAGCAAATAGTTGATCAAATAAAATTCCGCGAACGGTAAAAATCCCTAAGTTTCGGTGTAGAGGCAAAATATATTCATCTTGTTCCAAAGCCATAGCAGCACCTACAGAAATAGCCTCTTGCCCAATGCCTGAAAACCATTTGGATATTTTACCCTGGCGCAAAAGGATAAGCATTTTTTCTTCTATTAAGCGAGGTTTTAATAACTCTTTATAAAGATTAAGAAGTTCTTTTTCAGACGTATTTTCTTTAAAAGGAGAATAATCCATTGCTAGCATATACATAGATTTTAGGATGGCAAAATGATCTTGATCTTAAGACAAATGTGTGGAAAATTGGCCAAATAAACATAATGATTATGCGCATTTTTTAGTTTCTTTTGGCGAGAAGGCAAAAAAAAAGGGTGGAGAATTATCTCCACCCTTTTGTCTTTTTCTGTAACTAATTACTTAGCAGCAGGAGTCTCAGTAGTAACTGGAGTCTCAGTAGCAACTGGAGTCTCAGCAACTGGAGTCTCAGTAGCAACTGGAGTTTCAGCAACTGGAGTTTCAGTAACTGTAGTCTCAGTAGTAACTGGAGTTTCAGCAGTTTTCTCAGCGTTTCCACAAGAGAAAGTAAAAGCTGCGATAACGATAGCAGCGAATAAAGATACTTTTTTCATTTTTTTTGTAATTAAGTTAATTAATGTTTAGCAAATTTAGAAGTATTTTCTAAATTTTCAAAATTTTTTATTGAATTATATTTTATTTGCAATAAAATAACACTTTCTTCAAAAAATAATTCCTCATTATGTGAAATTAAAAAATTAAATTTTCTTTACTCCTGCTTGATTTCCCAAGCATTTAGGTTAATTTTTGTTAAACTTTCTAAGTTTTGGTTAAAAGGTTTGTAAAAATCATTTAAAATATCCAGAACGGCATTTGGGATCACTTCATCATACAAACTATCGTTTTCTTTCAGGTCAGAAATTTTAAATTGTGGGTATTTACCGATGCCTAAAAACTCAAAAACCGCATCAAAAACCGCCTCTTTTACCAACATATCTTCATATAATATAATTTTTAAGCGTTCTTTTCCAAAAAAACGCATGTATTCTGTCAAATAATGAATATAAATTCCTCTTCCTAAATAATCAAAGGGATTTACAGAAAGCTTTTTAGAAAGGTTTGGGGCTGGTTTATTTTGCAAAAACACTTCGGTAATTGACCTAGTTTCTAATCCGTGCATTTTGCTGAAAAAATAATTTGAAATGGCCCTATACACAGGGTTTCGAAGAGATATGATAATTTTAGAATCAGGAAACATGCTATTAATTCTTTCTGCAGTTCCCTTTACTTCTAAATAACTAGTGCTTTTATCGCACAAAAAACTATCTCCGGTACGATTTGGAAAAAAATGATTCAAGTAATAGTCTTTTCCTATATGTAAAGCATTTTCCTGAATAAAAAACTTAGGTTCGGGCAAAATGGGGGTTTGGGGCAAAACCTGCGGGTGATTCGCTAATTGGCTCAACAGCCAGGTAGTACCACAGCGTTGGCCGCCAACAATAAAAAATATATTAGTTTTTGGATTCAATGACTTCCTTAATAATGTAGGGGCGAGAAACTGAGTTCTGTTGCATCATACGTGTTACATACTCACCTAAAACACCTAACATAATAATAATAAAACCATTAAAAAAAGACAGCATAATGGCTAAAGTTGGCCAACCTTTTACAGATGAGCCCATAAATATGGCTCTGCCTAAGTAATACATACCCAATAAAAAACTAAATAACGAAATGGTAAATCCAATTTTGGTTAAAAGCTGCAGCGGATATGATGAATAATTAAATAAAATGCGCGCAATTAAGGTAAAAATTTTAAAAATAGAATAATTAGATTTCCCTTCCTTTCTTTGGTGATGCAGGGTTTCTACATTGGCCATGTGATTGCTATACAACAACAATAAACCGTTTATATAAGGAAAATTAGTTTTGTGTGAAATAACTCGCTGGGCAACTTCTTGTGTAAATATTTTAAAGTTGCTGACCACCAATGTTTTGGGTTTATTAAATATTTTTTCGTTCAACCACAACACCAGCTTACTACCTAATCTTCTAAAATAACTGTGTTTTTTTTGCTGAAATTGGGCAAAAACACAATCATAGCCTTCTTTTATTTTTATATAGAGCTTGTTAATCTCACTCGGCGGATTTTGCAAATCATCATCTAAGGTCAGAATATACTTGCCTTTCGCCTTTTCAATGCCGCATAAAAGTGCTGAATGCTGACCGTAATTTTTTAATAAATTAACGCTGATAACTTGCTCATTTTCCTGCGCTATTTTTTGAATGCAAGGCCAGGATTGATCAGTACTTCCATCATTAATTAAAATAATTTCGTAGGATATGCCTATGTTTGAAAGAGCTAAGCATGTTTCTTCGATGGTAAAAGAGATAATTCTTTCACTATTATAAACCGGAATAATTATGCTTAGTTCTTTTTCCATGTAAAACAGCACGAAGTTAAGGAATTAGATTAATTAAGAATTAAGAATTTTGAATTAAGAATAGATGTTTTTAATAAAAAGATGTTATCTCTGCTTTATGGAGAGATCTGACATCATTTGAATAATTATATTTGTGTCATAAAAACACCACATGAGATTTAATTTTCCTGTCCTGATTGGGATTGCCTCTATTTTAATTTTTTCTTGCACCGAAACCGCTGAAAAAAAGGATGTAAAAACGGATCCCATTGTTAAAAAAAGCAATGTTCCTGTTCCTGATTTTAATGAAGATAGCGCTTATTTCTTTATACAAAAGCAAGTTTCTTTTGGCCCAAGGGTTCCAAATAGTAAAGCGCATAAAGAATGTGCCGCTTATTTAGAAAAAACATTGCGCGCATGGGGACTTCAAACACAAATTCAAACAGGAGAGGTAATCGCTTTTGATGGAAAAAAATTACAAATAAAAAACATTATTGCGCGTTATAAACCCGAAGTACCCAACCGAGTGCTGTTATACGCCCATTGGGATACAAGGCCATTTGCGGACCGGGATGATAAAGATATGGATAAGGCTATTTCAGGAGCCAACGACGGAGGAAGTGGAGTAGGTGTTTTAATGGAAATAGCCCGATTAATTAGCCAAAAAAACGGTCCCAATATTGGCATTGATATTATATTTTTTGATGCAGAAGACTATGGTCAGCCCAGTAAAACAAATATAGATTCGAAGCAAAATACGTGGTGCCTAGGATCGCAGTATTTTGCCAATCATATGCCTATTGCTAATTATCGTCCAAAATATGGCATTTTATTAGATATGGTAGGAGCCAAAACGGCTGTATTTCCAAAAGAAGGAAACTCGATGAAGTATGCCCCAGACGTTGTTGAAAAAGTATGGAATACGGCTGCATCTTTAGGTTATGGAGATTATTTTGTTGATACAAAGGAGCCCTACGGAATTACGGATGATCATTTATACATCAACACTTTAAGCAATATCCCCAGTATCGATATTATTCATTATCATGTTGATAGAAGTGATTTTGGCCCCTTTCACCATCGACATTCCGACAACATGGATGTCATTGACAAAAACACGCTAAAAGCAGTGGGACAAACATTGTTGGAGGTTGTTTATAATGAATAAAACAGCTCATATTATTTAAAATAGTAATAAAAAAAAGCCGCTTCAAATTTTTTAAAGCGGCTTTTTGATTTTACAAATATTCTATTTATTGCTTAATAAACTTTTCTTGGATTATAGCATTTTCCGTTTCAATGATAATGATATACAAACCGCTGTTTAAGCTTGATACATCTATTTGTGAACCGGTATTACTTGTATTTAATAATGAATAAATACCATTGGATACTTCTTTCCCGGTAATATCATAGATACGAAGAGTACTGGATGTATTATCAAAACCAATGTATTGAAGGTTTAGGTAATTGTTTGTTGGATTGGGTGCTAATTTAAGTTCCTTTACCTTTACATCATCATTTATAATAGGAGCAGTTTCTTCTACTTCCTTTTTAGCGCTTTCATCACCACCATTTTCTTCTATTATGGAACTACCTGGCAAGGTATATTTAGCTATAAATGAATTATAATAAAGTGGGTTGGCAGATGATAAATTAAACGTACTTGGAGATGGGTCAAAATCAACCGTTTGGGTAAATTTCCCTGCGATATAATATTGATTAGTGGTTTTATTAATAGCTATATCATAAACGTATTCGTCCTTTGCATTACCTATTCTGTTTGCGAATTGGAAGTCTCCGTTAGTTTTAAAATTGGCCACAAACAGATCTTTGGAATTACCAGTTGTAGTTAAATTATTTATTCCTGAGCCAGGATTAAAATCAACAGTTCCTTTAAATTCACCATATAATAATATATTACCATTTTTAGTAAATTTAGGAGCACATACTACTTCATCATATGTATTTCCAAATTTTTTCACCCATGAAAGATTACCGTACGAAGAATATTTGGCAAGAAAAACATCATGTGTGATTGTAGAATTAGAAATTAAATTATAACTCGCTGAACTTGGATCGAAGTCAACGGTGGAATTAAACCTTCCTGATAGGTATACAGACCCACTTCCATCAACAACAATACCACTTGATTCAACATTTTTTAACCCAGCAATTGCTTTAGCCCATACATAATCACCATTTGATTTTAATTTCACAAAGAAAACATCCGCGGTATTAAATGCATATAAATAATTAACGCTACCAGAAGAAGGATTAAAATCAACAGTACCGTTAAAAGCACCAGTAAGGTAAATATTGCCAGTCCCGTCAACACATACATCGGTAACCTTCTCATCGGTATTAGACAAATTAGTTGATTTGTGAAAAGATTTAGCCCAATTAAGAGTGCCATTAGCATTCAAGCTAGCAACAAAAATATCCTTCTGACTAGTCCCACCAGTCGTTAGATTAGTTATAATAAAAATACTTGGATTAAAGTCCTGTGAACCAGTAAAAGTACCTGCTATAATAACCCGTCCGTTATTATCCGAAGACATATTAGAAACACGAATAGTTGGCGGATAACTCACATGCCAAAGTAAGATACCAGAGGGACTATACTTTGCAATAAAAGTAGAATATCCTATTTTCCCGCCATAGTTGAAGCTGAATCCTAAATTAAGATCTACCCTACCATTTATGTAACCACAGATAATAATATTATCATCTTTATCAATGACCATTGATTCAACTCGCTCAGTATTACTATTTCCTATTTTAAATAACCATGTAGGGGATGTGGGAAGTGGTGGGCCAGTAGGGGCAATTGCACCATTAGGGGAGTACTTAACAAGAAAAATATCATAAGCTGAGCCAGACGCACTTAAATTTGAGACTCCAGGGCCAAGATTAAAATCATTCTGACCTCGAAAAGTGCCTACCGCTACTATATCTCCCGTAGAAGTTGTCTTTAAGGTCTTTACGCTAAAATTAGTAGCAGTAGCAGGATGATCCATGACCCATGCCCAATTCAAAGTCTGCGTGTAAGCCTTAAAAAATAAAGTACTGATAAATAAAATAATAAGTGCTTTTTTCATACGTTTAAATAATTAGTGAATATTTTTTATACGTGAATTTAGCAACTTCTAAAATAATCACCAAATTAAATTTTAATTACTATTTATGTATCTAGAAATCAGTACTTTAAAAAGTGTAATATGGATGCCAAATGGCTTTTCAATAGAAAAAATTCATGAAATAGAAGTCAAAATTCCCATCTCAAATACCAACAAAAATGTAGGAAATTAAGCCGTATTTGATACTTTTGTTATTGACAAAGGTTGTTATTACATTTAATCTATTCTATGAAAAAATTCCTTGTTTCAACTTCCCTTGCTTTATGGTTGTTTTCATCTCTTGCCCAAAATAATTATCAAGAAGGGTTAGATTTTTTCAAAAAAAATGATCGGCAAAATGCCATTGTAAAATTAAAAGCAGCTATTGATAATAACGAAGAAACAGCCAATGCCCATCTTTTATTATCGCTTATTTATTCTCAGAACGAAAATCGCCCGGAAGCTATTAAACAGTTTGGTGAGTTTTACGAAAAAACTGATCAACCCTTGGGTTATATCTATGCCATGTTATTTGGCGGATTTGGAAGTATTCATTCTAAAAAAGAAAAACCAGAGCTGAAATTATTAGAAAAAATTGCCAAAGACCCTCATTCAGATGGGACTACCAAAGCTATTGTCGACTATCTTTTAGGATATCATTATCGAATGAGTAATGAGGAAAAAAAATCACAAGAACATTTTAAAAAAATTGGAGCCATTGATCATTGGCAAATAGTGGGTGAATTTGAAAATCGCTCAGGAAGCGGATTCAATAAAGATTTTGGGGTAATATCTTGCCCAAAAGCTGATTGTACCTTTAAAAACAAGGTAGATGCTGATGTAAAATGGTTCCGGACAAATACCTTAAATTTTACCCAATGGCTTGATTTTGAATATCATTTCTTAACAACAAATTCTATTGTATACGGGCAAACCTTTATTACCAATGAGGTTGATCGCGAAGCATTTTTTCGGGTTGGAGTATCCGGATCGATGAAACTTTGGATTGATGATCAGTTAGTTGGATCAATACCCGAAGAACGCAATTGCCATATGGATGTTTATTCATATAAATTAAACTTACCAAAAGGAAATCACCGCATTTTAATTCAAATTGGCAGCAGCGAAATAAATAATTCGAACTTATTATTGAGAATTACCGATGCAAAAGGTTTTCCTTTAATCGGTATTACTTCTAGCGATGAATACAGAGCCTATGCTCCCCGAACCGATTACAAAGTAACCACACTCTCGCATTATGCAGAAAACTATTTTGAAGATAAATTAAAATCAAATCCAAACGATTTGCTGTCATTGATTATGTTGGGACATACCTATACCTTAAATCAAAAAATGCACGAAGCACGCAAAACCCTCAAGAAAGCCCGAGAATTGACTCCTGACAACACGTATGTTGCGCAATTATTGCTGAGTGTTTATTCGCAAGAACAAAATGGAACAGAATACAAAAAAGAGGTTGATCGCATCAAACAAAAAGATCCAAACTCCATATTCTCCCTTTCTTTAGAGATCAATGATTTGATGAAAAAATCGAATTATGAAGAAGCGGAGAAAAAAACAGATCAAATTATTGCGTTATACGGACCCATTTTAACGGCAGAAGCTCTAAAATTAAGCATCCTGAGCAAAAAAAGTAGCTATGATGCTTTAATTAAAGAAATAGATCGGTTATATACCAAATATCCCGATAATATTGATATTGTAAATGGAAAATATCAAATTGATATGGCAGTATACAAATCAACCACCGCCGGAAACGCAATTTTCGAAAAATTTATCCAAAACAATTATAGTTATTCCATTTATACGCAATTAGGTAAAAACTATATTAGCCAAGGCTTGTACAAAAAAGGATACTCCTACTATCAACACATTATCGATATCAACCCAAACTCGGTAGGCACGTATAGCGATTTATCCGAAATTTATTTCAGTAACAAAGAGTATGCTTTAGCGCTCGAAAACATTAATAAAGTATTAGAAATATCGCCATATATTGATTCGTATTGGAATACAAAGGCAAGAATTCTTCAATCGATGGAAAGACGAAATGAAGCCATTGACGCTTATAAAAAAAGTATTTATTACAACCCTTCTAATTATGCGGCCCGCCAAGCCATTCGCTTTTTAGAAAACAAAAAGGACTTATTTGAGTATTTTGAGAAATACAATGCCGATGATTTATTTAAACAATCGCCTACTGCCGAAAATTACCCTGAAGACAACAGTATTATTTTAATTGATGATGAACAACGTATTTTTTATCCCGAAGGCGCCTCAGAAGTAAAAACAACTATTTTGGTCAAGGTTTTTAATCAAACAGGTGTAGATGTATGGAAGGAGCAATCGGTGGGCTATAACCCTTATTCTCAATCGCTGGTGATTGAAACGGCCGAGGTTTTAAAAGCAGATGGATCTAAAATAAAAGCCGAAACACATGGCGGAGAAGTAGTTTTTACAGGTTTAGAAGCAGGGGATGCTATTTATTTGGTATACCGGGTCGAAAATTACTCATCCGGTAAACTTGCCAAACATTTTAGTGATAAATTTTACTTTAATTCATTTTTTCCAACCCAAAACGGCCGATATAGCCTTCTTTTACCAAAAACCAAGGCATTTAAGGATACCCTCATTAACGGGACTGTACAAAGAGAAAGAAAAGAAATAGAAGATTATTTTTTATACACCTGGTACGTAAAAGACCAACCTTCTATTAAAGGTGAAATATTGATGCCCGAATTAACCGATGCAGGCATTGTATTAGAGGTTTCATCTATTCCTGATTGGGATTTTATTGCCCAATGGTATACAGATCTATCAGAAGGGAAAGCAAAAGCTGATTTTGATGTAAAAGAAACCGTTGAAACCATTTTAAAAGGCAAAGAAAACCTCAGTTCTGTCCAAAAGGCCGAATTAATTTATAATTATATTGTTTCTAACATAACCTATAGCAGTGTTTCCTTTTTGCACGGCGCCTTTATTCCTCAAAAAGCAGTCACCACTTTAAATTCAAAAATGGGCGACTGTAAAGATGTTTCCACTTTATTTGTAACCATGGCCAAAGAAGCAGGTATAAACGCAAATTTGGTATTGGTTGATACCCGGGATAATGGTCGACAAGCCATGCTTTTGCCTAGTATGCGATTTAATCATTGCATTGCCGAGTTAGACGAAAATAATGAGAAATATTATATCGAAATGACCACTCAAAAAGCTTCTTTTAAAACCGTTGCCGGGGGCATTAATCAATCTCAAATATTACGAATTCCTAAATCAGGCACCAATGAAAAAGCAAATATTGATGTGTTAAACTCAAAAATACGGGTTGCCAATAAAATTACGCGCAGTGGTAAAGTGACTTTTATAGGTAATGATATTCTTGTTGAAAAACATTCTGTTCGCTATGGCGACAAAGCAACGGATACCCGAATTCAGTATGCAGATATGGGAAAAGAAAAACAGGAAAAAGATATGCAACAAGCCATCAGTTCCGGATTTTCCACCCCGCTTAAACTAAATAGTTTAGAATTTAAAGATCTGAAAAATAATATAGACTCTGTTTCGTATAACTTTAAATATCAAGCATCTAACCATTTAACCGACTTTACAGGGATCAAAATTTTTACCTTACCTTGGAGCGATGATTATAACCTAAACGAATATTTTGCATTAGAAAAAAGAACCTATCCCTTTCTACTGTGGAGGTTGTTAAACCTAGATTCGGAGGAAGAAAAACTAGAAATTCAGTTTCCTGCTAACTCAAAGGTAGTAGAACTTCCAAAAGATCAAGAAATAGCTTGTAAAGATGCGGCATTCTTTATTCACTATAAACTAGAAGGAAACGTATTAAAAGTAGAAAAAAAACTAACCCTATTGGATGATATTATAAGTCCGGAAGACTATACCAATACACGCAATTTTTTCATTAAAATGCGCGAGCTGCATACCCAAAAAATTGGGTTTAAAGTCGCAAATTAGCAGGTTTCCTGAAATTATTTATAGCAAAAAGTGCCCTCACTGATTATAACGAGGGGTGATTTATTAATGGCTTTCTCCACATCTGCTTTTAACTTTTTTATTTCTTTCGAACTTAATTTCGTTAAATCGATGCAAATATTATATTCCCCTTCTCTACCTCTTTGCACGCGTTCAAATGTAAACTTATCTCCCAAGGCATTCTTATTGGCTTCTAGAAGTGTTTGCATAGCCGAAGAAGCGGCATAATCAACACCAGCTCCTATGCTATTAAATGAAACCAATAATTTAGTATTAGTTTCTGATGCTTGCTTTAGATTGCCATCTTTTGAGTTTTTACAAAAACTTAGTGAAACTCCAAGGAAAACAATTAAAAAATACTTTATCATAAGGACAAACTTAATGAAATGTGCCAAAACTTCCTACAAACTTTATAACTTTACAACCCTTACAAACTTTATAACGTCCCTTCTAAACATGAGATGGAAATTACCCGAAACCCCTTCTAATAAGACTCTTACCGAACTTAATTCGACCCTTGGAATTTCAGATGTTTTAGCAAAATTATTGATATTAAGAGGAATTGAAACTTTTGACCAGGCTAAAGATTTTTTTAGACCCACCATGGAGCATTTGCACAATCCTTTTTTAATGAAAGGAATGAGAGAAGCCGTTGATCGCTTATCAAAAGCCCTTGAAAACAAAGAAAATATTCTTATTTATGGCGATTATGATGTAGATGGAACTACCGCAGTATCAGTCGTTTATGATTATTTAAGCAAAAATTATGCGAATATTTCCTATTATATTCCCGATCGGTACGAAGAAGGTTATGGAGTATCCTATAAAGGCATTGATTATGCCGCTGAAACAAAGGTCAATTTACTCATCACCCTCGATTGTGGTATTAAAGAAATTGAAAAAATAGCCTACGCCAAAACAAAAAATATTGATGTTATTGTTTGCGACCATCACAAACCCGGAGATGAACTCCCCCCCGCTTTTGCCATCCTAAACCCCAAACAAAACGATTGTCCCTATCCCTACAAAGAGCTTACCGGTTGCGGTATCGGGTTTAAATTATTGTGTGGTTTAGCTCAGCATTTAAACAAACCTCTGGATGATATTTATCAATACCTCGATTTGGTAGCCATTAGTAATTGTTGTGATATTGTTCCCTTAACCGGCGAA
>CAYOHR010000038.1:0-21124 GCA_964403835.1 uncultured Flavobacteriales bacterium
AAAAAACTAGAAGGCTACTTCAAATACAATTCTCCTGATAGTTTATACCAGGAATGGTATGAAAATGGAAACCTAAAAGAAAAAGGATTATACAAAGCAGGACAATTAATTCTCGATAAATACCCCGAATCGTCCGATTCTATCAAGAAAAAATTAGGCATCCGAAACTCAGGTTTAACACTTGCCGCTGGCAAAGGAAAAAAAATAGGTGTTTGGACCTATTATTACAACAATGGAAAAATTCAATCCGAAAAAGAATACAGGGGCGATTCCGTCTTAATTCAAAGCTGCTATGACCCCGCCGGGCTCAAAATTTTAACCCAGGGCAACGGAATTTATAAAGAATACTACGAAAACGGCAAACCCAAAGAAGAAACTCCTTATGTTTCCTATTTAAAAAACGGAATTCATACCGCTTATTATGAAAATGGAAATAAAAAAGAAGAAGGTCTTTTTGTGAAAGAATTACCGAATGGCGAGTGGAAATATTATTATTCAAACAACAAGTTAAAAGAAATAATTACCTTCTCTGACGGTCAAAAGCATGGCAAAATGATTGAATTTTCTTCAAAAGGTGATACTTTAATTGCAGGAAATTATAAAAATGGCAAAAAAGAAGGCTATTGGGCCTGGTACCGCGATAATAAAATTCCGGATATGAAGGGATCCTTCAAAAATGACCAGCAAGATGGCACCTGGACCTATTACTACTCTACCGGCGAAAAAGAATCAGAAGGAAATTTCACGAGCAACCAACGCTCCGGGAAATGGAATTTTTGGTATCCTGATGGTAAACTTTGGAAAGAAGGGAATTTTGACCGCGATTTAAAAGCAGGACATTGGACCACCTGGTTTGAAAGCGGCCAAAAACTGCAAGAAGGCGATTACTTAAATAATCACGAAACAGGCCTATGGAAATCGTGGTACGAAAACGGAAAACTAAAAGATGAAGGTTCCTTTAAAGAAGGAAAAATGGATGGACATTGGACTGGTTGGTTTGCCAACGGCCAAAAAAACTACGAAGGCGAATTAAAAAATGATTTAAAAGAAGGTACCTGGCTATTTTGGTTCGAAGACGGAAAAGAACGGGAAAAAGGAAGTTATTCGAAAGGAATAAAAGAAGGAACCTGGGTATATTTCACAAACAAAGGCATTAAAGACTCCGAAGGAGCGTATAAAAATGGAAAGAAAAACGGCACCTGGATTTATTATTACCCAAGCGGACAAAAAGGCCGCGAAGAAAGTTATAAAGATGATAAATTAGATGGCCCATCCAAAATGTGGAAACAAGGCGGTGGCTTAGATGTAGAAATGCATTACAAAAACGGAAAAAAACACGGAAAAATGATCTTATACAACAATGAAGGTAAACCCGAGCAAACTTCCGAGTTTAAAGACGGAAAAAGGATAAAATAAAACTATTTTATCCATGCAAAAAATTGTTGTTGTAAAAACAAATCCTATTCCACTTCGTGAAAAGGATTTTTAATATTGATGTTTTTTTCGTCCGAAACAGCCTTTAAAATCTTATCTAACGATTCTAAATCACCAATCATCATAATAATAACGGCTTCTTGCTCATCGTTTACATAACTAATATATTGGTTTCTTTTATAAGGAACTCGTACATTTTGCAAAACAACTTCTAAATTGGGTATTTGCTGCTTTAAATAATTCATATTCGAGCGATAACGACCATCTATTATAAATAATTTTGTTCCTTTACTCGATTTCATGATTTTATTGGTTTGATCATCTTTAATGGGACTCACAAAATAATACGAGTACATTTGGAAATATTTTTTGATGGTTTCAGAAATTCCCTTTACTTTCTTACGATCCTCTGTATTACTAAAAATAGTAACGGAATTAAACAAAGGAATATATTCATACATCGAATTACCAAACCTTTTCTCAAATAACTGAATAGCTTCTCCTACAAATAAACTATCTATGGTCTTATTCTCATTAATGTATGTTTCTACTAAGGGGTAAAGTTCCTTTGCATACCCGTTAATATATTCGTTATTATACCAAGTAGCGGTATCCATTTGCCCATTTAAAAACTGATACCCCCAGCCATTGCCAACGGCCGTTGCTAAGCCTTCATCAAAGTATTTATAAGCAAGCTGTTTATATGCTGATTTATTCTTTGAAAACCATTGTTCAATTTTTACTTGTAAACTAATCGATTGTTGATCGTACAACACATGGTTTAACTCATGTGCAATAACTCCTAACCGCGCTTTATAATCAGCTTCTCCATCTATTAAATAACTACACATAATAGTATTTCCATGCGGATCAGCGGTCGTAAAACCCGCCTTACCGGGGATAGGATACATCGAAACTATAAAAGGAACGTTTTCGGGCCAAGAAGTTCCATAAAAAGTTTGAGCCTTTTTAAATACTTCATCTAACTGACCTGCATAAGATTGATACTTGCTAATTTCCTGCTCAATGCGTTTACTGTATTTACTGGTAATAAATTGCTCATAATAAGGGGCTATACCCTTTAAACAATAAATAAATTTGGTTAAATCTTCGTTAGGAATAATGCCAATTAACCGGACCGCAACTTCATCTAAGTTTTGGGAATTTGCCAGGGTAGTTATCACTAAATCATAGGTCGATCGATACCCTCTTCGGCTCTCCGGAAAGTCTTCCCAGTGATACGAATAATTGATGTTTATCTCGTTAAATGTTTGAATGATTTTATTTAAAACTTCATCTTCTTCCGAAAAAAGATAATTTAAGGTTTGTTCATCTGTTTTTGTATCATGTCCGCTTAAAGTTTCTAAAAAACGAAGCGATGAAAGATTTTTATTATAAACAAACTTAAACCTTTGCTGCGTTTGTTGTGCAGCAATGACAGGAACAAATCCAAATACAAAAAATAATATAAAAAACCTTCGCATTTCCTCTAATACGAAAATTTTAAATTTTAGTGACAAAAAATTGAATTTAAAAGATCATTTTTTGTTAATAAATGATTAAAATCAGGTTTTTCAATGATTAAAATTGTTAATTTGCCTTATTATAAGAACTAATTTAGCAATAAAATTAATCGTTATGTACAGCACCATAAAAAAAATTGCCCTCCTGTTTTTTATCGCAATATCCTATACTCAAATGACCATTGCGCAAGATAATCACTATGTTAGGTTTGATATTATTTATTTAAAAGAAGATTCCGTTATTTCCAAACCGCAAGTTGAAAAACTAAAAAATCGCATAGAATATATAAATAAGTATGATATCAATTCTATTTTTATCAATACAGCTTTTAACAAAAGCTCTGAAATAGTAAATCAAAAACGAATTCAATGGTTAAAAACATACCTAATTAGTCAAGCTAAAATAACTCCAGAGCTAATCCAAATGCTTAATTCTCCAGAGCAACACTCTGATTTTATTCATGAACTTTCTGATGAAATGGATGTTTTAGAGTTGGCGGTCAGTTATTCAAATAAGACTGATTTTCCGGGTATAAAAACGCAGCCAAATGGCTCATTAGAGAAAGATATTCTTTTAGATCGAGGAGTAAAAAGTACTGTAACCAAATCGGCGGAAGTATGTATTAAAGATACCGTTTTGCAACTTTCTGATCAAATTTCAATTTCTATTAATGGTTGTGATTACAGACATGTTGAAAACAGCATAAAATTAGACACTTATTTACCACAAGACCTACTCTATTACCCATGGTTAACCAAAGAAAGTGCTCCTTTATCCAAAACTATGGCTATTTATGACTTATCCTTTTTAGATCGTCACGAACTATGCTATCCTGCCGAATTAAAAATATCGGTTGATCCTTGCATACCCAAATATGAATTATCTGTCTTTTTATTGTCTGATGCCAAAAATTTTAAATGGACAGCAGTTACTACAGAAAACCTTTTTTATGCTGAAAAAGATGATTTCATCAAAGTAAAATTAAGTGGAAGTGAAGTTTATAAATTGGTTTTTGAACCCAAACGACCAGCACAAAAAATATCCTTCTCTTTTCCTAGAAAATGGCAAATAAAATCCTTTTCTTTAAACACCCTGTGTATGGATGAGCAATATAGCTTAGATAACACATCTAGCTTACAAATGCCTTTACCAACATATCTTCCATACTTAACTGTATGGATGGTAAATGATGAAGGCAAAGAAGTAAAACTAGTAAATAAGGCACTTTCTCAATTAACAGGCAGCGGTTCCGAAAAAGAAATTATTGTAAAAGATTTACAAAGCGGGAAAGATGTTCCATTAAAACTACATGAAGAGTACAATTTGGATAAAGATTTATTTAAATGATTTTATCGTACCCTGAGGCACTCTCTGAAGGAGTCCTATGGACGAAGGGTACTTACTCCCTGTTTTTTGAATCTATAAAAATAGTTACCGGGCCATCATTTAATAAGGTAATTTGCATATTTGCTCCAAATTGACCTGTTTTTAATTTTTCTTTAAAGATGGGCTGCCAATGCACGATAAGCTTTTCGTATAAACTCTTGGCATATTCGGGTTTAGCTGCTTTAATAAACGAAGGACGGTTTCCCTTTTGCGTGCTTGCATGCAGGGTAAATTGACTCACCAATAAAATTTCTCCGTCTATTTCTTTTACCGAGCGATTCATTTTACCATCTTCATCCGAAAATATGCGCATATTTTTCACTTTAGTGGCCATCCATTGCATATCTTCCTCTAAATCAGCCTCTTCTACCCCAACAAAAACAAGCAATCCTTGCTCAATACAAGAAAATAGCTTTTTATCAATCTCTACCGCGGCACGTTGAACCCGCTGAACAATCATTCTCATGCCCTATATTTTGATTCATCATCATCTTCCATAATAGAAAGATAATTTTTGTACCTAAAATCTATAATATCCCCTTTTTCTAAAGCTGCAAGTACCTGACAACCAGGCTCATTAATATGTTTACAATTATGAAATTTGCAGGTTTTACTAATTTCAAATATTTCAGGAAAATAATGTGAAATTTCTTCCTTTTTCATATCTGCCATGGCAAAACTTTTAATACCGGGCGTATCTATAATAAAACCACCAAACGAGAGGGGGTGCATTTCGGCAAAAGTAGTGGTATGTTTCCCTTTAAAACTACTTAAAGAAATGCTGGCTGTTTTAATATCTAAATCGGGCTCAACACAATTCACTAAAGAGGACTTCCCTACCCCGGAATTACCCGAAATAAGCGTTTTTTTATCCTTTAAAATATTTTTTAACTCGCTTATGCCTGTTTTGTTTTTTACCGACGTACGCAGGGTTTGATAACCTATTTTTTTATAAACGTTTTCTAAATAATCTAAATACTCCAACAACTCCCCTTTGTACAAATCTACTTTATTAAAAACTAAAATGGGTGGAATTTCATACGCCTCGGCAGTGATTAAGTACCGATCAATAAAGGCTGTAGGAGTTTCGGGTGCTACCAGAGTTACAACCAAAAGCAGCTGATCTACATTAGAAGCAATAATGTGGTATTGCTTTGATAAATTGGTCGATTTTCGAATGATGTAGTTTCTGCGAGGCTTAATTTCGTAAATAATACCCTTTCCCTCTTCTTGATCCAACTCTATTTTTACTTCATCACCCACCGAAACCGGATTAGTATTTTTAATATCCTGCATTCTAAATTTCCCTTTAATGCGACATTCATACATCTTTTTATCACTGGCTAAAATTGAATACCAGCTGCCCGTCGATTTTATTACAATGCCTTCCATGAATAACAAAAGTAAATAATTTTCGAACCTTGAGGCACTCGAAAGGTGAGAATATTAAAGCCTTAGAATTATAAACATAAGATATTCATTACGAATACCTTTCCTCTTAAGTTTTAAACTTTTCACTTTAAACTTTTCACTCCTGCCTGCCGGCAGACAGGTTAAACTTAATACTTTGTACTTAATACTTTGTACATTGTACTTAATACTTAACTTTGCTGTCTAATACACAATAAACCATGTCTATTTTTATTGATAAAGTTTCTAAACTATATAGCTCACAAAAAGCTTTAGATGAAGTTTCTTTTCAGATAAAGGAAGGAGAAGTGGTTGGTTTTTTAGGACCTAATGGCGCCGGAAAATCAACCCTGATGAAAATCATTACGACCTATATTCCATCTACCCAAGGAAAAGTAAAAGTCTGTGATATTGATGTAGAAGAAAACCCCATTGAGGTTAAAAAACAAATTGGGTATTTACCCGAACATAACCCCTTGTATTTGGAAATGTATGTGAAGGAATATCTTTCTTTTGTTGCAGAAATACACCAACTTAAAAACATCAAAACTAAAGTTGATGAAATGATTGAACTGGTGGGTTTAAGTCCTGAAAAAAACAAAAAAATAGGTGCTCTATCTAAAGGGTACCGGCAACGGGTAGGATTGGCGCAAGCCATTATCCATAACCCCAAGGTTTTAATTTTAGATGAGCCTACTTCGGGCTTAGATCCTAATCAAATTGTAGATATTCGCAATTTGATAAAAGAATTGGGAAAACAAAAAACTATTTTAATGTCGACCCACATTATGCAAGAAGTAGAGGCCATTTGTGATCGTATTATTATCATTAATAAGGGAAAAATTGTGGCAGATGATAAAACGGACAATATTAAATCCAGTTTACCTTCCAATGGAATTTATGCCGTTGAATTTAGCGGAGGCATTTTTAAAGACGATCTTTTAACAATAAATGGCGTGTTAGAGGTACATGAGAAAAAAGAAAATCATTGGATTATTGTTTCTTCAGATAAAACAGATATACGAAACGATTTATTTCAATTAGCAGTTAAAAATAAAAGCTCTGTTTTAGGTTTACACAAAGAAGAAAAAACATTAGAAGATATTTTTAAAGAGCTAACTTCATATAAATCAAAAAGTTAAGAAATTTAACAAACCTACTTTTATCGAGGGTAATTCTTAAAAATTATAATCATCAAAAGATTCTGTAAACTCATCGGGTTTAAAAGGAATATTGATTTTAACCTCCCGATATTCATACGATTCATAAAACCCTTTATCATCAAATACCTTTATTAAAACGGGCAAATAGGTGCTTTTTTCAATCCACATGGTAATTTTTTTACCATAACAATTAGGTACAATTAATTTTTCGCCTTCGTATAATGTTTCTTCGTAATCATCAACAACAATAATATTTCGTTCTAAAATAGAATTTGAATTAACCATGTATTTATCTGCAATGGAATGAATAGTTTCTCCCTTTTTAACGGTATGTGTAATAAAACTGTAATTTTTCATATCAAAAGTAACTTTATAACAAAGGGTGGATCCTATTTTTTCATCTGCTTCCAGTATCAAATCGGGCTTTACTACAGCAATACTCATGTAGTAATTAGCTATTTTTGAAAAATATTTATACCCAACATGAAACAAGGTATGGTGTGTGCCAAGATGAATCATATTTCCATATGGACTAAGGGTTACGTTCATCCATGGAAATCCATTGGGATTAATAATGGCGTTATTTCCTCTTTCTCCCTGCACATACAAAACCTCTAAACCGGCTCTTGGGTTAGACTGTTTCATATAAAACCGAAAAGGATCATAAGCCATCTTAGCGAAACCTTCTGTGTGTTTAATAACATCAAAAACCCGTTCTTTATTCGAGATTTTTGCCTGCATAGTTTTAATGGTAGCACATTTCTCTATCATTTTCGTTAAAACACTCTTGGCGTCCTGTTGTGCGGAAAGACAGAACGAAAAAAATGAAATAAATAAAAGAAATGTCTTCTTCATATTTTTACGTGGATTGCTAAAGTATTAATTAATTTTGATAAAAAGTATAAATTTTAGCCATTCTAGTATATTCTTATAATTTTGCATTTTTAAATATTGAACTTGCCATCCTCTACTAAAAATAAATCTTACGCAAAAAAGCTGACAAGTACTTTTAAAGAAAATGCTTTCATAAAAAATGCGACCATTTTACTTTCAGGCACCTTTCTTTCTCAAATTTTACCCCTTGTTTTTTCTCCTTTAATAACCCGGCTATATAGCCCGGAACAATTTGGAACTTTTGGGGTAATAACCAGCATTTTTACCATTATTGTGACCATTGCCAGCGGACGATATGAAATGGCTATTATTCTACCTAAAATGAAAAGAAAAGCGGTAGAATTAGCTTATTCTGGCATGTTATTTGCAGTCCTTATTAGCCTTTTATGTTTTGTTTCTTTTCTATTTTTAAAAGAAAATATTGCGCATTATTTTAATATTTTCGACCCCAAGGAAATAAACCTGTTTCTTACCATCCCATTTTTTGTTTTATGTATGGGCCTATATAACCCCATTAATTATTGGATGGTACGGGAAAAAAAATTCAAAAGTATTTCTACCGGTAAAATGGTGCAAACCACTGGCATTGTTTGCTTTACCGTTATTATGGGTTTAGCCGGGTATACTTCAGGCCTATTAGTAGGGTATTTAATTGCCTGGATTATTTATGTCATTTTTTCTTTTTTTCAAGCCAATCAAGAGAAATTTTTCACTGTTAAGCTTTCGCTGGCGCGTATTATAGATACAGCAAAAAACTACAAAGATTTTCCCTTATACAATTCTTTATCCGCTATTTTAATAGCTATTTCACAAACGGTTTCTGTCTTTTTTATTCAAAAATATTTCACCAAAGAAGATACAGGGCATTTTTTTCAGTGTCGCCAATATGTTTTAGTTCCATTATCACTATTAACCATCGCCATTTCGCAAGTTTTTATTGAAGAAATAGGAGCCAAAGTAAGACAAAAACAATCTGTATTAAAATTTATCAAAAAAATGTTTGGTATTTCTGTCTTAATTGGAACAATTATCATTCTAGTGGTTTTATTGATAGCACCCGATGTTTTTCAAATATTTTTTGGATCCGAATGGCGCATTTCCGGGGTATATTTGCAAGTACTTATCTTTTCATACGTGATACAATCTATTGTTGTCCCCTTTGGAAATATTCTTAATTTATTAAACAAGAGTAAGCACACCCTTATTTTTCCGGTTATTTACTTTATAAGCTTATTAACATATTTGAAATTTGCCCCTAATGATGTATTTTATTTTATTATTGGGTTAACCATACTAGAAGTAACCGTGTACGGTATTTATTTTTTGATCAGTTATCGATTGTTAAAGGGGTTTGAAAAAAATACCCGTTTGCCTCTTTTAGATGCAATATAAAACCTAGCGGTTAATATACTCTATCAACTCTTCCACAGTATTTTCAGATTCAAAAGAATCTACTAATAAGCCATAATTATCTTTATCAGAAGTAAAAGTATAGGCAAATTTGGCAAATTCTAAACGAGATTTTTCCTGCGAAAATGCTTTCAATACATCAATTACTTGTAAAGAAGTTAGGCTTTTACCTGTTATTTCTTCCCGAGCTTGTTCTAACCTTTTTTGATCTTCTTTTTTAGAAGATAAATTTTGTTTAATAATACTTATCTGCTGCGCATTTAAGGCCAAACCACATTTATCAGACTTTTGTTTTCCCACAGGAGAGCTATCTAATGAGGCAAAAGAACCTTCTAATGTGCTCTGTGATTTTCCAGCAAAACTGAATGCTAAAAAAAACAAGATTAAAACTGATCTAACCATAGTACAAAGTATTGATTTATATTAAAATACAAAACAATAACTTGCTAAATAAATAATTAACTGGATATTAACGAAATTTTATTTTTAAAAAACTATTTATTCTGAAGAAGTTAGAAAATATTCTATTTTTAGAAAATTATTTATACCCAAGGAATGCCTGATCAACTCATAAGTATTTTAGTGCCTTGTTACAACGAGCAAGATAATATTCCGGTCCTAATAACCCAACTGGAAGAAGTACTTCAACCTATTTCTGCTTTTGAAATTATTCTCATTAATGATGGAAGCACCGATTTCTCTTTAAAAATTATCAAAGAGTTGGTTTTAACCCATCCGCACCTTAAATTTCTTTCTTTTTCAAAAAACTTTGGTCACCAAAATGCCATTAAAGCCGGACTCGATCACGCTTTAGGAGACGCCATAATTATGATGGATTCTGATTTACAACATCCACCAAAAATTATTCCGCAAATGATCCAAAAATGGAAAGAAGGTTTTGATATTGTATACACCAAAAGAAAAGATACCCAACAAACCACATTTTCAAAAAAAATAACCGCCAAGCTATTTTATAAATTGGTAAATGCACTTTCTGATACTAAAATTGAAGAAAATACGGCTGATTTTAGATTGGTGGACCGCAAAGTAGCGGATATTATGAAAAACTTGAAAGAAAACGACCTGTTTTGGCGGGGACTTATTTTTTGGTTGGGTTTTAAATCTTTTAAAATCGATTATGAGGCCCAGGATCGCTTTTCAGGAACAACAAAATACTCTTTCGGAAAAATGTTCAGTTTTGCCTTAAAAGGAATCACTTCCTTTAGTGTTAAACCTTTACGAATTGCCATTTTTTCAGGCATCTTTTTCTCCATGATCGCTTTATTATACGGGGTGTACGCCGTTTATATATATTTACATTCTGCCGAAGTTATTCCCGGATGGACATCTACCTTGGTGAGTGTCTTATTTATTGGAGGAATTCAGTTAATTACCCTGGGAATTATTGGTGAATATTTGGGTAAACTATTTATTCAATCGAAAAACAGGCCCCATTATATCATTCAAGAAAAAGGCGGAACATGGTAGAAAATAAGGCTCCTTCCAAAATGTATTTTTATGAGTCTTTTGCTCATGAATTTGATTCAAAAATGAATATGTATGATACCCTCAAGCGTATACATACCTTTTATGATGAACTTTTAACCGAAAACATACAAGGCAAAAAAGTGCTCGATGCCGGCTGCGGAACAGGTTTTTTTAGTCAAAAAGCAGCAGAACGGGGTGCCTTGGTGACTTCGATGGATTTGGGCGAAAATTTATTGGCGCAAGTAGCTAAAAAATGTGATTCGACCAGGGTGGTGGGCTCTATTTTAGAAATGCCTTTTGAAAATAATACGTTTGATATTGTGGTTTCCAGCGAAGTAATTGAACACATTCCAACTCCCTTAAAAGCAATTGACGAAATACATCGGGTTTTAAAGCCCGGAGGTACTTTGGTACTATCAACCCCGAATAAACTTTGGTATTTTTCTATTTGGATTGCCAATAAATTAAAGTTACGCCCATATCAAGGACTCGAAAATTGGGTTTGGAGAGGTGAGCTCAAAAAGAAATTAAAGCAAACAGGCTTTGAAATAGAAGCGTTTCCGGGCATTCATTTATTTCCTTTTGTACATCCCCTCACCTACCCGGTGCTTAATTTTTTCCATAAATTCAACCGAATTTTAGCCCCTTTTATGCTAAATATGGTGGTGAAATGTAAGAAGTTATGAGGGATGAGTTTTTTTACATAAAAAAAGCCCCTCTTTTTCAAGAAAGGCTCATTATTAAATATTAGTAAAAGACACGTGACTTTCGACGCGTGACTCGGGGACTTTTTTTTTAAAAAATCTCTCTTCCAGCAAAAAAGAAGGCTCCTTCAATAGCTGCATTTTCATCGCTATCTGAACCGTGTACTGCATTTTTAGCTTTTGATTCAGCAAATGCCTTACGAATAGTTCCTTCAGCTGCTTGAGCAGGATCGGTCGCTCCAATTAAAGTTCTAAAATCTTCTACTGCATTGCTTTTTTCTAAAATAGCTGCAACTACAGGTCCTGACGACATATAATCAACCAATTCACCATAAAATGGTCTTTCTTTATGAACTTCATAAAATTTACCCGCTTCTTCTTTGCTTAATTGGGTCTTTTTTAAAGCCAATACATTAAATCCGGCTTGGTTTATTTTCTCTAGTATTCCTCCTGTAAAACCTTTTGCCACCGCTTCTGGTTTTATCATCGTAAATGTTCTTTTTCCTGACATATATTTCTTTTTTGTTGCAAAAGTAGCGAACAATTATCAATTACGAATTATGAATTATGAATTTTGTCTCAAATAACTTCCACTTTAAACTTTTAACTTTTAGTTTTTCACTTTTCACTTCTTACATGTACTGCTTCACTTCTTTTTTTAAAGCCTCCAATGAAAATGCAATCGGATTTTTTGGTAAAGAAGCATACATCATCAATATATTCTTGGTTAAATCGATCCCCGATCCCTGATCGCCGGTTTTAGCAGTGGCAATATTAATCACTTTTATCAATTCTTCTTTCGATCGTTTAATCACTTCCCAAACTTGTGGAGAAACATATAATTGTTGCGTTAAATTATGCTCAAATTCGCTTCTAATCACATTTAATAATTCCGATTGAAATAAACGGGCACTCATTCCGGGCTTATATACTCTAAAAAGCATGTTTTCAGGGGTAATACGCTCTAACAACAAAACTAAGCGCTCATACGCTTGTAAGCGCATTGGTAAGCTTAATTGAGTTAAACTTTTTCTCAATTCTACATTTCTGCGCATTTTTTCTTGCTGAAAAAATTTATGAACCAATAATATAATAACCCCACCAATTAAAATGGCAGGCAAAATAGACTGTATAATTTGACCAACTTCGCTCATAACGTACTTATTTTAAACAAAAATAGTCGATTAAACCTAAAACAACATACAGTTTTAATAAAAAACATAATTAATTAAAAATCAAACAATTACACAAAACTTAGTACTTAGTACATAATACATCATACATAATACTTTTTTTTTACCTTCGTGTTATTATGTTTAAAGGATCAGAAAGACTACTCAACTTAAACGAACCAGAAACATTAGCTATGGCTCGTTTAGCACGTGAATTACAAACCCAAGGAAAAGATGTTATCAACTTAAGTTTAGGAGAACCCGATTTTAACACCCCTGATTTTATAAAACAGGCTGCCATTAAAGCCATTGGAGATAATTTCACCAAATATCCACCCGTTGCCGGGTACCAGGATTTACGCGAAGCTGTTTGTTTAAAATTTAAACGCGATAATGGCTTAGATTATACGCCTGATCAAATTGTAGTATCTACCGGGGCCAAACAATCCATCGCTAATGCATGCCTAGCCTTATTAAATGAGGGCGATGAAGTTATTTTACCGGCTCCATATTGGGTTACCTACCGCGAAATAGTAAAATTAGCCAAAGCTATACCGGTAGTGGTTTCTGGAAAATTAGAAAACCAATACAAAGCCACTGCAGCCGAAATAGAAAAATTTATTACTCCTAAAACCCGAATGATTCTATATAGTTCGCCTTCTAACCCAACCGGAGGGGTTTATACCGAACAAGAATTAGCAGATATAGCAAAAGTGGTAGAGAACAACCCCGCTATTTATGTTATTTCGGATGAAATATACGAACACATCAATTTTGTTGGAAAACATCATTCCATCGCCTCTTTTCCGGCCATTAAAGACCGTGTAATTGTTGTAAATGGAGTTTCTAAAGCCTTTGCCATGACGGGCTGGAGAATTGGCTACATTGGCGCAGCAAAATGGATTGCCGATGGATGCAATAAAATTCAAGGTCAATTTACCTCAGGTGCCAATTCACCCCGGATGGTGCTTTTTATTCTTTCCCGGATGTTTCTTATTTTTTGGGTAAAAAATGTGGTGAACATATCATCAATACCTCCAAAGATTTAGCTATGTATCTTTTGTATGAAGCCCTTGTATCTACAGTGCCTGGCGATGCATTTGACGCACCTAACAACATCCGAATATCGTATGCCGCCTCAGAAGAAAATATTAAAAAAGCCTGCGATCGAATTAAAATTGCACTAGATAATTTAAACTAATTTGACCTTGTCAAAAGAACTAGAAATATTTAACAAAAAGTCATCCCAATGCAAAATTATGGTCATTGGCGATGTTATGTTAGATGAATATGTATTCGGAAAAGTTGACCGAATATCTCCCGAAGCCCCCGTCCCTATTGTTACTGTGAGCAATCGTGAATATCGATTAGGAGGCGCTGCCAATGTTGCCCTTAATCTTAAAAATTTAGGGGTGGATGTTATTTTATGTGGCATTACCGGAACCGATGAAGAAAGTAAGCTTTTAAAGAAGCAATTAAAAAAAGAAAAACTATCAGAAGAAGGCCTTTTTTCAATTAAAAACAGAAAAACTACCATCAAAACACGCGTAGTAAGCAACAATCAGCAAATGATTCGCATAGACCATGAAGATATTGGGGATTTAACCAAAAAAGAAACCGATTCCTGGTCTGCCGCTATTCTTCAATTATTAGCTAAACATAAGCCCCAGGGAGTTATTTTTGAAGATTATGACAAAGGCTGCTTAAATCAAACCATTATTGAAAAAGTAGTTGCTTATTGCAATTCAAAAAATATATTTACAGCAGTCGATCCCAAAAAGAAAAACTTTCTTTTCTACAAAAAAGTAAGCCTTTTTAAGCCCAATTTAAAAGAGATTACCGAAGGCTTAAAAACAGATATTGATCCATCTAACCTAAAAGAACTAGAGGTAGCAAGCGAAAAACTGATGAAATTAATAGATGCAAAAAGCATTTTATTGACCTTATCCAAACACGGGATTTTTTACAAAGATCAAAAACAAAAAGGAAAAGTAATTCCTGCTCAAATCCGCAAAATAAATGACGTTTCAGGCGCCGGAGACACTGTAATTTCGGTTGCCACCATTTGCAAATGCCTAGGCTTATCAAGCTCGTTTTCTGCTTCTTTAGCTAATTTGGCAGGGGGGTTGGTGTGTGAATACCCTGGGGTGGTGCCTATTGAAAAAAGAATATTATTGGCCGAAGCTAAAAAAACCTTATAATCACTTTGCAGGTATATTGTTTGAAGACAATATTTTGATGCCGTAACCGTTTCTTTTAGAGTGCGGGACTTCGAAAACTTAAAAAAAGGAATACATGAAATGAACCGGGCACTTAAATTTGGCGGGCAACTTATTGTATTAGAGTTTCTTATGCCCCAAAATTTTCCTATCAAACAACTTTATTATTTTTATTTTAAGAATATTTTACCGATTATTGGTAAAATGGTTTCAAAAGACACTTTTGCTTATTCTTATTTATTCGAATCGGTACAATCGTTTCCATATGGAAAGGCATTTACAAATATTTTAGAAGAATGTAATTTTAAAAATACCGAATGCATACCTTTGTCTTTCGGTATTGCATCTATTTATAAAGGGATCAAATGATGAATTTAAAAGTATTAAGTATTAAGTCTTATGTATTATGTTATTTGAAAAATAGCATTTTACTTATGCAAAGAAAATACTCTTTTATATACATTCTTAGTACTTTATGCATAGTACTTAGTACATTAAATATGAACGCCCAAAAAGATAAAGTTCAAAACCTACCCGAGTTTGATGAGCGCTATTTGCACTTTGGATTTAGTTTGGGTGTAAATGCCGGCGATTTTTTTCTGCAGCACCATATCCTCCCCGGCGACACCTTGTTAGGCCTTGAAACGAGAAGACAACCTGGGTTTAATATTAATATGCTGGGCGAATTACACTTTTTAAGATATTGTGGTGTGCGTTTTGCTCCTGGAATATGCCTCACTTCCAGAATTTTGGATTACAAAGAAAAAGATCGGTCTGGTAGGCTTATAACAAAAGGAAAACAAGTAGAATCAACCTATGTGGAGCTTCCAATTTTATTAAAATTTAGATCCGAACGCTTAAATAACATGGCTGTTTATGTGATTGGTGGTGGGCAATATAGCATAGATTTAGCTTCGCAGGCCAACACGGATAATTCGAGAAATTTTGGAGATGAAATTGTCATCAAACAAAAAAGACATGTATACAATGGCGTTATTGGAGGCGGAATGGATTTCTTTATGGAATTTTACAAATTCAGCATCGAATTTAAATATGCTATGGGACTTCAAAACACGTTTATTCAGGATAATACACAATATTCACGCCCTATTGATGTGATTAAACCTCGCATGTTTATTTTCTCTATTTCTTTCGAAGGGTAGGATTTAGTTAAATCTATTGAATTAATTAGTCAATAATACCTCAGAATGCGTAATTTTGATATGAAGTCTCCCTTGCATGAATATCGCCGAGTTATTATCCGTTTTTAAAACCCCATCGTTTAACGAATTAAAGAGCGATCTTCAAACTTTATCTTCCCCTAAAATTCATATAAAAGGATTGGTTGGGTCCTCCTCTGCCCTTTTGGCAGCGGCTATTTCTTCCAGCACCGAAGCCCCCATGCTTTTTATTTTAAACGAAGAAGAAGATGCCGCCTATTTTTTTACCGATTTAGAAAACATTTTAGGCACGGACAAAGTCTTTTTTTACGGAGCCTCTAAAGTAGCTTCCTGGCAAAAAGAAAGTAAGGACCATGCCAATGGATTACTGCGTTCCGAAGTATTAAATACCATCAATAAACGAAAAGGAAATTATTGCGTAGTGACCTTTGCCGAAGCTTTAATCGAGAAAATTATTACCCGGCAAAATCTAGATAAAAACACCTTAGATATTTATCTAAACCAGGAGTATTCCATCGATTTCATCAATGAATTTTTAATTGAATATGGTTTTGATCATGTGGATTTTGTGTACGAACCCGGCCAGTTTTCTATTCGGGGTGGCATAGTAGATATTTTTTCCTTTTCCGATGAAAACCCTTACCGAATCGAGTTTTTTGGAAACCAGGTCGAATCCATCCGAAGTTTTGATGCATCCACCCAATTATCTTTAAAAAACTTAGTAAAAATCAGCATCATTCCCGATGTAAACGATGCCCAATGGACCGAAACCAAATGTTCATTTTTTGATTTTATTCACCCCCATACGTTGGTGTGGATTAAAGATTCAAACTCTATTCAAGACTTTATAGACAAAGCCTTTACAGCCAAAGAAGAAGCGGCTGCAAAAGCGACAGAAAAAATTGAAATTGAAGAGTACTACGAAAATTCGGAAATGCTTTTAAAAGAACTTCTTCCTTTTTCCATTATTGAAGAAGGAAATAAACCCATTTTTACCACCACCATCCGGAAAGAATACGAACAAACGCCGCAACCCTTATTTAAAAAGAACTTCAAGCTATTATCCGATACTTTAATTGAAAATACTAAAGCAGGGTATAAAAACATCATCCTTTCTTCTAATACGAAGCAAATGGAGCGATTGTACAGCATTTTTGAAGATTTAAACCAGGAAGTCTTTTTCTCCCCGGTTTACACCGCTTTACATGAAGGTTTTATTGATAAAAACTTAAAAATTGCCTGTTACACCGATCACCAAATATTTGAACGATACCACCGCTTTAAACTGAAAGATGGATATCAAAAATCGAAGCAGGCCCTATCCTTAAAGGATTTGGTCACCTTACAAAAAGGAGATTATGTAGCACACATCAATCATGGTATTGGCCGGTTTGATGGTTTAGAGAAGTTGGAAATCAATGGTAAATCGCAAGAGGCCATGCGTATTCTCTACAAAGAAAATGGCATTTTGTATGTCAACATACATTCTTTACACAAAGTTTCAAAATACAGCGGAAAAGAGGGGCGCGAAATAAAAGTAGATCGTTTAGGTTCTAAATCATGGCAAACACTCAAACAAAACACCAAAAAACGAGTAAAAGAAGTGGCCTTTGATTTAATTAAATTATATGCCGAACGCAAGACTCACAAAGGATTTCAGTTTGCTCCCGACAATTATCTGCAAACCGAATTAGAAGCTTCTTTTATTTATGAAGATACACCCGACCAGCTAAAATCGACCCTCGATGTTAAAAAGGATATGGAATCGCCCGCTCCAATGGATCGTTTGGTATGCGGTGATGTAGGCTTTGGAAAAACCGAAATTGCTATCCGAGCTGCCTTTAAAGCAGTCAACGACAACAAACAAGTAGCTATTCTGGCACCAACCACCATTTTAGCCCTGCAGCACTATAAAACGTTTAAAAGCCGCTTAAAAGACTTCCCATGCACGGTTGATTACATAAACCGATTCAAATCACCGGCACAGCAAAAAGAAACCTTGCAGCGTTTAAAAGAAGGTAAAATTGATATTATTATTGGCACCCATCGTTTAGTAAGTAAAGATGTGGTTTTTAAAGACATTGGTTTGCTCATTATTGATGAAGAACATAAGTTTGGAGTAACCGCCAAAGACCGCATTAAGACTATCAAAACCAATATTGATACCTTAACCCTAACGGCCACTCCTATTCCACGAACCTTGCAGTTTTCGTTAATGAATGCCCGCGATCTTTCCATTATAGCCACTCCGCCTGCTAACCGACAACCGGTAACAACTGAATTACATACCTACAACGAAGAAATTATACAGGAGGCTATTTACAAAGAAATTGCCCGCGACGGACAAGTATTTTTTATTCATAACCGGGTTCAAAATATACACGATTTTGCCGGTATTATTAAACGTTTATGTCCGGAAGTAAGCATTGCCGTAGGCCACGGACAAATGAAACCCGAAGAATTGGAAGACATTATTCTCAAATTTATGGATGGTGAATTTGATGTATTGGTATCGACTACCATTGTAGAATCGGGCTTGGATGTACCCAATGCCAATACCATGATTATTCATGATGCCCACAACTTTGGGTTGAGCGATTTACATCAAATGCGTGGCCGCGTTGGCCGATCAAACAAAAAAGCCTATTGTTATTTATTATCTCCCCCGTTATCAACCATATCTAATGAGGCGCGGCGGCGATTAAAAGTGATTGAGCAATTCTCTGATTTAGGCAGCGGATTTAACATTGCCATGCGCGACCTGGATATTCGCGGAGCCGGTGATTTATTAGGTGGAGAGCAATCGGGTTTTATTTCAGATATGGGCTACGAAACCTATCAAAAAATACTGGACGAGGCCATTTATGAATTAAAACAAAACGAGTTTAAAGAATTTTTTGAAGAAGAAACCAATGCCAACAAGTCTTTTGTGGAAGATTGCCAGATTGACACCGATTTGGAGCTTTTATTACCCGATTATTACATCAATAATGTAACCGAACGACTAAGTATTTATAAAGAACTCTCGGATATTGAAAAAGAAGAAGACCTTAAATTATTTGAAGACAAATTAAAAGATCGTTTTGGTCCGCTCCCCAAACAAGGGTATGATTTGCTAGATGCTATTCGCTTGCGCTGGTATGGTAAAAAGGGCGGATTTGAAAAAATTGTATTAAAATCGAATACTTTTATCGGATATTTTGTTTCCAATCCCAAATCAGTATTTTACCAGAGTAAAACCTTTGCCAAAGTCATTCAACACATTCAAGAAAACATTAAAGATGCTTCTTTAAAACAAAAAGACGATCGTTTATCGGTAACTATTAAAGGAATTTCATCCATTCACAAAGCCTCAGCCATGGTGAATGAAATGATTGAAGCAGTGATGCTGTAAAGAAAAAAGGGGTCATGTAAAAGAGGATGTAGTGGGTTAAAGAAGCTTACAGTAGGTAAAATAAGTCTGCAACACCTCCCGACTTTCAACCACCCTCCTTGAGGAGGGATTTACTTATTAATTGGCATGCCAATTAAATTTAAGAAAAATTTTGTTTGTAATCAACTCACATTACCCTACATTTGAGCTTATTATATAAACACACTTATGAAAAAATTTACTTTATCTATTATATTAGTTGCTGCTTTTTTGACACAAGCAAAAAGTCAGCACAAACAAGGAGACATTAATTTAAATGCAGGTTTAGGATTGATATCCTACTTTGGTAACGGTAATTTTGGCATGCCTCCGATAGGAGCCAGCTTAGAATACGGTTTTAAAGACAATATTAGCATTGGCGGTTACTTAGCTTTTGCTGCATCAAACGATACCTATAATCATTATTATTACTCAGGAATATATCGTTATAGATACACCATTTTAGGACCTAGAGCTTCTTTTCACTTAAATGAATTAATTCCAATTGACGATAATTTAGATTTATACGGTGGTGTATTTTTAGGTGTTGTTATATCCAGTAGCTCATGGGAATATACCCACAATAATTATTATAGTTATTATGGATATAATCCTCCTGTGCAAACAAGTTCAACATCAACTTATTTTCGCGGATCCTTATTTGGAGGAGCCCGATACCGATTCACCGACAATATTGGCGTTTTTGGCGAATTAGGTTACGGACTTTCTGTTATGCAAATTGGTTTAAACGTTAAATTTTAAGCCCTGCCATAAATCAAAATACAACGTATTGTTTTGCCCCTCTTTTTTGAGAAAAATCAAGAAAAAGAGGGGCAAACTATTTTAAATCCATATAAGTCCGGTAGATAGGTCTGAAATTAATTGCCCATTATCCATTGTCAATTATCAATTATCCATTAAATTAGCAATCTCTTATTTCAATACACAAAATGAAAAAAATATACATTTCTCTTTCCATGCTTTTTTTAAGTGGATTTTTAATGGCTCAAACCAATACCTATCAAAGCACTGCAAACGCACAATATTGGAAAAACCGAAAACCCTTTGAAGGCTATTGGCAACAAGATGTTCATTACACCATTGATGCCAATATTGATGAGAAAAAGGATCTGGTTTCGGCTACTGAAAAATTGGTGTACACCAATAATTCACCCGATGAGTTAGGTTATGTGTTTTTTCACTTGTATCAAAATGCTTTTCAACCCGAATCATACAATGCGAAATTATACGAAGCCAATGATACCAAAGTGCGATACGGCAAGTATGAAGGCCAAAAAAAAGGCACGGAGGTATTTAATTTAAAAGTAAACGGGGTAGAAGTAAAAACCGAACTAGATAATACGGTATTAAAAGTATTTTTACCAACTCCTTTAAAAAGTGGCGAATCTGTTGAGTTTACGCTTGATTTTAAAACTTATTTTGATAGCGGAACCATGCGCAGAAGAATGAAGAAATTTATGTCTTCGGGACAAAAACACTACGATGGCGTGCATTGGTACCCTCGTATTTGCGTGTACGACCGCAAATTTGGTTGGGATACTGACCAGCACTTAGGAAAAGAATTTTATGGCGATTATGGCGCTTTTGATGTTGCTTTAACGTTTGCTAACAATTACGTGATGGATGCCACCGGAGTATTACAAAACCCGGATGAAGTTTTACCGGCCGATTTGCGCAAAAAACTTGATATTTCGAACTTTAAAGAT
>CAYOHR010000038.1:21134-21503 GCA_964403835.1 uncultured Flavobacteriales bacterium
AAAAGCGTCCATTATTACGCCCTACGATTCTACCATTAAAAAAACCTGGAAATTCCATGCCGAAAATGTACACGATTTCGCCTGGACGGCTGATCCTACCTACCGAATTGGCGAAACTGAATGGAACGGTATAAAATGTATTTCTTTGGTGCAAGAATCACACGCAGCGGGATGGCAAAATGCAGCAGAATATACCGCTAAAATTATTCAAACGTTTTCAAGAGATTTTGGCTTATATATTTATCCTAAAATGATTGTTGCCGATGCAAAAGATGGCATGGAATACCCTATGCTTACCTTAGATGGTGGCTTTGACCCAGATTACCGGGGTTTATTAGTACACGAAATTGGTCACAATTGGTTTTTTGG
>CAYOHR010000039.1:0-10574 GCA_964403835.1 uncultured Flavobacteriales bacterium
CATTATTAATAGGATTGCAAATTTAATTATTTAGTTATTTATTCCTAGCTTTTCAAGTTAAAATTATGGTTTCCTTTTAAATTTAGTATTTTCATAGGTATTTAAAATCAACTTCAATAATTAAACCTTGAACAAGGCTTATTTACTTTAAAAAATCCGATTTTAACAAATTGAATTATTAATTCTTGTAGTACAAACAACTACAAGAATTTAGTAATTATACCTAGGTATAATCTAACTTTTTTTTCTTCTCTTTACAAATAGTTTTGTTTGATAAAGAATGAAAAAGGAATTGACCAAAGCGCAGCTTTTTGCTATTGTTAATAATAGTAATGAAGCCATAGCATTATTGAATGAAAACTTCCAACCTATATATAGTAGCCCTTCAGCAGAAACAATAACCGGATGGACAGTCGAAGAAAGAACAACGTATAATTCTACTGATAAAACCCACCCGGAAGATCTTCCTAAATTAAAAAGTGCAAGGGAAGAAGTCCTGAAAAATCCAGGAAAATCTATTCTTTCAATTTTTAGAACTCAACATAAAGATGGACATTATGTCTGGTTAAGGTCAGTAATGACCAATTTGCTTCAAGATGAAGCTGTGAAAGGTATTGTTGTAAACTTTGAAGACTTTACCCATAAAAAAAAATATGAAGAAGAACTGGTCATGTTCTCCTCCATTGTAAACTCTTCGGATGATGCTATTTTAAGTAAAAACTTGCAAGGGATAATTACGAGCTGGAATCAAGGAGCAGAAAAACTCTTTGGATACACTTCCAAAGAAGTGATTGGCAAACCTATTTCCATTCTCGTTCCTCCGCATTTAAAGAATGAAGAAAAAGAAATAATAGAAAAAGTAGGTAAGGGAGCGGGTTTAGATTATTATGAAACAGAAAGAATAAAAAAAGATGGAAAAACAATTCATGTATCTCTTACTATTTCTCCCATAAAAGATTCTCACGGAAATATTACCGGGGCTTCTAAAATTTTACGCGATATTACTGAACGTAAGAAAATAGAAAGAGAAGTACACAGAGTTTACAAAGAAAAGGAGTCTGCCCTAAACCGCATCAACGATGGGGTAGTATCTGTTGATATGGATTGGCGATATACTTTTTTAAATGATGCGGCCTTAGCAACTCACCCAATTGGTAAAGAAGAAACATTAGGTAAAGTAATGTGGGACATACATCCCGAAATGAAAGGTACTATATTTTGGGATAAGTATCATGAAGCCATGCTCACAAAAAAAGTAGTAGAAGTGGAAAGTCACTATGCTCCCATGAATACCTGGTTTTCAGTTAAAATATATCCTTCTTCTGATGGTTTGACCATTTTTTACAAGGATATTACTGAACGTAAAAAGACAGAGGAAGACCTTTTAAAAAGCTTAAAAGAAACGGTAGATTATAAATATGCATTAGATGAATCATCCATTGTAGCCATTACTGATCAAAAAGGAGTGATTACGTATGTCAATGATAATTTTTGTAAAATATCAAAATATAGCAAACAAGAATTAATAGGACAAGATCATCGCATTATTAATTCTGGTTACCACTCTAAAGATTTTATTAAAGGCATTTGGACAACTATTGCCAAAGGCAAGGTTTGGAAAGGAGAAATAAAAAATAAAGCAAAGGATGGAACATTTTATTGGGTAGACACTACCATTGTTCCTTTTTTGGATGACCATAAAAAACCTTTTCAATATGTTGCCATTCGTTCAGATATAACCGAGCGTAAAAAAACAGAAGAAGATCTTTTGAAAAGCTTAAAAGAAACATTAAATTATAAAGAAGCCTTAGATGAATCATCTATTGTGGCCATTACTGATCAAAAAGGAACCATTCAGTATGCCAATGATAATTTTTGTAAAATATCAAAATATAACAAACAAGAATTAATAGGACAAGATCATCGCATTATTAACTCTGGTTACCACTCTAAAGATTTTATTAAAGGCATTTGGACAACCATTGCCAACGGCAAGGTTTGGAAAGGAGAAATGAAAAATAAAGCAAAGGATGGAACATTTTATTGGGTAGACACTACCATTGTTCCTTTTTTGGATGACCATAAAAAACCTTTTCAATATGTCGCTATTCGTTCAGATATTACCGAGCGTAAAAGAGGAGAAACAGAAATTTTAGAATTAAATGAAGGCTTGGAAAAGAAAATACAAGAACGCACAGAACAACTTGAAATAGCTAATAAGGGATTAGATTCATTCTCCTATTCCGTTGCACATGATTTGCGTTCACCAATTCGAGCTATACATGGCTACGCTACCATTTTAGAAGAAGATTGCAGAGAACAGCTTAATAGCGAAGCAAAACGACTCATTTTTGAAATAGAATACAATGCGAAAAAAATGGGAAGCCTCATAGATGATTTGCTTGCTTTTTCAAGGTTAGGAAGAAAAGAGATTAATAGAGTCCCTGTCAATATGGATAACCTTATGAAGGACTTATTAAAAGAAATAAACTTTGAAAATAAGAAATCAGATGTAAAATTACATAAACTGCATTCTATTGTTGCTGATAAAGCTATGATGAATCAGGTAATGACTAATCTTCTTTCTAATGCAATAAAATATTCTTCAAAAAAATCAAATCCTGTTATCGAAATAAAGTCTGAACATAAAAATGAAGATTTTATATTTTCTATAAAGGATAATGGAGTGGGGTTTGATATGGAATACGCCGATAAATTATTTGGAGTATTTCAACGACTTCATTCAGATGAAGAATTTGAAGGTACAGGTGTTGGCCTAGCCATTGTACAAAGCATTATTCAAAGGCATGGAGGTAAAGTATGGGCCGAAAGCAAAGAAGGAGAAGGAGCAACATTTTATTTTAGTATTTCCAAAAACTCAACAATAAATTAAATATAATAATATGCACAGCGTAACAGAAGTAGAGATTTTACTGGCAGAAGACAAACGCAGCGATGCTGAAATGACCATGCGGGCTATACAAAAAAACAATCTCAAAAACACAATCGTTCATGTAAAAGACGGTAAAGCCGCACTCGATTATTTATTCGGGACCGGCGAGTACGAAAATAAGGATGTTAATAAAAAACCTAAGTTGGTGATTTTGGATCTTAAAATGCCTAAAGTTAGTGGGATAGAAGTATTAAAAAAAATGCGCGAGCATGATCTTACAAAAAATATTCCCGTAGTAATGTTAACCTCTTCAAAAGAAAACCCAGACATTGAAAAATGTTATGAACTTGGGGTAAACAGTTATATAGTTAAACCTGTTGAATTTAATGATTTTACAAAAGTAGTTTCTGATTTAGGGTTGTATTGGGTGCTACACAACCAAACACCATTATAAATATCATGTATACCAAAATTCGTATACTTCATTTAGAAGATCAACGCTCCGACGCAGATATTGTTAGAAGAGAGTTGATGAAAAGTGATATTAATCATGAGTTATTATGGGTTGCCAACAAAAAAGATTTTCAAAAAGCACTAAGTGAATTTTCTCCGAGTATTATTCTTTCCGATCATTCATTGCCTTCTTTCGGTTCTTTACAGGCATTAAAAATAATAAAAGATGCAAAAATAGATATACCATTTATTCTGATAACAGCAGCTATGTCCGATGAGTTTGCTGTTGATTTAATGAAAGAAGGGATCTCTGATTATATTTTAAAGGATCGCTTACAACGCTTACCTAAGGCTATTGTA
Organism: uncultured Flavobacteriales bacterium; assembly: GCA_964403835.1. Taxonomy (GTDB): domain Bacteria; phylum Bacteroidota; class Bacteroidia; order Flavobacteriales_G; family JALEGO01; genus CAYOHR01. The sequence goes on from CAYOHR010000039.1 coordinate 3,707, forward strand.
AATGTCATGGAAAAGTATTTTATCCAAAAGGAGAGAGAAATATATTTTAATGAAATTATTCGAAATGAAAAACTTTTTCGTGCCTTAATAGAAAATAATAAGGCTTCTATTACCTTATTTGATGAAAGCTTTCAACCTCTTTTTTTTGATTCTTCAAAGGAACATATTACAGGTTATACCATCGATGAAAGAACGAAAATGAGTCGGGTAGAAATGGCACACCCGGAAGATGCATCACATGTAAAAAAAGTGATGCAAGAAGTTTTAGCGAATCCAGGAAAGCCCATTCCATCTGCCTATCGTATTCAGCATAAAAATGGTTCTTATATATATGTGGAAGGTACTGTAACTAATATGTTACACAATGAAAATGTAAAAGGAATTGTATCTAATTTTTTGGATGTAACCGAAAGGAAAATTGCCCAGGATAAAATAGCCGAAAGCGAAACAAAATATCGCGCTTTGGTAGAACAAGCTTCAGATGCCATTATTGTAGCCGAAATGGATGGCTCTATACAAGAAAGCAATACAAAAGCAGAAAAATTAACTGGATATTCTAAAGAACAACTTATTAATATGAGTCTGAAGGACCTCTTGTTTGAAAATGATCTTCATGTTCAGGTAGATAAAATAAACAATGGAAATACTATTGTTTATGAACAAAAAATTATAAGAAAAGATAATGTTACAGTTGATGTTGAAATTAGTGCGCGTAGAATAAAAGATGGAAGAATACTTGGGATTTTTAGAGATATTACCGAAAAAAAGACAAGAGAAATCCAGCAGGAGTTTGATAGAAATAATTTGAATGCGCTTATTAATAACACAAGTGACTTAATGTGGAGTGTTGATAGAGATTTTAATTTAATTACGTCTAATCAACCCTTTGATGAAATGAGCAAGAAGAATTTTGGTAAAGTAATTGCAAAAGGAAGTAGTGTCCTTTCTGTTGCTTATTCCGAAGAAATGCGAAATCACTTTAAATTATTTTATGAACGGGCGTTTGAAGGAGAAACTTTTACGGAAATTGAGCATTTTGATTTTCCGGAAGAGTTATGGACAGAAATTTCTTATTATCCTATTCTAAAAGGAGATGAAATTATTGGTACAGCTTGCCATTCAAGAGATATTACGCACATAAAAAAATCAGAAGAAAAACTTCTTATTTCAGAAATCCAGATACGGAATTTTGCAAAACATTTGAATAAGATGCAAGAAGAAGAAAGATCTAGTTTTGCACGCGAATTGCATGATGAACTCGGACAACAACTAGCTGGAATTAAAATGGGGCTATCTCTTATTACCATGCTCCATGATCAAAACAAAATGGTTGAAAAAGCAAGAATCATTATGAAAGATGTTGATGAAGCAATTCAATCCATGAGAAGAATTGCTACAGAATTACGTCCCGGCATACTTGATTCACTTGGATTAATCCCCTCCTTGGAATGGTTAGGAGAAGAATTTCAGAGAAAAAAGGGAATTAAATGCACTACAAAAATTAAGGTAAAAGAATTAAGGTTTGAAAAAAATATTTCTACCTGTTTTTTCCGAATTTGCCAAGAATCGCTCACAAATATTTTTAAACATGCCGAGGCCACAGAAGTTAAAATAGAAGTATATCAAATTGGAGATGAATTAACATTAAAAGTAACAGATAATGGGAAAGGAATTTCAACAGATAAATTAGATAATCCTTTTTCTATGGGGTTATTGGGTATGCGCGAACGAGCAAGCGCTATAGGCGCAAATTTAACGGTTTCGGGTACTTTAGGAACAACTATTCAATTACAGGTCATTATTAAATAAAAATAAAAACTACTTATATGAAACGAATTCTTTTAGCAGATGACCATCCCGCAATACGTAACGGAACAAGATTAATCATTGAAAACCAGTTTAAAGATGTTGAATTTGGAGAAGCATCTAATGCAATCGAAATTTTTAAATTAATGAAAGATGGAAAATGGGATATGCTTATTATTGATATGGATATGCCCGGTAGAAATGGATTAGAAGTAATAGCTCAATTGAAAGATCAAAACTATAAAACGCCTATTCTTATGTTTAGTATGCATCCTGAAGAGCAGGTGGCCATTAGAGCATTGAAAGCGGGTGCTGCCGGATATCTTGCAAAAGATGCCCCTGGAGAAGAAATGGTAAAGGCTATACAATTGATTTTAGCAGGAAGAAAATACATTACCCCATCTATTGCAGAAAAATTAGCTTCACAGCTTGAAAACCCTCTTAATAAAGCCCCACACGAACTTTTGTCAGATCGTGAATATCAAACACTTCTGCTTTTTGCCGGAGGAAAAACTGTTTCGGAAATTGCCTCAGAGCTTTCTCTGGGTATTCCAACTATTAGTACTTACCGGGCCCGTATTCTCGAAAAAATGGGAATGAAAACCAATGCTGAACTGGTAAGTTATGCTATCCGGAATAATTTAGTTTAATGTACCATTTCTCATTAAAATTTTTAAACATGCATCTATCCTTGGTGCATGTTTAAATTCTATAGGTCGACTATCGGCGGCATTTTCTGTTTTATCCTCTATTTTGTCCAACCCGGCATTGTAGTACAAATTATTACAATGACTTATAAAAAACTCTATTTAATAAGTAGAGCTACTTCTATTTTTACCCCCCTTTTTTTAGCGTTACTTTGTTTTATATCAATCAACCAATTAAAACATCTGATTATGAAACAAGTAAACTTTATAACTCAATTATTAACCATTAAAACGTTTAATATGAAAAATATAATGGTCCTTATACTTGTTATAAGCAGTTTTTATAACGAAGTAAACAGCCAAAATAACTTAAGCACTCCTTTTATGATTAAAGCTCAAGTTAAAAATGGTAACCACGAAATTAAAAATGCAGAAATTAAAATTTACGATGGTAATGAAGTTGTTGAAACCGTAAAAACAGATTCAGAAGGTAGATTTTCAACTAAATTGAAACAAAATAAACAATACACCATTGAAGTGTCAAAAAATAATTATGTTTCTAAAAAAATTTCAATCTCAACAAAAACATCTGCTCAAATAGAAAGAACTAAAGTATTTGCTTTTAGATTAAATATCCGAAAAAATAAAGAAATAGATGAAAAAGCAGAAGATTCTGTACTTGATTTCCCTTTCGCATTGGTTAATTATAACGATCAATTAGGTTATTTTCAATATGATGTTAAATATACTAGAGATATAAAATTTGAAGAAAGTAATGTATATGCAACCAGAAAATAAGAGGCAATATTTAAGCCATATTCTTGACAAATTTTTGTCAACTTAAAGTATTTGGAATGTAGTTTTAAAATTTGTGGTTTTATTCTGGAATAAAAATGGTAAAGGTAGTACCTTCATTTACAACCGAGGAAGTACTAATTATTCCTTTGTGATTTTCAACTACTTTTTTGCAAATAGCTAATCCTATTCCAGTACCTGAATATTCGGTTTTTCCGTGCAACCTTTGAAATAATTCAAAAATCTTTTCATAGTATTGAGGCTCAAATCCGATGCCGTTATCTGTAATTTTTATTTTCCAATAGTATTTTTCGGTTTCGTTTTTTTGATCGATTAAATCTTTTGTCAATTCACAAGTGATTATAATCTCAGGCAGGCGATCTTTTTGACTATATTTTATCGCGTTATCAATTAAATTAAAAAAAAGCTGATGAAATTGTAAAGGAACTATATTTAAAGTAGGGAGCTTATCACAATGAATGACAACTTTCTTGTCTAAAATTACATCCGTTAATTCTCTTTTTACTTCTTCTATAATGGTGTTTAAATCCGTTTTTTCCAATTGCATTTGCTCCGAATTTACTTGAGAATAATTAAGCAAAGCGATAATCAAATTTTGCATTCGGGTCGCAGCAAAAACAATTCTTTCAAAATAATCTTTTCCTCGCTCCGAAATATTATCTACTTCTGTGGTTAAAAGCTTACCTATAAAGGTTTGAATTTTTCTTAAAGGCTCTTGCAGGTCATGACTTGCTAAATAAGTAAAAGAAGCTAATTCAGTATTTGAACGTTCTAATTCTATATTTTTTTGTTCTAATTTTCGAGTTAATTCTATGTTTTGTGAAATATCTTGTGCTGTACCATTCATTTTTATAACGTTCCCATTTTTGTCTAAAGTAATTTCGCCTTTTGAACAAATAGTTTTTACAACCTGCTTGGGGGTTATAATTCGGTGAATAAACCCCGGAAAATGTTTAGTTTCATAGGCATTTGAAATATTATTTTTAACTGCTTCTGCATCTTCCGGGTGCAAACAAGAAATATATTTCTCAAAAGAAATACCATCTTCTTCTTTTAAATCATATATCTTATAAAGATTCTTGGTCCAAGTTAGGGTATTAGATAATACGTCCCATTCCCAGCTTCCTATTTTTGCTAATTCCTGGGCTAAATTTAATTCTTCATTTTTAGCTACCAACTCCTTGGTTCTTTTCTCAACTTGTCTTTCTAATTCTTCGGAATATTTCTTGTCAGAAGTAATATCTACAACGGTTCCAATAAATCTTTCAGCTGCGTTTTCAGTATTAAAATATACTTTTCCTTGGGTCCTTAACCATCTAATGGATCCGTCATCAAACCGAAAAATGCGGTAACTAATGTCATATTTTCCCGATCCATTAGGATCCGTTACTTTTTTTATTTCCGATTTTACAAATGCCTTATCTTCCGGATGTAGGTGATCTGCAAATGTGGCAAAATCAATTTTTTCTTCTTGTTTTGCCCCAAATATCTTTTTACATTCATCTGACCAACTTAATTCACCACTAATCGGATCAAAATCCCAAGTGCCCAAATTAGTCGATTCTATTGCCATCCTCAATCTAGCTTCATTTTCTTGAATTTTATTGAAAATAAATTGATCAGGAGTTTTTAGAGTAGTTTTTGAATTAATATTTACCATATTTTATTTTATGACAATTATTTAGCCACTGCTAAATTAGCAAAATGAATTTATTTTTAATAGAGTTGAGTATCTGTTGAAATAAAGATGGAAGAAAAATATCATAAAAATTATTTTTACTTTATTGTTTTTATTTTATGATATTTAAAGGTATTTCAAAAGATTTTATAAGATGAAAAATTAATTTAAAGGAAGTGTTTTGGTTCTTAAAAACCTGTGAATTATATAACTTTATATTGTAATCATATAATTTAACCCATTATTATGAGGTGACCTTTGTAATGGTAAAATATAAATCCTTATAAAGGTTGGATTTAAAGCATTTTGTTCCTAATAAGAGTTATTTTCATATATAATATGAAACCAAGAGAAAGTTCGCTATCTAAAGTAAGAAAGATATATATTCTTACTTTATTAATTCTATTAGCTATATCTCTATATACATTTAATCAATTAAAAACATTTAATGATCCCTCTAATAGGATTAATCGATCTAATCTAGTAAATCAATCATTACAAAAACTTTCGTTGGCATTAGATGAGGCCGAAATAAATTCTCAGGGTTTTATTTTGTCCGGTGATTCTTCCCTTCTTCATAAAAGAAACCTGGCCTTTATAAAAATATCCAAAGAATACCAGCTTATTACAGAATTAACAAAAGACAATAAAGCTTTAATGAGTCGAATAGATAATTTGTGGGCATTAATCAATATAAAAAAAGTCGATTTAAAAGCTACTTTACCTCTTGATAAAATAGCTGAAAAAAAATCACCAGCTAGAGTCAGTGTTATTGATGGATTAAAAAGAATGAGTAGAATAAAACAATTGATTAATGAAATTTTTGAAGTGAATTTACAGCAACAACTTGCACCCCAATATGCTAATCCAGCTTTTCTTAATCCCTTCTTTTTAGGGGTTTGTTTTTTAGGGGCGCTCATTATTTTATTTGTTTCTTATTTTCGATTAAATAAGGCACTTCGGGATGGGTATCAATTGGAAAAACAGTTAAAAGAACTGGTTATGGAAGCGCCCGCTTATATTTTTACGCTTTCTGGTCCTGAACTTAGGTTTACAATGGCGAATGAGAAATTTTTGACGGTTGTTGGTAATCAGGATATTATTGGTAAACCTATTAGGGAAGTATTTCCTGACTTAGCAGATCGTGAATTTTTTAAGCAATTAGATAATGTTTATACAACCGGAAATCGTTTTAAAGGAAATGAAGTGCCTTCTTTGGCCAATTCGGGTGAAATGGGTTATTACAACTATGAATTTAAAGCAACCTATGATGTAAAAGGAGTAATAAATGGGGTAGTTGGAAATGCGATTGACGTAACTGAACAAGTAAATGCAAGAAAAAAGAGTGAAATAAGTGAAATAAAATATAGAGAATTGATAGATAAATTGCCTGTTGCTGTATATACGTGTGACACAAATGGGCATATAGTATTGTATAACGAATCAGCAGTGCAGCTTTGGGGGATAACTCCTAAACCGGGAGTAGACATGTGGTGTGGGGCTTGGAAAATATTTGATTTAAACGGAGTGCCAATTCCATTGGATGAGTGCCCAATGGCTATTGCATTAACAGAGGGAAGTATATTTAATCCTGAATTAATTATTGAACGACCTGATGGAACAAGGCGTATCATTATTCCCCATCCAAGACCCATCTATGATCATAATGGGAATATTACGGGCGCTATTAATACCTTGGTTGATGTTACCGAGCAAATTAATTCTCGAAAAAGAATCGAAGCCAGTGAACGGGCTTACAATCAAATGTTGATGAAATCGCCTTTTGCTTTTAGTATACTTAAAGGGCCCGATTTAGTCGTAACCCTGGTGAATGATAGTATGAAAAAGCTATGGGGAAAGGGAAATAATGTGGAGGGTAAGGCCTTACTTGATTTTTTACCAGAAGTAAAAGATCAGGAAT
>CAYOHR010000039.1:10584-21232 GCA_964403835.1 uncultured Flavobacteriales bacterium
CCTTTTGAATTCATATCGCTTCCACCACGGCTTGAATTTCCTGAATTACTCAAAAATGTATATAAAACCGGTATATCTCATTATGGATACGAATCACACATTCGGTTGAAAAAAAATGGTAAAATGCAAGATTTATATATTAATTGCGTGTTTCAGCCATATTATGAAGCGGATGGAACCATTTCTGGAAGCACTACCCTTGCCATTGATGTTACTTATGAAGTAATGGGTAGAAAGCAAATGGAAGCGACTGAAAAGTTATTTCAATTATTGGCAGATAATGCCCCGGTATTAATATGGATAGCAGATAAAAATAAACTGTGTACATTTTTTAACAAATTTTGGCTTGATTTTACTGGTAGAACCTTGGAACAAGAACAAGGGAATGGTTGGGCGGAAGGGATTCACCCAGAAGATATTAAAAGATGCTTTGATCATTATTCAGCCTGCTTTGATGAAAGAAAAGAGTTTTATATGGAATATCGGCTTAGAAGAAATGACGGAGAGTATCGATGGGTTTCTGATAAAGGTATTCCTAACTATTCACCCGAAGGTGAGTTTTTAGGGTATATTGGCGCATGCATGGATATTCATGATCAAAGAACACAGGCAAAACTGATCAAAGAAAATGAAGAAAAACTTAAAATTATAATTGATACAAGTGAATTGGGAATCTTTGAATTGAACTTAAAAACCATGGAACCAACTTATTCTGCAAGATATCTGGAGATTTTGGGATACAAAGACTTTGTTCAATTAACACATGCTCAAATATTAGAGCACTTACATCCTGATGATTTGCCTATAAGAGAAGAGGCATTTAAACAAGCTTTTATTACAGGTACTCTTATATATGAGTCGCGTGTAGTATGGAAGGATAAATCAATACATTGGATAGAAGGCAAAGGAAAGATTTTTTATGATGAAGAAAATCATCCGGTTAAAGTTATGGGAATTGTCCAAGATATTACAGAAAAGAAACTTCATCAACAACAATTAGAAGAGCGTGAACAAAAATTTAGATTATTAGGGGATTCTATGCCACAACATATCTGGACGGCAGATATTCATGGTAATTTAAATTACTATAATCAGTCGGTTTTCGAATATACCGGATTAACCCTCGAAGATCTTACTCGGGATGGATGGCTGCAAATTGTTCACCCCGAAGATCGAGAAGAAAATATGCTTGTTTGGATGCATTCCATAGCTACCGGCGAAGATTTTTTATTTGAACATCGTTTTAGAAGATATGATGGTGAATACCGTTGGCAATTAAGCAGGGCAATTCCACAAAAAGATAGTTCCGGAAAAATTAAAATGTGGGTGGGTACCAGTACAGATATTCATAACCAAAAAACATTTGTAAATGAATTAGAAAAACAGGTAGAAGACAGAACAAGAGAATTGGTTTTGAAAAATATGGCACTTGAAAAAGTAAATCAAGAACTCGAATTGTTTGCGCATATTTCTAGTCATGATTTACAAGAACCATTAAGAAAAATTCAGATGTCTACTTCGCGTATTCTTGAAAAAGATTACGAAATCTTATCTGATAAAGGAAAACAACACTTTAAAAGATTGCAAGAGGGCGCACATAGTATTCAAACATTGATTGAAGATTTAACTTCTTATTCAAGAACAAACAGCGAAGGTGATTTTAAAGAATTAACAGACTTAAATCAGGTTATTCAAGAAGTATTACACGATTTAAAAATTAGAATAGAGGAAAAAAATGCAATTATTGAAGTAGATAAACTTCCTACCTTAAATGTTTTTCCATTTCAACTCCGTCAACTTTTTCATAACTTAATTGGAAATGCATTAAAATTTTCAAAACCCAATATACCCCCTCAAATTTCTATTACCCATAAAATTGTACTTGGAGAAGAAGTAAAAAATGCCGCACTTTTACCAAATATTAAATATTCTTGTTTTACCGTTGCGGATAATGGTATTGGATTTGAACAAAAATATAATCAAAAAATATTTGAAGTTTTTCAGCGTTTGCACGGTAAAGAAGTCTATGAAGGTTCAGGAATAGGCTTAGCAATTGTATCCAAAATTGTTGAAAACCACCATGGCAAAATTATTGCCGAGGGAATATTAAATATTGGCGCAAAGTTTAATATCTTTGTGCCAATGATTTAATCTTATGAACAGCGAACCTCTAAGAATATTATTGGCAGACGATGACGAAAGTGATCGATTAAATTTTTCGGAAGCATTCGATGAATTAAAGATTAAAACATCTGTCAGTACTGTAAATGATGGGATAGCCTTAATGGCGTACCTTGCGTCAGAAAGCAATGTGTTGCCTTATATACTTTTTTTGGATTTGAATATGCCAAGAAAAAATGGGATCGAGTGCTTAAAAGAAATCAGAAACCAGGAAAGATTAAAAGATATTATTGTTGCTATATACTCCACCTCTGCATCTGAAAAAGACATTAACGAAACTTTTTTAAGTGGAGCTAATGTATATATTAAAAAACCAACGGATTTTGGAGTGCTTAAAAAAGTATTAGATACCGTTGTTAGGGCGGCACAAGTGTATAAAGATCCACCGTTTAATAAAGCCAATTTCTTATTCAAAATATAATTCACAACCCGTGAATTATATAACAATATATAAGAATATTATAATGTTAAGCGATTGAAGAAAACCCATTTTTGATAAACTTAATCGGCGCATCATGAAACTTTACATAAAAAACATGGTTTCTATACCTTGTAAAATGGCAGTTAAGGCAGCTTTAGAAAAACTTAATATTCCTTTTTATGAAGTTGAAATAGGTTCTGTAGAGCTTGTTAAAAGTATGAACCCAACGGAACGGGAGCAGTTTCAAAATATTTTATCTGAATATGGGTTGGAATTAGTAGAAGATAGAAAATCCATTCTTATTGAGAATATTAAAAAGATTATTATTGAAATGGTTTACCATCATGATGAGCCTTTGAAAATAAATTTTTCAACATATCTTTCAAATAAACTCAATCATAATTACACATACATGGCTAACCTTTTTTCTGAGGTAACTAATATTTCTATTGAAAATTATATTATAGCGCATAAAATTGAAAGAGTAAAAGAGTTATTAATGTATGATGAGCTGACACTAACAGAAATTTCCTTCAAATTAAAATATAGCAGTGTTGCACACTTATCCAGTCAGTTTAAAAAAGCTACCGGTTTAACTCCTTCTGCTTTTAAAACCATTCAGCAAATTAAAAAGCAAGAATCATTTTAATAAAGGTGTGAATCTTGAAAACTATTTTTATATTCTTGTAACAAGCTCCTTTCCGTAATTTTCCATTTTTGTTTTATAACAATTTATAAAAAAACATTAAAATGGATAAAAATTATTACAATGACTTTGCTAATCACGATAGTGAGAGCATGCTCAACAAAAAGACTTATGAGGATTTTAATCAAAAAAGTCCAAAATATAGTGATCTTGATTTGATGGACTATAATTCAAAAAACCAAACTTTTTTCTTAAAAGATAAATCTAATATTAAAAGCCTTTATAAATCTCGGTTTAATAGATAATAGTTGTTATGACTATAAAAAGAAGTCAATAGCTATTATTCAAAGTCAAAGTATTTATGCATGTTTAAAATGCTAACTAAAAAATATCAAATGAGAAATATCAAATTAGATACCCTCCTTTTAATTTTAATGACCATCATGTTTAGTGCATGTAGCGTCGTTGGTGGTATCTTTAAAACAGCTATGGGGGTTAGTATTATTCTTGTTTTGATAGTTATAATAGCGATTGTTACAGTTATTCTTAAATCAAGTAAAAAGTAAGAATAAAATCTAAGCAAATTATCAAATTAGATAATTTCTTAAAAAAGAGTCAACAAAAATTAACTACATTAAAATTTAAAATTATGAAAAACGAAACAAACAAAAAAAAATACAGTGACAAACAGTCAAGTAATACAAAAAATAAAGGAATGCAATCTTCACAACTTATGAAATTATTTGAAGATGAGTTGAAAGACATTTATTGGGCAGAAAAAGCTTTAGTGAAAGCACTTCCTAAAATGATAAAAAATGCAACTTCAGAAGAGCTTATTGAAGCCATACAATCGCACTTAAAAGAAACAGAAATCCAAGTAGAAAGAATAGAACAAGTATTTGAGTCTATTGATAAAAAATCGGTTGCCAAAAAATGTGAAGCAATGGCTGGTTTAATAAAAGAAGCTGAAGGAATTATGGAAGATTGCGAAAAAGGAGCTATGCGTGATGCAGGGATTATTTCTGCTGCACAAAAAGTAGAACATTATGAAATTGCATCTTATGGAACTCTAGCTCAATTTGCTGAAACGTTAGGTTTGACTGAGGCCGTTGAATTACTAGAAGCCACCTTAGAAGAAGAAAAAGGTGCGGATGAAAAATTAACTGAAGTTGCTGTATATTCCATTAATATAGAAGCAAGCAATGAGAAAGAAGAACCTGTTTTATTAAAATGGTAAAATAAATTTTAAAAAAGCATAATATATAATATTATGCTTTTTTTAATCGAATTTATGGGGTCTAAAAAGGACTTTCAACTGATCACAAAAATTATAAATTAAACCAAATAAAAACGAATTAATATGTTAAAGTGGACTGCAATATTTTTAGTAATAGCTATTGTCGCAGCTATATTTGGCTTTACAGGTATTGCAGCAGGCGCTGCATCTATTGCTAAAGTAATTTTCTTTGTCTTTATTCTTCTAGTCTTATTAACAGGAGTTCTTGGACTAACACTTTTCAAGAAATAATCATAAATAACAATCAGATATAAATGGAAGTTAGCCAGATAGATTAGCGATATATGTAAAACTGCCACTCTAATAATAGGGTGACAGTTTTTTTGTTCTTGTATAATATGTCTTTATAGTATTATTTCTGTATAAAATAAATGTTGACAATGAATGACGATAAAATGTTGACTAACTATATGAAATAAACTTAAAGGTGTGTATGATGTAAACTTTAATAAATATTGTATAACAACAGCCGTTTATATTTTGAACAACTTTGTCTTATAACTATTAAATATGAATAAAATGACAACAACTCAAAAAAATGGCAAAGGTGATAGTAAATCATCAACCAAAGGTTCAAATCAAGGAACAGTAAAAGGAACTCAATCTTCAAATTATTCAGGTCGAAAAGCTGATGATGAAAGAGAGGGTTTAAAAAAAGAGAGCGACAAAAAAACAACAGGCCGTTCTAAGTAATCCTTACTTACTGCAAAAAGAACCTGCTCGAAATTACTCTAAATGGGTAACCTTCTTGCAGGTTCTTTGTTTTTATCCTAACAATGAAATTTTGGAATCTAAAAAATGTTTGATTTTTAAGTCAAGATAAAAATATCTCTATCTCAGAAGAAGTACTTTTCCCATTTCTTGGTAATCAATTTGAGTTCTCGGATTTACAAAAGAAATAGACCAGGTATATATATCCTGCTTAACATCAGTACCATGAAAGGTTCCATCCCACTTTTCAACAGGGCTTAATGCAGTAAAAACTTTTGTTCCCCAGCGGTCATAAATAACAAAAGAATATTCTTTTAAATTTTCGTCCATTATGTATGGATAAAAACCATCATTTTTATTGTCTCGGTTTGGTGTAAATGTATTGGGTAAATAAACATTAAAAAAAGGATCTTTCACTTCTAAAAGTTGACATAGGCTATCTTTACATGTTTGATTATGATTATAACTGTACAAACAAATTTCAAAAGACCCGGTATCCTTAAAATTATAAGTAAAATTTGCTTCCTTATATATATTATTGTCAATCCTAAATTCAAACACTTCTTGATTGGTTGAATGATCGTTAATATAATAAGAATAAGAGTTTTCCATAGGAGATATGCTAAAATCAGTGTTGGGAATTGCAAAAACCACAACCGTGTCTTTTTTTGATGCCCCGGCCAAACATCCGTATTTATTTTTTGCAACAGCATTTATAATATAAGTTCCTGCGTTTTGTAATTCGGCATGAAAATTATCTTTCCAGGTAATTTCTCCGTTAATATCCCAAGTATAATTTAATGGCTCATTTGAATTGGTTTTTAGTTCTATTTCCAAAGGACTGCAACCTGATTTTTTATCCGTAAAAATGCTAAAATCAGGCGCTTTTTCAACATCAATTAAATAAAATGCGGTATCAGTACAAGTTGAGTTTAATATATAGGCGACTTTAAAAGTACCTAAACCAGCTATAGAAGGAGAAAAAGTACCTGCAGCAGTATTGGTAATACCCGTGCCAAGCCATGCCCCATTTGGAATATCAGCAGATAAAGTAATGTTTGATCCATTCACACAAAGAGTATCTATAGGGGTAATAATAGGAATAACGTAACTAGGGCCCGGGACTAACTGAAACTGATTTTGAAGAGAACATCCTTTACTATCTTCAACCAGAAAAGTATAGGTATTTGGACATAAGTTTTGAAACAAACCGCTAGGGTAAAAATTAGTTCCGTTATTAATGCTGTAATTATATGGAGCAGTACCCCCACTGGCAAGGCATTGAATATATCCGTTGCAATAACCAATGCAAGATTCTGGTTGAGCACTATATTGGGTTATTATGGGATTTGGATTATTTAATGAAACAGAATCTATAGATTCGCAGCCCAGTGCATCAGTTATTGTTAAATGATATAAAGAAGCACATAAATTACCAATAATGGGTGTATTACCGGCATTGCTCCATGCATAGGAAAAAGGCGCATTTCCGCCTTGAATAGAAGATGAAAGCTGCCCATCACAATCGCCTATACATGTTATTGGATGATCAATGGTAAGATGTGGTATACCTGCACCATTATCCAGAATATTAATATTCTTTACCAAAGTACAATGGTGGGCATCAGATATGGTAATATCATAATTTCCGGTTGATAGGCCCGAGGCACAAGAGCTTGTTTGATTGTTTGGATCAGACCATTCATATGAATAGGGCCCGGTTCCATTTAAAACATTAACAATACAAGCACTTCCATCGCTTTGATTGCAGGTCGCTTTTGTTGTATTAAACGAATCTAAATCCAAAGGCAATGGTTCTTTCACTTCTACAGATGTAAATAACTTACAACCGGCATCATCCGTAACAGTAACTGAATAATTTCCAGCACAAAGTGAACTTAATGAAAAATTTGTACTTCCATTACTCCATAGATAAGAAATGTGGCTTCCGCCATTATATGCGATTACTGAAGCACTCCCATCACAAGTACCAGAGCAAGAACTATTTGTAAATACAGTATCGCTATACATAAATGGACTACAATAGTGACTTAATTCCGATATCCACGCTGCATTAGCAGTTGTATTAGGAACACCGGGGGTTTCATTTTGGCCAACCACACCTACATGCCAGTTTGTTGCTTGGGTAGGAGGGGAGCCATCCAAGTAATAGACCTGACCTGAGGCAGAATTGGTCATAAATATTTGATTGTTATTGGTATTATTGCCCCAACTTAATGAAAAAATATTAGCCCCACCCTGAACAATTTGATAAGAATCTCCGGTATTAGACATAGCACAGGTATTCCAATTACCATGTGGAAGCCATCCCGTACTCGGAAAAAGGGGGTTTGAAGTGCTGGGCTGACTTGGATGATGATCAAATAAAATAGAATTATCCGGTAAAATGAGAGAGCAACTGCCATCACTCATCGAATAATCATCTGCAGGAAGACTAGAATTAGGAGAAGATTCATTGTAAATAACAATAATAGTGCCTAAGGGAACACAACTCCAAAAAGTACTGTCTGAAAAACGCATTGCTCCTGGGGCTATGCCTACACCTACTCCTGATGCAAAATGACCATTATTATCATCTAAAATAATTCCTCGTAAATCAACACAATTTCCTGGTGTACAAGAAGGAGTGCCGTTTACAACCAATTCGACATATTCGGAAGTACCTGTACCTTGAGATAATTCATTGATAACTAATAATTGCCCAAAAGAATAGATAGGAAGGATAAGAAAAAGAAGAAATGGTATGTAGCTTTTGTTTTTCAAAATGCAATTCAAATATAAGAAACAAAATAAGACCGTATTTTAACTTAAAATTAAATTAAGATTAACTAAGTAGGGTATAAGAAAATAATTCTTAGTATTGTTGGTATAATCTTTGTAATAATGATGTGTATGAAAAAAAGTATTATTTTATGTAGTTCTATCCTTTTTTCTTTATTCTCTAATGCAGAAGAAGGAATGCGTATTCCTTTTGAAGTGGATATTGAGCATTTAAAAAGTTTAGGATTTGAATTATCCAAAGAAGATTTGTATTCAGAAAATGAGCTAAGTTTAAAAGATGCCATAGTTTTATTTGGAGGAGGCTGTACAGGAGAGGTGGTATCAAAAGATGGATTAATTTTTACAAATCATCATTGTGGATATTCCAGTATTGTTGCGCATAGCGATACTAATAATGATTACTTAACCAAAGGATTTTGGGCAAATTCATACCAAGAAGAACTTGAAAACCCTGGCTTAACAGTAGCTTTTGTTCGCGAATTTAAAAAAGTTACAGATGTTGTTTTAAAAGGAACTGATCCTATTCAACCAGCAGCAAAAAGAGACAGTATTATCGAGTCTAATCTCAAAAATCTTGAAAAAAAGTATAAAGCATCAACCAAATTTGATATTCAAATTAAACCCTTTTATAATGGAGAAGAATATTACTTAATTCTTTTAGAAACCTTTAAAGACATACGTTTAGTCGGAGCCCCTCCTTTATGTGTAGGGAATTATGGTGGTGATTATGATAATTGGATGTGGCCAAGACATACGGCTGATTTTTCGGTCTTTAGAATTTATGCCGATTCTTTGAATAATCCCACACCATATAGTAAAAAAAACAGACCTTATCAGGCAAAAAAACATTTAAAAATTGCTACTGGTGGGGTAAAAGAAAACGATTTTACCATGGTATATGGTTTTCCGGGGCATACAACTGAATATTTATCTGCGGAAGGCGTTAAACAAGTAACAGAAGTAACCAATCCTATTAAAATTGATTTACGTGCTAAGTATTTAGATATTTTAAAGTCGTATATGGATAAAAGTGAGGTGGACATGCTTCGCTATACCAATCAATATAACAGAGTTAGCAATTATTATAAAAAAATGATTGGACAAAACATAGGCTTGGAAAAAGTAAATATTGCTGCAATAAAATTAAATTATGATCAAAATCTAATAAAATATGCACAAGAAAGACATATGGATACAGGTATATTTAGAGATTTAAAAACCGGGTATGAAAATTATCGGAAGTATTCGTATGAGTTAGAATATATGACCGAGTTAAACGCCTTATTGCCTGTGGTGAAAAGTCAGAAAAAGCTAAATAAATTAATAGCTTATATGAATACTTATAAAAACAGCAAAACGGATTCACTTATTAAAACCACCATCAAAGAAATTCATTCAATTTTGCTTGTTAATAAAAATTTGGCTTTAGAGAAACAAGTATTTGCAAGTATTATAAAATCATACGTATCACAAGATACCAACGTGGTAAAGCAAGGCTTTATTCATTACTTAAATGTAAATTATCAAAATAATATAGATGCCCTAACCGACGAAATTTATAATAAAAGCATATTTACCCTAGGTTTTGATGAAAAATTGATACAAAAGACTAAAAAATTGAGTAATATGCTCGAAAAAGACCCATATATTCTCTTTTTAACAGCTCTTTTTAATCCTGAACGACAGGCTTATTATAAACAGTTTGAAAATTTGAGAGATAAAATAGAACTGTTAGAAAGTGATTATATGAAGTACCAACTTGCTTTAGATAAAAATAAATCCTTTTATCCAGATGCAAACAGCACTTTACGTGTGACTTACGGAAAAGTGAAAAATTACAATTTATTTAGTGGGGGTAAAAGCGCCATGCAAACCACTTCTTCTTCCTTGCTTCAAACAGCCTCTACTAATAAAAATATTACTGAGTATCAGCTTATTCCAAGCTTTTTAAAAATAATGCAAGAAAAGAAATTTGCCCCTTATTTTAAAGATACGGTTATGGATTTGTGCTTTACGGCATCTAATCATACCACCGGGGGTAATTCTGGAAGCCCGGTGTTAAACGCGAAGGGGAATTTAATTGGAATTAATTTCGATCGCAGTTGGGAAAGTACCATGAGTGATATTTATTATCAAGAAGATATATGCAGAAACATTGCCGTAGATATTCGATATATTCTATTTATTATCGATAATTATGCACATTGTAAGCACATTATCAATGAATTAGAATTGGTAGAAAGATAGGTAGTTAATATTTGAATTAGGTATTTACTCAACGACTAACTTTTTAACAAACTGCGTGGTTTCTGAATTGATATTTAAAATGTAAATGCCATTTGTTTTTGTATCTAATTGAATATCAATAATATCATCCTCGTTTGAAGTCTTTTTAAATACGACCTGACCTACCGAATTAAAAATGGTTATTTCTTCTTGGTTGGCTCTAAGACCTTTTATTAAAAAGTTACCTTTATTCGGATTGGGGTAAACAACAATTTGATCATTTGCGGAAGAAGACATACAATTAACGCTTTTAATTTTAAAACTTTCTTGCTTCCCATTGTAATCAGTTTGTTTTAAACGATAG
>CAYOHR010000040.1:0-3664 GCA_964403835.1 uncultured Flavobacteriales bacterium
CCTAATGAATATTGAAGTGACCTCTGTTTCAAAACATCCTGAAAAATTAAATGAAGCAGCCTCTGCCGTTCAGGTTATTTTAGGTGACGATATTCGGAATGCGGGTGTTAAAACACTCTCTGAAGCATTAAAGCTGGCAGCAAATTTACAGGTAGCGCAAGTTAATGCAAGTCAATGGGCAATAAGCGCACGTGGCTTTAATAATGTGCTTGCCAATAAATTATTAGTTCTTGTTGATGGACGAACAGTATATACACCCATGTACGGTGGAGTATTTTGGGATGTTCAAAATGTTATGCTAGAGGATGTTGATCGGATAGAAGTAATTAGTGGTCCCGGCGGAACATTATGGGGGGCAAATGCAGTAAATGGGGTGATCAATATTATTACGAAAAGTACTACTAAAACCCAGGGATTATATGCTGAAGGAGCTTATGGTAATACTATGCCTGGACAAGGAAGTCTTCGTTACGGAGGTAATATAACTAAAGAACTTACTTACAGAGTATATGGTACGGGTTATAAATTGGCTAATACAGTAGATACGCTTGGCAAAAGTGCAAAAGACCAGTGGTCCATGTTACAAGGTGGGTTTCGTACTGATTACACCACTGAAAAAGACCAAATAAGCTTACAAGTTAATACGTATTATGATCGACCCAATCCGGATGGGGATACTGTTGAAACTATTATTGCAAGAGGGGATAATGCTGTGGTGCGCTGGAATCACACAGTTTCAGACAGAGCCAGTTTTCAATTGCAAGGCTTTTATGACCATACATTTCGCGATTTTAGAAATAACTTTACGGAAGATTTAAAAACATATGACATAGAGTGGCAAAATCGTTTTCAACTTGGCCAAATCCATACCATTACTTATGGGGGTAATTTTCGCATGATAAACCATAAAGTAACTAATTTACCTTTATTTGGGTTTTTTCCTGGGGATAAGACATTATATCTTTATAGTGGATTTTTACAATATGATGGTATGATAATTAAAGATCGCTTGCGTTTTACAATGGGTTCAAAATTGGAATATAATACGTATACTAAAATTCAGCATCAACCTAATGCGCGTATTACATACACAGCTACAAAGCAGCATACCATTTGGGCTGCTGTTTCCCGCGCAGTCCGAAACCCTTCCCGAATTGATCGTGAATTTGCTGCATACCTGACACCCACTTTTCCGTTTATTATGGGCAGCGATAGTTTTAAATCCGAAACCGTAATTGCTTATGAATTAGGTGAACGTTTTCAGGTTACAAAAAAAGTTTCTATTTCAATATCTACATTTTATAATATGTATGATTATATCCGCAGCGCTGAGGCTGGTGCAGGACCATTTGGTTATCCTATCACGTTTGGTAACGGAGTTAAAGGCGAAACGTATGGTGCCGAATTATCTGCAAATGCGCAGGTAAGCACTTGGTGGAACCTTCGTGGTGGATACACGTATCTTGAAAAGAAATTAGTGGTAAAACCAGGTAGTTTAGATTTAAATAAGGCTACTGCCGAAAGCAATGATCCTCAGCACCAGCTTTTAATTCAATCTAATATCCAACTCCCAGGGAATTTGCAATTTGGTACGGTAGTACGTTATGTAGGGGCATTACCCAAACCACTTGTAGAAGCTTATACGGGTTTAGATTTAAGACTAGGATGGAAAATTGGCAAATATTTAGAAGTAAGCGTTGTCGGACAAAATTTATTGTACAATCAGCATCGTGAGTTTAAGGCATCAACACCCATTCGTGAAATCCAGCGCAGTGTATACGGAAAAATAGCATGTCGGTTTTAAGAAAAAATATATATAGAGCATGTTTATTCTTGCTATTTTCTGCGGTTTTTTTATCCGCCCAAATTTCTAATAGAGAATATCAAATAAAGGCTGCTTTTGTATTTAATTTTACTCAGTTTGTGGAGTGGCCCGCCACTTCTTTTTTCAATGCGCAATCTCCCGCTGTTATAGGCATACTTGGTCCAGATCCATTTGGAAACTATCTTCAGGATTTAATTACAGGAGAAAAGATGAAGCAACACCCTTTAGTAATAAAACACTTTTCAAATGTAGAGGAGGTTCATAATTGCCATATTTTATATATTAATTCAAGTGATAAAAAAGTTATCGAGAATATCATTGAAAAATTAAAAGGTAAAAACATACTTACTATCAGCGATGCTAATCGATTCTCAAAACTTGGAGGAATGGTAAGGTTATATACTAAAAACGATAAAGTAAATATTGAGATTAATTTAGAGGCTGCTAAAGAGGAAGACCTTGTGGTAAGTTCAAAGCTGCTTAAATTTAGCCAAATTGTAACAACGGATAAAAAATGACACAAAAAAAAGTATCCATACAAAATAAACTTATGAGGGTAATTATGCTCGTAAGTGGTATTGTGGTACTTATAACTTGTATTTCGTTTTATATATATGAATATTATTCGTTCCGGGAAAGAAATCTTCAAAAGATATCTGCTTTTGGTGAAATAATTTCAAGAAACAGCACTGCTGCAATCGCCTTTGAGAATAAAGAAGAAGCAGAAGAAATATTGAGTGCCTTAAAAGTAGAACCTCATATTATACAAGCAGGTATATATGATTCAAAGGGCAATATATTTTGCATTTATTCAACGGATACTACTAATTTGAATATTCTTCCACCCAAACCCGGAAAAAATGGTTACCAATTTACAAGTTCTTTTTTAGAAGGATTTCAGCCTATTATGGAAGGAGATAAACGCTTAGGAACCTTGTATCTTAAATCAGATTTAGAAGCAATATATGAGAGGTTTATGCTGTATGGCATTATTGTAATTATAATCCTTTTTATTTCATTTTTTATATCTTTTATATTATCTCGTCTTCTTCAAAAAAGAATATCAGCTCCGATATTAGCGTTGGAAGAAACTGCTATGGTCATCTCCGGTCGCAAAGATTATTCGGTTCGTGCCGTTAAATTGAGTGATGATGAGGTAGGGTCTTTAACGGATACATTTAATTTGATGGTGGCTCAAATTGAGGAACAAACAAAAAGCTTAAGTGATTTTAACCAAAATTTGGAGCAAATGGTGAAAGACCGAACCAGTGAATTAGAAACTGCTAATAGTGAGCTTGGTTCGTTTTCTTATTCTGTATCGCATGATTTAAGAGCACCTTTAAGATCAATAAACAGTTACATGAATATTTTTATGCAAGACTATGCCGATCAACTGGATGATGAGGGCAAGCGCCTTGTGAACATAGTATTAAAAAACGGGGTTAAAATGGGTTCATTAATTGATGATTTACTCTCGTTTTCACAACTGGGCCGAAAAGAACTGATAAAAGTTGCCCTATCCATGAATGAGCTTGTAAATACTGTTTGGGAAGATCTTTCCAAATCACACGGAGAACGGCAAATTCAATTTATTTTAAAATCATTACCCAATGCATTCGTAGAGAAATCCACCATGATGCAGGTTTGGATCAATCTTATTTCAAATGCTTTAAAATATAGTAAAAATAAACCTCAAACCATTATTGAAATTTGGGGTGAGGAAAAAGAAAAAGAAATTATTTATTGCATTAAAGATAATGGTTCGGGATTTGATATGCGTTATTATAACAAATTATTTGGCGTGTTTCAACGACTACATTCTCAGGATGAATTTGAAGG
>CAYOHR010000040.1:3674-17650 GCA_964403835.1 uncultured Flavobacteriales bacterium
AAAAAAACACGGAGGTAGGATATGGGCAGAAAGTGAAGTGAATAAAGGAGCTACTTTTTATTTTTCGATACCTAATTAATAATCTAATATTTTTCCCATAGATATTTACACGTAGGTATTTTTTACCAAATCAATAATTTTAGAGTATAATAAATGCTCATCGAAAGGTTTGGCGATGTAATCATTCATTCCAACGGATTTGTATTTTTCAATGTCTTCGGGAATTGCATTGGCTGTTAAAGCCATAATAGGAACTTTAGAATTGAGGTTATTGCGAATGTATTGTGTTGCCTCTAATCCATTCATTACCGGCATTTGAATGTCCATCAAAATAATATCAAAATGGGTTGATTGAAATTTTTCTATGGCTATTTTTCCATCCTGCGCAAAATCACGATCAAACCCAAAATCCTCCAAAATGGTTTTCATTAATAGTTGGTTAAATGCATTGTCTTCCACCACTAATACTTTTAAGTTTTTAATTTCTCTATCGGGCAATACTATTACGGTTTCTGTTTCTGTTTCTTCCATGAAATTATCCTGGTCATATCCCATTTCTATTTCTGTTTTTTCAAAATTTAAAGTAAAGCTAAACGTAGAGCCTTCATTTATTTTGCTTTTTACAGTAATGTTTCCGCCTTGTCGTTCTACTAATTGTTTCACAATGGCAAGTCCCAAGCCTGTTCCTCCAAACATTCTGGAGGTATTTTCGTAGGCTTGCTCAAAGCTCTCAAAAATGGTTGTTATTTTGTTTTCGGGAATTCCAATTCCGGTATCGGTAACAGCAAATTCAATGGTTACTTTCTCATCATCTTCCTTTAGTAAACGCACGCTTACTGTTATTTTACCTGTGGATGTAAACTTTAATGCATTGCTCAATAAATTTAACATAATTTGTTGTAAACGAGCCAAATCGCCCAGCAATACTTCCGGAATTTTATTGTCGTATTCTTTTATCAATTCTAAATTCTTTTCATTTGCTTTTGTCTCAAACAAAAACAGCATAGATGAGATAGATGTACCCATTTTAAAAGGCTTTTTTTCAAAGGATATTTTTCCTGCATTTACCTTTTCAAAATCGAGAATATCGTTAATTAATACAATTAATCCATCGCCACTTACTTTAATGGCTTTTAAATATTCTCTTTGTTTTTCAGTTAAATTTGATTTTAACATGACTTTTGTGAATCCGATAATAGCATTCATAGGTGTGCGAATTTCGTGGCTCATATTTGCTAAAAATTGCTGTTTTGCCCGCATGGCATTTTCGGCACTTTGAGCGACTGTTTCGGCTTTAATTTTTTCTTTTATTAAAGTTTGGGCGCGTTCTTCTGCTTGTTTTTGTTCGGTAATGTCCTGTATAATACCAACCATAAATGTGATGGTATCTGTTTCTTTTATAAATTTCCCTGTTCCTCGCACGTTAATGGTTCTGCCGTCTTTTCGAATAATGCGGTATTCCCATTTTGTAAGGTGTTTGTTTAAAATTATTTCACTGGTCGATTTTGATACATATTCTAAATCATCGGGATGGATAAATTTCATGAAGCTATCGGCTTTAGGGACAAATTCATTTGGTTCATATCCAAGTAGCCGATACATATTATTGGAATAGGTGATTTTTTGGGTATTAAAGTTGTATCGGTAGCTACCAAATAGACCTGTTTCCTCGGCATATTCGTGTGTTTGGTTTGCGTATATCAACTCGTTATTGGCTTCGGCAATTTGTTTGGTTTTAATTTTAAGAATTTCTTCTGCTTGTTTGCGATCAGATACATCTTTATAGCAGGTTAAGTTATATTTTTTATTCCCTATTTCAATAATTTCATAATAAACCATCGCATAAAATGTTTCTCCATTTTTTCTGGTGTATTTGACCTCAAAACCATTTTTAAACATTTTTTCTTTCAACCTTTGAAGCAATTCCAAAGTTTCTTCGGGGGGTAATGCCTGCAATTCTTCAATAGTACGGGTTTCGTTGAGGTGACCCATAATGATAGGGATGAGTCTTTGATTTTCTTCGGGTGAAATTAAATTCAACTCTTCTATGGTGTGACCTATTACTTCCTCCTTGGTATATTTAAAAGAGTTGTAAAAATTATTATTGGCGTAAGTAACTTTTTCAGTTCCAATTTCACTAAAGGTCATGGGAATAGGATTGTTTTCAAATATTTTTAAATACTGACCTTCTATTTCTGCTAATTCTTTATCGGCTGCTTTCAGTTTATGATTGTCTTGTTCTATTTTGCCGGTTACTGTATTAAAAGATTGTGCCAGCTTTCCTACTTCATCATGGGAATAAACAGGTGCTTTGGCTGAATAATTTCCAAGGGCTATCTGTTTAGAGGTTTTGAGTATTTCGCTAATATCTTTAGAAATATTATTGTTGATAAGCAGGATCATCAATAATCCAGCAATTTCAACGGTTATGGCTATAGGAAGTACATGAACGGAAAATACCAGGGTGCTTAATTCTATGGCAATAAGCACACCTATCACACTCCCTACAAAGTAAAGTTTGTTCTTGATTGAAATATTTCTAAACCAGGTTGGTAAATTCATATTTTCCTTAATTTTTACCCGAAAATTCAAACTGAGTAAAAAATTCCTTCGATTTTTTGCAGTCTATTAAAAGATCTCGCAAAAATCATTTTTCATTAATTCACTGTTTAAGGGGTGTAAATTACTAAGTTGAACACTATTTAAAGCATATGTTTTATATAATTAAACTATTAAGTTATATTATTCACATATACCTGACAAACCGACTGCGCTATTGTATCAAGATTGAAGAAGAAAGAACCTACTCAGATCATAGGCAGGTATTTACATTATATAGCTTTCTTAAGTAAGCGTGTCCAAGTAGATTTAGTTTTTTCAAAGTCATTAAAATGCTCTTTCACATTCTTTCTATATTTACTAAATTCAACTATAATTTTATTAAATTCTTCTGTTTTAAAATAGGCACACAATTTTGGAATGGTATATTTTAAGTTATCCTCCATTGTCTTCATTGTTGCTTCGAAATTATTTCTTTCTGTTATATAAATTAGTAAGGGTTTATACCTAATCCAGCCGATTGTAGCTTTGATAAAACGTGTCAAAATCTCATTACTTGTAATTTCTATTGGTTTCAATTCAATAGGCAAAACTCCATTTAGTAAGTTGTTATACATAGAAAAGCCGTCGTGAAAAGCATAACAAGGTACTTTTACAACTTTCAGGTCGGTTAAAGCCGTACTCATAAAAGTATCTTCACCTCTTGCACCAGGAGGATTATAAAATGGTGGAAATTTTCTGTAATTTTTTAAGTTAAAACAAAGATTTGCCCCTGAGATAAATTTCATTCCATTAGTTTCTTCAACCTCGTATGTTGGCTGGTTAGTCAAAATATTTTCATCTGAATAGGTTACGCCTTTCTGATTAATAATGACCTGTTTCAATTTATCCCAAGTAATAATATCGTTACTTAGGGCTTCAATGAATAATTTAAAATCGTTTTCAGTCAGAATATCATTAAATACTAAATATGGAACGGGCGAAATATAGCCACAATGCAAACCGTGAGTTATGTCGGCATCATCATTAAATTTTAAATGGGTGCTTAAAATGCTTTGTCCCATCCATAATAATTTGCCATTATTGTTTTGGTAGGTGGCTAATGGATACTCATCATCGTCAATGAAAAGTAATTTATCCATTTTTAGTTTTATGGCAAAATAAGTTACTATGTTTCTTTTTTTTGCAAATCCTTCGCCAAAAATTAATTGGCAGTCGGTTGCACTTATTGTATTGTCTGTTTTTGTTAAGAGTTCTATTTCTTCATTAACTTCTTTTGTGCCATAAAAATGTATTGAATCAACTAGGTCTTGTAGTTCTTTTGGTACTTTTTTGTAATCATTGGTATTGGTGTTCTTATAACGTAAATCGTAAGATACAAGAACGTGAATTCTTACATTTCTATTTTCTATTAATCCGTGTTCAACCCAATTGTTAATATAGGTTTTCAATACATTTTGAAATAGTAAACGACCTGTAACAAAAGCAATTCCAATATTGACTATTTTTTTATCATTCATTATTTATTAATCATTTATGCTTGTGTAATGTACGTTAAATTTTGGGACTGCTTTAAGACACAAGCTTGTTAAAGCTACAAAAAATTTCTTACATAAGTTAAGGAAAGCCTTGTGGTTGTTTAAAAGTAGCGCGTTTTGTTGGAGAAGGAAGTCTGGTAAAGTAAAACTACCACCTGATTACTGAGCCTGTCGAAGTATTCTATGAATAACAAACCGCTGTATATAAGGCTTTCTGGGTTTATCGAAGCGCTCAATACTAGATGAGACAGGCAGGGGCGCACCCTAATCTATCAACGGTTAGCGTCGTCTACGATTGGCAAATGTTTAAGGCCACAATTTCCACCATTTTTGTTGGTTTGAATTGTCACATCACTATTGTTGAGAGTAGGCATTCCTATTCTTAATAACGACCCCTGTTTTGTTTAGGGTTGTGGTTCTTTTTCAAGAATGGTTTTCAAATTTGACAAACTTGTATCCATGTCTGTCGCCAGCGATTTTTCTATCATGGATAATAAAATGTTCAATGGATATTTCATTGTACTGGCGTTACTCCAGGTTACCTTTGTTTGATTATCAGATACAGATTCTGTAACCAGGTTTGCATAAGAAACTCCTGCAAAAGGTCTCACAAAACGAATTTCTGTTTCAATTTTTTTTCCTTCTTCTAAGGCTTTAATTTCTTGTTCGCCTTCGCCTGCTCTATCATTTCCGTTCCATCCGTAAATAAAACCAACGGTTCCGTCTGTTCCTTTAAATTCTCTTTTCATGCCCGGATCAACCATTACCCATTTATTGAAATTATCTTGATTTTTGAGTTGTTTTAAATAATCAAAAACATTTTGTCGGGGAGCATTGATGATGACTTCGCGCTGAACATTATATTCTTTTCGCATGAAAAGTCCTATAATTAAGACTAAGGCTATAATACCTGCTAATACGAGTAAAATTTTAATGAAAATATTCATGTGGATGGGTTTAGATTACAAAGTTAAAATTATGTCCGAGATTTTAGAAGAACCAAAATTATGGTTACTTATTACCTATGCCTACACAATTAACAAAGGCGTTTTTATTTGGTGCCGAATGGCTGAAATGGTGGTGCCAAAAATTAAATCGTGTATCATTTTATGGCCATGGCTGCCAATAATAACAATGTCAAAGCTGTGTTGGTTGATAAAAAGCGGAATCTCTTTTTTAGCATTTCCGTAGCTTAAATGGATATCACATTTTTTACCTAGTTTAACCAGGTTTTCCTGGTACAATTTTAAATGTTTATAATCTTCCAGCGCTTCCTGGTCCTCGGCCCTGTTTCCATAAAAGCCGGCAACCGTTGATTCCACTGTGTGAATTAAGGTATAATGCGTATGCTCTTTTCCTATACTTAGCGCCATTTGTATGGCTTTTTCGTCGGAGCTCGAAAAATCGACACAAATGCAAATATTTTTGTAAATCGCATGTTCATTGGAAAAATGAAAGTGTTTAATACTTCCGTGTAAAAAGTCGTGTTTTTTGGTTTTAATGCCTTGTATAATAGGTTTTAAAGACACCACTGTTAATAAAACCAAGGCAGCAACCAAAATAACCAAAGCCAGGCTATACCATAGGGTATCGGCTCCGGCGGCGTTCCATTCTAATAATTTATCGATCACTAATTTCAAATTTAAAAAAACAATAATTCCGGCAAATACCCAGCCAGCTATTTTAGAAAAAAGCCCAATGGCAAAATCGCCCATCAGTTTTTTATTGCTGACTAGGTGAATCAGCGGAATAACTGCAAAACCCAATTGTAAGCTCAGCATTACCTGACTTAATATTAATAATTGTCCGCTATGGGTTTCGCCAAAATAATAAATAAAAATAAGGGCCGGTACAATGGCTAAAAGTCGGGTTATTAAACGCCGCAACCAAGGTTGTATACGCAGGTTTAAATAGCCTTCCATCACAATTTGTCCTGCTAATGTGCCGGTAAGCGTAGAACTTTGCCCGGCAGCAATTAAAGCAACAGCAAATAAAATACGCGCCCATTTAGAGCCCAGCATGGGTTCGAGGTAGCGATAAGCATCTTGAATTTCGGTAATTTCGAACATTCCATTTTTGTGAAAAGCCGAAGCAGCTAAAATAAGGATGCCAGCATTGACAAATAGCGCAAAATTAAGGGCCACCGACGTATCAATAATATTCGATTTAATGGCTTCTTTGATCGATTTTTTATCGGACGATATTTTTCGGGTTTGTACCAAAGCCGTATGTAAATAAAGGTTGTGAGGCATAACGGTGGCGCCAATAATACCTATGGCAATATATAAGGCATCCGTACTGAGAATAGTTGGTTTTAGGCCCATAAGTATGGAAGCTCCATCGGGGCTTGAAAATATCATTTCTATTAAAAAACATGCCCCAATAACTCCTACTAAAGCAATAATAAACGCTTCAAATTTGCGCATGCCTGCTTTTTGAAGATAGAGGATTAAAAAAGTATCCAAAACAGAAATAGCAACGCCATATAAAATGGGCATGCCAAACAATAAATTTAAACCAATGGCCATACCTAATATTTCGGCTAAATCAGTGGCTGCAATGGCTAATTCGGCCAATATATACAAGCAAAAATTGGTGACTTTTCCATATTGTCGCTTCGATGCCTGCGCCAGATCTAGCTTAGCGACAATACCTAGTTTTATACAAAAACTTTGAAATAGAAGGGCAATAATATTGGATAATACTAAAACCCATAATAATTGGTAACCAAATTTGCTTCCGCCGGCAATATCTGTGGCCCAATTACCGGGATCCATGTAGCCTACGCTAATTAAATAGGCCGGACCTATAAATTTAAGCAATCGATAAAAGTAATTAGGATGTGTCGATGTGTTGACACTTTCATTTAATTCTGATAAAGATTTTTGTGAATTCATTTCTAGGTGTAAAGTTAAATGATTCTCGGGTAACTTACTAAATGCTTTTTAAGTTATTCATTTTTGCGGTGAATAGGTTACAGGAAATGCTTGAAGGTCGGTCCCGCCCATTATTATTTTTTGTTTATTTTTGATGTATGAATAGATATACCCTTTTATCCATTATTGCCTTCTTTTTGTTTGTGCAGAAAGGCATTTCACAAGAAATTACTTGGATGACTTGGCAACAAGCCGTTACCGAGCGTGAAAAATTCTTTAAAGAAAATGCAGAAGCTATTAAAAATAGGCAAGTTGCGCCTAAAAAAATATTTATTGATGTGTATACCGATTGGTGTGGATGGTGCAAAAAGATGGATAAATCAACATTTATTGATCCAGCTGTGGTGAAATATATGAATGACCATTATTATGCTGTTAAATTAAATGCCGAAATGCGCGATACCATTACCTATGACGGGCATAAATTTTATAATATTGGGCAGCCGGGTCAAAAGGGAACACATACCTTGGCTTTGTCGATATTAGATAGTAAAATGTCTTACCCTACGTATGTTATTATGGATGAAAACATGCAGCGAGCAGCTATTTTTCCGGGGTATAAAGGAAAAGAAGCGTTTTTAGGCATTTTGACCTTTTTTGGTTCTAACGAATACCTTTCGTATAAAGAGTATTTAGATGGAATGAATAAAATGCAGCAACCAAAAGGGAAATAGTCACTGTTTTCTAAGTAAAGCTATGCACATTTAAGCGCGTTTCTTCGACCCGCCATTCTGTTTTAAAATAGTCTTTTACCAGGGCTTTGTCGTGGATGGAGATGAGAATTCCGAGGGCATGCGAAACAGATAAATCTTTCAAAAACTGCAATATTTCTTCTTTGGTTTCGTAATCGAGGAAGGAGAGGGGCTCATCGAGCAATAAATATTTACAATTGCGCACCAGTACCTGGGCAATACACACTTTTTGTTTTTGACCATCGCTGAGTTCGGTCATTTTTTTATCGGCCAGGGCTTCGAGGTGCAGGGTTTTTAAGGTTTGATGAATGATGTGAAGGTCTTCGGGTTTTAACTGGCCCAAAAAATTGGTAAACGAATAGCGCCCCAGGGCGACAAAACTGTTGACGGTATGGCTCCCAAAGTGGCTAATGCGCGATGGGAGATAACCTATTTTATTGCTTAATTCGCTTTTTGAGAGCGATTGTATGTTTTCTCCGGCTAATAAAATGCTTCCTGCTTGTACCGGTAAAATACCCGCTATGCTTTTTAAAAGGGTGGTTTTTCCGCTTCCGTTGCGGCCTGTGAGGGCAATAAAATCATTGGGTTGTATAGATGCGTTAATGTCTTGTATAAAAACGTTGTTTGCATAACCTATATGTATGTTTTGAAGTTGGATCATACGTTATGATTTAAAGCCTCTTTTGAAAACCTGCGTGAGGGATAGACGTGAAAAGCCCACACCATAAAGGAGTTGAAAACTTCCTTTATGGGAGGACTTGCAACAGATAGCCCGACCGAGCCCAAAAGGCGAGGGCACGCCCAAGCTACTATTTTTGAATTACTAATCAAGCGTTTTGTTTTTGACAAGCGTTAATAAAATGATGGGTATGCCAATTAACGATGCTATGGAGTTTAAGGGCACGATTTGAGACGGTATAATACTTTTGCTTATAACGTTGCAAAGTATGCTTAAAATGGCTCCTAAGAGCATTACTAAGAAGAAATTGCTCCGGTAGAAGGGTGAAAAGCCCAATAGGCGCGCTAATAGAGGCACGGCTAAGCCAATAAAGGCCACGGGGCCGCAATAGGCTGTAATAACACTGACCATAATACCCGACGAAACCAGGATGAGCGAGGTAAAACGCTGAATGGGTACACCCATAGACCGGGCAACATCATCACCCAACATATATATATCCATTTGTTTTAGGGTGAATAAACTAATGAAAAGCCCCAGCAAACAAAGGCTTAGCAAGATATAAAACTGGTGCCAGGTACAGGACTGGAACGAGGCCATGTTCCACACCGAGAAAAACTGTAATTGATTTTTATCGAAGTAAAAGCGCAATAAATCGATGCCGGCCGAGTAGACAAAACTGAGCATTAAGCCAATTATTAAGAGGGTAGAGGAGGAGTTTATTTTTTTAGAAACCCATACCAGCAAAAGCAGGGTAATAAAAGAGCCTGCGAGGGCAAATAAAACAAGTGAAAACGAGTCGGAGAAGTAGGAAACGCCCAAAAGGCTATTCATTAAAAACATAAAAAAGGCAACGCCAAAGCTGGAACCCGATGTAATACCTAACACAGAAGGGCCCGCTAAAATATTGCGGAATAATACCTGCAATAATAAACCCGAAAGGGATAAAAAACATCCGGCTACGGCTGCGGTAAAGGAGCTTAATATGCGCTGATGTACAATAAGTTGAAGGGTTTCGTCTTTTGACTGAAAAAGCTGTTGCCAAGAGATGTTGATGGCTCCCACTTTAATATCGATCAAAAATAAGATAAGCAGGCCTATTATTAGGATAATAAAGACGTGATATAATTTTTTTGAGTCCAGAATTTCAAAGATAAGAAATGATTTAAATATTAATCTTTGGCAATTCCATTAATAATTAAGGTTTGGCTTAATAAATGCTGGTTGTTAGAGGTAATGTTAATAACGTAAAAACCAGCCGTTAATAATTTTTGTTGTCTAATTGGGAGTAAAAAATTACCAAACATATCAGTGGTTATTTTTTCTGAGTAGATAGCATGGCCTTGAATATCGCTAAATTCTAACATCAGTTGTTCAAAGGGTCCGAATTTCCAGTTATTTTGAATATAAACCGGTTGGTTGTTGCTTGGATTAGGGAACACTTTAAAACCAGCACTTAATTCAACTTCTTTCGGCTCTAAAAACACGGTTTTAACAGGAGAATACTCTGTTTTATTAGAATAAACTTGTTTTAAACGGTAATAGTTATTGCCTATGATTAAGTTGGTATCTAAGCAGTTATAGGTAAGGTCGGAAACAGATTGTGAATGCACTGAATCAATTAAAGACCAGGTTTTACCATCGATTGATTTTTCGACAATAAAATATTGATCTAACTCGTTACTTTTTTCCCAGCTTAAATCAACGTGTTTGTCTTCTAAGATTGCTGAAAAAGAAACTAATTCAATGGGTAATGGACATTTTGACGCATCTCCGGTAATTTTCCAACCATAGAAATTGATTAAAGAATCACGGGCAGATTCGGCTGAACAATAGTTTAACCCATCGGCCGATAATTTTACACCGGTTACATTTTGTGCTTTCCAGCCCATTAAAGTATGATCGTAATTAGCGGTAGATAAGCCTGAGAAAATGAACATTTGGCTCATGGTTGTTACCGATTTAATATTTAAAGCTCCTAAATTTTGATCAAAGGCTTTAGCATTAAAAAACATAGAAAACAGGGTAGTTACCTGTTCGGTGTTCCATTTGCTGATATCTTGGTTAAAGGCATGTGCTCCGGCAAACATCAACATCATTTCGGTCACTTTTCCGGTGTTCCAAGCGGTGATATCCTGGTTAAAAGCTTTGGCATTGTTAAACATGTATGACATATTGGTAACCTTAGATGTGTTCCAATTAGCTATGTTTTGATTGAAAACAGTGGCTCCGCTAAACATAGATTTCATGCTGGTAACGTTAGCTGTGTTCCAGTTTTCGATGTTTTGATTAAAAGATTTTGCTTCATTAAACATACTATTCATATCTGTTACAGAAGATGTATTCCAGTCCCCTAAATTTTGATTAAAAGCGGTGGCTTCGCTGAACATGGATCTCATATCGGTCACATTAAATGTGTTCCAGTTATTCAGGTTTTGGTTAAAGGCTTTTGCTCCTTGAAATAAGAACGCCATGTTTGTTACTTTTGACGTGTTCCACTCATTGATGCTTTGATTAAAAGAAGAAGCCAAAGCAAACATTTGAGCCATGTTGGTTACATTTTTTGTATCCCAGCTGCCAATGTTTTGATTAAAGCTGCTTGCGCCATTAAACATAGAAGCCATATTGGTCACATTTCCGGTGTTCCAGTTATCTATATTTTGATTAAATGCGGCGCAGTTTAAAAACATACAGGCCATATTTGATACATTACTTATGTTCCATTGACTTAAGTCTCCGTTAAAAGAAGTAGCGCCCGAAAATAGAACACTCATGTTATTTATATTTTGGGTGTTCCACGAAGAAATGTTTCCATTAAAAGCGGTGCAGTTTGTAAACATACCTGCAAGACTGGTAACCCCACTTAAATTTGGCGCATCGGTAGCGGTGCACTGCAGGTTGGCACAACCTTTAAAGGCGTTTTCCATGTTGCTCCATGCAATAGAACCCCATTGGTTAATATTGATGAGTTTTAATTTATCGCCTAAATCATTAAAGTATATGCGTGGAAATGCACCTCTGATTTGTATAGTATAAGTACCTGCCGATCCAAAAACATGCGTTGCATTGCCAGTTACTCCAAATTCGTCAAAAACGCCATCATTGTTCCAATCTATATCATAATTATAACCTGTTCCGGTAGTGGGTATGGTAATAGAAGTACTTGCAGTAGTGCCTATATTATTTGTTTTCCAAGTGGTGATAAATGAATTGCCAAATAGGGATATTGGGACAAAAAGTAAAAATAGAGTTGTTTTCAAGTTGCTAAATTTTTACCCTGTTACGCAAAGTGTTAAAATAAGGTTACATTTTATCTGAATATTTTTCTATAAAAAGAAGGGGATGCTTAGTAAATAAAGGAGATTGGAGATGTTATTTTTTTTTAACAAATGTTAAAAAAGGATTGTTATCGGTCCGGAAGAATGTTAAAATTGGTAGTATTTATTTGGTTGAGATTTAAAAACGGTAGGATGTAAAATACTTGCCCAATCTTTTAAAACCTGGTCAGGTTCTAATAAGGCTTTCCCAAATAAATCGGCATAAAAGGTATTACAATACACCACTTTTTTATTTTTGAATGATTTAATGTATTGGTAATTAGGATGGTTTTTAACTTGTAGCGCGTAATTAAACTCTTTTTCGGGATGATGGTATACATAGCGCCAATACTGGGCTTTTTCGTTTTTTGATAATACTTCTTCCAGCGATATTTGAAAACTTCCTTCCTGGGTATTATCTTTCCAGAGGTATTCGCCGCCCGCATCTTTTATCAATTGGGCAAGGACGCTTTTTCCACCGGGAATAAACCATTGTCCGTTAATTTCTTCACCGGCCATAACAACAGGTTTTACGGTTGTAGGGGGAATCATTTTTCGAGTTCGCTCATACCGGGCTTCAATGGAATCGAAATAGGTTTGGGCTTGTTTCTGTTGATGGAATAAACTGGCAATATAAATGATCCATTTAGCGCTGGCCAATGGGTGGGTTTCTTTGTATTCATCTAGGCAAAGCGTTTTTATACCAAAGGATTCTAGTTTTTGCTGAGCCTCAAAATCAAAATCGCAAGATAAAACTACATAATCGGGTTTAAGGTTAATGATGGTTTCGTATGAATAGGCGCCGTGTGGACCTAAATTAATCGCGTTTTGCTGCTTTAACTGTTTTACCAGGGCGGAATCTTGCACATAATCCATTTCAGATATGGCAATTACATGATTTAATTTGCCCAGTTTTTGTAAAAAGGGGAGAATGGTAGTGGTTAAAGAAATGATTTTAATCTCTTTTAAGGAATCTTTTTTATCAAGGATAACATTGGGTTTTTCTTTTTGATGAGAAATGGTTCCCAGGTAATAATGGAGGCTGTCTTCGTGAATATAAAAATGTTCTTTATATTCCTTTGTGATGTTGTTTACAGGTTGTTGAATCGCTTCCTTTTTTTTATCAAATAAATATGATGGTTTTATGAAAATAATCAATAAAAAAACAAGAATGGCAACGCTATATATGAGATATTTAGAGGAGAGAAATTTTAAATTCATTAGAGCGTAAAAGTAGTAAAATATTCATTTATACATACTTCCTTAAATGAAAAAGGAGAACCTAAGCTCTCCTTTTTATGAATTTTCTTATAAGCAATTACTCTTGTTTGCAATTGGTTAAATCACCAATTAACCAGGTACCATCTTCGTTGCAAATGGTCACATTTTCTAAGATACAAACAATGTCATCTTCGTCTACTAATTTTACATCATACACATCGCAATCGGCCACAATAATAATGCTTTCGCCGGGAGCTAATATTTCATCACTTCCCAATAAGTCTTCTCCCCAGGTTTGGGTATCTACCGAGCTGATGTATATATTATCTACATCCCATTGAGAACGATTGATAATTTTGATCTCTGAATTGGTTTGAGCCAATAAAGAGAAGCTTGAAAATAGAACGGCAATAAAAAGTAATGTAATTTTTTTCATAATATTTTTTTTGCAAAAGTAGGTAAAAAGCGGGTAACCATTGTATCATTAACAATTATCCATTGTCCATTGTCAATTATCCATTATCACTCATAGCTATAAATAACCAGTGCGCTTCTTAATTTGGGTTCTATCCATGTGCTTTTAGGCGGTAAACTAATGCCTTTATCGGATAGGGACATGAGTTCTTTTACGGTGATGGGATTTAAATAAAAAGCAACGTCGTATTTGCCTGAGTTAACTATTTCTTCCAAGGCTTTTTTGCCCTCGGTGCCGGCCATGTATTTTACTTGTTTGTTCTTGCGTAAGTCTTTAATTTTTAATGTGTTAAGCAATATATTTTCGGTGAAATATTCAACCGCCAGGTTTTGTTTGGTATTGTTTTTTCTTTTTAAATACGTCCATGCATTGTTGATATACATTTCTATTTCACTTTCGGCCTTGTTTACTTTTGAATAGTAATCGTCTACTTTCTTCAAAAATTCTTCTTTGGATTCGTTTATTTTAATGGCTCGGTGGTAACCGTTTATTTTGAGCTGATCATCGGGTAATAAATAGGTTAAAAAGTACTCGTACGGTTTTTTATTAATTTTTTTGT
>CAYOHR010000040.1:17660-20172 GCA_964403835.1 uncultured Flavobacteriales bacterium
AACTGTACGAAGAGGCTGTCCGGTGGTGCCCATCAGCAATATACAGCGCTTTTGTTGCTTCAAAAGCCTTTGAAATGGTATTTATATCTTCTTGTTTTTGAATGAGCCAGACTTCGTGTTCTACTTCATCGCTGGTGGCAAATTCGTATTCAGGGCGTTCTTTTACATATTTTGTAATAACCTGCTCAATTTTTTCATTTTTTGCATAGGTTAATAGGACGGGTTCGGCATTTATTTTGGTGATTTCTAAATAGTTAACAAACATTTCTTCTCGCTCCGATAGCGTTTCTTCGTGTTTTTTAATGTAATTATTTTGATAATCTTCTAACGATGCCAGGGCAATAATGCCGGTAAAGCTGCCTTCGTTTAGGGCCGGGTTTGATGTATTTGGATGACTTTGGCGATAAATATAATAGGTTAAGGTTTCTTCTTGTTGAAAAATTTGCTGTTTTGAAAATTGCCAAAATTTCTCGCGTACTTTTTTAAATTTTTCGGTGAGTGAAATTTTACCCGGATTGGCTCCCAATGGGTTAATAACGTGTATAAAGGAGTACGGATTAGAGTCTAACTTTTGACTTAATTGTTTTTGAGTATAAGAAATATATGAACGCGTGGTTACCAAATGCGCTTTATTGCGAACCGGACGAATGGCTTTAAAGGGGACGACTTTCATATTGATTGTACTATGTATTTTGTACTAAGTACTATGTAATTCTTAATTCTTAATTCTTAATTTTTCATTGTAATAACTAACCACGTTTTCAATAATCTCTTTTCCGATGCGTTCCTGTGCTTCAATAGTGGCAGCGCCAATGTGGGGTGTTAAGGATATTTTAGGATGTTTTAATAAAGACTCTTTTGGAGTAGGTTCATTGTCAAACACATCTAAAGCAGCTGCTTTAATTTTTCCGGCATCTAAACCAGCTACTAAATCTTGTTCATCAATTAATCCGCCACGCGATGTATTTATTAAACAAACTCCCGGCTTCATTTTTTCTATTTCTGCCTTTGTAATTACAGCTTTACCATCTTTTTGTTTAGGTACATGCAAGGTAATAAAATCAGCATTTTTTATCACGGTTTCAAAATCGTAAACAGGCAGTGTTACTGAAATATCGTTGTATAACAGAGTAATTTTAGCTTCTGTTTTATTGGTGTCGTAAATCCAAACCTTCATACCTAGGCCAACGCCGTATTTGGCTACTTCTTGTCCAATTCGTCCAAAACCAATAATACCAATGTTTTTACCGCGTAATTCAAATCCTTTGCCGTAGTTTTTTTTGAGGGTTTCAAACCCGGTAGCAACGGAATCAGTAGTTCCAATTTCCGGCATCATCCGATTTGATTCGTGTAACTGGCGAGCCATGGTAAATAATTGACCAATAACCAGTTCAGCCACCGAAACCGAAGAAGAGGCAGGTGTATTAAATACATGAACTCCTTTTAATTTAGCTGCTTCTACATCAATATTGTCAATGCCTACACCTGCGCGACCAATGAGTTGCAAATTTGGACAAGAGTCAATGATTTCTTTGGTTATTTTGGTGGCACTTCGCACCAGTACTACCTGGTAGTTCAGCTCGTTGATTGCCTTTATTAAATCGGGTTGAGGAACTTTTTCGGTACTAACTGTGTATCCTAATTTTTCTAATTCTTGTTGGGCACTTTTTTCGATGCCGTCGTTGGCTAATATTTTGATCATTTTTTATTGAATGGATAATGGATAATTGAAAATGGATAATGAAAATAATATTAAGCAAATTTCTTCTCAAAGGCCTGCATTACTGCTGCCAATGCTAATGGACCTTCTTTTTCCATGGCATTGTAAATAGATGCACGGTAACCTCCTGCAGAACGATGTCCTTGTATTTCGCGCACACCGGCTTCTTTCCATGCCTTGTCAAATTCAGCTTTATGTGCTTCGTCTTTTAATTTAAAGGTTACATTCATTAAAGAGCGATCTTCTTTGGCAATAATGCCTTCAAAAAGTGAATTGCGATCTATTTCATTGTATAGAATAGCTGCTTTTTCCTGGTTTCTTTTTTCCATAGCTTCTACACCGCCCATTTTTTTAATCCATTCCATGGTTAGCATAGACACATAAATAGGGAATACCGGAGGGGTATTAAACATGGATTGATTTTGTATGTGAACATTTAAATCGAGCATGGATGGAATTTTTCGTCCGGTTTTGCCCAAATGGCGCGTATCTACGGCGTAAACAGTGGCTCCGGCAGGACCCATATTTTTTTGTGCACCGGCATAAATTAAAGCAAATTGGTTTCCATCTATTTTTTTGCTAAAAATATCTGACGACATATCGCAAATAACGGGTATGGGTGATTTTGGAAAGGATTGATACTGAGACCCGTAAATAGTATTATTGGATGTTAAATGCAAATAATCAGCATTGTTTGGGATGGTAAATCCTTTAGGTATATAGCTAAAGTTTTTGTCTTCGGATGAAGCAATCACATCAATATTGCCTAATAATTTTGCTTCTTTAATGGCT
>CAYOHR010000041.1:0-19631 GCA_964403835.1 uncultured Flavobacteriales bacterium
TACCCGATTATATTGATAATAAGAACCAATAGCCCGGGTATACTAAAAATAGAATAGTATGCAATAACAGCACTTTGCTGGAAAGGGTCTTTTTTGTACCACTCTTTAAATGTTGTTTTAAAAAGTGGAACCAAATGTTTTATTTTAAAATCCATATAATTTTAGAGCCTATCTATCTGCTTTAATTATAGGTTATTTTGATTTTTTTGATCTTTTAGAAATGGTTATTTTACCCGACAAATCCATATAATCCCCTTCTTTCAATTTTTCCTTTGTTCCATCAGGCCTTATAATCGTTCCATCGTTCATGACATCCGTTCCGTCACTTAAGGTCATTTGTTGATTTAATGTCGTAACCTTGCCATGTTTCCTCATCATGATTTTACCATTTTTTATGATAAAACCATCTGGTTTTATTTTTTTGGTTGATTTATCTTTAGTTTTATAAGGATTAATAGGTGTATTTATTTCCTGATTTAATTTGTTGACATCCACTTTTGTTTTATCTGTGGGATTATCTTTTTTATCAAAATCAGGTGGAGTTACTTTATTTATAGATGTATCGGACTGAGCCTTAACTCCTATAGTCAAAATAGCTGTTAATGTTAGGGCTACAATTAGTTTTTTCATTTTTCAAAATTTTTAATAGAGTTGATACTCCCTACAATTATAAATAACAGAATAGCTCTTTTTATTATATAAATAGTGATAAATCTTACATGATTCACACATTCATTAATTGAGCCCTTATTTTTGCTTTAATAGTATGATTTACCGCAGATATTGGCGATCAAGAAAGTCTTCTCTTAATTTGTGGCCGGTAAGCCACCCCCAAACTTTTGGTTGTTTTTTTTTTGCAATTGAGTAATAATCATCAAAATTAACACACTGATGATTGCTGCAAAAAAACACCAAATTGAAATAAAATATTTTAATGCAAATAAGCCAGTTAACAGGCCAGAAACTAAAACAATCATCCCTAAAATTTGCATGCGTTTAACACTCGAAACAATAGTAGAAATAACCGTTGGAACAAAATAAAATATAGCACTTAACCACAAAAAGTTTTTTTCATGAGGAAAATTCAAATTATAATTAATATGATGATCACTTATTTCCGCCTGAATATCATAAAAAATATAGCAATACGTTAAATACAGAGACAAAATGCCCCCCATGCCTAAAATAATATACAACACTTTTTTACGCAGGATCTCTTTTTCAAGAAATAAAATAGAAAGAGGAACCCACGTGGGCCAAATAATTTGAGCTATTATTAAAAATAAATAAGTGGCAATAGATTGTAAAAAAGCGAATTCTTTATTTAATAAAGCTAACCATAACATGCCTTCGGTAAATTGCTGAAATGAAAATAGAAGCGGGATACTTGCAAAAGCCATTTGAGATGGTTCTTTTGCCTTTTTTATTGTGATTACCCCTATTACTCCTAAAACTGCACTGGCTGTAAAACTTGCTTCGGCCGAAAAACACATATTTTTGGTTTTAAAATTTTTTATATTTCAATTTCCAATTATACTACATTCTCTCCATATACCACTCTAACTGCTTTTCCATTTTTTTATATTTAAAAATAGTGATAATAATTTTTTGTAACCGTACAAAAGCTGTTTCGCTTTTTACAACATAATCAAAAGCTCTGTGATGCATGCAATGAATAGCTACATCTATTTTATCTTGTGAAGACAACATAATTACAGGAACATCAGGATTATATGCCTTAATTTTATCCAGAGTTTCCATTCCGTTCATGGCATTTTTTACAATTCCATTTAAATGATAATCTAAAATAATAACATCGGGGTTATGCTTTAAATTTTTCATACATAATTCACCCGTTGCATATGTTTCAATGTTAAAATTGGCATGCTCTAAAAATTCTATTTCCAGTGATTTTAAAAACAAAGCATCATCATCTATTAAAAAAAGTTTTATAGGTTCTACTTCGCCGACTGCGATTGATTTATTCTTCATTCATACGTATTTTAATTTTATTAAACTCTTCTTTTAACTCATTGCATGCCTGAGTGCAAACGTCTTCTAATTGCAAAACCAAGCTTTGTATTCCAGCAATTTGTTGGTGCTGAATAGCAAATTCTTGTACTTTTTTAGCCATCTCTTCGTACTCTTTATTTATTCCAACAATTGAAAAAGAAGGAATCATTTTATGAACAGCGGCGTATAATGAATCCCAATCTTGGTCTTGCAAACTTTTTTTCATGGTTAACAATAAAGGTGGAGTTTGTTCCAAATACAAAGAAATCATTTCCTTCATTAAAACTGGATTAGATTTAGTTCTTTGAACTAAATAGGTTAAATCAGTACATTTTACTTTTTCCAGCGCATTTGTTATATTTTCATTTGATTTTATCATAACCGTCTTTTTTACTAAACTTATTATTTTGTTATATAATAATCTTTCGTCTATGGGTTTTGCAATGTAGTCATTCATTCCAACTGCTTTGCATTTAGCTAAATCAACTGTAGTAACATCAGCTGTTAAAGCAATAATAGGTACTTTAGATTTTAAGGTATTTCGAATATATTCTGTAGCTTCAAAACCGTTCATTTCTGGCATTTGCAAATCCATTAAAATAATATCATATGATTTTTTTGACAGTTTTTCGATCGCTATTTTACCGTTGGATGCAATATCTCGTTCAAACCCAAAATCATCTAACAATGTCTTCATAAGTAATTGATTCAGAGCAATATCCTCTACAACTAATATTTTAATATCTTTCATTTCTTGATCTAATTCAAACGTCACATTTTCTAATTCTGAACCTAGTTTTGTTTTCTGAAAAGGCAAAATAAAACTAAAAGTAGAACCCTTCGTCATTTCACTTTTTACTTCAATAGTTCCTTGTTGCGATTCAACTAATTGTTTCACAATAGCTAAACCCAAGCCGGTTCCACCATATAACCTAGATGTATTACTAGATGCTTGTTGGAAATTTTCAAAAATATGCTCAATCTTATTTTCAGAGATTCCAATACCTGTATCGATAACAGAAAACTTAATTTTTACCTGATTTTCATCTTGACAAATTAATTCAGTACTTACCGTAATTTTACCCTGGTTTGTAAATTTTACTGCATTGCTAACCAGATTTAAAATAATTTGATGTAAACGAACGGGATCACCCACAATTACTTCAGGAATGCACTGATCATATTTTTTTATTAATTCTATATTTTTTTCCTGAATTTTTGTATCAAATAAATGAATCATAGATGAAATAGATGCTTGAATTTTAAAAGGCACTTGTTCAAAAGTCATTTTTCCGGCATCTACTTTTGCTAAATCCAAAATATCATTAATGAGAACAATTAAAGCATCGCCACTCATTTTTATGGCATTTAAATATTCCTTTTGTTTATTGGTCAGATCTGTTTTTAAAACAACTTTCGTAAATCCAATAATAGCATTCATGGGAGTACGAATTTCATGACTCATGTTAGATAAAAATTGCTGTTTCGATTTTACGGCATTTTCAGCTTTAATTTTTGCTTCTTCAGCTATTCCCGTTGCCAGTTCAGCAAATACCTTAGCTTCTATTAATTCATTTTCAATTCTTTTTTGTTCTGTTATATCTCTAGCTACTACCACCGCACCAACCACATTTCCACCATCATCTTTATAAACCGACCCATTAAATAATACATCTGTCAAGTTATTATCTTTAATGGTTAAGGGATAATCAGCTACAAAACCTTTCGCAAATACTTCCTTATATACTTCATGTGCCTTTTGTGGTTCAGTAAAATAATTTGAAAAATCACTACCAATCAACTTTTCACGAGTAATACCTGTAATTTTTATTGATGCTTCATTCACATCGGTAATCTTTCCCTGGGCATTAATAGTTACTAGCGGATCAAGGCTTGCTTCAATGAGGCTTCGAGAGTATTGAGCAGCTAATTTTACGGAATAACTGAATGCCTCCAATTTCTTATTAGCAATTTCACGTCTTTCCTTCTCTTTGTTTTGAAATTCAAGCTCTATGCTTGCAATCGCTGATTCAGCAGCTCTTTTTTCTTTTTCACTATTTTGAAACAAAAGCTCTTTATTGGCAATAAATAATTCTTCGGCCCGTTTTCCTTTTTCATCATCCTGAAAAGCAAGCTCTATATTAGCAATACCTAGCTCCTCGGCTCTTTTTCCACGCTCTCTTT
Organism: uncultured Flavobacteriales bacterium; assembly: GCA_964403835.1. GTDB lineage: Bacteria > Bacteroidota > Bacteroidia > Flavobacteriales_G > JALEGO01 > CAYOHR01. The sequence continues at coordinate 4,198 of CAYOHR010000041.1, forward strand.
TTTGAAAAGCAAGTTCTTTCCTAGCTATGAATAACTCTCCTGCTAATTTTTCTTTTTCTTCTTTTTGATAAGCCAATTGTTTACGAACTACAACCAGCTCATCTTCAAAAGATTTTCCCAGTTTATACATCATAGGATAAAATATTAAAATTTAACTTATGCATATCCAATTTCTTCTATGGGGCTACGTTTTTTATCCTTTAATTGTTTAAAATGAGAGGGGGAGAGTCCGGTCATTTTTTTAAATTGGTTAGATAAATGCGCAACGCTGCTATAATTCATTTTCCAAGCTATTTCAGTAATATTTAATTCGCCGTAAATGATTAATTCTTTGATTCGCTCTATTTTATGTGAGATAATAAATTGCTCAATGGTAGTTCCTTGTACTTCAGAGAATAAATTGGCGAGGTACGTATAATCGTGTTGGAGTTTTTCACTTAAATAATTAGAAAAATTTATCTGTAATTTCTCTTGAGTATGATGAACCATCTCTATAATTACATTTTTTATTTTTTCAATTAACATGGCTCTTTTATCATCCATTAATTCAAGTCCCGAATTAAAAAGGGCCGTTTTAATTTGCTGGCGTTGTTCGGCAGAAATGGTTTCCATAATTTCTACTTCCCCCAAATCAACCACAATAAAATGTAAGCCAAGTGCTTTCAACTCCTCTTTCACAACCATTTTACAACGATTGCTTACCATGTATTTAATATATAACTTCAGAATATCATTTTTTAATAGGTTTTAAAGGTAGGTGGTATTAACTCATAAATAGTTACATATATTATTAAAAAACTTACACAATTCTCACATTTTAGTTCGACTAGCATTTAATCAAATAAGTTAATGAATCCTTTTATCGAGATAATAGATCGTACCTTCTTCAAAGCTTTTGCGAAAAAGAAGTAAAACGTATGGGATTGCTATAATAGCCAACAGCACAAAATAAACCAAGAGCATCTGTTATTAAATATGCCTCTTATGCTTAGAGTATTTGGATTTATGGAGTTCCACAGCTTCTTCAATAGAATGGGAAACTGAAAGTGTTGTTTCCTTTCTTGCCATTTCAGCTAGTTTTTTATAATAGGTCCCTAGGGTTTCAAGCTCTTGTTCCGTTAAATTTTCAACGTCTATTAAACGATTACTTGGCCCGTTAAGAGCGGCAACTAATTCATTCAACTTTAGGTGCAGTGCCCTTGAATCTTTATTTTGCATTCGCTGAATCAAAAATACCATTAAAAAAGTAATGATAGTTGTGCCTGTATTTATTACTAACTGCCAGGTATCAGAAAAATTGAAATAAGGCCCGGTTATGAGCCATATAAGTATTGTAAAAAAGGCTATCATAAATGCAATGGTTGAGCCACTAAAAACGGTTGCTTTATGAGCTAAATTTTCAAAAACATTATTTTTTATTTTCATTAGTATTGTCTTTTAATTTAGACTTTTTTTGCTTTTTAAAATACTTTTTAAATGGCCATGAATGTTTCAAGGCCTCCATGTTTTCGTTAAAATTACCAGCCCCATCCTTAATGTTTTCCATGCTTTTGTTAAGGTTATGAACAAATGTTGTATCGGTAAGCAAGGTTCCAATTGCCCCATTTTTGTTTTTCAGTTTCTCAGAAAATTTTTTGAAGTTACCTGAAATTATTGCGACCGAATCGGTAATGGAATTTATGTTTACAATTGTCTGATTGAGTTTATGTGAGAACAAAGTGTCAATAAGCAATGCGCCAACGGTTCCTTTCCCGGCTTTAATATCTTGAACAATTTTACTCAAATCCCCTGTAATAATTGCAGTATTATCACTGGTTATTTTAAACTTCACCACGGCGTTCCTAACATTTTCAGCGACTACCGTATCAGTAAGTAAACCCCACAAAGAATTATTATTATTAAGCTTTTCCGAGACACCTTTCAAATTATCAGTTATTGCTCTTAAATTGCTATTTGTTATTGTTATTGTACGTAATTCATTATCCATTTCAATGGGATTAAGCGCATTCAGCACATCTCCATCTTCCACAGGCCGCGAATCCTTTTTAGCAGGAGAAATATTTATTAATTTATTTCCGAGTAAACCATCTGTACCAATAGAAGCGACATCATTTTTCATAATAAATTTTGTTGATTCCTCATCAATAGTGAATTCCACTTTTATAGCCGTATCTGCAATTGCATATACTTTTGACACCGTACCAACGTTAATTCCGTTAAAACGTACATTATTTCCGGGCATTAGCCCTCCCACATTATTAAAATTTGCGCTAACATCTATGGTTGAATGAAAAATATTTTGCTTGCTTCCTATAAAATAAAGCCCAAGTATTAAGCAGGTTGTGGCTATTAATACAAAAGCTCCAAGTTTAGCTCTGTTTACTGTCTGTTCTTTCATGGTTTTAGTCAAAAAATTGTTTAATTTTTTTATCGTTTGATTTGCTTAATTCCTCATACGTACCTGTTGCGTAACATACTCCATCAATAAGCATTACAATTCTATTAGCGGTCATTTTTACACAATTCATATCATGTGAAATAATGATGGAAGAGGTATTGTATTTTTTTTGAATTTCTAACATCAGATTACTAATTTCTCTGCCGGTAATAGGATCAAGACCTGTTGTAGGTTCATCATAAAGTATAATTTTTGGTTTAAGAATAAGAGTACGTGCCAAGGCTATCCGTTTTCTCATCCCTCCCGAAAGTTCTTCGGGCATCTTGTCAACAGTATCTGCAAGTCCCACGTTTGTTAATGCTTCCATTACCAAATCATTCACACTTTCTTTGGTTGTTTTGATCCAATGCCTCCTTAAAGAGAATTCAAGATTTTCTCGAATGGTCATAGAATCATATAAAGCATTACTTTGAAAAAGAAATCCAACCTTTACTCTTACTTTATCCAATTCATCATGCGAAAGCTCCGAAATTTCATCTCCAAAAACCTTTATACTTCCTGAATCAGGTAACATAAGACCTATGATACACTTTATTAAAACAGATTTCCCTGATCCTGATTTTCCCAACACCACAACATTTTCACCTTCTTTTAAATCAATATTAAAATCACGAAGTACGTAATTATCCCCAAATGATTTTTTCAAGCCATTTATGCGAATAACTGGTTCAGCCTGGTATGTGGTTTCCAAATTCATGTAATGTGAAATATATCTGCAATTTGTGCGGCCATTAAATCAATAATAAAAACTACGAATGTTGATGTAACTACTGCCATATTAGCAGCTTTACCCACCCCTTGTGTTCCATTTTTTGTATTATATCCCTTAAAACAACCAATTATGCCTATTGCAAAGCCAAAAAATATTGATTTTATAATGGAGGGTAATACATCTCCGAAAGTAAGTTTTTCGAAAACTTGATTGGTAAAAAGATGAAAACTTACCACTTGCTTCATATTAACCCCTAAATATGCCCCATATAATCCAATAGTATCACTCAGCACAACAAGAAGCGGAACCATAAGCATAGTAGCAAAAACCCTTGTTACAACTAAGTATTTAAATGGGTTTGTACCTGATACTTCCATTGCATCAATCTGTTCGGTTACCCTCATTGAACCAAGTTCGGCGCCAATGCCGGAGCCTATTTTACCTGCACATATTAAGGCTGTAATTACTGGCACAATTTCTCTTATCAACGAAACGGATACTACAGATGGCAACCATGATTCTGCACCAAATGCTACCATGGAAGGGTGCGACTGAATAGTAATTACCAAACCCATAATAAATCCGGTTATTCCAACAAGAGGGAGTGTTTTATTACCAATAAAAAAGCATTGCCGAATAAATTCAGCAAATTCATACCTAGGCTTAAAGCCTTCCCGGAAGAATCTAACCACAAAGCGATATAAATCACCTGTTTCAATTAAAAGACTATTAAATGCTTTTAACTTCATTTATTGTTTCATTTTATTTATCCACAAATACCCTGACCATATAGCGCTGACAATAAAGATACTAAGAACTATTATATAATAATAACGAAAGAAATTATTAAAGTACATCCCGATTAAAATATAGGCCGTAGCTATGCATATTTTTAATACAATGAATTCTGCATTGGACCAGGTTGTTTTTATTTTTAAAAAGTTCATAACTTAGGTGTTAATCTTTGTATTTCAAATTAACATAACCAACAGGAGAATGCAACTGAGGGGAGTCAACCGGAGATATGACTTATATCATATTGGTATCAAAAAACGCTTATTTATAACACAAATCTATAACTAAAAATTAAGAAAATATAGCGGATTAACTACCTCAAAATTATGAATTGATATTTATCATGCAACAGTTTGACCCAAATCATTTTATATACAATATGCGCAGCCCAAATTTGTGGTATTAATCAATATATATTTTATGAAACCAATAACAACTAAAACTTATGCAACATCAACTTACGTAACTTCAATTATTGAAGAATTTGAAAAGCAACTAAAAGAACTTAATATTATTTATTATGCTTCTGAGGCCGCAAAAAAAATGGAGTTTGATGATGTTATTGAATTTCATGAAGCCGTAAGACGTGCCATGGAACTTTGTTTACATGCTGGAATACCTTTAGAAGGGAATTTCAGGCGTATATACAAATGCTCTTGCGATGGGATTGAGTATGACTGGAAATTATCTGTTCTTGCTTACCAGTTGGTATGTTTGAATGGAGGGTCATCCAATCCCAACGTAGCACGCATGCAAGTAGAATTATTAAAAAATCAATCACTAAATCAATTATAAACATGGAACTATTAGCAACACCAAAAACAATGTACCTGCTTGAAGCAGGATTAGATGTACTGCATGCACAAAGTATTGAGTGGTTAAATGAAATTGCGTTTTGGAAAGATGAATCAGCTTTTTTTTACACACTTGTAGTTACTAAAACCCTTAATTATATCCCTATTAATGCAAAAAATAGTATTGAAAAAATAGAAAATGAACTTATTAGCATAACCGGTGGAGACCTGGATGATTTGCAAAAAGAAGTAGAACACCACGAAATATTTTTAAACAATTTATTGAAAAAAAAATATTTAAGTGAAGAAAGTTTTAGAGAAATACATGAACAATTAACATTTAAATTCTATCAGTTTGAGAGGCGTCTTAAAGATTTAAAAAACGAAATATTTAAACTGGTTAAGCAAATTAATAAAAATCAATAAAATGAAAACGTTAAACATTAAAGAGTTTTATAAGGAACTTGGAAAACTATTATATGCAGTTGCAATGGCTGATAAAAAAATTCAAAAAAGTGAACTAAAAGCATTGCAGGAATTTGTTTTAAAAGACTTGGCTTTTTTAGAGCCAACCTCTGATTCTTCCGGTATGAATCAGGCATTTTATACTAATTTTGAATTTGAAGAATGTATGAATAAGCAGATAAGTGTACAAGAAGCATACGACTCATTTATAACATTTCTTGATAATAATTTTATGGAGATTGATCCTGTACTTATTAAGAAATCAATTCAGGCAATTGAAAAAATTGCAGTTTCTTTTAGAAAAATAAACAAAAAAGAAAGAATACTGATTGATAAATTTAAAGAAGAAATTAAGGAAATGGTAGAAATATTCTAAAAAAGAATCCTAATTTTACCCTTAGGATAAGTTATTTGTATTGCATAATGTAAGTAACTTTTTTATGAGGTTCATCATAAATTTCTAATGATAAGGTCGTTTCATATTTATTCTTTTTCATGTACTTTGAAATAGCCGGATATACTTTCATAGGTCCAATCATATAAGATAAACTATTTTTTATTGGAAATTCGGCCACTACCGCTTCTGCAAGGGGTATAGAATCAACCTTAAATCCGGATGCCTTCAAATCTGTTATTTTGTTTAAATACTTTTTACCAAGAATACCTCCAACAAAACTTCGGCATTTTTCAGCAGGTACTATTTTAGGATCATCATAATATATACCAAATCCTGTAGTATATTCTATTCCTGCATCCTTTAACTTTTTGTCAACATCAACCATAAATTTTCCTGCCTGTGAATAAGGACCGGTGAATTCCATTCCTATTACGGTATATCCGCCCTCCTTTTTTTCTTCTATTTTAATGTTATTAAAATATCCGATATACCAGGCAAAAAGGCCCACAATAAGTACCATTATAGCTATAATGGTTACAATTTTTTTTAATGTTTTCATAATTTAGTAATAAGTAATTAATGCTATTTTTTGATACTCATTTAACCTTTCATTATCTACAAAAGCCACATCTCCCCCGTTTTTTAGAATAAGTTCTATAATATCATCTACTACATCTTGCAATACATGTGGTTCATAAAGATCAATATTTTCAATTGTTATTGTATCATTATCTTCTTCAACTCTTGCGGGACACACATAATCTTTTTCAACAATAAGCAATCCACCTCTCTTTTTCCTGGCTGCTTTCCAAACATTTGTAATTCCGCACTCATATTCATTTTTATTTACAGCTTCTTTGAGAGTATTTAATATTTTATTCTCTGCCTTATCCAGTTTTTCAATGATATAAGGTTCTATAACATTATATACTTCTTCTTTAGATTTATTGGCATAATTTCCTTCTATATAATTTATTATTTGCTTACCGTTATTGGTGATTTTTTTAAAATGACCGATTGCTCTTTTTACACCACATACAATAATGGGTACGTCTATACTTTTAAGTTCCTCTGTAAGTGCATTGTCAATTTCTCTTAAATGCTTTTCATGATTTATTTTTTTTATTTCTGAAGGATCTGAAAAATTGGCAACTCTAGAAGGATAGTCTCTTTTTACATCCTCTATAATAGATAAAAATTCCTTCACTTTTGATTCAACCAATTTGTCGTTATAACCATAATAAATTTTAGGATGCTTGTCAATAAGAAGTACCAGGTAATGAATGCTGTTTTTAATTGAATATAATAGGTCCCTTATTTCAAAAGAAGAATCTACAATCACTTTTTCTTTTACTGGAAAGGGTAAATAAATTACCCGTCCCCAATCGGGTGAAGCAAAAATGGCAATCCCTTTTGATAATTGCTTATGATCAATAGATTTAGTAAGTGTATGAAGTCTTTTTATGACCTTTTTTGCTTTGCTTTCAGGAAATTCGTCCAGCAAATTTTTTTCTACATTTTTTAATATAGATTTTAATTTTTCTTCATGTATCTTATACCGGGGATAATTTTTATCGGCAGAAATAATTAATGATACGGAAGGAGCTATTTTAGGCGCATTTATAACAGATAATGTACTCATATACTTTAATTTAAATTAATTAAAAAACAAAAAAGTCAGCCTTACAGGGCTGACTTTTATAAACCCCTTCTGCTTAAGAAACTGTTATTTCTTTTTTGGGTTTAGAAACAGTTACTTCCTTTTTAGGAACACTTAATTTTAAAATTCCATTTTCATACTTAGCATCAATTTTATCAGCTAGTACATCTTCGGGTAATTGAAATGAACGAGAAAAACTACTATAAGAGAATTCTCTTCTTTTAAAATTTTTGTTGTCTTCTTTCTTTTCCTCTTCTTTTTCAGAACTGATTGTAAGTACCTTGTCTTCTAATTCAATTTTGAAATCCTTTTTTTCAAGACCTGGTGCAGCCAATTCAATTTTATAATCCTTATTGTTTTCAGTAATGTTTGCAGAAGGCACCTTTACTGATAAATCCAAGGCATTATCAAAAAATACATTAGGAGAGAAAAATGTTTCTACATCCAACAAATCGTTTACTACTTTTGGAAATAAGTTTCCGTTTCTTTTTACTAATAGTGTCATTTTTTTAAGTTTTTAAAGTTTAACATAGTTTTATTAATACAAAGCTATTTATAGGGTATATTTTATTTAATGACCCAAGTCAATTATTCAACTGATTTTTGTCAACCTTCATTGATAAAACAGAAATTCTAACATAAATAACTCAATTACAATAAGTTAAGTCAAAATAAATGATTTATTCATGAATAGACTTTATAAAACATCAGCAAAGTCTATTTTACCTGCCAAGTGTTTTTAATCTTTTAATATGCGAAGCCAATGCGTTTAGAAATGTTGGTTTTAAATTATAGGTCAATCCAAATTCACGAGCGGTTTGCTCTACTATAGGCGCAATTTTCCGGTAATGAATATGACAAATATTTGGAAAGAGATGATGCTCAATTTGAAAGTTAAGTCCTCCTATATACCAATTCAAAAAAAGATTGTTCCTGGCAAAGTCTGATGTTGTATGTAATTCATGTACCGCCCATTCATTTGGAATAATACCATCTGCATTCGGAAGCGGTTGTTCTGTACCTTCTACAACATGAGCCATCTGAAAAACAGTACTCATAATAATTCCGGCTGTAATATGAAGGATAGCAAACCCAATCAATACCTGCCACCAACTAAAATCTGAAAACACTATTGGTAAACCAATTATAACGGAGAGATATATTAATTTGGCAATGATCAGTCTAATAATCTCCGTTTGAGGTTTACGCTGCTGTTCTTCTGTGATACCTTCTTTATTATACTCAATCAATTGCCCAAAATCTGTAACAAGTTTTGACAAGGTCATAAGACCATAAAAGAAAAACGCATAGATATGCTGAAACCGATGAATTTTTTTTTAATGGGGCGTGAGTAGATAAACGTATTACTGCTTTTGTTTCAATATCCTGGTCAAAACCATAAATATTTGTAAATGTATGATGCAGAATATTATGTTGGATTTTCCAATTAAATATATTACTTCCCAATATATACATAGTGGATGCGAATAAATTATTTACCCATTCCTTTCTTGAAAAAGCACCATGTGCCCCATCGTGCATAACTGACATACCAACTCCGGCTTCACCAATACCCATTAAAACAACGAGTAATAAAGCAGTTAATGTATTAGTAGGTACCGTTATAAGGAGAACAAAAGGAGCAATGTATATAGACAGCATTACTATTGCTTTTATAAACATAGCAGTATTTCCTTTTATTGAAATTTCCCTTTCAGTAAAATAATTATTAACATTTTTTCGAACCGCATTTTTAAATTCTTTTTGACTAGGATCGTCACTAATAAATTTTATTTTTTTCATGATTAGATTTTTCTACAAAAAAATGTATTGCTATTTATACTGAAAATGATACATATCAATCATTCGTTTGATTTAAGTCATTACAGAAAATAACATGGAGTAATTACTTTGTATTAAAAAAAATTATGAAAAAAATTACTACATCAGTTGCTTTTCTTATACTAGCATTTAGTATTAAAGCGCAGGAAATTCAAAAAAATAGTACAGTTCAAACAATGGGGGGAGGTGGTTTTACCATTGGATATGGACATATGGATGTTTCAAAATTGCATGTTTTTGTTCCTTCGAACATTAAAAAGTTTAAAAATGATCATCTCCTTGTTGGTGGAACAGGTCATGCTTTTATAGATAATTTTGTTATTGGAGGAAGTGGTTTTGGTATTATAGGAGATGTAATTAAAACAGATAGTGCTAAAATAAATCTTGGAGGAGGATTAGGAACATTTGATTTCGGATACCTTATTCTTAACAAAGAAAAAGTTAAAATTTATCCGATGATTGGAATTGGTGGGGCGGGATTTGGATTGCAAATTGCAAAAAACAGAAGTATATCAGCAAATAATATTGCAAATGAGCCGGGGCAAGAAATAAACATTAATAAAGGAGGATTTGTTGCCGATGTGTCATTAAACTTAAATTTTATTCCTGCTCTTCAGTATGATGAAAAAAACAACTCCTATGGCGGATTTATGACCGGGTTAAAAATTGGTTATGTATATAGCTTACCCTCCTCTGATTGGCTTTTTTCGGGAGGTGATGTTACGGGAGGCCCTGATTTTGGGTTAAACATGTTTTATTTAAAACTTGTTGTAGGAGGTTTGGGCTATGAAAAAAAATAGCAGAATACATAAAGTTTCTTTTGCATTACTTATCAAGTAATTAAACATCTGACAATGTGGTCAGAAATGGTGTGTAAAAAGCTCTAGGTTCTTTTGTTAATAAGTTACTTCAAGAAGAGTACTGAAATCATTTTCAATACTCTTTTTTTGTTTATAAAAAAAAGATAATGATCATTTTTTTATTGGAAGAGGGATTAAACTTACCAATTTATAACATACCCATGCAAACATGGGGGCTGCAATTATATCAATTGTGTAATGAACATGTTGAATAAGCATTAAAACTGCAGTCAATATTGTTATTACTATAGAAAAATATTTTAATTGGGAATTAAAAACATACAGGGATAGAAGAAACATTGTGGATATATGCCCTGAAAAAAAAAGGTCTTTTGTAATAATAACATTATTGTAAAAAAAACGATCTACAAAGGGATCTCTTAAAAGGATAATGGATGAATCTGGTTCCAGGGGAAATAAATACAGAGAAAAAATTCTCATTATCACAAGCAAACTATAAGCTTGCATGCATTTCAGAAAAATAATAGGGTAAGAACTAAAATTGATAATGCTAAGTATAACAATTGAATAAATTAATAAAAATATATAAAGTGACATATTATACGGACGGATACGGTTCAGCAAAAAGTCGTTAATTCTATAACCGGGCCTGTGTTGAATATAATAGAAAAAATCTTCAATAAAAACTATAAGAATTAATAGAATAACAGAAGTAATCAATACTTGTACCTTAAAAGATAAAGTACTCCATGCATTTTTCCAATTATCTTTAAACTCTGAATAAGAGAAATAAAATAGCTTCAAATCATTTCCTTCGTTCCGTTTCATTTCAGTATCTTTATATAGCATCTTCTCCTTTTTATAAGCCTGGTTTCATAATGTTTCCAAAGTGTCTGTACCTTATTATTTTCTTCCAGGGCCGGATGAGTAATAGCTTTTAATATGCCATTTTTAATAAATGTCTTTTCCATGTCCATAATAAGCATTGCATCCACTCCTTTCCCTTGCAATTCCGGATTAACACCAATAAGATATAAATCAACAATATCATTTTTCTTAAAAGCTTTGTACAAATAAAAAAATCCAAACGGAAAAAGCTGTCCTTTTGCCTTTTTAAGCGCTTTAGATAAAGAAGGTATGCTAATAGCAAACGCCACTACTTTCTCATTTTTATCAAGCACAATTGAAATATAATCTGGCGCAATAAATGAAAAATATTGTTTAATATATTTATTAATTTGTTTTTCTGATAAGGTAATAACACCATATAAATCTTTATAAGCAATATTAAGTACATCAAAAACACCACGGGCATAAGGCAACAATTCTTTTGATTTTTTTACTTTTAAGTAATGTAGCTGGCATTCTTTTTCTGCTATAAGAGCGGTTTCCTCCACTTTACCTGGAATTTTTTCCGGAATAGTTATTTCATATTCAAGCCAATCAACATCCTTTTTATAACCAAGTTTTTCAAAATGAACAGGATAATAAGGGAAATTATATATGGTTTGCATGGTTCCTAATTCTTTAAATCCATCAACTAACATCCCTTCCGGATCAAAATCAGTAAATCCTAGTGGGCCATGAACGGCATCCATACCCATTTTATCAGCCCAATCTTCAACCATTCTAATGAGTGCTTCCGAAACAGCTATATCATCAATAAAATCTATCCATCCAAACCGAACATATTTTTTTTTCCATTTCTCAATATAAGCCTGGTTAATAATTCCGGCTATTCGCCCCACAATTTTCCCTTTTTTGTAAGCAAGCCAGTATTTTGCTTCACAATATTCAAATGCTGGATTTTTATCGCTTCTTAACGTTGTTATTTCATCGGCACGCATTGAAGGAACCCAATAAGGATTGTCAGCATAAAGTACATGAGGAAATGAAACAAATTGCTTTATGTCATGCAACGTTTTAACTTCTTTTATAATAATTTCCTCCATGTTATAAGAATAATTTACTTTTCGTAAAGCTACTTTACTTTATTTTTCTAATATATGATTTTGGATAATCCTCAGGCATGATGATTATCATCTAATTATCAATATTTTTTTGATAAATTGAAAACAGAAAAATTAAAAATAAAAAAAGCAATAAATTATACAAATAACTTTTGCAAAAATTAAGCTTTGAAGAAACTTAGGCTAATTTTTTTTTAACTTTATTAGCATCATTCAAAAGTTCTATTACCTCTTCATCACTTACCTGTGTGAAATTGTAATAAAATTGTCCAACACCCATAAAATTTTCTGGAATAAGCAGACAAATTAATTCATCAACAGATTTTGAAAGTTTATTTACTGCAGTTGGGGGCGCAACCGGAATAGCAATAATAATTTCTTTTGGATTACTTTTTTTTATTGCATCAATTGTTGCAAGAATGGTACTTCCAGTGGCAATTCCGTCATCAACTATAATTACTGTTTTGTTTTTAACATCAGTTGGTTTCCGGTCTCCCATATACAATTTAAATTTTTCCTTCAACACTTTTAAAATCCGATCTGCTTCCTTATGAATATAATCCATTGAAACATCAATCAAATTATCATTAATAATAACTCCATGTAATGATACTGAACCAATTGCATATTCAGGATTATAAGGGTGACCAATTTTTTTTGAGAGAATTATTTCTAGAGGTAATCCAAGTTCTTTGGCTACTACATACCCAATAGGAACTCCACCCCGCGGAACAGCAAGAACAATTCCATCTTTATTTTTATATTTCTCTAATTTTTGTGCCAGCAGCTTTGCTGCCTCATACCTATTTTTAAACATAAATTTATTATTTGAAAGTTACTGTTTGTTCTTTTTTATTTTTTAAATGTGCGTTAAACCAATTTGCTGCAAGTGTGGCAGCTTTATATAATGTTCCGGGTTCTTCAAAAAGATGAGTTGCTCCGGGAATTACTTCAAGTTTCTTTTCACATTTTAAAATATCATACACTTTCCTATTTAAATCCAATACATCATAATCTTGTTCACCTACAATTAAAAGTGTTGGGGCCTTAATTCTTGTAGCCACATCTATTGCTAAATCTGGCCTTCCCCCTCTTGAAACCACCGCTTTGATTATTTCAGGTAAAAAAGCAGCAGCACGAAAAGCCGATGCAGCGCCTGTACTTGCTCCAAAATAGCCTATATTAAATTCCCTCAATTGCAAAAAAACCTCAAGGTAATTTGTAGTGAAAACAAGCCGTTCAGCCAATAATTCGATATTAAAACGATTTTCATACAACTCATCTTCCTCTTTTGTGAGCAAATCAAAAAGAAAAGTACTAATGTTTTTCTTATGCAATTCCTTTGCCACAAAGTTATTTCTTGTACTAAAACGACTACTCCCGCTTCCATGCGAAAAAATAACCAATGATTTAGAACCTTCAGGAATAATAAGCTCTCCTTCTAATTTAATTTTTCCAATAGGAATATAAACATCCTTTTTTAGCTGATTAAATACCATATAGTAATAATATTTTTGAACTATTAATTTATTACAAATGTATTTCCAGCCACATTCTTTTTGGGTGATATAGGTCAAGGCAAATCCTGATTTTGATCATTTATTACACACTTTATAATTTGTTTTTTTGTTTAAAAATTGTGAAATAATATGGAAACACATTCTACTAATTATGATACTGTTGATATAAGTGATTTAATTGCTAATATATCAACTCCTCTTAACAATAGCTCCGACCTTGATCCATTAATAAAATATATTGGTGATGCAAAATATGTTCTTTTAGGCGAGGCTTCACATGGCACGCATGAATATTACACCTGGCGGGCAAAAATCAGTCAGCGCCTTATAGAGGAAAAAGGATTTTCTTTTATAGCTGTTGAAGGTGATTGGCCCGACTGTTATCGACTGAACCGTTATATTAAAAATTACCCACATTCAGGTAAAAATGCAAGAGACGTTTTACATGCCTTTAATCGTTGGCCTACATGGATGTGGGCAAATTGGGAAACAGTGGCTTTCGCTGAATGGTTAAAAAAATTCAACCTAGGTTTATCTGTAGAAAAGAAAATTGGCTTTTACGGGCTTGATGTCTATAGCTTATGGGAATCAATGGAAAGCATAGTTGAGTACTTAAAAAAAAATGATCCTAAAACATTACAAGTTGCTTTAAAAGCAGTGGAATGCTTTGAACCGTACAAGGCTCACGAAGGACAATCATATGCAAAAGCTTCCGCTATTGTTCCGGAACTCTGCGAAAAAGAAGTAATTAATCTTCTGAGTGAAATACGAGGCAAAATTGCGCAATATAATTCTGATTATGAAAATGTATTCAGCACAGAACAAAATGCGCTGGTTGCCGTAAATGCAGAACAATATTATCGCGCCATGATTAAAGGCGGGCCACAATCATGGAACATCCGTGACAGGCACATGACAACCACATTGGACCGCTTGATGAATTTTTATGGAAAAGATGCCAAAGTAATTGTGTGGGAACACAACACCCATATTGGTGATGCACGCGCAACAGATATGGCCCGGGAAGGAATGATTAATGTGGGTCAATTAGTTACAGAGAAACATGCAAAGGATGGAGTGGTACTGGTAGGTTTCGGCTCTTACAAGGGTAGTGTAATTGCATCTAGAGAATGGGGAGGTGTTATACATAAAATGCCGGTGCCATCTGCTATAAATGAGAGCTGGGAACACATCCTCCATCATGCAAAAGGCCCAAAAAATAAATTACTGATGCTTTATAAATTAAAAAGTAATGATTTTGTTGGAAAACATATAGGACATAGAGCCATTGGGGTGGTTTACCATCCTGAATATGAACAATATGGCAATTATGTGCCCAGTATTTTACCAATGCGATATGATGCCTTTATTTTTATCGATTCAACAAAGGCACTTCACCCGCTTCATATTAAACCCGATGGACAACAGGTACCCGAAACCTTTCCATTTGGAGTATAAAACTAAAAACAATTATTAAAAATTTTAAATTTAAACAACATGCTAGGAGAATTAAATAAAGAGCAAGTAGAACAAGTGCTCAAAACTGAAGTCATAGGAAGAATTGGTATTTATGCCGACAAAAAAATATATGTAGTTCCTGTTACTTATGCATATGACGGAACCTATATTTATGGACACTCAAAAGACGGGATGAAAATTAAAATGATGAGAAAAAATCCTCAAATATGCTTTGAAGTTGATGTAATGCAAAATATGTCTAACTGGCAAAGTGTAATTTCCTGGGGAGAATTTGAAGAACTAAAAGATACAAATGAACAATAAAAGGCAATGAAGATTTTAATTGATCGGATGATGCCTCTAATGACAAGCGAAACAGCTCATCCAAGCCATGATTTTGGAAAAAGCCACCGAGAAGATACAAAAGGTTTTTCGGCAGTTGTATTTAGAATTAAATTAAATGAAAAAACCGGCAGGTTTGAAAAAAGATAAACCAATGAATACTGAGATTAACAAAAGACTTTCCCGGATTTTCAAGGATA
>CAYOHR010000042.1:0-17002 GCA_964403835.1 uncultured Flavobacteriales bacterium
GAGACATGCTTAATCCCTCATTTAGTGAAATAGTTGTAAACGACAGCGAACTTATGACAGAAATAAAAAAATATGTTAAAAACATAGCCCCAGGTAAAGAAAATATTTTAAAATTATACAAAGGACAAATGCCAATATTTGATGAATATGGAGTAGAAAAGCAAATTAAAACCTCGTTTGGTAAATTTGTAGTCATGAAAAGCGGAGCCTATTTAGTAATAGAGCATACCGAAGCCCTTCATGTGATTGATGTAAACAGTGGAGTTACTTCACGAAAAGACACCAATCAAGAAAACAATGCTTTAAAAGTAAATTTAGAAGCTGCCGAAGAAGTGGCTAGACAGTTCCGATTGCGAGATATGGGCGGAATTATTGTGATTGACTTTATTGATATGAAGTCGGAAGAAAATCGCAAAGCTTTACTCGAAAAAATGAAAGAATTTATGTCTGCCGATAAAGCAAAACACAGCGTGCTTCCGGTAAGCCGATTTGGTTTAATGGAAATTACACGCGAACGTATAAAACCTGTGATGAACATTGATACCACAGAAGAATGTCCTTCTTGTGGAGGTGCCGGAAAAATTGAACCAAGCATCATTACCATTGATCGAATTTTTGTAGATCTTCAAAAGTCCATCAATAATCATCCCGGTAAAAAAGTAACCTTGGTGGTACATCCTTTTATGGAATCAAATTTAATAGCCCGTTTTCCTTCCGTGAAAATGAAATGGATGTGGGCCCTTAAACAAGTAATATCAATTAAATCATCCGCGGCGAATGAGTTATTAGAGTATTATTTTATTGATGAAAAAGGAAATTCTTTGGAGTAAATTCCCCTCTTGAGAGGGGTTAGGGGTGTGTTTTGCAGACATTTATCAAAGGCTGTTTTAGAAATATAACCTAATATTAATAAGTACATGAAATTAAAATTTAAATTAAAGGAAAGCATAAGTATTTTATTTGTTTTCCTTTTTTCTTTTCTCGCGACCTCTTTACAAAGTCAGGATGCAAGTGAGTTTAAAGCAGGATATATTTTAACCAAAGCGGTTGAAACAAAAAACGCAAAACATAACGTATCTTCCAAACGCATAGAGGCATTGATTGAAGATGTATCGTATCAAAAATCCTATTTTACAAAAATTAATTATCGCCTGGTCGAAAATGGCCCTATTTTATCCATCGATGCTATTGATGTGGTCGAATTAAAAGTGGATACAACCTATTACAACGTTATTTTTTATTACAATTCATCCGCAAAATCCATCGAAAACACTTTGGCAAAGCGCATTACCAATGGAAAACTGATGTTGTATTGGGGGGAGGCCCGGGTAAAGGAAAAGGAGGGTACCAAAACGAAAGAAACCTACTTTTTTGTGAAAAAATTGAAGTACGTATTTGATGGAAAAGACTTTCAAACCGATGAACTTTCTGTTTTAGCCCTACCAGGGTACTATCAGGATGAAAACTATAAAACATACAAAGAAAAAGCCCTTCCCTTTTTTAATGATAACCCCGAAGCACTCAAAGAAGTAAACGCACCAACCTTAACGGGAATGAATTTTGTACAAAAGATTCTCTCCTTCTATAATAACAAGTAGATAAGATAAAGTTTGTATTAAATAATAGCAAACCTCATTCTATAAAGAAGGACGGCCTATTTCCTTTTTTGAAACAAAATATTCTTTGTTTTGTGTGATGGGCTCAACAAAGCATCCCCGAAGCGACGCAGGAGCGGCTTGGGATGCGCCTGCCTGCCGGCAGGTAGGCGAGAAAAAGAAAGAATACATTTTGTCAAAAAAAGAAATCAGCCTTGATTTTTTGGTCCATTTGCATCAAGGCAAAAGGACAAAATCCAAAATAAGAAATTGGCAGCTTCCAGCTTCCTTGATAGACCAATTAACATTACCTTTGTTTAAATTACCTATTTCTCTATGACATTTCGCGATTTAAATTTAAATAACTCCATTTGGAAAGCCTTAGATGATTTAGGATACAAACATCCTACCACCATTCAAGCCAAAGCATTTTCTGTAATGATGTCGGGTCGTGATGTCGTAGGTATTGCACAAACCGGTACCGGTAAAACCATAGCGTATTTACTACCGTGCCTGCGTCAGTGGCAATATACAAAAGAACGCTACCCTCAAATATTAATCATTGTTCCAACCCGCGAATTAGTCGTTCAGGTAGTAGAAGAAGCAAAAACACTCACTAAATATATGAATGTAGTGGTAGCCGGTGTTTATGGCGGAACTAACATCAAAACACACATAGCTTTAGTCAACGAAAAAATAGACGTTTTAGTTGCTACCCCTGGCCGATTATTAGATCTTGCCCTGCACGGAGCATTAAAATTAAAGTCTATTAAGCGCTTAGTGATTGATGAAGTCGATGAAATGCTGAATCTGGGGTTCCGATTTCAAATTACCAGCATTTTGGATATATTACCCAATAAACGACAAAACTTAATGTTTTCGGCTACTTTGTCCGAAGATGTGGAAGTTTTGATGGATACTTTTTTCCGAAATCCAGAAAAAATTGAAGCAGCGCCCAGTGGTACCCGATTAGAAAACATCATTCAAAAAGGATATGATATTCCTAATTTTTATACCAAAATAAACATGCTGGAATACTTACTCCGAAACGATGCAGAAATGACCAAAGTATTGGTATTTGTATCTACCAAAAAATTGGCGGATTTGTTATTTCAGGAAATAGACAAAAAAATAGAAGGAATTTCCGGAGTAATCCACTCAAATAAATCGCAAAATGCTCGTTTTGAGGTAGTTAAGCGATTTGAGGAAGGCGGTTGTCGGGTGTTGATAGCCACCGATATTATTGCTCGGGGGATTGATATTTCAGAAGTTTCTCATGTCATCAACTTTGATATGCCCGATGAGGCCCAAAACTACATGCATCGTATTGGAAGAACAGGCCGGATCGAAAAAAAGGGAATTTCCATCTCGTTTTCAACCGAAAAAGAAAAAGAATTTCAAACGGCCATTGAAAGCTTTATGAATTATAGCATTCCCATGGAAGTAATGCCTGAGGAAGTTAAAATTTCAGAAATGCTGACCCCGGATGAAATGCCAAAATCGACGGTGCCTAACGTACAGGTAAAGTCCCCTAAAGTTGATAAAGGCGAAGCTTTTCATGAAAAAAGTGAGAAAAATAAAAAAGTAAATATAAAAATAACCCGGGCCGATCAAATGAAATTGAAATACGGCAAGGCAAAAACGAGAGGACAGAAAAAGAGTTGATTGAACAAATCCTGAGCGCAGACGAAGGATGGTTAATTAGTATAAAATGATAGATAATCCTGAGCGCAGACGAAGGATGGTTAAATAGTTGATTAGTAAATAGTTGAATAGTTAATTAGTTATCAACCAATCAACCAATCCACCAATTAACCAAACAACCAATCACCAAACAACGAATCAACCAATCAACCAAACACCAATCACCAATCAACGAATCCACCAATCAACGAATCAACCAAAACCCATGGAAAAACAACCAAACAACCCTTTACATGGCCTTACCCTTGAGCAAATGATGAAGTATTTGGTCGATCGGTATGGGTGGGCATATTTGGCATCTGAAGTCAATATTAATTGTTTTAAAAACAACCCCACTATAAAATCGAGCCTCACTTTTTTGCGCAAAACTCCATGGGCCCGAACCAAAGTGGAGAAACTGTATCTAGAACTAACCTGGAAGGTGTAATCTTCTTATAGTAGGAACTGGCTCTTTAAAAAGAAATATTATTATAAAAAATAAACAATCATAAAACAGATTGCTTGCAGAATATAGGTAAATTTGCAACATTCTTACCTCTATGCATCTTACCTATAAAATCAATAAACCCGCCAGCTTTATTTTTAATTATTTAACGGATATGCAAAAATTTGTATCCGTGCACCCCGTTATCAGTAAAATGGAACCATTGGGAAACAATACCTATCGGGTGTATGAAACCTTAAAAATGATGGGTTTTATTCCTATTCCGTTTATTTACCGGGCAAGTATAGAAGGCAATGACAAAGACCAGCGGATTGTGATGCGTGCAACCATCATGAAATTAACAAAAATTGAAATAAATTTTATTATAAAATCAGAAGGTGAGGGCTCTATTGTAGAAGAAAACATCCATTTTGCATCGCTGTTTCCAATAAAAATGCTTTTGCGAAAAATTTTTGAAAAACAACATAACTTACTTTTTAAAAACATTGAAACCTGTAAAGATTGAATAAAAAAATATGCATCACTTCTTAAAACAAATTATCGTTCAAACCATCCTGAAACGGAAGCAGAAAAGGCTGAAAAGAAAAGGTTATTCTAACTACGAACTAGTACATGGATATAGAGAATTGCTCATTATGAGTAAAAGATATGTCAAAGATTTTATACTCATTACAGCAGGTATATTTTCAGCTTCATTCGGGTTTAAAGGGTTTCTGTTAACCAATCATTTTATTGATGGCGGAGCCACAGGAATATCTTTATTGATATCACTCCTAACAGACATACCCCTTTCCGTCCTTATTGTTGCTGTAAATATTCCTTTTATGATATTGGGCTACAAGATTATGGGCAAGCAATTTGCCGTTAAAACTATTTTAGCCATTAGTGGGCTTGCAATTTGCTTGGCCTTAGTCCATTTTCCGAATGTAACCAACGATAATTTATTAGTTGCTGTATTTGGGGGGTTTTTTCTAGGAGCAGGTATTGGGCTTGCTATACGGGGTGGTGCTGTCATTGATGGGACAGAAGTATTAGCCATTTTTTTAAGTCGAAAACTGGGGGCTACGGTAGGTGATATTATCATTGTTATTAATGTAATCATTTTTTCAGCGGCGGCTTATTTCTTGGGAGTAGAAGCAGCCCTGTATTCTATGATTACCTATTTAGCAGCCTCTAAAACGCTCGATTTTATTATAGAAGGTATTGAAGAATACATTGGAGTAACCATTATTGCCTTGCGCAGCGAAGAAATTAGGCAAATGATTATTGGTACAATGGGCAGGGGAGTAACTATTTACAGCGGAAAAAAAGGATATGGAAAACGCGGCGAAACCAAAGATGTAGAAATTATTTACACCGTTATTACTAGGCTGGAACTGAATAAGTTAAACACCGAACTAGAAAAAATAGAACCCGATGCTTTTGTGGTGATGAACAGCGTAAAAGATACCCGCGGTGGGATGATAAAAAAGAGACCTTTGCATCATTCGTAGGAATCAAAAGTAAAAATAAATGGCTGATTCTTTATAGAATTGATAAATTTTATTCCTTTTCGAAGCAATAACTTTCAACCTGAAAAAATAAAACAATGATGAAAGAGAGAGCTATAAAAAAAGTTCAAAGTGAAATACAAAAAGATATTGATTTTATTCGCACACTTTGTAGTAAAGCAGGACTAGGAGAATTATTTGCTCTTATTAGTCATTTGCATTTTTCAAGAATTATTCCTCTGACACAAAATATAAAAGCAAGTGACCTGCCAAGAATTAGGATAGAAATAAATCAGTTAGATGAAGCTTATAAGTATTTAATCCAATGTATTTATAAATATGGAATTCAAGAATCTTTACAAGCTGAAAAAGATCCAATTATTAATCCTAAATTAATTGAGTTATTAATCGGGGCAGCTTTGCATTTAAATTTTAATTATGAGTTAAAATCATTTTTGAGTCAGGCAAAGGAAGTTGAAGTATATGGTGAGAGGGATCAAGATATCAACGTGAATCTTAAAGAGCTTCAAAGTGATGAGGTTTTAATTAAATATTTATATTATGGAGCAAGGCTTGATAAAGAGAGCCAAAGAAAAAAAAGTGATCTTAAAACTATAGATAATTATGTAAATTCTTTCAAACAACAAAATGAACCTTACAAAGATCTAATTGAAAAAGAATTTGGAATTTCGTTAGATAGAGTAATTTATTTAGTCCTGTATATTAAGGATAAAATTGATGAGAATATTAGTGAAAATAATAGTAAGTTTATTACTCATCCTAATGGCAATATTGATATAAATGCATATCAATCAATTTTAGGTTTTGGACTAAGTTTAATAATTAAAAATAAAATATTGGTTAGGGATCTTGGAGAAGAGATTTTGGTTATAATGAATCGATTATCTTTTAAAATTGAGGAATTTGATGAGTATCAATTACAATTTCATCTCCTTAATAGACAACCAATACTTAAATTAGGAGAAGATTTTTTAATTAGTCCTGAATTATTACTTGATAGTTTATTTATTAATTCCCATTTCAGTTTATTAGAATCAGAAGGCTTAAAAGAAATATATAAAAAAAGATATTCACAATATTTTGTAGATCAATTAGTGGAAATTGGCAAAAAAGCAGGGTATAAGGAATTTAAAAGAGAGCTTGAATTATACGAGGGCAAAAATGAAATTGGCGATATAGATTTAGTGCTCTTAAATGAAGCAAACAATCATTTTATACTTATTGAGGCTAAAAATCATTCTCTTCCTATGGATGTTTATTTTCAAAATTTCGAAGCTACAAAAGAAAGATTAATTTATTTACAGAATAAATGGGAAAAGAAAGTTAATAGAAGATTTAAACATCTTTCTTCAAATTTCTTAAAGTATGATTTAAATAATAATTTCACGTATATTATTGTTTCAAGATTTCCTGAAATATTGTCTCATTTTTCTAATTATTTAGTATTAAGTAAATATGAGTTTGAAAGATGGGTTTGTGAATATAAACATGTTAATAAATTTGATTCTTTACTTGAGTTAATTTATCAATTTAAAGATACAGCATTCAATAAAGAGCAAAAAGATAATATATTTAAAAATTTAATGATGAATGTTAAGTTTGAGTAAACCCAATCACTGCTTAACAAAAGACAACATCTTTTTCTGGTACCGAATATAATATAAATTGGGAGGTAAATACGAAATGTCGAATCGAAGTTTAAGAAATCGGCATTCTTCATTTTTTGTGACAAAATATTCTTTATTTTGTGTGATGGAAAAAGAAAAGACATCATTAAAACTAAATAAATATGCCCAATTACCTCGCCGATCAAACCTTCGAAAAAATAGACTTTTCATTAGAAACCCCTACCGCCAAAGAATACGATCACTGCACCTTTATCAACTGCAACTTCGCCAATACCGATTTATCTAACATCAATTTTAACGAATGCGAATTTACAGGATGTAATATGAGCATGGCTAAACTGATCAAAACCTCATTCAGGGAAGCAAAGTTTAAACATTGTAAACTGTTCGGTTTACATTTTGAAGATTGCAATCCCATGCTTTTTTCAGTTCAATTTGATACCTGCCAGCTCAATTTTTCTTCGTTTTACAAGCTAAAAATGAAGAAAACCATATTTAAAAACACCGTTTTACAAGAAGTCGATTTTACGGCAACAGATCTCACCGGAGCCATTTTTAAGGACAGTGACTTAAATAGGGCTAAGTTTGAAAATACCCTATTAGAAGGGGCTGATTTTAGAAGTGCCCAACATTTTATCCTTAATCCTGAACAAAACCGAATTAAAAAAGCCAAGTTCTCACTCCAGGGTTTACCCGGTTTATTAACAAGTTATGCTATAGAAGTAGAATAATTGTAAGCTTACCTCTTCTTGATTTCTTTATTTACTGTTAAAAACTTAGAGCCAAAGATGATGTAATAAAATAGTTTTTTGTTGATGGTTTATTGTCACGTATAAAAATTTTGTCTTTACTGCTCAATCCTCTCCCTTCAATTCTCCAAAGCACATTAGTAGTTATAACGTAATCCAAATTTAAGGAATAACTCAGGGTTTGAAATCCATTTGTTGTCCCAGTTGCAATAATTACACCCTTTTCATCTGAATAGTATTCGCCCCTCGCAGCAATTCGAATTTTACTTGTTGGCTTGTATTGCAGTATTATAACCGGACTGTACCAATTATTATAAGCACTGGTATCTTTTTTTACTTGTTGCATTCCAATATCAAATCCCGCAATAATTCCAAACTTCTCCGTTAATTGAAATTGACCATAAAAGTTGTTGAATATGCGATATTGTCTCAAGCTATCAGGTAATTCGTTGCCGCCAAAGGTACTCCAATTCAATGTAATTTTTGAATTTGGTTTATACGTTAATTGGGTCCCAAATGCGGGGGTTTGATTACCCCGAATTCGTTGAATTCTTTGCCAGCCATTCAAATACATGGCGGCAAGGTATAATTTTTCGTTTTTAGAAGTATATCCTAATTTAACCCCAGATTCATAATAAGGGGAGTTATCTGCTAAAATACTCCTTGTTAAATTCCAGCAATCTTTCCCAATAGCACTTTCAAAACCAATGTGCGAAGGCATTACACCCGCATCAATCCAGATGTTTTTGTTTTTTGAAATTTTAAAACCAACATTAGCTTCAAAAATATTTTTTAGTAAGCCTTGTTCACCAGCAAGGTTATATTGAGGATAAGTTCCTGCCATTAAAGCAAAGTTTCCTCTTACTTTATCGGTTGTATAATTTGCCTTCATAAATCCAATATTCAAATTAGCTTCATTGTGCCTGTTATAGCTGTAAAAGAATGATGGACGCTGATGATTTTCGGGATTCCCTAAATCATAACTATAGTATGCTTCTAAGTATCCCGAAAAGGTCACTGAATTTGTTTTTGCTGTGTCCTGTGCATTCAACTTGGATGCGCCCAAAGCGAATGCACTTAATAAAATGGTTGTTTTCATTGTTTTTTTATGAATACTGAAACTAAAATATCAATTAATTTGATGCCGATAAATGGAATTATGAAGAATGATTACAATAAGTTAAATTCTCTTATATATCCTCATATAATCCCTTCTTTTTATCGTATTTTCTAATTTCCATAAATTTCCATTTTTGTGTAAATCTATTTTCAGGACGAGACATAATACCGAATCAGTTTAAAAATAATGTGTATTTTGTAAAAAAATAAAACATGAAAGCTATTATTTTATCTGCTTGTATTTTAATGTCTTGTAAGGTATTCTCTCAAACCAGCACAGAGGGTACAACAGGAATGAAAACCTATTATATGGTTTTTCTAAAAAAGGGGCCTACCCTAATTCAAGATTCTATTACTGCGGAAAATATACAAAAAGGCCATATCGAATACTTAAATAAAATGTATGCCGAGGGCTTTGCCGATTTGGCCGGTCCGCTTACAGATGATGGAGATATTCGGGGAATTGTGGTTTATAAAACTGAAACTTTAGAAGAAGCAAAAAGGTTAGCTGAAGAAGATCCCGCAGTAAAATCAGGCCGATTAGCTGTAGAGGTTCATCCTTGGTATTCCATGAAAGGCTTTTGCTTACGCTAATTCTTTTTTATCGCACCAGGGTCACCGTACCTTGTAAATTATAAACTTTACTGGCTTTTCCTTTCAGTAAAAAGTAATAGGTTCCATCAGGGGCAACCGCGCCATTCAGCGTTGTTCCGTCCCAAACAAATCCGGGATCAGTGGTTTCAAAAACTTTAGTTCCCCATCGGTTATAAATAACAATTTCAAACTCCGTAAATCCAACCAAAGGAATATAGAAATAATCATTAAATCCATCCACATTGGGTGTAAAAATGTTTGGAATAAAGATAAATTCGATAATATTTACATTTAAACTGGCCGAATCCTTACATCCAAAAGCATTTTCAACCAATAAGGTGGTTTCAAATATTCCAATGTTTAAAAAGGTGTGATGTGGATCTTTATCATTTAAAGTAGCGCCATCTCCGAACCTCCAGGTGTATTTAGTAACATCTGCCGAACTATGGTTTACAAATTCAATCAAATTATGAATATTACCCCTTTTTAAGGTGTCAAAAGCAGCAGTAGGCGAGGGGTAAATGTTTTGAATAAGCGGTGATTTTGTGCTCGAATTTACACAACCCGCTGAATTGGTAACCGTAACCGAAAGAGAGTTTGGTATGCTATTTGCTTCAAATTGCAAGCTTGCATCTGTTGATCCGTTGCTCCATACATACGTAACCGGTTCATCTGAAATTGCTGTGACTATCAGTTTCTCATTATCACACAAGTTTTCTGGGTTCATAATTTCTATGCTTGGTTGCTTTCTTACAAATACTTTCATCGAATCAGTTTCAATACATCCACTCATATTTTTTACACTTGCATAATACCATGTATCTTGTTCAGGATGAACGGTTATAGAGTCATTACCAGAACCTATATTCCATGTAATTTGAATAGCGCCTGTTATCTGAAGTACCAACAAAAGGGAATCTCCTTGGCAAATAGTATCATCTCCCAAAATAATGGGACTCATCGACTGAGCTGTTGTAATAGTCAACGAATCGGTATTTTTACAACCTTCTTGGTCAGTAACTGTAATATAATACGTTCCGGGACTAACGGTAATGCTAGAGTCTGTCTCATTATTTGACCAAGTATAAGAATAAGGGGCTTGTCCTCCGCTTACCTGGGCCACACTGGTTCCTACATTATCAGAATAACAAAGTGGATCCGTATTTATTAAGGTAATGGTTGGTACATCATGATGCGCAATGTTGATATTTAAAGGTAAATTACTTAAGCAGTTGCCATTAAAAGCATATACTGTAAAGGCTGTATCTGCCGTAGGCGAAATATAAAAACTACTTCCTGTAAACACCAAAGTGCCGTTTGAATACCACTGAAGCGAATCACCTGTTGATCGAATGGCGCTAACCAAAATACTGTCTCCACCACACACTTCATAATTTGCAATGCCGGTAGGATCAGCAGGGCGATCATAAACCATCACTTCTACTACTAAAGCATTGGAACTTAAACAATTGCTGGCATTATTAGAGAAGGCGTAATACGTTGTGGTAGATGTAGGAGATACAACATACGGACTACCTGTAAATAAAGGCGTTCCTGTACCCAAAGCATTATCATACCATACTACTGAGCTGCCCAAAGGCGCACTGGCGGTTAAGCTTGCGTTTTCACCCATACAAATAGTATCAAAAGCATTTCCTGTGGGGACTATTGGTAACAGGTTTACAGTAACTGTAACAGCAAGTCCGGTATTACTTAAACAATGACTTGTATTGACCGAAAAAGCATAATAAGTAGTTGTTGAATTGGGAGAAACCGTATAAGTATTTCCTATGGACAAAGGATTTCCTGAACCTGCGCTGTTATTGTACCATTCAACCGTGTTTCCGGAAGGAGGATTAACAGATAAAGTCACACTTTCTCCCTGACAAATAGAATAAGAATTATTTCCCGTGGGCGATGCCGGTATGGGGTTTACATGAACCGTAACGGCTAAACCGGTTGCGCTTTTACAATTTCCGTTATTTGAAAATGCATAATAGGTGCTTAAAGAAGAAGGCGCAACAATGTACGGATTAGAAGTAGATAAAGCGGCTCCTGTTCCGGCGCTATTATTATACCATGAAACCGTACTTCCTAAGGGTAAGTTGACCGATAAGGAAGCCGTACTTCCCTGGCATATGGTATCGCTGGTAGCGCCCGTAGGAGCTACAGGAATTGGATAAACACTAATAGTTTGCGATAAACAGGCCGAATAACCACATGCGTTATGCGTAGCCACATAATAGGTAGTGGTAGTACTTGGGTTTACCACAATGCTGTTTACGTTAGAAGCAATGGGGGTACTTCCGCAGCTGTCGGCAAACCAAAAATAGGTGCCCGAACCACCGCTTACTGTTAATGTGGCTGACCCACCTACACAAAACGATGATGCCGTAGTAGTTAAAGAAGTAGGTGCCGGTGGCAGTGCACAATAAACTGTACTAAAACAATACAAATCAGAAGCACTTGTTCCGTTTTCAACCCGAACAAAATAAGCTAAATTCATACTTTGGCTAACCGCTAATACGGCAGGATTGCCTGTGGCCACCAATTGCCCATAAAGATTATACCATTTATATGTTCCGGGGCCTCCACCCACTGCGGTAACAGTGGCTGTACTTAAACCGGAAGAAACTCCGCTTACGCTGGTAATATTGGCTATTTGAGCGCTTGTATTGCTTTGTAATTCATAAGCTCCCATATCCACAGTCGTATTATAAATTCTGCTCAAGTCTTTTAAGTCTAAAGCATAAGCTCCACCGTTATTTCCTATATTAATTCCGGGTGAAGAGCTTAAGAAATCTAAATTACCATCTTTTAAAACTACATGGGGCTCATCGGTAATATTGGTAGGGGGTAAAGCCGATAATAAACTAAGATTGGAGTACGAAACATTTAAAATGTCATTAGCACTCAGCATAATGCTATTATAAGCACATTGATTCCAAATGGTACTGTTTTTTACGGTAACCGTATTTGAATTATTACAGTTTAAACCAATTCCGACCGAAATTCTTGATAGCGGAGAGCTATAAATACCCCCTTTGGTGAGATTAATATGCGTGTTTTCTTCGTAGGTTAAATTAATTCCCGGAGAGCATGGGTAAATGAATAAATCTGTATTAAAAAGCGAAGAGTTTTTTACTAATACATTAATACTAGGTCTATTTAAATTGGTAGCGTTTCCAATTTCTATTCCACTTATTTGATTAAAGGTAGCTTGTTCCTGGTTGAAATTTATAAACTTACAATACGTAATTTGTGTATTAATATTTGAATGAAGGGGAGAACCATAATTAAAATTCCCATCGTTTTTATTTCCTATAAAAGTACAATGATCGATAATAGCAGTTCCGGCAACTAAACCTAAAGAAGTGTCTTCCTGTATGTTTACGTAATTCATTGATCCACCGGTAATGGATCCAAAAAACAAATCTTCAAACGTACAATTTGTGATGGTGGGGTTAACCTGGAAATTGAATATGGCAGTTGCATACGCCTTTACAGGGAGTACATCTAAAGCCGATTGATAATATGCATCTTTTAATGTAAATCCATCTAAAATAGATGTACTTGTCAACCCATTGTCGTAATTAACCACAAGGGTTAAGGTATTATCCAGTTTATTTCCGATTGTGCCAATATCTCCCGAAAGGATGGTAACATTACTAGCCCAGTTTCTTTGGGATAATAAGGTTTCTGCACCGGCAAATCCTCCGTAAATGGCTACCCCATTTTTCATTACAAATGAAATTGTTCTGGAACTACCCGTAGTGGGCTTGTAGGTTCCTTGTGCAACCCAAATTTGATCACCATTAACCGCGGCTGTTAAGGCAGTTTGTAAACTGGTATATGCGTTGGCCCAGCTTGTTCCGTTATTGCTTCCGCTAGCGTTCCATTTTACATAACGCACGGCAGAAAAAGTAAAAAGGGGATACATTAAAAGAAGGACTAAAGCCAGGATTTTGAAAGAACCCCTAGAAATTAGTTTGGAGTAAAAAGCATTCATATTTATTAATTTAAGCTAAATATAATGGGCGATTTTTATTGAAAATAATATAAAATCTCCGACTATTCCACAATTCTATTTGTACGATTCAATAAAATTATGGTTACTTAATGTAGTAAAACATGTTAATATTCTAAACTAAGTAACAATAAATTAACGAATTAATTCAAATGTTTAAACACGATTTCCCTGCTAGTGTGTAGCTCTTTGTGTTGGGATGTTATTTTTGAAATGCTTATATATTGCATATGATCTTGCCACAATTCATGTATAAAGTACCTGATTACCAGAGAGGTATAGGTGATAAAAAGAAATTCAATTGAATATAAAATATTTAAATTTAGGAAAATAAAAATGCAGATAATTAAATAAATAATCATTCCCAACGAAAGTTCTACAGAGGTGTGGAATTCTTTGTCTTTCAATGTTTTTACAGCCAGCCATTTAGAAATTGGAAAACAAATAAAGTGAACCACTGAACCAATTATAAAAAACGGAGATAATACCACACTTAATAAAATAAGCAAAGGGGTAGATATAACGCTTTTTTTAATGCTATCCTTCACATTATTTTTTGACAGCAGCTTCTTATATTCATGCACATCATGTATGAATAAAGGATATTGTTCCTTGTTTTCAAATTGCTTATTTAATTTATTGGCAATTTCTTTTTCGGTAATAAACCGACTTTTCGAAAAAATAAGAGAGATAAATAAGGGATAATTAAATTCGTTTCGTTTCCATGCAATAATATCTTCAAAAGTGTGTTCTAATTCATGATAATCTAAGGTAATGACTTCTTTTTTTAAACCAAGATACATGTCTTGTGTTAATTTATTAATGGCATAATTTGGGTTCTCAATGTTTTGATGAATGTAATCTTCGGTAGATATAGGTGTTCCAAAATTAACCATCACTTCTTTTCTGCTTTGTGTAAAATGGGTGTAATTTAAACCCACAGGAATAACCATCATTTCTTCTCCCATTTTTTCATGGGCTTTTAGGGCTAACCGGGCCGTTCCTTTTTTTAGTCTTAAAAGATGCTTGCCCATAATGCTTGTCCCTTCACTAAAAATGAGAATATTCCTTCCTTTTTTTAATTCAACAATGCATTTTTGGAAGCTTATTTCATTTTTTTTTAAATTTTTTGCCCCTTCTTGCGATCGATAAACAGGCAATAATTTAAATAGACCTAAAAACCAGGTAATAAAAGGATTCATAAAAGCATCGGACCGAACTAAAGTAAACATGGTTTTATTGCTGAACGCACCTACTAAAAAGGCGTCCATAAAAGCGTTGGGGTGGTTGGAGGCAAAAATAACGGGTTTGTTTTTAGGCAGATTTTCAAGCCCACTTACAAATATTCTTTTGTAATAAAGGCGGAGAGAAATCCGGAAAAGAAAACGCATTAAAAAGTAAAACATGTATTGTTGATCAGTTTTATTTGCTCGAAGATATGGAAAAGGAAGAAAATATCGATGTTAATTTATGCCATTTTTCTTAATATATATTGATTGGTGCTTATTTTCAATTGTATTTGAAAGAAAACGATTTTTTGTGTTAATTTCAAAATAAAAAATATCTTCGTAATATATATTTATAAATATGGAACCGTCGAAGAAAAAAATAGATCAGGCAAAAAAACAAATCTTTTTAAGCTATATTCAAATAGTATTAAGTCTGATCATCATTGGTTTAATTTTAAAATGTTGTTATTTTAATCAATGCTGTGGTAGTAATGGTGCTGCGAGTGAAAATGATACAAACAAAGTAATCAGTGAAAAAATGAACGAAAATCCGGAAACAAACATTCCTGAAACAGAAGAATCGGTCATGATTGATGCAAGTTCAAAAGTACTTGCTGAGCCGGAAGCAAATTCCTCAGAAATTCCGGAAGAAAGCAACGCTACAACCCCTGATAATACTGCTTCTCCTGCTGTTAGTGATGAAGAAGATTTGTGGAATAATGCGCAAAAAAATAAAACACTTTTTTCATTTAACAAATACCTTAAAAAATATCCAAATGGAAAATACAAAACCGAAGCTGAAAAAGGGATGATTGATTATGAAGTAAAGGATATTTTTAGCAAAGATCACGGCAAACTACCTCCCATGGATGCAAGCATGCCTAAAGGCGGTAAAAAAGGAAAAACCAGCAATGTCGAAATTAAAAATGATACTAAATACGTTTTAACCGTTCGGTATAGCGGACCTCAAAGTGCTAAAGTTGATATTAAAGCAGGGGAGAAAAAATCAATTATTCTGTTAAATGGAGATTATAAAACAACAGCTAGCGTTAATTCAGAGCATGTAAAACATTTTGGTAGCATCGAAAAACTAGAGGGAATGAATTACAATACAGAGTTTTACATTAAATAAAGAGGTTTTTTAGACTTCTTCTTCTAATATTCTCAGTTTAGCATATTTCAATAACAGCTGCTTTTGCCCGTTTGTTTGAAAAAACACGGTAGCTTTTTTATTGTCAGCATCTCCTTCCATGTGCACGACTTTGCCTTTCCCGAATTTTTCATGTTCAACCCATACACCAACCATCACATCTTCCATAACCACGCTATCAAACAAAGGGTTTCGGGTCGGCGATACTTTTACCAGGTTTTTCTTTTTTAATAAAGGAGCTGCCGAAGAAATAGATTTTTGCTGATCGTTGGCAGAAGTTTTTTGAAGGGCAATATTTTTATATTCAATTAAATCCGGGTTTATTTCTTCAATAAAACGACTGGGTTCATTGTAAATTAAATTTCCCCATCGATATCGAGTGGTTGAATAGGTTAAAATCAGTTTTTTTTCAGATCGGGTTACCGCTACATAAAACAAGCGTCTTTCTTCCTCTAATTCTTCTCTCGAATTAATAGATAATTGAGAGGGGAAAAGATTTTCTTCCAAACCAACCACAAAAACATACGGATATTCAAGTCCTTTGGCAGCATGTATGGTCATTAAAGATACCGTGTCTAGCTCTTCATCCTCTTTCTTTTCAATATTATCCGTTAATAAAGAAATTTCTTCCATATAAAGAGGTAAAGAAGTGTCTTCTGGTGTAGCATTTTCTTTTTTTGTATTGGTTTCCACAAATTCTTTTACTCCATTCAGCAACTCCAGAATGTTATCATACCTGCTTAATCCTTCGGGTGTTTTATCATCATATAAATCTTTTAATAGTCCGCTCGATTTGGCAATGTGACTGGCTAATTCAAAGGCATCTTGTGTTTTTAGTAAGGTGGCAAAGCTTTGAATCATGGTCACAAAATCTTTCATTTTTTGAATAGTCCCTGAATTGGCATCCAAAGCATACAAATGCGGTTCAGAAATAATTTCCCACAAACTTTTATCGCTGTTAGCAGCACATACTAATGCTTTTTCAATACTTGTTTTACCAATTCCTCGGATGGGATAATTAATAACCCGTTTTAAAGCCTCTTCATCATTGGGGTTAATGGTTAAGCGGAAATACGACAATAAATCTTTAATCTCTTTTCTTTTGTAAAAAGATAAACCCCCATATATTTTATAGGGAATATTTTTTTTGCGAAGGGCTTCTTCAATGGCCCTGGATTGAGAATTGGTACGATACAAAATCGCAAAGTCTTTATTAAATAATTGATTTTGAATTTTTAAAAAAATTATTTA
>CAYOHR010000043.1:0-1352 GCA_964403835.1 uncultured Flavobacteriales bacterium
AGAAAACGATGATTATATTGCTTTTGATGATGAAAACTCGCAAAGTGCTAAATATGTAGTTTTAATGGATCCCTTAGATGGATCTTCCAATATAGATGTAAATGTTTCTATCGGAACCATTTTTTCTATTTATAAGCGTTTATCGCCCGTTAACGGACCGGTTACCTTAGAAGATTTTCTTCAACCCGGAAATAAACAGGTAGCTGCGGGGTACGTAATTTATGGGACTTCTTCTATGTTGGTATACACAACCGGAAATGGCGTAAATGGCTTTACTTTAGATCCTTCTATTGGTACTTTTTGCCTTTCACATGCAGATATAAAAATTCCAAAAAACGGAAAAGTATATTCCATCAACGAAGGCAATCTTCAAACATTTGACGAAGGCGTAAAAAAATACGTAAACTACTGTCAAACAAGCGATGCTGCAACTAACAGACCGTATTCAAGCAGGTATATTGGTTCTTTAGTGGCCGATTTTCATCGCAATTTATTAAAAGGCGGAATTTATATTTATCCCGGCACAGGTAAAGCGCCTGCAGGCAAACTTCGGTTGTTGTATGAATGTAATCCTTTAGCATTTTTAGCAGAACAAGCCGGTGGCAAAGCCAGCGATGGAAAACAAAGAATTATGGATATTATTCCGACCGAATTACACCAACGTACGCCCTTTTTTGTCGGCTCAGAAGAAATGGTAAACAAAGCCGAAGAGTATTTGAAATAAGGGATACTAATTTCCCCCAATAATCTTCATTTTTTCTGTACTTCCATCTTCAAAAGTGATGGTCGCAATGTAAATACTTTTGGGTTTTGCAAATACAACCCGCTTCGAAAACTGATGGAGCGTTTCATTACAAAGCAATCTGCCTTGCAAATCTTCTATTTTTATTTCCCTTATTTTCTGATTGCTTTTTATAGTGAAATGATTGGAAAACGGATTGGGAGAAATGTTCGTCTTTTTCTTTTCTGTTTTTATTTCAGCAACGGGATTAACAATATTCAAAGGGTAATACCCATCATGTTTTTTATTGATTTGATTGTATTTATTAATAATTTTTGTGCTGTCATATACAATAGAGGTACTCCATACTTCTAAAAAGGAGGTAGGACTGGTGAGATCATCACCTGCGCCAATAAAATCAACAAAACCATCATGATCTAAATCTTCTAACACCATTTGTTTAAAATACGTGTTACCTTTTGCGGCTAAGGGAAAATCAGAAAAAATAGCCCCATCATCGTGAAAAGCAATATATTCACCCATGGTATCTGTAAATTGAATGTTATTATCGGCAATAAATTCCCAAGTGCCGTTATTATCTAAATCGGCCACCGTTAATTGACTTAATGAT
>CAYOHR010000043.1:1362-16425 GCA_964403835.1 uncultured Flavobacteriales bacterium
TCCATGCGTAGGTCCATACGGAAATCCGGATAAATCATTCCCATCTTTATCATATCCATAGATATAAGAAACAGGATTTTCAGAAGCTATTTGATCCCCTACAAAAATTTCCATATTTCCATCGTTGTTAATATCAACGGCAATCGGCGAAGCATAAATCCAAGACGTTGTTGTTCTAGGCCACCCCGGATATAAGGTTCCGTCATTTTTTACTACATATACAAACCCTCCTGGATAGTGTGCACAAAACACAATTTCATGCTGTTGATCCTGGTCTATATCCACTAAAATTGGCGATGAATAAGAGGTTATTGCTACATCGTTTGCATCTATATCAAACGGAAAACCATTAAAAACTGTTCCATCGCTGTTCCAAACCCAAAGCTTATTTTTTGATTCTCCTACAACCTCAACACTGCCATCATTATTTATATCTCCAACCGCTACGGACGATCCGGGGCGTTCTCCCGTTCCCATGCTGGCAGGCCAACCCGATAAAACAGTGCCATCTCCTTTTAAAACATAAACAAATCCATCGCCACCGCTTGCTAAACGTTTGCAAAAAATAATTTCATTGGTTCCATCACCATCCACATCCCCCAAAACTGGCATCATAGGCACAATACCTATATCATTAAAAGGAAAACCAGGTTTTAAAGTCCCATTGGCCGAATAAGCATATAGTTTGCTTAATTGACCGTCTACAACAACAATGATATCTTCTTTTCCATCGCCATCAATATCTCCAACCGCTGCAGACCAAATAACAGCATTGCCTGAACCATAGGTTTTACTCCATCCGGGCACATAAGAACCATCTTTGTTAACCCCATATAAATTAGAGCCAGAAGTAAAAATAACTTCTAAATCGGTGTCTAAATCCAAATTAGCAGTAACAACACCTCCTCTTGGTCCGCTTCCTCCTAAATAAAAATTGAGCGGAAAATTAGGTTGCATCGTATACGTACCAGATAAAATGGAAGGACTCGCCTGTTTTTTAATTAAAACGGAACTTTCATGAGTTTGGTATTTTGCATCTAAATCGGGTAAATTAGGTATTTGAGCCTTGAATAAAAAAGGAACGAATAATGTTATCAATAAAGTTATTTGTATGTTCATATTGTAGTATTTTAATTTATCGAATAGTACTATTTTTTAACAAAGCTTTTTTCACACTTCCGTGTTTGAGTAATAATTCTTTGGCTTCTTCTAAGCCTATTTTTAGCTTATCTGCAAGCATTTTAGCTCCCCGATGAATTAATTTCACATTACTCAATTGCATATTCACCATTTTATTGCCTTCTACTTTTCCCAATTTTATCATGACGGATGTTGAAATCATATTTAAAACCAGTTTTTGAGCAGTTCCGGCTTTCATACGGGTGCTTCCGGTTACAAATTCAGGGCCTACATTTATTTCAATAGGAAAATCTGAAAATTGACTAACAGTGCTACCGGGATTGCAGGTAATACAACCTGTTGCTATTCTTTTTTCCTGGCATTTTTTTAATGCACCAACTACGTACGGAGTGCTACCGGAGGCCGCTATGCCAATAACAAAATCTTGTGCAGTAATTTTATGTTTTTGTAAGTCTTTCCAGCCTTGTTTTTCATCATCTTCAGCAAATTCAACTGCTTTTCGAATAGCTTTATCGCCTCCGGCAATAATACCAACAACCATGCCATGTTCTACGCCAAAAGTGGGCGGACATTCCGATGCATCAACAATGCCCAAACGTCCGCTGGTACCTGCCCCCATATAAAATAGCCGACCTCCTTTTTCCATTTTTTTAACCAAGCTATTGATGAGCTTTTCTATGGCGTTTAGCTCTTTTTCAATGGCTAATGGAACCGTTTTATCTTCTTTGTTTATGTTAAATAGAAGATCTTTTACCGACATTTTTTCTAAATGGTCGTAATACGAGTCTTTTTCGGTTATGCGTTCAAAGTTTTTCACTACTTTTTTAACTTACTTTTTAATTTCTTCGATTTTTCTAACACCGTATTTTTTTGCGTTTCTTGAAAAGCAATCATTTTCTTTAATAAAGCAGGATTTCCTTGTGCCAGAATACGAATGGCTAATAATCCCGCGTTTTTTGAAGCGTTTAGTGCCACAGTAGCTACCGGAATGCCATTGGGCATTTGTAAAATAGATAAGATAGAATCCCAACCTTCGATGGAATTGGTTGATTTTACGGGAACTCCAATGACAGGCAGAGGCGTTATAGAAGCTACCATGCCAGGTAAATGCGCTGCTCCGCCGGCTCCGGCAATAATAACCTTTAAGCCCCGTTTAACGGCAGTTTCGGCATATTCAAACATTTTTTTTGGCGTTCGGTGTGCCGATACCACATCTACTTCGTGTTCAATGCCAAATTCTGTTAAAATCTTAGACGCATCTTCCATTACATTCCAATCCGAATCGGATCCCATGATAATACTAACGATTGGTTTCATGCTTTAATCTTTAAGTTTTCTTTAATATAATTTGCTTTGGATAAAGCTTTTTCTATGGATTTATCTAAAACCGTTACATGTCCCATTTTTCTTAGCGGTTTGGTCTGTTTTTTTCCGTAAATATGAAATTTAGCTCCTTCTACTGCTAAACATTTTTCTATTCCCTCATATATCACCGGACCTTTATATCCTTTTTCTCCCAGCAAATTTAGCATCACCGAAGGACTCATCATTTCGGTACTTCCTAATGGGAAGTCTAAAACCGCTCTTAAATGTTGTTCGTATTGCGATGTGTATGAACTTTCTATGGTATGATGTCCGCTATTGTGTGGTCTCGGAGCTACTTCGTTGATCCAAATTTCGTTTTGGCCATCTAAAAATAATTCTACCGCTAATAATCCGCAAATATTAAATGATTCTATGGTTTTAATGGCCAATGCAACGCTTTTTTCAGCCAGTTCTTTCGAAATATTAGCAGGACAAAGTAACATATCCACTAAATTTCCATCTTTATTAAAAATCATTTCAACAGGCGGATAATAAGAAATAGCTCCTTTTTTATTTCGGGCTACAATAACCGATAATTCCTTTTCTATAACAACCATTCCTTCTATCATGGAAGGCACATCCAATAAGTTTTCAAGAT
Source organism: uncultured Flavobacteriales bacterium (assembly GCA_964403835.1). GTDB lineage: Bacteria > Bacteroidota > Bacteroidia > Flavobacteriales_G > JALEGO01 > CAYOHR01. The sequence goes on from CAYOHR010000043.1 coordinate 4,466, forward strand.
CTTCTTTCTTTTGAATCACAATAACTCCTTTTCCATCATATCCCAGGGTTCTGGATTTTTGTACAAAGGGAAATTGGAGCTCATTTTTTAAAATAGCCTTTAATATTTCTTCTTTCGACTCATATAGAGAAAAAGCGGAACTGGGTAATTGATGTGTTTTGAAATGCTGCTTTTGAAGGCCTTTATCCTGTATAATTTTAAGTTTATCCGGATCAGGGTGTATTTCCTTGCCTTCTTTTTTTAATTGAAGTAAAGCTTCAATGTTAACATGCTCTAATTCAAGGGTTAAAAGGTCTACTTTTTTACCAAAATCATAAACATCTTGGTAGTTTGAGTAATCTCCGATAAAAAAATGCTTACAAACAGAAGATGCAGGTGCTTCTTGTTCGGTATCCATCACATAGGTAGTAAGGTCTAAATTACTGGCCGCAAGCGCCATCATTTTACCAAGTTGGCCGCCTGCAATAATTCCAAGTTTAAAGTCTGTTGAAATATAATTCACACTACTAAATTAATGCAAAAAAGTATTTTACGAGCCCTTTTATTTTTAATTATTATTGAACTTGTTTAAAGTCCTCCTGAAAATCTGCGCTGGGTCTCCCAATCTCACTGAACTTCGTCCAATTTTTTTCTGTTACTTTCCAAGTAGCAGAAAAAATGGGGTCTTGCCAGTAAAACCGGGAGTTCTAGCTCGAAAATTTCATGACAACTTTAAACAAGTTCATTTATAAAAGAACTTATTTGATTCAAAGTATCTTTTTGTGAGCTAGCTTTTATATAAGCTCTAGAATCTTGATCCGTAATTGAATTAATAATTTGCTCCTTCTTCGTTAACTCATTTGAAATGAACCTTTTAATATCGTATAGTTTATCCTGAGATTTCATATACAAATTATAATAACTCAAGGACCTTTGCAAGTTTGAGATAGCTTGTTCGGTTAGTTCCTTTAAACTATAAGGTCTTATATTTAAAATGAGTTTATCGCAAAAAACAATATGAGTTCCCTTAAATCCCCTTTCACCAGTGTAATTGAAGGATATTTTTATAGGTGATTGATTTTCTTCAATTTCAGTAAAAACAGGTCGATAAGTAATATCAAAAAAGAAGTTTGGTTTAATTGAATCTTCAGAAATGTTATGGAATACCCATTCTTTTATAGAAAAATGGGTCATTTCTATAGATGGATTTAAATCCTCCAATAAAGTAAGATTTTTACCATCTTGAATATATGAAATAAACTGAGCCAGAAATTAATTAGTTGAATTCGCAAGCACACTCATAAGGACCACCCTCTCCGGTAACCAAATCTATTTCGCCACAAGCACAAACATCGTCAGATGTTTCTATAACGCCATACATAAAAGGATTTCCATTTGGGGTAAATACTAAGCGGGCATCTTTAAATTCGTATCTTCTAAATTCTAAATTTTTCTGGCCGGTAGCATCTCTTAAGGCTTTTAATGCTCTTTTTTCGGAAGAGAAATTTAATTTATCAATAGAAGCAATATGCGTTACTTTAGAGTTAAAAGCGTAGTTATCAATCATAGTGGTAACTTGCTCGTCATCTAAATATTTTCCTTTGGGCAAGTTTAATTGAGGAAATTTATTCTCCTTACTATCAATCCGAATTAAAAATTCATCGCGAACATCTATTTCTAACCATGATATTTTTACTTTATATCTAATTTTGAAAGATTCACCACTTTCCCAGCTTTCTACAAAAGTTTCGTATGGTGTAATGTGTTCATTGTAATAATCTTCTGACATTTTATTCACATCTAGGAAGTATTTTTTCCAAATATCAAAATAATCTTGGCATTGTGGTTCTAAGCACAAACCCGCTCCAGATATAGAAGCATCGTCCTTTTTACAACCGGAATTAAATAAAATAATGGCAGAAAATAAAAGGGTAATTAGTAAATGTATTTTTTTCATAGTGGTTATTAACAATTTTTAAGATTAAAATGGATTTTTTAACTCAAATCTTCAAATTCAAAATTAAAATCATTGTAAATTTAGTTACTTTTGCTTTAAATTAAAAAAATATGTTTAAAAAGAGCTATTTTCCTTTCTTGTTTTTAGGTTTTGGTTTAATATCAGCCACTGGTGGCGATGCTAAAAAAACATTAAGTGAAGCTCCTATAAAGGGAGTAGATATTAATTCCATGGATCCGAATTTAACACCTTGTGATAACTTTTATCAATATGCGAATGGAAGCTGGATTAAAAACAATCCTATTCCAGAAACAGAAGCCAGTTGGTCTAACTTTAACATGGTTTTAGATAAAAACGATTCTATTCTAAAAAATATTTTAGAAAAAGCAGCTACCACCAAAAATATTGAAGGAAGTGCGGCTCAAAAAATTGGAGATTTTTATAAAATAGCTATGGATACGGCTGCTTTAAATAAAATGGGCTTTACTCCTTTACAAAAAGATCTTCAAAAAATAAATGCATTAAAAGATAAAGCTGGCGTTGTTTTATTAGCTTCTGAATTTCAAAGGAAAGGTATTAGTGTGTTATTTACACCTGGTGTAGGTCAAGATTCTAAAATCAGCCAACAATATGCTTTTTGGATTGACCGAGGTGAAATGGGATTGCCTGATAAAGAATATTATTTAGGTGCCGGTGACAAACCACAAAAAATACGTGATGAATATAAAAAACACATCACCAAAATGTTTGTATTGCTAGGGTATAAAGAAAATGTAGCTACGGAAAAAGCAGGCAAAGTATTAGATATAGAAACTCGCATGGCTAAGGCATGTTTATCTAACGTTGATCAAAGAAATCCTGAATTGACGTATAATAAAATTTCTTTGGTAGACCTTTCTGCTAAATATCCGGGCTTATATTTCAACCAATATGCTGCGCAGTATAATCTTCCTGTAAAAGAAGTCATTTTGACAGAACCTAATCTTTTAAAAGAAATGGAGAATTTGGTTACCGAATCTTCTATAGAAGACTTAAAAACCTTATTTGAGTGGAATTTAATTACTGCAACCGCCGATAAATTAAGCAATAATTTTAATGAAGAAAATTTTCGCTTTTATGCTACAACCATGCGGGGAGTTGCTAAAATGAAACCACGTTGGAAAAAAGTACTTCAACAATCAAACCAGTCATTAGGAGAGCTATTGGGCCAGGAATATGTGAAAGTAGCTTTTAGCGAAGCTAATAAAAAGAAAGTGAACGAAATGGTAGCCGAAATTGTGAAAGTGATGGGCGTGCGTTTACAAAATTTAGATTGGATGAGTGCAGAAACCAAAGTTCAGGCTTTAAAGAAATTAAATACCTTGGCGGTTAAAATGGGGTATCCTGACGAATGGAAGGATTTCTCAAGCCTGCAAATTAAACAAGATGCTTATGTTTTAAATTGGTTCCGCTGCAATGAATTTACCTTTAATGCCGATTTAAATAAATTAGGTAAACCATTAAACAGAAAAGAATGGAATATGGCACCGCAAATTGTGAATGCCTATTACAATCCTACAATGAATGAAATTGTTTTCCCAGCAGGAATTTTACAACCTCCATTTTTTGATGTAAACAGAGACGATGCCGCTAATTATGGTAGTATGGGAGCAGTTATAGGACATGAAATTACCCATGGCTTTGATGATACCGGAAATCAATTTGATGCCGAAGGAAATTTAAAAAATTGGTGGACCAAAGAAGATCGCGAAAAATTTAACGAGCGTACTAAAGTTTTAGCCGATCAATATTCTAAATATGAAGCAGTTGATAGCGCTTATGTAAATGGTTTTTTAACTTTAGGCGAAAACATTGCCGATTTGGGTGGTTTATCTATTGCTTACGAAGCATACATGAATTCGTTGATCGGGAAAGAACAAAAGGTGATTGATGGGTATACACCTGAACAACGCTTTTTTATTGCATTTGGCCAAGTTTGGAAAAACAATTCGCGTGAAAAAGCAATTCGTGAACAAGTTATGATTGATCCACATTCGCCAGCAAAATTCAGAGTAGTTGGCGTAGTAGCTAACATGCCCGAATTTGAAAAAGCATTTTCTTGCGGAAATCCGGATGCAAAAGCAAACGAACCAAAAGTTAAAATTTGGTAAGCATGACTGCCAAAGAAATTTTATACTCTTTAGAATCTCGATTTATAACAGATCGATGGAATGGTAAAAATGTTACTTATCATTTACTTTTAGAAGGAGAAAACGGAGGCGATTTTACTGTTCAGGTACAAGATGGGAAATGTACCGTGCAGGAAGGATTAATGGGCACTCCTGATTGCATTGTAAAATCAAGCGCCAAAACATACGAAGAGATAGAAACAGGTAAAACAAAAGCGCAAGTGGCCCTATTTATGGGGAAATTAAAAATCAGCAATATCCCACTTATGCTGCAGTTTACGGAGATGTTTAAAAGATTAGAACATTAACAAATTTTAACAACCTTTTTAAACAGGCAAATTTTAATATTAATTATTGAATTGATACTTTTATAAAAAAAAACTACTTATGAAGAGAATTTCATTCCTGGCCTTTTTACTTGTTTTTGTTTCAGCTATGCACGCTGCAGATGTGAAAAAAGGTTATTCTATCAAAGTTAAAATTCAGGGAATAAAAGATACCGTATGTTATATGGCAGGCTATTATGGCCCGAAACAATATTTTAAAGACACAACCAAAGTAGATGCCAACGGAAACATGGTTTTTGAAGGAAAAGAGCCTCTTCCGGGAGGGATTTATTCTATCGTTTTACCTGATAAACAAACGTATTACGAGTTTGTATTGGTAGATCAAAGTTTTTCGATGGAAACCATAAAAGGAGATCAGCAAGTGTTAACCGAAAATTTAAAAGTAAAAGGCTCGCCCGATGCTGAATTATTCGCTTCTTATTTAAAATACATCAACCAGAAACAAAAAGAATCAACACCTTTTAGAAAAATAGTCTCGGACTCTTTATTAACGGATGATAAAAAGAAAGAATCGCGTGCAAAATTAGAAGTGATTGATAAAGAAGTGATGACGTATAAAACAGATTTCATTAAAAACAATCCAAATTCATTTGTGACTAAAATATTTTTAGCCTCGCAAGAGCCTGAGATTCCAGAAGTATGGCCAACCTTACCAAACGGTAAAAAAGACTCTACCTTTCCTAGAAAATATTTTTTAGATCATTATTGGGATAATATCGATTTCTCGGATGAGCGCTTATTAAGAACGCCTATTTTACACAATAAACTAGAAAAATACATTACAAAAATAATTGTTCAACACCCTGATTCTATTAACCGGGCTGCGGATTATATCATTGCAAAATCGAAAGCAAACAAAGAAATTTTTAAGTACTTTACCCATTTTATCACCAATCATTACGAAAAATCTCAAATTATGGGCATGGATGCCGTATTTGTGCACCTGGGCGAAAAATACTACATGAGCGGAGATGCTTTTTGGCTCGATTCCACTCAAATGGCCAAAGTGACGGAGCGGGTCCGAAAAACAAAACCTACTTTGTTAGGAGGCAGAACGCCCAATATTATTTTACAAGATACGGCGGAGAAAGCCTGGATTAGCTTATATGATGTAAAAGCACCGTATACTGTGCTTTATTTCTGGGATTCGGGTTGTGGGCATTGTAAAAAAGAAACGCCCAAACTAAAAAACTATTATGATAAAGTAAAAGATAAAGGCATTGTTGTTTTTGCAGTAGGAACCGAATTAGAAAATAAAGACTGGCGTAAATATATTCGCGAGAATAAGCTAGATTGGATTAATGTTTCAGACAATCCGGAAATTAATAAAAACGCCTATAACTACTTGAATTTCACCACTATTGAAAGTCTTAATTTTAGAGATACGTACGACATTTACAGCACGCCGCGGGTATTTTTATTGGATAAAGACAAAAAAATATTGGCAAAACGAATTGGAGTTGACCAATTAGAAGAGCTTTTAGATAATCTAATGAAAAGAGACGCAAAAGAGGCAGTGAAGAAATAAGACTTTTATAACTCGCAACTTCAAACTCCAAACTCGCAACTATCAAACTCAACTGGCATCCCTTCAATCTCGAGCTAAAGAAACTCTTTGTTATTCAATACGGTTCGCGTACGCACCAACCTACGTTAATTGTTTCGTTGGAAGAAAATGGTTTAATAGGTTACGGAGAAGCATCTGCCATTTCTTATTATGGTGTTAAGGTAGAAGAGATGATCACTCAACTGGAGGCCTTAAAAGACCAAATTGAGCATGTATCCTATACAAATCCTAAAGATTTTTGGTTGCAAATTCAACCGGCATTAAAAAATCAGCCCTTTTTATTGTGTGCCTTGGATGTAGCCATGCACGATTTATATTCAAAAAAACAAAACCTTCCTTTATATAAAACACTGGGTTTAGAACTAAAAAACATCCCTATTTCAAACTATACCATTGGTTTTGGAACCTTAGAGGAAATGACTAAGGATATTTTATCTAATCCCTGGCCTGTTTATAAGCTTAAATTAACTACTTCAGAAGATATTGAACTTCTGCCTCGGTTAAGAGAAATAACCACTTCCCCTTTCCGGGTTGATGCCAATACAGGTTGGTCCGTGAAAATGGTAGAAGAACGAATTTTGGATTTAAAAAAATGGAACATTGAATTTGTGGAACAGCCTTTAAAAACAGACGATTGGAAAGGGATGAAAGAAGTGTATGTTATTGGGGGTATGACCTATATTGCCGACGAAAGTTGCCAAAGTATGAAAGATATAGAAAAATGCGCTACTTGTTTTGATGCTATTAACGTAAAAGTGATGAAATGCGGGGGTATTACACCTGCCTTAGATATGATATATCATGCTAAAAAGCTAGGTTTAAAAATTATGATTGGTTGCATGACCGAGTCTACCGTTGGTATTTCGGCCATTGCACATCTTCTTCCTTTAGCTGATTATGCCGATATTGATGGATCTACTTTATTAAAAACAGATGTTGCTACGGGTGTGTATCTAAGCAAGGGAGAGGTAGTTTTTAATGCGGAGCAATCGGGGACTGGGGCCGTCTTTTTGGGATAATGTCATTCAGAGGGAGGTACGACCGAAGAATCTGTTAGATAATATTAGTTATGTAGGACCGGCATTCTTCCTTTTTTGCAACAAAATATTCTTTGTTTTGTGTGAAGGGCTAGGCAAAGCATCCCCGAAGCGACGACAAAGAAGGAGCGGCTTGGGATGCGCGAAAAAAAGAAAGAATACATTTTGTAAAAAAAGGAAGTAAGCCTTGATTTTTTGTTTCTTTTTCATCTAAGGAAAAAGAAAAATTAATACTTAATCTATTAGATTCCTTCTTTATCAGAATGGTAAAGGTTTTAAATAAACATGTCATTTTATCATAAAAAGGATTCAAACTCTGCCATTTTTTCAGTAAAAAGAATTTGGCACTATTCTGGATAAAATAGAAAAAACAAAAACTATGTACGGTGCTATTATCATTAGCTTATTATTCGGAGCCATTGGCTGGTATGTAAGCAATAAATTGAAAAATAAATTTAAAGGGTATTCTCAAACGCCTTTATCGAATGGACTTTCGGGAAAAGAAATTGCAGAAAAAATGCTGGCCGATCATCAAATTTATGATGTAAAAGTAATTTCGGTAGAAGGAGAGTTAACCGATCATTACAATCCAAGCACAAAAATTGTGAATTTAAGTGAAGGTGTTTTTTATGGAAGAAATGCTGCTGCTGCAGCCGTTGCTGCGCATGAGTGCGGACATGCTGTTCAGCATGCAAAAGCCTATGCTTGGTTACAAATTCGTTCAAAAATTGTTCCCACAGTATCAGTTACTTCTCGGTATATGCAATGGATTATTCTAATTGGGGTGTTTACGATTAATGTTTTTCCGGCTATTTTGGGAATAGGCGTGGCTTTATTTGCCTTAACAACCCTATTTAGTTTTATTACCTTACCGGTAGAGTATGACGCAAGCAATCGCGCTTTGGCCTGGTTGGAAAACAAAAACATGGTCACTCCAAGCGAGCATGACATGTCGAAAGATGCTTTAAAATGGGCCGCAAGAACTTATGTTGTAGCTGCTTTAGCCTCTTTGGCTACTTTAGTTTATTATTTAAGTATTTTTTTAGGTGCACGAAGAAGTGACTAAAAAGGATAACTGGAAATTATTTAGTGCAAAAATCAATCTTCAATGCCTGTTTTTGCTTTCTTTTTCCCATCAAATAAATAGCGTATCGAAAGTTCGTGGGCATTAAGTTGAGGAGAAGTTGTTCCTATAGATAATCGATGTAAATCATAACTATAATTAAACCCTAATTTTTTTAATTGAATACCTGCTAAAAAAGCAGGATTTATATACATTCCTGAGTTTTTGTACTGAATAAAAACAGCATCTTGTGATTTACTTTTCTGGGCGAAAAATAAAATTAAAATACACGTAAGTAATCTCATTCAAACACTAAAATCCTGAATTTTCTAAGGGAATTACTTTTACGTTATCGCCTTCATCTAAGCGTATACTAAATTTCTTTTTAGGCTTTTTCTTTTTGGGTTTAGATGATTCGTCCTTTTTATTTTCCATATTTTTTTCAGGAACCTCCACTTTGGGCACCTCTTTTGCTTCCGGAACATCTTTTTCTATAATAACTTCAGGCGTACTAGGGGAGAGGGAAGGTGTAATTTCAACATCCTCTTTCATTAATTTTTTCTTTAGTTTACTTAGTTTAGGTTTATTTACATGAACAACGGGTTCCTCATCTTTTTTAGGTGTTTCTTCTACCGCTTCCGCTACTTTTATTTCTTCGGGTTCTTCTGCTTTTAAATTCAAAGTATCTTCTTGTAACACAGTATCTTGTTCTGCTTTAGGTGCAGGTTTTACATAGCTAGCTACCTTTTTTGGTTGTGGGGCATCTACAGGATCTAAATTATTTTGAGATTCCGCGTTTCTGGAGAGATAAGTAACCTGTGGGTGATTTTTTTCGAGTCCCTGCAAATTAGAAACATACATTTTTAAACCAATAACCACAATAAAAAATTCTAAACCCATTAAACCAAACTTCATAAAATCAGGTTTAGAAGCCTTTTGAGCAATTTCTTGCTTTAAAGGAAATTCAAATTGCGTTACGTTAATGCTCGCTAATTTCCAAGCTTCTAAATCATCTTTATATTTAGGATTGAGCTCAATAAAATGATCGACTTCGCTTATTTGATCAGAAGATAAATTACCTTCTACGTAATCAAATAAAACTTCTTCTATATTTTTTTCGGTAATGTTCATGCGAATACCATATTGTTTTTTAATAATTCTTTTACTTTTCCTCGGGCTCTAAACAGATATACTTTTACCTGCGGCTCAGTAATTTTTAATATTTCGGCAATATCATCATAACTATATCCTTCTAAATCGCGCAGCAACAAAATGCTTTTTTGTATTTGGGGTAAATACTCCAAGGCTTTTTCTATCATATCCTGAAGCTCAAAGCGGGTATGACTATGATCGTGTGCATCGGGTTTTGTTTCGTTTTTTATGATGGTATTTCTGCGTCGGATATCATTCAACAATAAATGATGCGCGGTAGAAAAAAGCCATGCTTTGCATTTGTTTTCATCTACTTCCTTTTTTTGTTGCCACAGCTTAAAATAGGCTTCTTGCGTGACATCTTTTGCCAGTTCTTCATCTTTACACGATTTATACATAAACCGGAAAACATGATCAGAATATAGCTGGACGGCTTGTTTATATATTTCTTCTGTTATCACACTCAACTTGTTTTGCTACTGTGTACGTGAAAAGTTAAAAAAATGTTTCTTTTTAATATAAGACACTTTGCTAGTACAAAAAGTTACAGCTATGCGAAAATATTTTATTTTGGCGTATCCTCGCCTAAGGGGGCTCGGTCGGGCTATGCGCTGCTAGTCCTCGTCCCGACCTAAAGGTACGGGACTGTGGGCTATTCGCTTCTATCCCTTACGCAAAGCATTGCTAAAAAACATCATAATGTTTCTAAAACAATAAATTACTTTTCTTATAACTAAATAAATATGTTAACATATGTTAATATATTTAACCTTGCGCACAAGCTTTGTAAATTTACCGCGTGAAGGAAAAAACAACGCTTTATTCAATCATCTCTTTTGGGGTTTTATTGTTAGCTATTATTATCATTCAAATTTATTGGCTAAACAACGCTATAAAATTGAAAGAAGAAGCCTTTGAAGATGTGGTAAACCTGGCTTTAGATGAAGTGATTGACAAATTGGAGAAAAATGAGGCTATTAAACACTTGCGTTCGCATGAAGTGGCCCGCTTTCTTTTTATTGAAAACGATTCTTTATTAGAGCTCCCGAAAGATATTGCAGATGCAAATTTGCCGTATTACATGATTTCGGAAATTAAAAAAACAGGGCAATATTCGCCGCAATTAATCATTAAAAAGCAAGTTCAAACACAAGACTATAAAAATGTTATTCAAAAAGTAATTCCCCTTTCCGATACTGCTATTTCTGATGAAATTTTAAACGAAATTAATTCGAAAATTGAGGTTGAACAAGATACCAACACTCACCAAAATAAAGATGTAGAGCAGTTTATAAAACAAAAAATTGGGCATAAAACAGCTTTTGTAGGCGATATTGTACGCCGATTAATGGAGGTAAATATTTCGGGGAAAATTGAAGAACGAATAAATCCAGCGTTTGTAGACTCCGTCATTCGCATGAAATTATTAAATCATCAATTAAAAACTCCGTTTGAGTATGCAATTATGGATAGTGATAACAAACTCATTTTTCACTCTTCAAAATCAAAAGATGTTCAATCCTTTGAAACATCAGAGTTTAAGAAAAAATTATTTCCGAATGATATTATTGAATCCACCTATTTTTTAAGTCTTCGGTTTCCCAATAAAAAGGTGTATTTGCTAAAAAGTATGATTCTTATTTTGCTTTTATCAGCCATTATTATTTTAGGCATGACCTGGGTTTTTTATAGCAATATTTCTTCATTAGTTCGTCAGAAAAAATTATCAGAAATTAAGAACGATTTTATAAATAATATGACTCATGAATTAAAAACACCTATTTCAACTATTTCTTTGGCCCATGAGGCTTTGAATGATCCGGATATGAGTGAAAATTCGCAAATAAGAAAACGTTATATTCATATTATTGGAGAAGAAACGCAGCGATTAAATACCATTGTACAAAGTGTATTGCAGCAGGCTATTATTGATAAAGGCGAATTTAAATTAAAAGTGGAAGATTGTAATTTACATGAAATATTGGAGGAAGTTATTCGAAAAATGGAATTGATTGTGCAAGAGAGAAAAGGGAAAATTTTATTTGAATTTGATTTAGCAAAAAATACCACCATTAAAGCAGATAAAATGCATTTAACCAATGTGTTTATGAATTTATTAGATAATGCTCTTAAATATACCCAACAAGAACCAAATATTACTATCCATGCGTCTGAGGACGATTTTTATTATAAAATTTTGATAAAAGATAATGGGATTGGTATTAGTAAGGAAGAGCAAAAACGGATTTTTGATAAACTATATCGGGTGCCTACCGGGAATATACATAATGTGAAAGGATTTGGTTTAGGACTGAGTTATGTAAAGCTGATGGTTGAAAAGCATCATGGGAAAGTAAATGTTCAGAGCGAACCGGGAAAAGGAAGTGATTTTTCTGTATTTTTACCTATCAATAAAGAGTTATAAAAATTGTACATATGAGCGGAGCAAAAATATTAGTAGCAGAGGATGATCAAAATTTAGGATTAATTCTGTCGGAATACTTAGATGCAAAAGGCTTTGAGAGTCATTTGTGTCGAGATGGAAAATCGGCCTATCAAGAGTTTACAAAAAACAGCTATGATTTTTGTATTTTGGATGTGATGATGCCTGTGCAGGATGGTTTTTCATTAGCGAAGCAAATACGAGAAGTAAATGACCAAGTTCCCATTTTATTTTTAACCGCTAAAAC
>CAYOHR010000044.1:0-202 GCA_964403835.1 uncultured Flavobacteriales bacterium
AATGAAGGTAAGAATCGAAAGAAACGGGATTCAGGGGCAGCTTCCTACTTGCAAAACGTGAATTTTAATTGCACCAACGCCCGTGAAAAACGGGCATGGAATTTATTTAATTGAAAAAATTAAAAAAGGATGAAATCAAAAGAACCTAATTTGGAAGTCGAAACCCCTATCGGGAACGACCTCATCCGTGTAAACCACTACG
>CAYOHR010000044.1:212-16362 GCA_964403835.1 uncultured Flavobacteriales bacterium
AGCGACGGCGGTTTTATAGGACTTTTTACAAGGGAACAACTGGAAGAACAAAAAAAGGAAAAGGAAAAGGAAAAGTCCAAGAAAGAGGAAGCCAAGAAAAAGAAGAAGAAAACTTACGTTAAATAACAAAAGCCGCTAAGACTCACCCCTTCGGCGTCCGTATATTCAAATCCATAACCAAAATAATTGGCTAAATTAAAAACCACCCAAACGATTGAAACCCAAAACGTTTTGCTTTTAAATATGCTTTTCATTTCCAAGATTTTACAAAGTTTATAATACCTTGCAAAATATATTGCAAGGATGTAGTATTGTAATTGTCTTTTCTGGCAAATCGGCGGTTCTTATCTTTATACCGTCCTTTTCAACCTCTTTGATAACGCCGTTTTCAATAGACGTTATTTCTACAATTCCAAGCTCTTTGGTATATGCCTTCATTTTTAATTCTTTGCAAACTCATAAAAAGTTTCATAATTCGTCACTGCATCGCAAGTAACCTCTAAATCAATTTTTATTCTGTCTCCCTCTCTAATCATGTTCATTGAATCAATAACCGAAAAGACGGCAATTTTATCTGACTCAAAAAATTGCGGGTTTTCTTTTTTGTATCTGCTGACCGTCCAGTACCCGCCCTTATTTGCAATGAATACAGATAAGTTTATTTCATACCTGTTTATTTTTTCACTGCTTTCAAAAAATAGATTATAATTCAATTCATAATCACTGGAAGATAAGTATTTGAATTTATAATCTATTTTGCATGGATTATAATTTTCATTATTACATGAAAAAAGAAAAATTAATAATATGAATATATTTTTCATCATAAATATTTATAAAATTCCTTCGCATACCCCGCCGCCTTCGCCCCTGAATCTGCATTTACAATTCGCCTCGCTCCTGCCCAATCCGTTTTAGAACTGTTTAAATAATCAGATAGTTTCTTTCCTGTAAATAACCCCTTCATCATTCCGACAACAATTATCTTGGCAGCGTTATTAAAATCGGCTGCTTTTTCAGGATTTGCCACTAAATCAATATTTACATACGGTGACATTTTACGGTAATTACTTTTCCCCGTCAACTGCACAAACCCCGCACCCCTGTATTTGTACCCATCACCCGGCTGGTTGTTTCCGAGCCGACCGTCGTATTTTAAAAAATAATTATAATCGCCCAACTCGCGTGGATAAATGCCTAATCTATTTTCAACCATTGCGGTAGCTAAAATGTAAGCCAATTTTCTTTTATCTCCGTCACCCCATTTTTGCCAAGCCGACAAAATGGCGTTAACGCCTCTTTTTTGTGTATCGTTTAGACCGGGATAATTTAAATTAGCCGAATAAAAGAATCTTTTTATTAAGTAAATTAATAAAATAATGAAACTCAATAATCCGGCTAACTTTATCAACCCTTCTTTTTTCATTTCTTGCGATTTCTTTTATTTTTAGCTCCCTTTGGGCGACCTTTTGTATTTCGTGGAACTTCATAAACAACGCCATTGCCTGTTACAAAAACAAGTGATGACGATGACCCCCGCCTAACTGTCCCAAGTCTTGTGCGCCCCCTTTTTTACGGGTGCTGTTTTCCGTAAATGTCTATTCATTTTTCTTTTAGCCATGATTTTTTTATTTAAATTATAAAAAGGCTGCAAGCCCTCCAATAACTTGCAGCATGAACCGATTTATGAGAAAACTAAAACCCGTTCCCATATTTTGCCGCTCTTGCAAGTTATGGTTATGTGATATTTTACGGGAACACCCGGAATCATTGAATTTTCTTTTAAAAACAAAGCATTTTCCGAATATTCCACTTTGTTCATTTCTGACTTAATATAAGTTCCTACCCGGAAACAATGATTAAAGGTCATTTGCCACGCTTGCACATTGTAAGATAATTCGCCTTTTGTGTACCCTTCTTTGATTCTGATCTCAAAGTCGGACATTTCAAAAATACTTTTTTGGGAAGTTGGTTTTTGTATAAAATCAAATTGAATATCAGTACAATCAAAAGTAATTTCCTGTTGATCGCAGGAAATGACGAAAGATAAAATGACAATATAAAGCAATGATCTAAGCATTAGTAAAGCCTTTTAATATTACATCGGCTGCCAGTTCTTACGATTGTGCCAACGCCCGTACCTAGTAAATCTTGTGTAAATTGAGCAGAACCAGACGACGCGGTTAGTATGTATTTAACTGTAAATTCCAATCCTCCATTTAATTGTGTTTGACCTTCCATTGAGCCAGTACCAAAGCCCGTTACATCGGTCACATTATTGATACTCAGTGTGAAATCCGACTGCGTAGCAAGTGAGTACAAGATTAGATTAAACTCCACTTCATAAACGCCCGCCGTCGGAAATTGAAACATCGTATCACCTTGAATGGTAATATTTCCAGTAACGCCACTTGTGCCGATTTGATTCCAGCCGTGAATTGGTTCTTGCCCCGTGTATGTGTCGTTTGTTCCAGTTACCTCAAAAGATGCGTACTGGAACAAGAAAGGCATTGTTTCCATAGCGGGGGTCGTTGTTGCGCCGTCGCCCGTCCATGTGTGGAGGGATTTTACGCTATTAGTTACGATAGGTTGTGAGTTTGCTAAATAGTATTTTCTACCATAAAGCCCAACGCTATTTAGTGTATTATTGCCTATACTTTCATCAACACTTATAAAATCGAACTTTGTATTTACGCCATCCATTTGATAAACTGCCCACCTGTTTGATAATTGAGGATTTCCGTATTGATTTATCCCCTGTCCATTCATTGTTCCAAATTGCTGGTACGGTTGAGACGCATTTATGTAAACTTGTTGGAAGTACCTCGATGTATCGCTCGTAGATAGATGATACATTCTAAAATTCTTTTGTGTTGTAAGGGTTGACCTATAATCAAACGTTTGTTGTCCAGCTTGAAAAGAAAAATTCGACTGTATATTTGGAGTAACGCTGTTACTTCTTGATATGAGATTAAATGATGTTTTTTGAAATAGCGCGTTTGTGTAGTTTGATGTGCCGTCTGACGAAAAAATTCCGATCAAGCCATTATAAAATGGGCTATAAATTATGCCGTTTTCGGTAAAATCATTATTATAATCTGGGAAGCCCGGAAAGTCTCCGATAGCAAACCCGTTTCCGCTTCCGCTTGGTAAATAAGCAAGCGTTTGCGACGGTATTGTGTCTGAACCGGAATATATTCCATTTCTAATGCTATCCTCTGGCACAAACTCGACCTTTCCTTCCTCATCAACCCTTGTATAATAATTCCCCGCCGCCAACGCTGTATCTTGAATCTGCGAATTTCTCAAATACAAATCCGGGTAGCCATCCACATATAATCCAACGTTATCTTGACCAGAAGTTCCAATATATTTATTAGCCAGTGAGCCAACGCCAATCAGTCTTTGATTTATAAGCCCACCCGACAAGGCAGGCGAAACCGTAAATTGCGGAATCCATTCACCCAAACTTGTCGTGTCGCCCGTCCATCGAAATGTACCCCCCTGCGTAAATTGCAGGTTATTACCCGCCGCCGCAATATTGACCGCTCCGGCTGGTAAATACGTGCCCAGCCAATTTGGATTTGCTTGCATGAAATTTAAAAGCGTATCACCCCATGCAGTTGTGAAGTATTGATAATTTTGATAACGAGACGAATTTGTTTGAACCGTCATTAGCGGGTTTGCTGATCGCGCCATCGCCGTCAATGGAATAGGTGTTTGACCACTCACCGAAATGGACAGGAAAATGAAAAACAGTATAAAAATAAAAGTAGATTTCATTTTGATATGATTGTATAATTAAAAAATGGGAAAAGGGAAATAAAGCCCTTTTCCCGTCATAATCATAAGCATAAGCTCGTAAACAAATTATAATCCCATGAATATATCCAAAAATTAAACACTTATCGTAATGGACAAATCAAACGGCGTAACGGGTTCGGTATTCAAAATTATTTGATTGGGTTCTGAAACCCTATCGGCTTGCCATTGCCCGTCGCCCACGCCGGGCAGTATCACCCCGCCGATATTGGATATTACCAAAATCGCCTCGTCGGAAGCGGGTAGTTCACCGCCGTTAATAGTAATTTCAATATCCGTTGTGCTTTGCGCCTCAACGTATTGCGTTAGTGTCGAACCGCCCGGAATATCCGCTTCGGTTTCCACTTCAACTACCGGCGTATGGTTAATAACCATTGGCATCCAAACGGGAATTGGAAGCTGAATTGTAATTGGCGTCACTGCCATTTTACTTAACTTTTAATGATTAAAAAATTAGCCAGTAGTAACGGCAGCGGTATCAGTAGCAGCATCAAGCGCATTTTGAATTTTCGCCATTTCTTTTTTGCGCTTGATTTCTTCAATTAACAGATAAACAACAACGCCCGCCATAACAAAAATGGCTACCGTTCCAATAGTTTTCCAAATTTTCATAACAATAATTTTATTATTTAATTAATAATTAATTTTATCCAATACCGCCTAAACCTGGTATAATTCCAGTTGACGGCGTTCTTATCGGCGTGGTGCGATATTGATTTAGGGTTATTTTCTTAACACCCTTTAAATCATAGAGTGCGCCTTGCGTTTTTGCTCCAAACAACCCATCAATCACCAATGGCTTTCCTGATTCGTCACGCCCACCATCCGCATTTATCCAGGTTTGCAAAACCTTTATTTCTGGTTTTGCATTTGTGCCAAATTGCAAAGTCTTGTCATAGTCGATTTCCTGAACAATTTCAACCGCTTGGGTTGTGGTTTGTGGCAAGCTTTCCGCGCTTTGCTCTTTTCTTTTCTTGAGCATTTTTACAAGTTCGGAAACTAAAATTGCAACTGTTGCAAAGATTGCGCCAATTAAGAATATATTCAGGAAATCAATTTTATTCTTTTTATTACGAAGTGCCATTTTTATAAATTTATGGTAAATTTAATTTTTCGTACCTTTTCAAAATAATGGTTTTTGGATTTGTCTCAAAAACGGCTGTTAACCAAGCATCCTTAATTACCTGCACGAATGTTTTGCCGTCCTTTAAGTATCTTTGGTTATAATCGTTATAAACGGTTTTCAACTCCCCATCCGAAAGGGTATCAAGGCGTTTTAAATAATCACCCCTTTCACCACCGGAAACAAAGAAATTTGTAAGCAAACGATTTCCTTCGATTGACCACAAATCAGGCACAAAATTTTCCCTTACATAATCGTCGCCAATGTCGGCTATATATGTGCCTTTTCTTTTGCCCTTATTATAATAATAAACGGCAACCGAAACAATAACTAATATTGAAAAAACAACTAAAAGTTGTTCATTGCTTACTTTTTTCATACGTCAAAACCTATAAATTTATAACCTGAATCGCGTAAATCCTGAATTGCTTGCGCCTTTATAGCTTCTTCCAATTTCTTATTGGCATCCAGTGTATTTGAAAAAACGACTTTAAAATCCTTTATCCCGGCATCGTATCGCTCCGATCTATTTTTATCTGCTTTTCCAGGCTTTCCAAAACCGTCTTGTTTTACTACGTTTTCAAAAGCTGGAAATGGATAAAAACGAACGCTTGAAAAATTCATTGCATTCTGGTATGTTGATAAAGCGGCGTCAAAATTCGATCTTGCTACGCTTTCAAAATCGGGCTGGTTTAGAAAGTTTTTTATTTCGGCTTGATAAGAAGGACTCATAAAATTTGGAACGACGGGAACGGATTGAAAGCCGGAATCATTCAAAGTCCTTGCAATACCAGCGGGGTATTTAGTTCCCGATAAATCCGGTATGGGTACAGATTTTGTATTTATTACATTTTCTAAAGCTCCATTATTATTATAAATTTCAATCATCCGATTTCTTATAAGACTTGCACCAAGTCCGCTTTCCGTTGCAACAGGTTCAGTAACATTTGTGTTTACTTGCGCGGCTGGAAGTGGCTCGTTTATAGAGCCGCCCAAAATCGGGTTGGATTCTGTTTTTTGCTTTTTTGGTTTTAACAGGAAATAAACAATAATTCCGACAAATGAAATTATTGCAATTGTTATAAGGAAAGCTTTTAAATTCTTATTCATTTTTACTTTCTTTTTCTAAATACGAAATAGGCGGCTCCGAAAATTACCAAAATCGCAAAAATGATATAAATATAAGAATTGTCTTTTTGCTTGGTATCAATAATCTGTTCGGCTGGTTGTGGCGTAAAAGACAAGGCACTCCAAACCACACTTAGCGGATTGAACTTATTTTTTACAGGTGTAACCGCAATTTCCTGCACTTCGCTAACGCGCGGCGTTTCATTTGTAACGACACTTATATCTCGCGGCGGCAACTTATTTATTACAACGTCTGGCATAATTTACTTTCTTATCAGTTTTAAAACGCCCGAAAAAATCATATATGTACCAAAAACGAGTAAAACGCCATAAACCACCACCCTAAGAAGCTGTTGGTTTTTCTCTTTTTGCTCGATTTCAGCCTTTTTGGAAATAACTTCCATTTGGATACGTGCCGCTTGCGCATCTACGACATTTTGATTCTGTTGAGCCGATGCGCTCAGATTTGAACCGATCGTATCTACAAAACTATCCGCCGTATCTAAAATGCTTGAAGCCAAATCCCCTATTTGTTGCAATGCTGTGGGCATATTGTTTATTTTTTAAATTTGGGTAGATTTTAAAAACCTACCCAATAATGAACTGATTTGAAACGATATTAACCTAAATTTTATTCATATTATACGTTCCTTCGTTGGAAACAATATAAAATGCTATCGTTATTTGAGTAAGTGCAGGAATCAGAAGTTCAAAGCCTGTTAAATTATCTATCAAAATCCTAAAACCCCTTATTTCTCGAATGCTCGTTTGATAGGTATTTTGGTGAACTTGATTTACAACCGGAATTAAATCATTTACAACGGTATTTGCCGCAATGCTGGCATAGCATTGTTTTATATAGCCAGTATTGAAAAAAGCCTCATTTAACACCCCGCCCGTTGTCGCACTTTGTAGCCAAATTTCTTTTAATCTGACCGCTTTGTCTTTAGTTATGGTTTGCAGTTGGGATAAGGTGGAACTTCCAAAAGTTCCTGAAATGGTAACACCCGGAACTACCGACGCGACTTTTAACTGATCTGCAACAAGTCCAAGCCCGTCAAAAATTACAAAATTCGCCGGGAGCGCATTTGTGTTATTAAGTGTTATTTGCCAAATAACAGGAACTTTTGTTTTTCCATCTTTAAAAGTTGGTCCAAAACGCAAGTTCCTGTTCATGTCAAATCTGTTGAATCAATGTCAAAACAAGTATGTAAAAAACTAAACCCCTTTAGCCTACGCTATTTTATTCATATCATACGTCTGTTCAATAGCAGAAATATATAAGGCAATGTTTACCTGCGTAGAAGCTGGCAATAGGATATGAAGCGCTGTTTGTGCATCAACCAATAATCGGTAGTCCTTGATTTCCCGAATGCTGGTTTGATAGGTGTCTTGGTGAACTTGGTTCACAAGTGGAATCAAATCGTCAACGACCGAGTTGTTGGCAAGTGAGCCGTAAGACTGCTTGATAAAGCCCGTATTGAAAAACTGTTCATTCTGAACACCCCCCGTTGTTGCGGATTGCAACCAAAGCTGATGCAAACGAACTGCTTTTGATCGCGTAATTGTTTGAAAGAATGCTGCTGTGTTTGTGCCAAAAGTTCCGCCGACTGTCACCGTGCCGGGAATAGCAGATAAGCCAAGCTTATTAGCGACAAGCCCAAAACCGTCAAAAATCACAAACTCGGCAGCCGCCCCAGCAGTGTTATTCAGCGAAATTTGCCAAATGACAATATCTGTATTGATTGCCGGCTGCTCAGCGCGATAAACGCCCGGATCGCCATAAACATTTTCAGCAGGTGCTACCGCGAAGGGTAGCCCGTTCATATTTTTAGCCATATTATTACTGTTTTGAATTACGCAACCTTGCGCGTTTTGGAGTGGAATAGATGTACTTTGGTCGGTGATAGGCACATTTGCAGTTTTGCCCGTTTTTACATCAACGACCATCGGTAATTGCATAACAGTACTCGGGCTGGTCATTGCTACTACTCTTCTAAATCGTGAATTAATATTTGAAGCCATTTTATTACGGTTTTGAAAAATTCAGCGACACCCTTATAATTGCTACAACTGCAAAAAGCACTAAAACAAAAGTCAGTAAGGGCGATATGCCCACTTGAACTTTTAAAGGCTTTTCTCCTGAAAGGGTATCTAAAATTGAATTTTCCATTTTTTAAAAATTTAGATTTTCCACGCTTTCGCGGTCTTTCCCGCCAATAGCGTCCACTTTGTATTTAAGGAAAAAATAGGTAGCAAAAAGAAGGGAAAAAAGAGCAAGAATAGAAATGACTTTTAGCCAGCTTTGAAGGTACGCAATTTGCGGTTTTCTTAGGTTTCCGCTTTTAAGGTGTGCGTTGATTGTGCCGATGGCGGCAAGTCCGCTCATTAGGCTTACGGTTACACTTAGCCAGAATCGAAAATCTTCCCTATTTACGTTTTTCAATCCTTTTTGCTTTTTGTTGCGGCTAAGGTTTTTACTTTGTTTTGGGAAGTCAAAATTTTACTTAAAAAAAGATTTTAAAAAATAAAAAAGAGAATACTCTTGCAAGTATTCCCAAATTAGAGATAACTTATAAATCAAATTAAACAGCAAGATTGTTTTCAGCTAAAAAAGCATTCATTAATTCCATTGCGTCGAACGCCTCTTGCTCCCCGTCGTTTTTAGTCACAATGCACACCATTTTGCCGTTGCCATAAAACAGGGTTGCGCTTTTTAGCTCTTTTTCTTGAAACAAATCATATATGGCTTTTTCGCCATCGGCTTTGATATTGGAAGCATCAAAACCGAATTGCTTGGCAGTCTTGGCAAGTCCATTGGTTAATTTTGCAACCCATTTTGGAATATTGCCAACTTTGTAAATGTAGTCTTCAAAACTACATTGGTCAATTAACTTGGGCGTTGATTCAATCAATGGATCAGCGGATTTTTTACGCTCATAAATAGAAAATTCTACCGAACCACCGTTTGTATTGACAATTGGTAGAATCTGGGTAATTACCTTGTCACCGCCATGTCTTTTATGAAACGAAATCAAAGAGGCTTCAAATATTGCCTTGATTTCTTCCATCTCTTCTTTTTTAATTTTTTTCATCTTTTTAAAATTTAGGTTAAAAATTTTTCTCAAAGATATAAACTTTTTCTTATCGCTTTCACTTTTTCGGGTTCTATTTTTATAATAAATTCATTATTTTGGGAAAATATATTTACCTGAAAAACAGTATAATCTTTTTCATTCTTTAGCTGAATGTAAGCACTTTTTACAGATTCGTTTAAATTGGGTATATTCAATTTAGACAGGTTAGGTATATTGGTAGACCTTGTTAAAAATAGATGCGTTGCATAATCGTAAATGTTCGGATTTACAGCATCCAGTGAATGAAACATAACGTGCAAGTCCATGCCTATTAAATTATATTTTCTATTCTGACTCCCGGCGTGGTTTAATCGATCAAAAAGGCTTATTGCCTCCTTAGATAATCCATTTCTAAAAATGGTTTTTGCGTCATCAATGACCATTTGAATACCGCCCAGCTTATGATTTATCGCCCGAAATAGTAGATTTTCATCTTCAAATCGGTTCATTGCGACACACTTACCATATAATACACTTTGAAAAGCGTCTATATGATAGATTTTCCCATCGTATTTAAAAAACAAGATTTTCGGGTTGTTTTCATATCCGTTTATCCTTTTCTTGCTTTTATTTAGAAATAGAATGGTTTCATCAACGGTTAGAAAATCAATTTTTTCAAAATCTTTATAATCGCTCGGACGCCCACGATTATATACAAAAGCAGGTTTTCCGGTTTTACGGGCAACATTTGAAACCATTGTTTCAATAAAATAAGTTTTTCCCGTAAATGGTGCGCCCGCCGTTATTGATAAGATACTACTCATAGGTTTTTGACATAATTTATATTTAATTGCTTTCTTATAAATTCGTTGGTTTCCCCTACTGACATTTCATTTTCTTTACATTTTTTTATAATATCTAAAATGTCCTGCGGAGCTTTTTCTTTTCGCTCTGATTTTTTGATATAATTTCCTGATAAATCCCTTTCGTAGTAGCCATCCACATCAACGTCATATCTTATTCGCTGTTCTTCGCCTTTTTCTTTTTGCTCCGATATTTCGTTTATCTGATTATCGATATTTTTTTGCATCATTTTTCTTACAACGCTTCTTTTTTTCTTACGTTCGCTAACTACACTTACGATTGTTAATGTCAAGTAAGTGAAAAACATTGCAATTACAATATATCTTGGGCTTAACCAGTCTATCGCCTCATCTTCTGCCCACGCGGCAACCGCTCCCTCGAACTCTTCCCGGAATCCTTTATCCATTCGGTGGAATTCCATTTCGCGCCCGGATATTGCAGATGAAATCATTGCAATGGAATAATCAAGCGCGGGTACAGCCGCCGAAGCGGATAGCTGCGCGGCTTTTGATATTTTTTGCGGTTTTTCTACTTTTTCTCGCTTCGGCTCATTTTCTTCTGATGACGAATTATCGGCGTCTTGTATTTCGTATTCGTCTTGATCCTCGTATTCACCAAAAGGGATGTCAGATAGCGGGTCTGGAGCGGAATTAGCACCGGGCTTTTCTTCAATAATTTGGTCAAATAAGTTTTTGTCCATTTTTGTTGAATTTTATTATTATCAACAAAAATACGGATAAAAAACGGGATAAAAAAGAGGGTAAAAAATCATCACTTTTAAAAGTGATGACATAAATTTTCATTTAATCTTAGACAATACCCTCATTGCATCACTCACCAAATCAATCCCTTCTTTCTCTTTTCTTTCTTTTTTATTAAATGAATCCACGAAAAAGGGTTTTATTCTAATGTCTGTCTCGCTCAGCGAACACGGTTCTTTCCTTTTTTCCTCAACCATGTAGATTGTTTTTGAACCGTCCTTGACCGAGCAAATTACAGAATGAATAGGCTTGACTTTAAAACCGTACCCGTATTTTTCCATTATTTTGATCGCTTCAAAAATAAGGTCTTTATCCACAAAAACAGCATCTACCCAATACCCTAAGCAGCCGTCCTTTTTAATCGAATTGAGCCTGCTATAAATCTCCTGCACAACAAATGATATTTCATTGCTAATCCAAAAAAACAGGTGGGATAAATCAATCTCTTTTTTCTTTTTATCAATATATGAAAAATTATCAAAATTTAAAATCTCTATTTTCTTATTCGTTCCTACGTATTTTAATTCCCTGCCATTAAATATAAAAGCTGCTTTATTGGATGCCAGCGAACCCAATGCAACCAATTTTGCCTGTTTTGAAAGGCTCAATCCTTTTTCGTAGGTTGACTGAGAAATAATACCCAATTTGTAAGCAGTTGACCAGTACGCCGCGCTTATATCTACTTCAATCATATTTTTATAAACGCCTGTTGGTATATTATCTAAATGCGCGTATCTGATGGATTGTCGATCAACGTGTTTTCCTTCGTGAAGCTCACTGAAAAATTTAGCATCCCTTTTAACAGTTGAAATAAAACCTAATTCTTTGTTTTTTAGTCTTAAATCACTTATAAAATATCGTTTACCATCACTTTCGACATATTTTGAAATCATTGTCGAATAAGATATGTAGGGTATTTTATAATAAGTTAAAAAACGTATTATATCTGATTCTTTATTTAGGTTCATCTTTGATTCTTTTCTAACCAGAAAGATTTTGGAGTGGGCCTAACAACCGCAACGGTTTTTTGCGGGGTCACATCAAAAATACCAATATCAACTAATGGATAAGTGTCCGTTTGTGCTTCTAAATCCATTAGCTCGATATAAAGCCTTTCTATATTTAATAGAAAAGTCGCATCTACTGTTGTTGCAACTTGGCTTCCATCTGGGAAATAAACAATAACCGTTACTTCTTTTCCTATTTTTTCCAATCGCTCTTTTTCGGATTGGAGTAGTTTTATCTTACCACCATAAGACAGAACCGTGTAAAATATCTCATGCCAAGCAATCCAGTTTACAACGGGAATTGTTTGCGCCTGAACAATTATATTTTTTCTTTTTGATAAATCGGGCTTTACGCCGGAAAGGTCGGACTGTTTAGTTTGGATTAATACAACTTGCTTGGAAATGGATTTTACCTTTCGATTGATTGCACGTTTTTTTGATTTCTCTATTTTTTTATATTCGTCGGTATCTTTAAATCCACGCGCAATTTTTAAATTATTATTTTTTTTGTACAACTCTCTTGCTTCTTTCTCAATAGAATTGTATTTTTGTTGCAGGTTACGAACTGAAAGAATTTTTCCCATTTCAGATAGCATTTAAACCCGTTTTGGTTTCCCTCGCCAAAACGGGTTTTGTTTTTAACCATTTAGGATTATTTAATTTTTGAAATTCTATAATCCATAAATCCTTCAAAAGAAATTGGAAGCGGAATATGAATCAAAGTGTCTTTCAGGTAATTTGAATCAAATCCAGGATCAATACCGCATTCAGTATAATATACGCCATATTTACTTGAGTACATACACATTCGCTGCTTTTTACCCATAACCCATTGTTGCCACTGGAAAGAAAGCCAATCATATTCCAACTGGTATTTGCCGCCCGAAGCCATATTTAAAATCATTATCCTATCCTTTTTGAATAAAATAGAATCCTGTTCAGGAATACCGCTTATTTGACCAAATAAAGTAGCTGGCAATAAAAATAAAACTGGAATTATCATATTTTTCATGCAAGATATTTTTAGCCGTGAATAAAGTGATGTATATAATGAAGATACATTTCCGATCTAACAGCCTCCTGTAAGGTTGATTCTAAAGGCTGCTTTGTCTTAAAATCGAACTCCCACCTGTACGCCCCGTTAATATCCTTTTCATCTAACTGGTGCGCATCAACCGCCAAAATAATAAAATGGTATTCGATTTCGCTAATTTTATCTTTTATCCAGTTGGTATAAAAGGCATTCAATTTTATTAAATAAAACTCACCACCTTTCCAGCAAATTAAGTATGAACAAATAGACAATTCATATTTTGCACCCCGAAAAAACTCAATTGCACTGAGCAATGGCATTTTGAAATTACGCGCAACCGTCGCCGGGATTTCATGTGAATACTCGAAAATTTCTATGTCTCCATTATCAAGTAACTGCTTTTCGCTATACAATGGACTGGTTAAAGTTCTACCGGGTACACCGCCAGTAACGCCATATTTCACGCCCAAAACTAAAAATTCGGCTGGTAATTTAACCTTTTCGGCTGGTAAAATCGTGTCTTTTAGGTACTTTTTTACGGGTGGGTATTGCGCATCAATTATAAGGGCTTCGTGTAATATAATATGCCTGTCGAATGGGTTTTTTAATAAATTCAATTGAAATTTCATTGTTTGTTTGATTTTAGTTTTGAAATAATAATAAGCAAAAAAGCAATTATATTATATACCCAAAAGGCAGTAAAAAGGAAACCAGTATCAAATCTATCACTGAAAAACCACAAGAATACCGAAAAGAGAATCCATATAATAAATATTATTTTAGCCATTTGATAAATATTTTTCTTTAAACAAATTTAATTTAAGATCAACAATAGAATTGAAATGTACCATTTTCCAGTATCTTAAAAAATCTATTCTAACCTTTGTCATTGATTTGTTTTTTAAGTTAAATAATTGCCAGTTTTACGATACTGGCAAACGGGAAAATCAAAATGGCAAATCATCATCCGCCATTGGTACGTCGTTGTCAATTTTCGGAACGTGCGAAAATTGAGGCAGAACGTTTTGTTTCATTGCTTCCTCAAAGAATAAATCAAGCTTTTCAACCTCTTTACTACCGGGCATTTCTTCGATAGGAAATGCCCATTGCGTTTTTTTGCCGTCAATATTCACAAAAATTTGGTGCAGTCTATCTCCCTTTGTCCGGCAAAAGGCGTAAAACAGTGAGCCGTTTATTGTGCCTTCCATTGCCGCGAAAATGACCTGATTCATCATTGATCTTGTGGCAAAGTTGAAATTACCTTGAAGCACATAGGTAATGCCTTCATCCTCAATCTCAAAACTAACAGTCTTGTATTTTTTGTTTGCAAATTCGTATTCGCCCAAGCGGATATTTCTCAAAATTCCTTCTAACTCGTTGTATCGCTCAATCTCCTCGTAGTTTTCATCCAGTAGGATGAAATAAAATTTGTCGTCGTCCGCTTGTTTCATTTTTACATATTTGCGAACGTCGCTTCTTTTTGTTAAAGCCATGATTTTTTAAAATTTAGATTATTTAAAAGTTGTTAATAATTATTTGTTTTGAAATACTCATTATCATCAATCAATACAAGTGTTCCATTTTCGATTTTATATGCCCAAAACCCAAATGTTTTATCGGGTAAAATGCGCATACAAATCTACTTTTCGCTTAAATCATTTGTGAGAAAAATGATATAGATAAGTACCCCTACCAAAAAACCCATTGAAATCAAAATTATATGCTCACTCATTTCTTTCTTTTTTTAAAAAGTTTACCATTCCGTTTTTTCTGATTGTAATTCCATCTGCAATTATCACTGCAATAAACCTTTTTCTTTCCTTTTTTAACGTATGTAAAATAAGTATTGCAGTGTTTACAGTTTGCCTCGCCTATCAAGTCTGCGTCGTTTTGCCTTACGACATAGATTCCGCTTTTCTTTTCTTCTTCGCCACTACCAAAAACTACTTTTTGTTTTTGTCTCTCAATTTGGTTTTTGGCGTGGCTTACGGAAAAACTTTCTTTTGGCTTAAATTGGAATAATCATAATTTGCGCCGCTTGGAT
Organism: uncultured Flavobacteriales bacterium; assembly: GCA_964403835.1. Lineage (GTDB taxonomy): Bacteria > Bacteroidota > Bacteroidia > Flavobacteriales_G > JALEGO01 > CAYOHR01. The sequence continues at coordinate 15,072 of CAYOHR010000044.1, forward strand.
TTGGTGGTTTAATATTAGGCGTTGGGATTGACCTGAACATATTGACCATGCGCCACCATAAGTTTGAAGGCAAGCTGGTAAGCACTTCCAAAACCGTACCGTGTTGGAAGTCGTGTTGCTCCACTTCACATTTTGGCTGAATCTGGCTTTTTGATTGCATGATTTCCTTCATGCACCCAAAAATTACACACATAATAATATCCCACCCCAAAAACGCGGAAATGCGCTTTGTTAAATCGGACATAATTTTTTTACGCCAAGCTGAAAAATCCTTTCCGCTTTTCATTCTTGCCGATCTTGTCTCGCTATATCTTATCTCCATTTTCTCAATTTCGGATTTCCTTTCAATATCTATATCCTTGTCGATTTCAGCTTTTTCGGATTGAATTTTTACAATTTCATCTTGTTTTGTTCGCCTTATTTTCATGCCCGACTTTGTGTAAGGGATTGTCAGCAAATAAGCTTCAATTGCTTTTATCTGATCTTCTTTTGTTCCTTTCCTTGAAATTGCAAGTGAATCATATTTTGAATTAATTTCGTTTTTTGCAATTTGCAAAGAATCATCATTTGTTTGTATCTCTGAAATATGTTTATCATTATCTGAATTATCAAAATTTATCACATAGTCCGCGCTTGTTTTCGCGGTATTGAAGGCATATAATGTAAGCGCAGCACAGCCCGCAAGGCTTAAAACTACTAATATAATATCGGCAATATTTAGCCAGCGTTTTCGGTCTTTTGCAACCAAAAAGAAATAACGGGTAAAAAAAGACGCCATTCTCAAATTTATCATGTCAGGCAAGTACCCGAATAGAAACCAAATTGCAGCAAATATTATAATCTGCCAAAAAGCAGAAAGGTTTTTAATCATTTCGTAGGCTGCTAAAAATATAGCCAACCCTATTAATAAAGATGAAACGATTAAAAAAATATGTGCAGCTTTTTTGCATATTACCCAAAGGTGGGAATAAAAACGAAAATCGTTTCCGCTTGCCGGGAGAGAGTAGAAAATTTTCATAGGTATAATTTGTTTTATTTTGTAATTTTTAAATGTTCAATACTTTGAAATGTGTTTTCACACATTTCTGTAAAGCTGTTAAAATTACTGCTTCTTGAATTATAATATCCAATTAAAATTTGCATCAACTGATCCTTTGTCAGGATGTAAAATTCATCCGGTATCAAAATGTTACCGTTTGCATAAAATTCAACTGCTTGCATCTTGATTTTTTTTATTGTTCAGAAATCCAATGCAGCATAAAATATATTTAAATGCAATACACTTGTTACC
>CAYOHR010000045.1:0-1589 GCA_964403835.1 uncultured Flavobacteriales bacterium
CTATGGATAGGGCACCATAATCAATTTTGAATATTATGGATAACCTATCAAACATTCCTTCAGTTGTTAGAGAAATTCAAGTATCTTATTCTCACCTCGTAAAACCCTCTCAACTACCTAAAATTAGTCACTCCGAAGATGCTTATCAAATTTTGATGAATCATTGGAATAAAGAGACATTAGAATATATTGAAGAATTTAAAATTATACTCTTAAATCGAGCGAACAAAGTATTAGGCCTATCCTTGATTTCCAAAGGTGGCGTTTCGGGTACATTTGTAGACCCAAAAGTAGTATTTTCGGCCGCCTTAATCGCCAACGCCTCTGCAATAATACTAGCTCATAATCATCCATCAGGTAATCTTAAACCAAGCGAAAGCGATATCAAGCTAACTCAAAAACTAAAGGAAGGTTCAAATATTTTAGATATTATAATTTTAGATCATATGATTGTTACTTCAGAAGGATATTACTCTTTTGCCGATGAAGGAGCCTTATAAGAGTATAATCTCTTTTGGAACAACCACTGGTTCTACATCCTGGTATCTGAAATTAAATTGCATCGAGTAGGGTATTCCTACATTAGCATTAAAGGTAATAATTGATTCCTCGGCCTGATCATATACGACAGACATATGATGAGTTAAATGATTTCCGTTAGCATCCTGATAATTACTATTTCTCCAGTTTAAAACCGATAGATTATTTACTCCGGCATTATTAAGTACAGCAAAACCTAAAGATCTCCTATTATTTCCGTTATCTGTTGCACCTATACAATTAGCACCAAAGACAAAATTTAAATCTCCCTTTGATAACTCAGAAGCCCGTGATATAAATTGTCCTGGTTCGTTTTCAAATTGAGGAACAAATGTAATATCTGTTCTATTCTGTGGAGCTTCAACTAAAAAATCATAACAAATATATACCGATATCATTACTATTCTGTTTTGATATTCAACTGGAATTTCCCTTTGAACATCATCAGGATAAGGCAAAATTCTTCCATTACTCAACATTCTTTCATTTAATGTAATATGCTTTTTGTAGATTTTTATGGGTTCTCTGTTCGGAACAAAGATTGGACAAAATGCATAATAATTGTTTCCTATTTCCTCTAAACCGCTTCCTGCAATAATTACTGAATTATTAGCATCGCTATGAGTTTGATATTTCTCTCTCAAACCTTCAGTATAACAATATTCGGGAAATACTATAAATTGAGAACTTGTTGTATTTGATAAAACAGTATCAATTTTACTTTCTACTTCAGCTGTCAATACTATTCCAAATGGTTTCAAACGGAAAAAAGGCAGTATAGAACAAACCGATACTTCAACTATAAAGTTGGAATGTGGTTGAAATACCGGAAGCTTATTCATTTTTCAAAGTTGTATTAATTTTGATACCCCTTAAATATGCTCCTGAAGACCAATCAACTAATACTCCATTAATCTTTAGATTTAATGAAGATTGTATTATTTCATCCGGTTTTGTCGGATATATTTCATGAACCTGGTATTGAGATTTATTGAATATAATTTTATCGGTATTATCATAGATCAACTCTTTTTCTCCGTTAAACAATT
>CAYOHR010000045.1:1599-15352 GCA_964403835.1 uncultured Flavobacteriales bacterium
ATATTCAAGAACTAGCCTTAAGTATTCTCTGTTATTAGTTTTTGAAAGTTTATTTTCTAAAATCTTGATGTAGGGCATTTTAAAAACTACATATATCTCATTTATATGTGTTTCTAATTTATAGCTAATTCCAAAATCACTTAAGTATCCTCTTAATTCTGTTGCTTCTGATATTTCCTTCGGAATCCTTTTATTTTCTTTTTCCTCTAATACTAAAACATAGGCTGGCCAGTCAATATTTCTATCAATACCGTATAAAAACCCGGAGTGAGTATTAAGAATTGTTTTTGAAAATAAACATCTATCAAAAACATCTTCACTTAATAGATCAGCTAATATTTCATATATATCTCCACTTAGCCTTTCTTTTCTTTCATACATGCCAAATATATGCTGTGTAATTTCCTCTTCTATCCTAAAAGCTTTATCACCTATTTTAAATTCGCAATGTTTTTTTGTGTTTATTGGCACTCTATAATATCCTGACTCAAAAACAATTTTTTTAGGAAGCTCATAACATAATCCTTTTGTGAATATTTTTATTGTTGTTACAGTAGCATAATTGTATACTCCGAATTGTCTAGTAAAACTCTCCTTTATTAAATTTCTCCAATTTTCTGATAGAAAAAAATCTTTATTATAATACTCTTCTGTTATAAACATTAACTTGATAATTATATTTTTTTTATCACTTCAAGTATATTACTATTCTCTTTTCGTGATGTTATTAGGTTACTAACAGGCCAGGCCTCCATATCTTCTTCAGGGTATGGTAAAAAGAATGATTTAATTTGATCCTGGTTCAAAGACTCATCTAACCATTCTCTTTCCATTTCTTTAGGAAGTATAACCGGCATACGTTTTTTAGTATTATGAATTTCTTCCATTAATGGATTAGCTGGGCAAGTTAAAATTGAAAAGGTCTTATAAATGCCTATATCATCGTCGTCAACCCATTCCTGGTATATCCCTGCCATTGAGAATATATCCATGCTTTTAACTCTGATAAAATAAGGCTGTTTTTTCCCTTTTCCAATTTCTTTCCATTCAAAAAATCCTGTGGAAGGTACAATACATCTTTTACGTCTTATAGAAACCTTAAATGAGGGTTTTTCAAAAACTGTTTCAGAAACTGCATTCAGACAACTAACACGCATTGTATTAGCTTGACCGATTCCTTTAACCCATAAAGGAATCAATCCCCATCTATAAAGATTAAACCTAACCGGGTCCTGATCTAAGATAACAGGACGTTGTGAGTAGTTAAAAGCATTTTCATGATAGATAGGCTCAAAAGATTCTAAGCCCTCCTCCCCTATCCGGTATCGGTTAGCCAGCTCTTGTGCTTTTTTTGTCATGGAGTTATGGTAACACATTAAATTTGATTTTCATCTATTAAAAATACTATACAATCAACTCCACCTGCAGCTTCAAATAAAATTTCGTCCGGGAACTCAAAATACTTAGCGTCATTGTTTACATTCAAATTAGAAAAATATTCTAATGCCTCTTCCCTTTCCTTGAAACCTTTAATTAAAAAACTTCCGTATAGGTCAGCTCGTGAATCTTTATTAACCAGGTGATCGGCCAGCTCCATGGTGAAGAAAAAATTCCCATTACTAACCATCTGGTTTAATACCTTTAAATTAAATTCTCTAAGATTTTTATCTAGTATATCTAAAATCATTACACTAACAAAATATATAATTAAATGTACTATTATTTTACTATCAAAACATCTTCCAACCTGGTTGAATAACAAGGGCTCAATTTTTCTTGTTTTAGTTTCCACTTTCTGCCATAACCCTCAGATCCAATTTTAACCATGTTTTTTCCAAAACGGCCATTGAGCTGATCCATGGCCATCATGGCTTTTTTATGTTTGTCCTGGTCCAAATCATAGAACATATTGGCTTGTATAGAAGTTTCCGGAACTATGTCCATAACTATTACCCCTGCCTTTTTATACTGATACCCCTTTTTAAAAATAGATTTTAAGCCCTTTTGAGCATACTTAACCAATTCAATGGATGAATTGCTGGCAACAGGCAATTCGATGGTTATATTACGCCCATATTGCGGTAAATCCGTTCTGAAATGATTAGTATGAATGAAAACCATGATTACTCCTGAAGCTGACTTTTGTTTTCTTAGTTTTGCGGCACAGCTGGCAGCATAGTTACTTACTGCTTCAGATAATACCTGGTAATCATCGGTCATTTGACCAAAACTCCTTGACGTACATATGTTTTTTTTCCCTTTTGCGGTTAGTTCCAATTCAAACCTTTGAAAGCCCTGCAATTCTTCCCATAAACGAAACCCTACAATTGTCATTTCATTTTTTACCCATCCACCTGGAAGCCTGGTAAAATCACCAGCGGTCTTTACTCCCATCTTTTGAAGTTTCATTGCATACCTCCCTCCTATTCCCCAAACATCTTCTATAGGATAGTTGGATAGAGTATTTTTTATTTGCTCGGGGTTATTCAAAATATAAACGCTTTTATATTGAGGGTTTTTTTTAGCAATCTTATTGGCCACCTTGGCCAGTGCTTTAGTGGGAGCTATGCCAAGAGATACCGGTATACCTGTATTTTGTTTTGTTACTGAAGTAATTTCACGGCCATATTCCACAAGGTTAAAATTTTGGAACCCAGAGAAATTTAAAAAAGCCTCATCGATACTATAAATTTCCAGTTCCGGAACATACCCGGAGAGAGTAGTCATTACCCTGTTACTCATATCACCGTATAGGGTATAATTGGACGAAAAGACCGCAACATTATTTGAGTCTATAATGTGTTTTATTTCAAATGCAGGAGCTCCCATAGGAATTCCTAAAGCTTTGGCCTCATTACTTCGGGCAATAACGCAACCGTCATTATTGGATAATACAACAATAGCCTTTTTATTTAAAGATGGATTAAAAACCCTTTCGCAGGAAGCATAAAAATTATTGCAATCAACCAGCCCTACCATTTTTATAAGATTTTATCACATGTTTAACTACACCCCAAACAATAAAATCATTCTCTGAAGTAACTTTAATTGTTTTGTACTGATCATTGGCTGGCACCAAGTGAATTTCATCTTTTAAAATATTAATATATTTCAGTGTAAATTCTCCATCGATAAAACAAACTGCAATATCACCGGTATTAGGTTTTAAGGATCTATCCACAATTAAAAGATCCCCAGGTTCAATTCCCGCTTTAATCATCGAATTGCCTGATACACGTACAAAAAACGTGGCTGAAGGGTTTTTAATTAATTCTCGATTAAGGTCTATACTGTTATCCAGATAATCATCTGCAGGAGATGGAAACCCTGCCTGTATAGTTGATATAAAATATGGGATATAAATCTCTATAGAATTATCCGGAAAGAATAATTCCTGTTTTAATATTCTCATTGCTCGTTTTTTTGTCAGGTTTCCCTATCCAAAAATTAATTAATTAATTTCGAATTATCAATTAAATCAGCTTAACATCTGATTATTAATTATTTAGAGACTGGTAAAAAGGAAACAATATATCTATCCATTAAATATAAAATAGCTGATACAGTAAATAGAATTATAAGAATCAATGAAGCGGCTTTGTGAAATTTATTGTTTATATACCCTCTCAACTAGCCTTTTTTTTCTTGTTTTTATATTCAAGCAGAAGATCCTTTATGATAATGTTGATGATTTCTTTGCTGGCACCAGAATAAATTCCAAATTTTTCAGGAAACCTGTTTGTTAGAATTTCAAAGACGTGTTTTAAACATAATTCATGAAGTTCATCCAAGGTTAATTCTACACTATAGTTACTGGTATTTGTCAAAATATCAAACTGGAATTGATAATTATCTACAGCCATATCCAGTACAGCTTCAGTAAAATTATAATCCTCTATAGCTAAATGGATATTTTCTTTTATTGTACTCCTATCAATCATATTTTCATTCATTACCTTCATCCCTGTACTTTATGCCTTTTATTATCTATACCCTTTTTGTACTTATCAATATTAAATTCTTCTTTTACTATATGCAATGCATAATCCTCCTTTAAGATATGCGTTATTAGTTTTTGTAAATCGGGATTATTCCTTCTGGATTTTTCTAATTTTTCATATTTTTCCATTTCTCTCATTAACCTATCATGTAAGGTCACTCTTTTTTCAGACTTTAAATTTAATACATGACCTAATAATTTTTCCAATAATACCTTATTGTTTTCGAAAACATATTTTAAAATTCCCACCAATTCCTGATATACTTCACTTTCTGATAGTTTTGTAACCGATGATTTTAATTGTCTGTTTGGATTATCATATGAAATAATTTTAAATGTAAGATTCCTATCCCAATCATCACTTTTACTTCTTTTTTTAGAAGCCTCCTGGTCATAATGAATCATTAAATTACACTTCTTATTCTCGAATAAAACCTTGATTTCATTCAGAGCCTTGTCTATCACTTTTGATTTGAATACCGAGAATTTTTCATATTGATTTTCCTCTAATAAAAACCTGGCTTTTAACTCCCTGGCATTAATATAAAAGGCTCCTCTATCACGAAAAACTGAAACCATCATGATAAAGCGCAAAGAATACACACCCAACTTTGGAATTACAGATTGATCCAATACACCGAACTGTTTAGTTAAGGTTTCAAAGTATGGACGTAACACTGGATTGATACTAAAAGTAATCGTTCCTTTTTTCTTCTGTAACCTGGGCATTTCTATTAGAGCAACCTGAGCTTCTTCTTCTTCAGAATTCATGATGAACTTCTGTTTGTTCATTTCAAATACTGCATCCCTTGTCCTGGTATATTTAGCACCCGGCCATATATCCTTGATAGGGATTTTTTCAAATGTTTTAATTCCAAAGAGATCTGTTCTTTCCTGTATTCTTTCTCCCTTTATAATTTGCTCCTTATAATTCTCTTGGTAACTGTTGATGATAAATAACAATACTCTTAATTGATCTACATTGTACCTGAACTTTGCTTTTGTTAATTCAGCAGGATAGATAAATGTATTCTGATACTCGATTAATCCTTTGTCATTCATTAGTTCAAATTTAATATGGATAATAATTCTTTACTGTACCAATGATAAATACTTCTAAAACTATTGCTGTTAATAACGCAGGGACAAAATGGAACCTTCTTAATATACTCCAAGGACAAAATGGAACCATAATTTTCATTTTTCAGGGACAAAATGGAATAATATAGCACCAAATACAGGGACAAAATGGAACCTAAAAACGTTTGTATCCTTTTACTGGAGCAGTTTTCCGCACTCCTACTAAGTATATACCTTATTAAAAAATAATACCTACTAAAAAGGTAATAGGCTTTTAAAGTGTTTATATCCATATTTTCTGAAGCGATTTCCTTTGTTTGAACTGCCAAAATTTCATGTTCCACGAAAATTTGAAGAAAGAAAAGAAAAAGAAAAGGTAAATCATACCTCATATTGGTTCCGGCCCAAGGTCAAAATGGAACCTTTTTTATAATAATTTGATTATTAATAATTTAACTATGTTTGAATATCAGGGTCAAAATGGAACCTTTTTCTCCTCACTTCCTCAGCTCCTGTGCTTAAAATTTCTCCAGAGTAAAAATATTTTATCCTATTATTCGGGGACAAAATGGAACCTTTTTTAGCTGGTAAGGATTGTTAGCTGATCAATTCTTAATTTAGGTATATTCAATGGACAATCTGGAACCTTTTTGATTATTCCGGTACTTTTATAAGCTATTAATTATCAGCATATTAGTATTATTGCTGGATATCCACTGTAAATTATCAGGGTCAAAATGGAACCTTTTTGAAAAATCACTTATTTTTTGTTTTGTATACTATTGATATTCTGCAATATACAAATACTCAATTTGACCATTTAACCTGTTTATGGAGGGACAAAACGGAACCTTTTTTTAACTTGCTGCTATCCAAAGGTTTATTATTTATAGGAACAAGGACAAAATGGAACCTTTTTTACTTCTGCAACTTTTTATATTGCTTAGCTATTTCCTTTTCGTTTTGAGTAAAAAACTGCTCCAATATCGCATGTAATAATCCTTGTGAAGTAACATCAAACTCCATTGCCATTTTTTTTATTTTCTTGTTGTGGTCCTTACTGATGGTTGCCTTTGCCTGATGTATTTGTGAAAAATCTATGATTTTTGCTTTTGCTAATACCGAGATAAAATCCGGGGCCAACAAAGTAACCGATTGATGATTTTTGTCTATTTCAGCATTTTGATCAAATACGTTTTTTACTGATAATTCTACTGTTTCCTCCGCCTTTATATTACTGCTAATCTGAGAGTTATCAATATTAGTGGTACTCTCAATACTCTCAGTATTTTCAGGATCTAGGGCATTTTTTACCGATGATAAAAATGATTTTTTTTGGCTCATAAGATTAGTTTTTTATAATGTTTAATACTTCTTCTACAAATTCTTTTACTGCTGTAAAACCCTTGCTCGTTCTATAAGGATTGACTGTATTTGCATTAACCTGAAAAGCTGATTTTTGTTCCGGGAAATAGGATTTCATGAATTTAATTCCAAAAACCTCTTTTGTATTAGCAGATATTTCTTTAAACGCTGTCATTTTTGGGTCAATTCTATTAAACACACCCATTACGTTATAAATTAAATCATGCTCCTCCTTCAGGGGTTTTATGGTTTTTTCTAACCACTTGATATATGCAACAGAACTCATGATATCGGCCTTACTGCAAGAGGTAGGAACAAAAATATAATCGGCCATGGCGTATACCAGTTTTATTCCCTCTATTTCCATGGAACCGGGAAGATCTAAAAAAAGATAACTATAACCGGCTTTATCATACTCCTGAGCTTTTTCCAAAATACTTTCTCCCAGAGAAATAATCTTATTCCCTGCTTTTCTTGGTCCTACAGGAACAATGGGATATAGAGATTCTCTTTTAGCCTTATCTTTTATTTCGGATAAATCAGATAAACGCATTTGAAAGCTGGTTGCCTGAGGGTCACAATCCAACATTGCTACCTTTTCTCCCATTGCATGTAATCCATTGGCAACTACCTGGGTTAACTGGGTTTTTCCTACCCCACCCTTTTGATTACAAAAAGTTACTGTTATACATCCCATATAGATATTATTATCATTATTTATTTATAAAGTAAAATTACTATATATACCAATATTATTTTATATTATTATTTATAACTAATAAACAATATAATGTTAATAATAGAAATATATATATATCTAAATATATTTAGTACTTAATTGTTTCTCTTAAACGACCGTCACTAATCAATATATTTGTTCCTAAATATATTTAGTAATAAATATATTCTTGGTAAATATCCCAATCCCTTTGGTAATAATCCCAATTTCTGTTGGCAAATATCCCAGGAGCTTAGCAACCTGAACTTTGTAAATAACCTGCACATTAGCCCCTGCAATGTAGTATTTTTTCCCTTTTGCAATTCAAATCCATATTCCAGTTTGGAATATCAGAAAATTTAGCTTAATATTGAAATAATATTTTCGGCAAGATGGGGCGTTCATATGAACGCCCAGTTATCTTGCCCTTAATCACGGCGGATTCAGGGTAGTAAAAATCTGCCCTTTGGTTGATTTTTATTAACCTTTGAATTATATATTTATGGAAGACCAGACGAAAAATATATCTAAAAAACCGGTTAAGTCCAGAAAAGAAATAATGTCTGAATTCCTAAAAAGGAATCACCAAGTCATCATATATTTTAAAAAGGAAACAGAACTGAAAACCTTACAAGAAAATGCAAAGAATTATGGATCAATCGGTAAATACATTAAAGATTCAGCCCTTCAAGGTAAGATAAAAGTCATTCAAACACCCTCTAAAATAGATGAAAAATACATAAAGGAGCTCCATAAAATTGGTATAAATTTAAATCAAATTACACTCAGGTTAAATGCTGGATTAAGAGATTTAACAGAACAAAATGAACTTAAATCTATAATTATTGAGCTTCAAAAAAAGATAGATAATATTCAAAACTCTATTAAATCCTAATATGGTCATTGTACATAAACATAAAAATGTAGGGGTTAGATTAATTAATTATGTTCTTACCAAAAAGGATAAGGAATTAGTTTATAATACATTTTTATCCAATAATCCTGATAGAATAAAAGAGCAATTAGAAATAATACATAATGATTGTACTAAGTCCAATGAAAGCCACCATTGGGTGTTAAGCAGTGCGAAAGGTGAAGATTATACTCCAGAACAATGGAAATCATATATAAATGAATTCATGCAAAAGCTTAATATTGAAAATCATAGCTTTTTTGCTGTTAGACATAATGATGGAGAATGTAAACACATACATCTTGTAGTTGCAGGATCTGAAGCTGGTAAAGTACCCAAGGAAATGCAAGGCTTTTATAAAAAGTCTGCTGCTGAATTAGCAAATACTATTTCTATCAGGGATAATCATATGAAACCTATTGTAGGAAAAACCCAATTAAACCAAAAGTCTAAAGCCTACAATAATTATATGATGGACCGTATAATTAAAAAACACCTTAAGAAATCGGGCAGAGTAGGGGAGGAGTTAAGCAACCTTGGAATCAATAATTCATCTAAATCCCTAACCAATGCTCAGTGGAAAAAGAAATTACCCAAAAAACTTTACAGCCAATTATTGGCTGAAGCAAAAACCAATGACTTAAGACAAATATTTTGCAGAAAATTAAAATCTATTCAAAATACATATTTAGAACAAAATCCAAAGGGCAGTTTAGAAGGATTTGTCAATTATATGAATTCTCAGCCTGGTTCCTATGCTAAAGAATTAAGAGGATCTGGTGTAATTTCATATGGACTGGAAATTGAGGGAAAAATGATTTATTTTGATGAAAAAGAACTCCACTTTAGTTTTGATCAATCCAAGTTGACTCAAACTAAAGGGAAAAAAATACCTAATACCAACCGGATCATAACCCAAAGATTGAGATTTTCTAAAACTTTGAGAGAACAAGTTACGGGACTTAAAAAAATGGGGATGGAACTTCACTTGCGAATCAATAAAAATGGGGTTTATGCTGGTTTTGTAAAAGATAATAAAACAAAAAGGCAAATTAATTTATCCGAACTAGACCCCAAAATAAAAAACACCATACATCAATTGGTAATCAGCAAACTGAATCCTCAAGAATTGGAAAACATAAGTTTTTTTGCCAATACAGGTAAAAGTGTAACAATGAACGCAGAAAACCTTATATTTGATACTAATATATCTAAGAATTTTAATGTTAAGAATATTAATCAAAACATCAATGCTAACTCCGAGCATGCAGAATCATCCATTCGTTCCATTGATAAGGAACAATTCGAAGACCATAGTAATGACTTTAGCAAAAGGAAAAAATCTGTTTAATTATGTTGGATACTAAACTAGATAGTAAAGACCAGGATAAAAAAGATATGCTAAGTATATTTGGTCTGTTCCTGGCATTATTTGTGGGAGCTGGCATCTTACTTACTTTTAAGCATTATGGAAAGCCTGTCAATCATTTTATCCTTAAACGGATTATAGATAATATACTCATTTTAAAAGCTTCTTATTTTTTTATGATAATGCTTGGAGCTATTCTAAGTCCCAGTAAATATTTTAAGAAAAAATTCAAAGATTCGAATCCTTTGGTCATAGGAGCTCTTATGCTCACAGTTTCTGTATTACTTTTTTTTCCACCCAAAGGGGGTTTATTATTACAAAAAATTATTTTGATCATTAATTTTGTTGCTCTTTCTTTATTATTGGTTATTCCCAAAATATTTTTTTCTATATGGAAATCCTCTAATTTGAATCCGGATGATGCTGTTAAAAATATAAATACTAAATCCGGAAATATCAAAGAAACTTTTTGGTTTAATACAAAAAAGGGAGTTCTAAAAATTGTCAATGCTTGCCAAGGTGTTATTACAATAGGGGGACCTGGTGCCGGTAAAAGTAAAACACACATTGAGCCAATGATTTTCCAAAGTATTGAAAAGGAATTTGGTGTATTTGTTTATGACTTTAAGGGTGATCCTGAACCAACACTAGGTAAATGGACCTACAATTGTGTTAAATATCATAATGGTGTTCAAAAATTTGCTTTAATCTCTTTTACTAATCTTTCCATAACTAATAAAACTAATCCATTAAATCCTATATATATAAACTCCGAGCTTGAAGCCAGAGAATTAGCCGTTACCTTGGTAAAAAACCTTTCCCCTCAGTACATTAAAAAGTCGGACTTCTGGGGTGATAATTTCATGATTGCTGTTCAAGGTATGATCATGTTTTTAAAATATATCCAGGAACAAACAGGCAAAAGAGTGTGTACATTACCCCATTTAGTGGTATTGTCTTTGCAAAATTTCGGAGATATACAGCCCAAAATTTCTGAAATCGATGAAATCAGAATGGTTACTAATTCAGTATATGGTGCAGACGCTGAGGCTAAAGAACAAATACAAGGAATTCAAAGTACCCTTCAGAGTGCAATGGCTAAACTCTTTGATAAAAAGCTTTTTTGGGTTTTAAACCCTCTTACTGACGAAGAAGAAATTTCTTTGGATATTAATGTTAAAGGTTCTCCTATCGCTTTAACTGTTTGTTCTAAACCAAAACTTAATGTTGCTTCTACTGTCAAAAAAAACATCAATGAAAAAGGTAAAGAATACTCTTTATTTGTCATAGATGAATTACCTACACTATATATACCTGATTTACACGAATTACCAAATACCGGTAGAAGTAATGGTGTTGTAACTTTACTAGGAATTCAGGACTATTCCCAGTTAGAAAATATGTATGATAAAGAAGCTGATATGATTATGGGTTCTATGGGTAATCAGTTTATAGGTATGGTTAATAACGTTAAAACCGTTGAAAACTTCGTGAAGCTCATAGGTGAAAGACGAATTACAGATTTTTCGTATTCGGAAAGTGAAAATGGGATAACCGAAAGTTTTAGAAACAGTAAAGAAAGTATTTTATTAAACTCTGATATATCCAATCAACCTAAAGGACATTTTGCCGGTAAAATTGCAAATGGTGATCCTGCTGTGTTTTTTACTCAATTTAATATGTTAGATGTTGATAGCAGTTTAGAGGAAGAAAATCTAGAATCTATCCCAATAATTAATCATTTTACAGCTGAGGAGGAAAAACAAATTATTGAAGAAAATTATGAAAATATAAAACTGGACATTGAAACAATTATGTACCAAGGTTGGAAAAGACTAATGACAACTGATAATAATTATACTGTTGAATCATGATATTAGATACTATTTTATTTAAAGAAAATGATACTAGTAAGATTTTACATCTGAATACTTTTGAATCTGAACCTACAAAGGAAAAAGGATCATTAGAATTAAAAGATGCTATCAATGAATACTTTCAATTCGATATTGAACAACAATCTTATTTAAATGCCTATTATTCAATCAAGTTTGACACTTTTGTTTTACCCGTTTTTCATCCAACAGGAAAGAAAAATTTTGTTTTCTTAAAAAATAACTCAATTATAAATATTAATAACCTATCAGGTTACCATTCTGCTTTACCGGCAGAACCACAGGTATTCCTTGTTGCTGATTTAAATGATCTGGGGGAAGAGAAAAACTTTGTTCTTGTTATTAATCCAGATCAGCATTTGATTCAATTTTTTAAAAACTCCAAATTAGAGAAAAGGTTTAAAACCAAAAATTATACTGATAAATTATTTTATTTCAAATATTTGATTTATAATAAACCTAACTTAAGTTTTGATGAAATTAATTCTATTTTAAAAGTGGATAGCTTTGATATTAATGTAAAAAACTCCCTGGAATATTTGATACAGGATAATATTATTTTATATGCCAATAATATTATTATCAAAGTAGATCCCTTAAATATTGACAATTTAATTTTAGCCATTGATACCCTTATTTAATATTTAATTATGGAAATTTTTATTGATTATAAAGAAGTAAATAAGCTATCAATGGAAAAAGTTCTCCAATTATTGGAGTATGAAGTTTTTTCCAAAGACGGAAACCTTTATGGTAAAATTGACCCGAATAAAATTCCTTCTTCTAATGAAAAAAGAGTATTTCGTGTCATAAATTCACATGATGGAAAACAAAGGTGTTTTCCTTTTGTTGATGATACTAAGGGTTATACCAATATGGCTCTGATAGAATATTACGTAGCTAAGAATAAGCTACCATATACTGTTAATCAATTCATATTTAAATTTAAAGACAAAATAGGTTATGTTTATAAAGATAAATATCAACCCCAGGACATTAAACCCAAATTAACTATTAACGATCTAAAATCATTTAAACAGGAAGATCTCAAAAATATTATACTTAGCCTTAATGATAAGGGTTTTCAATTTTGGATTGATAAAGCTAAAAACAGTGAACGATACCCGGTGATTAACGGGTTTTATCCTGATGGAGGGCAAAGGCAATTTGTTTTAAAAAAGAACCCTAATGGAGAATGGATAGCCTGGGACCGAACAGATAATTCCAAATTATATGATTGTATTTCTATCATTAAACAATATTTTCCTTCTTATAAACTAGATGAAATTCAATCAACTTTAAAAGAGCTTTCTAATTCCGTTGGAAAATCAATCAATCCTCAATTCACCTTAACCAATCAGGACCGCAAAAGGCCTGAAGGTCTTTCTTTAATTTTAAATAAGGTCAATCATCGGTATTTAGCCTTAAGGGGTTTAGATTACCAATTAATTCAGTCAATCAAAGGATTTGAAAAAGTATTAAAGGCTGAAAAATATATTAGAGGTGAATTAACCTTTTTAAATCAGGCATTTATATATCGTAACATTAAATCCAAAGAAACCTGTGGATATTTAAGAAGAAATATTTCCATTGATTCAAGTAATTTAAAAGGATTTTCAGGAAAAAAAGACGGACTTTTTTTCAATGATTATAAATCGGGTGAAAAAAGTACAGTTTTAATCGGTGAAAGCTTTGAAAATGTTTTTTCCTTCTATCAAATGAATTTAATCCAATTCAAAGATAATCATCAGGTTATTTTCGTTGCTACTTCAGGGAATCCCAAAGATGAACAATTATCACAATTAAAATGGTTGCTTCAGGAAGATATAAAAGTTAATAAAGTTTACTTTTTGGGAGACAATGATGTTGAAGGACAAATTCAAAATTTTAAGGCCATCAATACATTGAACCCTGACAACTTTAATTCTATTAAATCTTCCAAGAAAGACAATCAAGTTACTATCACAAGTTATAACCTAGAACTAGAAAAAATCTTTAATAAAAGATTTACTGATATCAATATTGTTAAAGGTGAAGATGTTAATCTAAAACCTTTGTTGACAATTAAAACCCCCTTTAATGCAAATTTGCTCTTTGAAATCAATCAATTTGTATTAGATAATTTTTTAGATAATAGAAGATTTATTATTCAAAAATCAGAAAAAAATGATTTTAATGATGACCTGGTCATAAAATTCGGAGTAAAACAATATATTGATGATTCTAAAAAGTTTGATGCTGGTCATTTAGATTTACTCTTAGAACCAAAAATGGATTATATGATCCATCCCGATAAATTTCCTGTTTCGGAAACCCAATTAGCTCAGGACTTGGTTGAAAATAAAATGACGGCTATTAATGCCATTAAAATCTTTAAAAAAGATCACAAACCAGGTGAGCATATCCCAATACC
>CAYOHR010000045.1:15362-16031 GCA_964403835.1 uncultured Flavobacteriales bacterium
AGTGAATTGAAAAAAGTACGTAATGGTAAACTGAAAACTAACCGGGAGATAAAACAAGGTGTAGTTAACAAGAAGAAAATCTATAAAACGAAAAAAAGGTAACCTAAAATCCACTTAAGAGAAATAAACGGAGGGTTTTTACGCCCCCCGTTATATATCTTAAATTTTAATATCTGTCGCGAAATGCATGACAAAGATAACAAATTGATTTATAATATTCAAGATAATAATTATCCCATTGTAAACTGATTTAATCCCAAATATAAATACTTGTTGGTAAATAGCCGCTAATGAGCATTTTCTTTTCTGTTTCTTAACATTTTAAAAATAAACTTTATTAGATACTTACTATAAACCATAAAACCATAAAACCATAAAACCATAGAACAATCAAGACAAAATTGTTAAGCTTTTGTTATTTATTTGCGTATAACTATTAGTTTAATAATTTTGAATTTGTGATAACAAAGACCTATAAATATAAATTGATTCTCAATAAATCCCAGCAGCAAAGAGCTCTTAGCTGGATTGGGGCATGCAGAACTGTTTATAACCTAGGCCTGGAGATCAAAATAAACGCCTATAAAAATCATAAAATATCTGTTCCCAGATTTGATTTACAAAAGCAACTTCTTGACCTCAAAAAGGATTTTGACTGGATAAGGGATG
>CAYOHR010000045.1:16041-16324 GCA_964403835.1 uncultured Flavobacteriales bacterium
GTTCAAAGCCAAGTGCTTCAGGAAGCTCTTTTACGCCTGGATAAAACCTACCAAAACTTCTTTAGAGGCAATGGGTTCCCAAAGTTTGCAAAGAAAGATAGATATAACTCCATTACCTTTCCTCAATCAGTTACCCTAATAGCTGAAAACAAAATCTCTTTACCCAAATTTGGTGAGGTAAAAATATTTAAGGATCGCTTACCTGGTTCATCAAAAATCAGGCAGGCAACAATAATAAAAGAAGTAGATGGATTTTACATAACTCTGGTAGTAGAAGAAAACC
>CAYOHR010000046.1:0-14230 GCA_964403835.1 uncultured Flavobacteriales bacterium
CTTTTACCGAATTGCCCGGATTGCTGGTTTCTACTTTTGCCAATACCATGGCAGGAATATCGCCCACTACTCTGTTTAATTTTATAAGAGGTGTGTTACCGATCGATTCTAAAACGTTTTTAAAATATTTCATGTTTACTAAGTGAAAAGTTATAAACTAAAAGTTGAAATGGAAAATATTCACCATTATCAATTAAATTTAACCGTTGCAGCCGGTTTTATGCGTGCAATAACCAATGCTGGTCCAATAAACGCAATAAAACTACTTACTAAGGTTAATAGGCTTATTAAAACAATCATTTCCCATTCAAACGAAATAGGTACATAATCAATGTAATAAGATTCGCTAGGCAAAGTAATAATTTTAAATTGATCTTGCAAAAAACAAAGCGCTAAGGCTATCAAATTTCCCCAAAAAATGCCTTTTAAAATAACTTTTGATGAAATAAGAAAAAAGATTTTTACAACAGAAAAACTAGAGGTTCCCAATACTTTTAATATTCCAATAGTTCTGGTTTTATCTAATAAAATAATCAAAATCATCGAAAGCATATTTAATATGGCCACTATAATGGACAAAATAAGTACCACCTGCACATTTTTATCTAGCAGGTTTAACCATCCAAAAATTTCAGGGTATTTATCATTTACCTTCATGGTATTTAAATCGTAACCAATATAATTATACACAAGCGCATCTAGTTTGTCTAAATCTTCATATTTATTAATAAATACCTCATAGCCGGCAACCTGCTCTTCGGTCCAGTCATTTAATTTTTGGATATGTTTTATGTTTACCAGGCAATACGATTCATCGAACTGAACAAAGCCACTTTTAAAAATACCACTTACCGTAAATACCCGCGCCCGGATGGGTTCTTGTATAAAAAACACCTTCATTTTGCTCCCTACCTTTAATTGCAACTTTTGTGCCAGTTTTTCACCAATGAGTATTTTATTATAATCTAAAGAGTCTTTTGTGCCAAAAGATGTTCCTTCTATTATTTTATCTTTAAAATGATCCCACATAAAATCATCTCCTATCCCTTTAAACAAAACACCTTGCACTTCTTTTTTTGTTTTAACAATTCCTCCTTTTTCAGCAAATACCTGCACGTGTTTTACATCCGGATCTTTTTTTATATCCTGAATAAAGGGTTGATTTTTTAAAATGGGGGCTGAATTTAAGTTTTGATCCACATCAAACTTTCCAATACGTAAGTGCGCATCAAAATCGATTACTTTGTTGCGTATTTCGGCCTGAAACCCTTTTACAATACATACCGATAAAACCATAGACAACACACTAATAGCAATGCTAACCGTTGCAATGCGAATAAAGGTATTTACCTTATTTTTATTCGACTTCAAATGCTGCGATGAGGAAATTCTTTTTGATATAAAAAACTCGAAGTTCAAGCTAATTTTTGTGCGAATTTAAGTACAAAGTGTGAAGTATAAAGTACAAAGTGCAAAGTTTTTGCAAATGAAGGCATTTGTGTTTACCTGAAGTACAGGTTTTATTTTTTATTAGGAATGCGTTAGGAATAGACGCGAAAAACCCGCGGTCCCGTACCCTTAGGTAGGGACGAGATCCCGATAGTTACCGGGATGCAGCAAATAGCCTGCCTACCGGCAGGTAGGCCCGGCACGTTTGCTGGCTATTGCATGAGAACGTGCAACGTCCTTATAATTATGAGTAATGGGTTATAAATTCGTAATTTTTAATTCGTAATTAACATATTTATTCTTATTTTTAAAAACTAAAAAAAATAAATATGATTACCCAACCTACTCGATTATTTGATTTTGCACCTTATCAATTAGCGAATATGCCGCTCGAAGTTTCTATGTCCTCTAAATTAGCAGGTCAATGGACAACATATAGCACAAAAGAATTGGTAGAAAACATAAATTTAATTAGTAAAGGTTTATTAAAACTAGGAGTAAAACCGGGCGAAAAAATTGCCCTTATTTCGCACAATAACCGTTGTGAGTGGAATATTATGGACAGTGGTATTTTACAAATTGGCGCTATTGATGTACCCATTTATCCAACCATGACTGTAGCGGATTATGAATACATTATGAATCATGCTGAAACTACGTATTGTTTTGTTTCAAACGAAGAAATGTATTTAAAAGTAATGAGCATGAAAGATAAAGTAGCTTCTTTAAAAGAGGTATATACTTTTGAAAAAGTGTTAGGCGCTAAAAATTGGTCAGAAATATTAGAATTAGGTAAAACTGGTGATCAAGAAGCGGTCGATGCAATAAAAAAAGAGGTAAAAGAAGATGATTTAGCCACTTTAATATATACATCGGGTACTACTGGTAAACCAAAAGGGGTTATGTTAAGTCACCGAAACATTGTTTCTAATGCTATTGCTTCCAGCGAACGTTTACCGCATTTTAACCAAGGAAACTCTCGTGCATTAAGTTTTTTACCGGTATGCCATATTTTTGAGCGAATGCTTCATTATTTATATATGTACAATGGTGTTAGCATTTATTTTGCCGAAAGTTTAGAAACCATTAAAGATGATTTAAATTACACAAAACCACATATATTTACTGCGGTACCTCGTTTATTAGAGAAATTTTATGACGGTATTGTTGCTAAAGGCTTAAGTGCAGGTGGTATTAAAACCAAACTTTTTAAATGGGCACTGGATTTGGCACTAGCATGGGAACCTGACCATAAAAATGGTGGATTTTACGATTTTAAATTATCCATTGCGCGAAAACTTGTTTTTAGCAAAGTAAAATTAGCTTTAGGTTTAACAGAAATACAAGCCGTGGCTTCTGGTAGTGCTGCTTTACAACCTAGGTTAGCTCGCTTTTTTAACGGCGCCGGTATTACAGTATTAGAAGGTTATGGTTTAACAGAAACTTCTCCTGTTATTTCGGTAAATACGAATAACGAACCCCATATGCTACAAATTGGAACCGTTGGAAAAGTGATCAGAGATGTAGAGGTTAAAATAGCAGAAGATGGCGAAATTTTAACCAAAGGCCCCAATGTAATGCTTGGCTATTATAAAGAACCTGAAAAAACAGCCGAAGTTCTTCAAAATGGCTGGTTTCATACCGGAGATATTGGTGTGGTAACCGATGGTTTTATACGAATAACCGATCGCAAAAAAGAAATGTTTAAAACCTCCGGAGGAAAATATGTTGCTCCACAATTGATTGAAAACGCCTTAAAAGAATCGTTATATATAGAGCAATGCATGGTAGTGGGCGAAAATCAAAAGTTTCCTGCAGCTTTAATTGTACCCGATTTTAATGCTTTAAAATTGTGGGCCAAAGAGCATAACGTAAACTATACTAACGATGCCGAAATGAGTCAGGATCCAAAAGTAATAGAATTAATTTGGACCGATATCAATAAAATGAACCAAAAATTGGGTAACTGGGAACAAGTTAAAAAAATAAAAACGCTGACCAAATTATTTAGTATAGAAGGCGGAGAACTAACGCCCAAGCTTTCTTTAAAAAGAAAACCCATTCTAGAAAAATATAAAACTTTGGTTGAGGAAATTTATTCTTAAAGCTTATAATACTTGCTTGAGAATAGATAAATTATTGTGGTGCGTTCGCTTATTTAAAACCCGGTCTTTAGCCGCCAAAGCCTGTGAGGGCAAAAAAGTGAAAGTAAACGATGCAGAAATTAAAACGTCCAAAATCATACAACCCGGTGATGTTATTGCTATAAAAGTAATCCCCATTTGGCGCTCTTACAAAATACTTGACATCCCTAAAAGCAGGGTTGGTGCTAATTTGGTACCCCAATACATCATTGAAACCACTTCGGACGAAGACCTGAAAAAATATACGTTGGTGCAAGAGCAAAACAAAAAACAGAAAATTTTAGGCATAAAAGGCAGACCTACCAAAAAAGTAAGAAGAAATATGGATGGGCTTTTGGAGTTTTGAGGTATGGGTTATAAGTTATCTACCTTCAATTATAACAATTGAGTTTACATTATTATTGATAAATTCCGTAAAATCTTTCTCACCAAAAAATCGACCTCGCGGTTGTAATTAATTTCGGTGGTTTGTTTTAAGTGCGCTTTCACCTTAGTAAAAATAATCGTGTTTGATTCCATTAATGCTATCAAGCTTTGAACCAAATCTATATTAACAATAGCGTCTCCTTTTGCAGTTAAAAACCTATTTTCTTTCAATTTCTCTTTCCGGTTTTCAATCCCAACTACATATTGACTATCCGAGTAAAGATCAACACTATTCGTATATCTAGGATATTTCTCTTTTATATATTCAATGGCGCGTATTACCGCCAGCAATTCCATTCTATTGTGCGTAGTATCTATTTCATCTCCGTATAAAACTATTTTCTGTTCATCCATTAAAATAATAGCTCCCCAAACCCCTACCCGCTTTTGGGTGTGGCAGCTGCCATCCGTATATACTTTAATTTTCAATGCTTTTTGTTTTTATTAATCAACCAATATAGTATTCTCGTCATTGCGATCGAGGTACGAGAGAAGCAATCTAACATATGCTAAAGATCGCTTCTCCCGATAGCTATCGGGACCTCGCGATGACGAATAAAATCACTTTAAACATAACATTTTCAATTCATCCAAATTACCTTTAAACACATTAAAATCGACCTTTTCAGCAATTCCGCTTACCTTGCCCCGGTCGCTGTGTTGCCAAAAATGCCATACTTTCTCATCGGGCAATGCCAATTCAGTTACATGGTAGTGGGCCACCCAAAAAACATAGTTTTTAAAAGCGGCATTATCAGCAAAATAGTTCTTGTAAAAATCTCGGTTGGTATAAATTATAGGTCTTTTACCATAGCGCTTTTCTAAAAGCGAACAAAATAATTGGGTTCCCTTCACAATCTGCTCCCTGCTTACATTTCGGCACTCTTCCACATCAATCACCGGGGGTAAATCGCCCGATTTTAATTTTACTTCCTTCATAAACAAATCGGCCTGTACTTTTGGACTAATTTGTGGCCAAAAATAATGGTAGGCTCCCCGAATTAAATGCTGTTTCTTAGCTTCTTCCCAATTCTTAGAAAAAGAAGGATCCTTTCTGTTGCTGCCTTCCGTGGCCTTCATAAACACAAAAGATATCTGAATATCATCCACCTGCATGCTTTTTACCCGTTTCCAATCAATTTTACTCTGCCACTTACTCACATCAATGCCATGCACCGCATATTGCGTAGGTATTCGTATGCCAAATACTTTGTATTCTTTGTAATGAAAAGGGTAATCAATTAAGCAAAAAAGCTGAAACCGAAGGTATGAACTGGAAGCAATAACCGTTGTGCAACCAACCATTACCAAAAAAAAGTAGAGTCGATATCTTATCTTTTTACTAAAAGCCATATATACTCCAGGTTTTTATTTGGGCGTGCCCCCAGCTTGCCCTGAGCCTGTCGAAGGGGTCGGGCTATACGCTATAAATCCTCATAGTCACATACCCTTCGAGTACCTCAGGGTACGCGACCATTGCGGGTTTTCCGCTTCTATCCCTCACGCAAGCACTTTTCCCTTCAAAGTTTTCCCTAAAAACGGGGTGTTTTTCGATTTCGAATGCATATTATCAGCCGTTACTTCCCAAAGCACATCCGCATTAAAAAAAGTAAGAGGTGTTGCTTGTCCTGCTTCAATTTTCAAATTTTCTTTCCCTACCAGTTTTCTCGGATTGGTAGTAATCGCTTTTAAAAAGACATCCAAAGGAATTTCGCTCGCTAAATACGTTTGATATAGGCCGTAAAAAGTATCTAAACCACTCATGCCATATGCCGCATATTCAAACTCAACAAACTTGGTTTCTACTTCCTGCGGAGTATGATCGCTGCAAATAATATCAATGGTACCATCCACTACCGCTTTGCGCAAGGCTACTACATCTTCCTTTGATCGAAAAGGAGGAAACACCTTCGCATTTTGATCAAACGAAGGTACCGTGCTATCATCCAATATCAAATAATGAATGGCCGTATCCGCAGTAACCGCCAAACCTTTGGCTTTCGCAGCTTTAATTAAGGCAAGTGACTCTTTCGTTGTTATATTAGCAAAATGCAATCGTCCTCCATAATATTCTAAAATCTGCAAATCTCGTGCCACTATGCTCGATTCTGCAATATTGGGTATGCCTTGCAAACCAACCGACATAGCGTGAACCCCTTCGTTTACAAAGTGTTTTTTCGAAAGAGCAGGCTCATACGCCAATTGAATAACCACTCCGTCAAAAATTTTCGTGTATAAAAGCGCTTTTTTTAATATATCAGCATTTAAGGTGCGCTCTCCATCATAAAAACATGAAACGCCTGATAAATTCATATCATACATTTCGGCCAGCTCCTCTCCTTTTCTGCCCTTGGTTACCGCACCACTCGGAATAATTTCAAGCGCACCGTGGGGCATATTTAAAATAAACTCCGCCGCCGATCGGGTATCAATTACCGGCAAGGTATTGGCAGTGCACATAACGGTCGAAAATCCGCCTTGTATAGCTGCTTTACTAAAGGTTTGTAAATCTTCTTTTTGTTCAAACCCGGGTTGACCGGTATTTGCCCTAAAATCAAACCATCCTATAGAGGCTCCTATATTTTGATTTGCACCCGCAATAACCTCAGTATCGTTTTTGCCGGGAGAAATGTTATCTTCTATCTTAACAATCGTATTTTGATCATCAACCAAAATATCCTTTACCTGTAGGTGAAAAGATGAATTTGTGTCAAAAATTTTAATTTTAGAATATAATTTCATGTTGCGTAATTATAACAATATAAGTAATGCTTTACCTTTTCCAAAACCTCAGTAATAATACTTCTAAAATAAATAAAAGCGAAGCAAATAAAATACAATACCACCAATAATTTTTCTGGGCTATTGTACTTTGAATATTGCTGGCGCGGGTTTCCGTGCTGTTAATAATTTGAAAAGAGGGGCCAAATATAGTTTGTAATTCTTCTTTCGATTTTTGCTTTAAATCCGATTCTTGCCTTGCATCGTTAAAAGACAGAATGGCTAAAACACTATCTTCCTCTTGTATTTCATAAGGTCCGGCTTGTTTAATCTGATCGCGTAAAAACAATTGGGTATGCAATTCATTTCTTCTAATTTCCGGAATAACATCAAATTGCATTGCCTTAGAAACCAGGTGAAAAGGTGTTTCAGACGAAACCGAAGGTTGTACGTTCAATTTAACCATTTCATCCTTCCCAATCGAATAATAAAGAAAATCGTTCCCTACACTTTGGTAGGCAATTTTTAGACAGGTAGGAACAAAAATAGGGGTTCGGGTAAACTTGTTTTCGAGGAAGGGAAAGGTAAACAGATATACTTTTCCTTTTTCGCTGGTATACTGGTTTAAAATTGAGCGCCCGTTTTCTATGCGCAAAAGCTCTTCCCTATTTATCTGCGTGGCCTGGCTTGTTTGGTAATATTGATTTAATTCGCCTAAAATAACATTTTTAGGAATTTCAGTAAAAACATCTCGGTACAATTCACTTTGTACATTAATGAACGAAATGCGTTGTTTACCCGTATCTAAATTTAAAAGTTGATCAATCCTGAGGATATTAAAAAACTCATTTACAGAAGGGTTTACCTCCTTAGCAGGCAATAACACCAAAGAACCTCCCTGGTCAACAAATTTCTTCAGTTCAGAAGCTAAACCGGTACTTACTTCATGTATATTTTCTAAAATAACCACTTGTTGTTTATTAAGCAACGAATAATCTAAACCAGACAGCTTATTTTGCGAAAAAACAATGTTTTTTTCATCCTGATATAATCTTTTAAAATCCTGCAGAGGTTCATCCTGGTAAAGAGATAAAATCTTTATTTCCGATTTTATAGTATACGAAAAAAACAAGGCATCATCAAACGTAACAGGATAATCCTGAATGCTTAATTTACCTGCAATATTACCGGTGTTGTAAACTGTAAAATAAACCGCGGTATCCATTATTTGGTTGGCCGCCAGGGTTACATTTAAAATAGATTTTTGTTCCTGGTTCACTTCTAGTTTTAGCACGATGTTTTCTCTTTCTGTATTAGAAAAATTCTTTAAACGAACGTGCAGGCGTTCTAATTTATTAATTCCGCGGTACGGATCAGCAAACCAGCACGAATCAATAGAAACATTATCATGCGTTGGCGTTTCAATATAAACCGCCCGGTATTCAAACAAGGAATCTTGTAAAGAAGCCTCCTTTTTATCAAAATTTACTTCCTGAAAATCGCTGACTAAATAAATTATAGGTTTCTCATTTCCGCTCCATTTAATCATTTGCGAGCATTTATTTTGAATCTCTTTTAGCTTTCGGGGGAAGGAATAATAGTTAACCTTATCAATTTCTTCCAGCATCACCTCTTTTTCCAATAAACGATCGTACTTGCCCTCGAAATGATTGGTTAATAAATAAAACTGCGCTGTATTGGGGTATGATTTAACTATTTCGTGCGATAATGCCTTGGCTTGCTCTAATAAAATCCCTTCCGAATTTTCGTTATTCATACTAAACGAATTATCAATGTATATGGCAACAACATTGGTCGATATATTATTTTTATTATTACCCAACGGAATATAGGGTTGCGCAAAAGCCAGCACCAAAAGGGCTAAGGCCAGTAAGCGAATAAGTAAAAGAAGTAAATTTTTAAGTTGAGAGGTAGATTGTGATTTCTCTTTAATTTCTTTTAAAAACCGAACATTTGTAAAATATGCTTTTTTATAGCGCCGAAAATTAAAAAGGTGAATAATAATGGGGATGGCAAGAAAAAAGAGGGCGTATAAAAAATTTGGATTTACAAATTGCATGCCTACAAACTTACATAAAATTCTTTCATTTAAAACTGCCTGTTTGGGGTTTATAGAGGGAATTTAATTCAAAAAAGGCAAAAAAAAGGCCCTGAAATTCAGGGCCTTCTATATTATGATAAAAACTGGATTAGTTTCCTATAAAAGAATTCAATTGATTGGTTGAGTGTTCAAATTCAAAGGCATCATTTACCATATAATAGTTATTCGCATCATATGTATGAGAATAAGCAAATTTGGCAAATTCTAACTTGGTGTTTTCAAAATCAAAAAGACCCATAATTTCTTTTACCTGATCAGCCCAAATACAATTATTTGAAACAATTTGTTTAGCCATGGTTAATTTCGTATTCTCAAAATCTTTGGCGGCAATAGAATTTTTCATGCTAGAAAAACTTCCATTATCCATTAATGGATTAGAGCAATTGGTTTTACCGGTATATCCACGCGGTGGGGCCGGAGCCACCATAACTGGTTGTTCAATGTAAACAGGTCGCTCAATATAAACAGGCTGTTCAATATACACTGGTTGAACTACTGGTTGCGGAGCGCTATTAATTTGCGTTTCGCTAATATTCAGGTTTAAATTTAAATTGGTCGAGCTAATGCTGCTTTGCGCGTAAGAAGAAACAGACAATACAAACAACAAAGAAGGTAAAATAATCCTTTTCATTACAAATTTTTAACAAATTTATTTTTAAAAATCATAACCATCAACTTTTTTTATCAACATTACGAAAGGGCCTGATTTAAATCAGCCAAAATATCTTCGGCATCTTCAATTCCAACACTTAATCTTATTAAAGAATCGGTCACACCATTGGCTTCTCTAATTTCTTTTGGGATAGATGCATGGGTCATGGTAGCAGGGTGTCCTGCTAGAGATTCTACCCCCCCTAACGACTCCGCCAGGGTAAACAGTTTAAATTTAGAAACTACTTTAAAGGCATTTTCAATGCTGTTATTTTTTAAGGTGAAAGAAACCATACCCCCAAAGCCACACATTTGCTGTTTAGCCACTGCATGATTAGGATGCGTAGGCAATCCGGGGTAATACAATTGATCTACCGCAGGGTGCTTAGCTAAAAACTCAACCACTTTTTGGGCATTTTCGCAATGTCTTTGTAAGCGCACATGTAAGGTTTTAATGCCGCGAATGACTAAAAAGCAATCCATTGGGCCGGGTGTTCCGCCACAGCTGTTTTGATAAAACGACAGCGTTTCATACAATTCTTTATTGTTTACAATTAAAGCCCCTAAAACCACATCAGAATGGCCTCCCAAATATTTGGTAGCTGAATGAGAAACAATGTCCGCGCCTAAATTTAAAGGTTGTTGTAGATAAGGAGTGGCAAAAGTATTATCTACTGCCGATAAAATGTTATGCTTTTTAGCAATATCAACAATGGCTTTAACATCAATAATTTTTAAAAGTGGATTAGTGGGTGTTTCAATCCATATTAATTTGGTTTTATCATTAATAAAAGGCAAAATATTTTCAGGTTTCGACATATCTACAAAATGAGATTTGATGCCCATTTTTTCGTACACCCGTTTAAAAATGCGGAACGTACCCCCATAAATATCATTTCCCGAAATAATTTCGTCACCGGGGCTTAAAGTATGCATCACGCAGTCAATGGCAGCCATTCCGCTCGAAAAACAAATTCCATATTTCCCGTTTTCTAAGGCTGCTAAATTATCTTCCAACACTTTTCGGGTTGGGTTTTGAGTTCTTGAGTATTCAAACCCTTTGTGCGCACCTGGTGTTTCCTGTGCGTAGGTGCTGGTTTGGTAAATAGGAGTCATTACAGCGCCTGTAGTAGGATCTGGATGAATTCCGGCGTGAATCAATTTTGTATTAAATTTCATTAGGGAAAATATTTAGATATGCTTAGGTATAATTATTTAGTTAATCATTGTAAAATGGATACAAATATTAAAATATTTCACTAATTTAACCGTTTTATTATAGAAAAATAACTATTGACTAAATGTTTTAAACATGCATCTTAGTAAAGATCAGTAATTAAGAAGTATTTTGTTTATAACTATTGACAAATCATTTTGCTTAACTTACTTTTGCAAGAACATGGATAAGAATATAACTAATATGTTTCATTTAGTTCAAGACAAAGTTACCGCTATGGTTACCTTGCACAAGAAAATGAAACATGAACTGGAAGTAAACTCAAGCCAATTGAAACAAAAGGAAGAACAAATCGTATTATTAAATGCGGATCTGAGTCGAAAAGATGAAGAATTAAATACCTTAAAAACTCAGGTAAAAGAGCTCGCAAACAATCCAAATTTAATCCTGGTTGGATCAAAAAAGGATGAAAACAATAACAACGTCAAGCAAAGAATTAATGAATTAATTAAAGAAGTGGATACGTGCATGGAATTATTAAATAATTGAAAAAAATGAAAGAACTATCAATTAGAATAAATATTGCAGGAAGGGTTTATCCACTAAACATTGACCATTCGGAAGAAGAACGAATTAAAAAAGTAGTAGATAAAATTAAAGAAGATATAGATGTAATCGAAACCAGTTATTCTATTAAAGATAAACAAGACTTATTGGCCATTTTAGCCTTTCAATACGGAAACCAATTGGAAGAAAAAAAACCGGCAAATAATTCTGATGAAACTATTTTTAATGAATTACAAATAATCGATGAAAAGCTAAACTCTATTTTATCCATTGAATATTAATTTCATTCTTTTTCCCATTTTTACTAAATTTAAACTATTATGGAAATTGTAATTGGAATAATTGTCGGACTCATCATCGGAATAGCCGCAGCCTATTTTATTCTTAAAAAGGGAGTAGAGTCAAAAAGCGAAGGCATTCTAAAAAAAGCCAAAGAAGAAGCCGAAATTGAGAAAGAGAAAAAAATGCTTCAAGCCAAAGAAAAATTCTTAGAGCTAAAGGCTGAGCATGAAAAAATGATTAATGAAAAAAATGCGAAAATGTCGGAAGCCGAAAATCGCATTAAACAAAAAGAAGGAAATCTTAATCAAAAACTCGAAGAAACAAACAAAAAAGCAAAAGAAGCAGAAGATGCTAAAATTCATTTAAACAAACAACTCGATCTTTTAAATATTAAAAAAGAAGAAGTTGAAAAATTAAATAGAAAAAGAGCCGAGCAATTAGAAACCATTGCAGGTATTTCTGCCGAAGAAGCTAAAAATCAATTAGTTGAAGCCTTAAAAGACGAAGCTAAAACCGCCGCCATTGCTTCTATTAAAGAAATACAAGACGAAGCGCGTTTAACTGCTAATCAAGAAGCTAAAAAAATAGTGATTCAAACTATTCAAAGAGTGGCTACTGAGCACGCTGTCGAAAACTCTGTTTCTATCTTTAATATTGAATCAGATGAAATGAAAGGCCGAATTATTGGTCGGGAAGGCCGAAATATTCGCGCTTTAGAAAACGCTACCGGTGTCGAAATTATTGTGGATGATACTCCGGAGGCCATTATTCTTTCTTGTTTCGATTCGGTTCGAAGAGAAATTGCCCGTTTAGCCCTGCATCAATTAGTAACAGATGGCCGAATTCACCCCGCCCGTATTGAAGAAGTAGTAGAGAAAACGAAAAAAATGGTGGAAGATGAGATTGTTGAAACTGGTAAAAGAACGTGTGTCGACCTTGGAATTCACGGTTTACACCCCGAATTAATACGAATGGTAGGTCGTATGAAATACCGATCATCCTACGGACAAAATCTATTACAACACTCGCGTGAAGTAGCTAATTTATGCGCTACGATGGCAGCAGAATTAGGCTTAAACGTAAAATTAGCAAAACGAGCAGGTTTATTACACGATATAGGAAAAGTACCCGATGATGAACCAGAATTACCACACGCAATTTTAGGTATGAAACTGGCCGAAAAATATAAAGAACGACCCGAAGTTTGTAATGCCATTGGAGCTCACCACGACGAGATTGAAATGAATACCTTAATCTCTCCTATTATTCAGGTGTGTGATGCTATTTCAGGTGCCCGACCAGGTGCCCGAAGAGAAATGGCCGAATCATATATTAAACGTTTACACGATTTAGAAAATTTAGCCGGAAGTTACACAGGGGTCTCTAAAGCCTTTGCTATACAGGCAGGTCGTGAGTTGAGAGTGATGGTTGAAAGCGATAAAGTAACGGATAAAGATGCTGAAACTCTTTCTTTTCAAATTGCGCAAAAAATTCAAGAAGAAATGACCTATCCCGGTCAGGTAAAAGTGACTGTTATTAGAGAAACCAGATCGACCAATTATGCAAAATAATCTATCTGAAGATTATACCATAAAAAATCATCGAATTCTCATTACCGGCGGGGCGGGCTT
The DNA here is from genome assembly GCA_964403835.1 of uncultured Flavobacteriales bacterium. GTDB lineage: Bacteria > Bacteroidota > Bacteroidia > Flavobacteriales_G > JALEGO01 > CAYOHR01. The sequence goes on from CAYOHR010000046.1 coordinate 13,171, forward strand.
TATTGGCTCTAATCTGTGCGAATCTCTACTAGCGAATAACGAAGTTGTTTGTTTTGATAACCTGGCAACCGGAAAAATGCAAAATATTGAAGGTTTTATAACACATAAAAATTTTCGGTTTGTAGAAGGCGACATACGAAACCTGGCCGATTGTTTAAAAGTAACCGACGGAATTGATTATGTGCTACATCAAGCCGCATTAGGCTCTGTATCTCGCTCCATTAAAGATCCCATTACCACCAACGAAGTAAACATTAATGGCTTCTTAAACATGCTGGAAGCATCTAAAAGAAGCAAAATTAAACGTTTTGTTTTTGCAGCAAGCTCCTCTACCTATGGTGATTCGGCTTCTTTACCCAAAATAGAAGAAGTAATAGGCAAGCCCCTTTCGCCGTATGCTGTTACCAAATATGTAAACGAGTTATATGCCAGTGTCTATTTTAATTTATACGGCTTAGAATCTATTGGATTGCGATATTTTAATGTTTTTGGTAAAAAACAAACCCCCGATGGTGAATATGCAGCGGTTATCCCAAAATTTATCGATTCTTTCTTAAAACTGAAATCTCCCGAAATATATGGTGATGGTTCTACCAGCCGTGATTTTACCTATATTAAAAATGTGATTGAAGCCAACCAGCGAGCCATTACAGCTAGTACTTCCAGTGTTAACCAGGTGTACAATGTAGCCTATGGCGAAAGCAATACCTTAAATAACCTTATTGAAATTATTAAAGATTTGTTGGCAAACATAAATCCTGATATTGCGAATATAAAACCGATTTATAAAGATGAGCGTGCCGGTGATATTAAGCACTCATTAGCCTCTATAGCAAAAGCAAAGAAAAACTTAGGGTACAATCCGCAATATAGCTTAAAACAGGGCTTAGAGGAAGCTATTGAGTGGTATCTAAAAAACAGTGCTGTGCAGGTTTCTTAAATGATTATTTCTTAAAAATAGATTCTTCCTACGTTAGAAATGGCAAAGGAATTAAGAATTATATCGACAATGTGGTCAGAAATGGTGCATAAAAAGCTCTAAGTTCTTTTGTTAATAAGT
>CAYOHR010000047.1:0-9026 GCA_964403835.1 uncultured Flavobacteriales bacterium
CGTAACCGGCGAAACAAACTATGCTCTTGCTGCTTAATATTAACTAAGTTAATATGGCTTTTTGGTGCGAAGATAGTAACACCAGGCAAGTGCCTCCGAACAGTTCTGATATATGATTGTTCATATGGAGGTATCATAACATACATCTAGTTTATTCGTAGTCTGGCCGAATGAGCGAAACTAACAGACTTAAGCAAATATTTGGTGTCCTTTAACCTGGTATTTGTCGAAAAATAAGAAAAGGATAAGCACGTAGAAAGCGTATATATTTCAAGTTTGGACGAGGGTTCGAATCCCTCCGACTCCACGGATAAGTAAAGATTTGTGCTGTTTCAGCCGCAGAGCACGTTGAAAACCTCGTTTTCAAAAGTGATCGAACGGTTGAAACCAAAAGCGCTACGCTTTTGCAAATCTTACTGGCTTTCTGGCAAGGAGGGATCAACGAAGTTCATCCCTCCGACTCCACCAATGAAGCAGAAAAGCATCCGCTTTTTATAGATAAATTGTGTCCAATTTGTCTAACTTTTCCACGCTAAGGCTATTAGACTCTCTCAATCTATCGAGACTGAATAACAACCCCACCCACCCTACTCCAAAAAAATACTTTTCCCTTTTGATTTTACGCGCTCCCCCATTTTGGCAAAGGTATACGCAATAAAAATAATACACCCCGATGCCGGCACATACACCCACCAGGCGCTTAAATTATAAAGCGCTTGCTGCAAAATAAAGCCTAAACTGGTCGAATCCGGCGGTAGACCGATGCCTAAAAATGTTAAAGCTGATTCCGCTAAAATTGCATTGGCAATACTAAAAGGAACGGTCGAATAAAAAATAGGCATAATGTTGGGACAAATATGCTTAAAAAAGACCTTAAATTCCGATAAACCCAAGTTTTTAAACACTTCTACAAAAGCAGCATCTTTAAAACGTAGCATTTCCCCTTTTACAAGCCTTGCTTTGGAAGGCCAAGAGGTCAAACCAATCACTAAAATGACCAGGGTAAACGAAGGCTTAAACACCGCCGCAATGGGAATCATTAAAAACAAAGCAGGCACGGCTTGCATGGCATCCGTTAAGCCCGAAAAAACAGACCCCAATGGGATGGGAAGCATTTGTTTTTTAAAAAACTTTTGGGTGATCACCTTGGTAAAAAACACCATACTTAAAAGTATCATAACCACTACTCCTGCTTCCAGCCAAGGAAAAGCCTCGCCCAGTTCTTTTAAATCTAGGTATATATACAAGATATAAAACATAAAAAATACAAAAATAGCTATGCTCAACAGCTCCAACACAGATGCCTTCAAGCGGTTATTCCCCAAATAACCTGCAAATCCCCCAATTAAAAAAGCCAACAGACTCGAAATAAAAACCGCAATAAAAGAAATAAGTAAAGAATTTCGCAAACCGTGAATAATGTTGGCTAAAACATCTCGTCCAAACTCATCTGTACCCAGCCAATGGCGGTTCCTCAGTGTTTTATTTTTTTGCTTGGCAAATGGACTTATATAATTCGCATTTTCCGTATCCATGGTTTTAAAAGAATAAGGAATCAAAGGGTACACCGCACAATCTATGTTTTGTGCCACGTAGGCGCCTTTCAGCTTAAAGGCTTGGTTAGAAAAATACTGCTCAACCACCGGGCATTGCCACATGCCCTTCCGGCAATAAAATCGGCAAATACTAAAAAAAGAAACAAAACAATATATTTCCACTTCTTTTTCATTGGTGCGCAAAAAGTAAATAAAAAAAGGCAGGAAGAAAAACTATCGCTTGTTTTTAGAATAAATTATTTATAGACTTCCTAATCCAATTTAATAAGATAGTTTCTATAAAGCATTTAATGAATAAAGAAATAAACGTATGCACCATAAAAGGCTCTGTGGCGTTTCCCTTATTTACATCTAACCTATTCTTAGTTTATTGCAGCAAAAAACATCCCTTTTTGACCATATTACCAATAAATTAAAACTAGCGAATAGGAGTGATATTTGGATCTACTTCTTTGGTGAAGTTTCCATTGATATCATATAGTTTCCACATGCCGTGCATTAATCCATTTTTAAACTCTCCTTCTTCTTTTAAATTACCATTTTCATGATAAAATTTCCAAATGCCAATTTCTTTTCCATCTTTATACTGGCCTCTTTGTTTAACTACGCCTGATTTTTCGTAATAAGCTAAAGCTTCTCCGTCAAAATTATTGTTTTTGTAGTTCACTTCAATTTGAATTTTACCAGACTCATAATAGCCATTCCATTTACCGACTCTCATTGAGTTTTTCATCTCTCCTTTTTCTTTTAAACCTTTCTTTTTGCCTTCGTAAAAAGATTCAAAGGTTCCTTCTACTTTACCATCTTTCATGAAATATTTTTCGCTGATGCTGCCATCCGGAAAAAAAGCAGTAAAATCACCATTTAATTGACCATTTTTGTAAAAGCTTTCATTTAAAAGGGTGCCATCTTTATGCTCTCGGTAATAAGAATAGTGAACGCCTTCTAATGTATCTTTTACATATTGGGCTTTTTCTTTTATTTTTCCATTTTCATGATACACTAAACATTCGCCTTCTTTTAAATTATTTTTATAGTTTATTTGATACATTTTATGATGTAATGAATCATTATAATATCCGGTGGCAATGCTGTCTTTTAACCCATTTTTATAGACTACTTCTTCCATGGGCGCTCCGTTTTCATAATAAACCACCGATTTACCTTCTATTTTATCATTTTTAAAAAAACTTCTTTGATATAACTCTCCGCTTGAATAATACACCAACGATTCGCCTTGCATTAATCCATCCTGATAGTGAATAGTTTGTTTTAGTTTGCCATTTTCAAAGTTGATGATACCATCCCCTTGTAATTTATCGTTTTCATAGTTTACTTTTTGCCACAGATTTCCATTTTCATAAAAAATCTCGTACAAGCCTTGTTTTATATGTTTTCCATCCTTTTCAACAACTTCATATACTTCTCTTTTAATTTTTTTGTTTCCCTGATCGTAGTAGGTATGTGCCTTTCCGTTTTCATAATAAATATTAAATCCTTTTTCATTTTTTTCAGGATTTTGACAGGCAGTTAAAAACAATATAAAAAGCGGAAGTATAATTATTTTCCCTACTCTTAAAAAAGGTATTTGCTTCATGAGGCTTTGTAATTTTATTTAACGATTATTTCCATTTGAATTCCTTCCATATCGGTTCCGCCTCCATAATCTAATATAGCAGCTACTGAATAGGTTCCTTTCTCTAAATTATTAGGCAAGGTTAACTTTGCTTCTTGACTTCCTCCGGGAAGCATAGGAATTTGAATGGCTTTTGTTTTTGTTTCAGTTGCTTTTTCTAGGTTAGAAATCAATAAAAATAATTTGCATTCTAAGTTCTTATCTCCCACATTATCAACCTTTACAGAAAGTGTTCTGTCTTTATCGCCTGGTTTTGTAATTTCTTTTAAATTACTGATTTTAGCTGAATATTTTCGGTTCGATTTTGGAGATTGATATACCTGAATACCAATGGTAGGACTAATAACAACCCCACCGCTCATGCTTTTATCGGCATTAAATGTAGATTGTTCTTTTGCTGCCCGCACGTATATTAAGGACCAACGCGTATTATTTTGCCCCGAAGGTACGGTCATGGTTACCACTATTTCTTTGGATTCGTTCGGATTTATTTCCACATAAGAGGGGTTAATGGTGAGCCAATCAGAACAAGATCGAGCACCTAATTTACCTGCATCATAATACACTTTATCGCCTTTATCATTTCTTGAAAAATCGCCTGCCGATAAGGTAAATGACTTTTTTTGATTAAAATAATTAGAAATAGTTAAGGTCTTTTTTTCACTTGTGCCCGGCTCTGCCGAAAAGTTTAAAATAACAGGTGCGACCTCGAATCCCTGCGAAAACAATTTGGTAAAATTTGCAATAAATAGAAAGCTAATAATCTTTTTCATAATCATTTTTTAGAGTTATTTAAACATATTTCTTCTAACATAGTTTGTGCCTTTTTAAAGTTTTGAACATCCTTACTATTCTCATCCTTAATACCCAAATCGAGCAAAGTACGTAAATCAGCGCAACTGCTGTTGGTGTCTCCTAAGGCTAAATGTTCCATACTTCTATTAAAATAAGCATCTTTAAACTCCGGATTTAAACGAAGTGTAGTATTGTAATCATTTAATGCTTCTCTGTGTTTACCGGTAAAGTGATAAGCTAAACCTCTAGTAAAAAAAGCAGTAGCATTATTGGGTTTTAATTCAATATACGAAGATATATCTAACAAAGCTGAATCAAATTTTTGTAAAACAATATATGTATTTGCTCTATTAAAATATCCATCTGCCAATTCAGGGTCATCTTCAATGCTCCGTGAAAATTCTTTTAAAGCATCATTATATTTTTCTGATTGAAAAGCTTTGGTTCCATTATAAAAATGTTTTTTTGCACTGTCTTTTTTTGACCCCGCACAGCTTACTAACATCAATAAAAATAGTATTTTAATACCTTTCATAAGCGCGTATGATTTGTACAAAGGTATTAATTTATTGTTTTGAAAATAAGAAAAAATGATTGGTATAATTTTTGTAACTTGTAATAAAAATTTTAAATCATGAAAAAAATAGTTTTAACTTTTATTAGCTTTTTAAGTTTAGGATTAAGCTTAATGGCTCAAAACAATGGTGTTAGCGCTAAACCTGGCGGTCCAGATGCAGAAATGCGAGCAAAAAGATCAACAGAAGCTCAAGCCAAAGAATTAGGTTTAAGTGAGGATCAAAAAGCAAAATTTATTGAAGCAAAAGTTGATAGAATTAATAAAATTCAAGCTTTAAATCAAAAATACGGAGTTGCTAAAAAAGATCATAAAGATGAATATAAAGCGATTCAACAAGAATTTAAAACAAAAGTGAATGGTTTTTTAACAGCCGATCAATATACTAAATGGGACGAAGGCAGAACCAAAAGAATGGCAGCCAGAAAAGCGAAAATGGAACAAAAATCAAATGCTAACCCAAGCGTACCAAAAGAAAAATTTGAAGAGCCAGAAGAATTTGATACGGAGCACTAGTATCATTTATTTTGTAATTAAGGATAGCCCTTTGAGTTTATAATTCAAAGGGCTATATTTAGTAAGTTAATAACAATTTTAATTTGATTAGCCATGATCTTCTTCCAAATCAGTATGATTATCGCCCCCTAAGCTATAATAGTTATTTTCTTCATCTTCACTTCCAACATCCTCCAGTTCATCATCTAATTCTGATCCGGGAATATCTAAATCACTTCCTAAAAGAGAATAAACATAATTCTTCTCTTTTTTTCGGTTATAAGGCTTTTCATTGGGAGCCTTTTTTTCTTTAATGTTTTCAGGATTTATATCTCTTTCTTCTTTCCATTGATTATAAACGTCTTCATAAGCGGGATATAATGGGTATCCTTGAAATTTATTATTTAAATGTTCAAATCTTTTGTTGGAAATAGTTCCATTATTATTTCTCTGTTTCATGTTATATTAATTTAATTATTGATTACTGTATGAAAAATCATATTCAACCTCTAATTCATTGCTTATTGACCATACGCCTGGTGTATTCCAGGCTATTTTTTCTGCTTCGTTTCTTTGGAACCAAGAACTTACTTTGCCACTAAGCGTAACCTTAGTACCTGCTACCGTAACTTTAATATCCTGATTACTTAAAGCCCAATTACGAGCAAGTGCTTCTTCTAATTCTTTCTTTTCAATGGCATTAATAGATTCCGATCTTATTTTTATATTATTAATAATTCCTTTAACACCCGCCAAATCGCTTATTGCCTTCCGGGCTACTTCTTTTTGAAAATTCCACGGAAGTTCTCCTTCTAACGTAACCCATCCATCTTCTACTTTAATGGTTATTTTATCTTTTGGCAAGGACCAGTTCGATTTTAAAGCATTTAATACTTCTTCGGCTATTTCGGCATTGGTTTTGCTAAATGAACTAGGAAATTTTACTTCAATTTTTTCAACCAGGGCTTTTACTCCCGCTACTTTTTTTGCTGCATTTTCAGCTCCCATTTTTTTTGCGTAACTATCAACCACACCTGTTAAAGAAACAATTCCGTCCTTAGCAATAACACCAATTTCAGCTGCCCTTAATGAAGGTTCCCATTTAATGGCATTTTGTACATCTTTTTGTAATTCCTCATTTGTTTTCATTTCAATTAAAATTATGTAGCTATTAAACAAAATAAGTTCAATTAATACGGAAACCTGTTATACAATAAAGAAAATATTTTATATTATTCACATATAAATCAGCTCATTGAACATATTTTATATTTTAATTACTTTTGTAAAATATCCTTAAAAACTCCTGTTCCATGTTTTCTGAGAATTTCTTCCAAAAAAACTTGGTTTCCTTTTTTATTCTGGCATTATTTTGCCTCCTCTTGTACGGCCAAACGGTCAATTCGTCATACAACTTAATTGACGAAACCGAATATTTAAAAATATCAAGCCCGGCGCTTGACTATTTTAATAAATATGGAGAAAAAGCCCAGGAATTTGATAGTTTTTGGTCCTTCCAGAAAAAATACCTGGAACATGCTCGTTTTAAGGTGATAGGAGTAAGTATACAGTGGTTTACAGCTAAGCTTTTTGGAACACACCCCTACGCTCTTAAAATAGGAGTCTTATTGATTACGCTTTTTTCTTGTTTTGGCTTTTATTTAGTCTTACAAAAACTTCGCATTTTTATGCTGGGAAGCATTATTGGCGCTATTTTATTAATGACTGGCTACTTCTCTGAAATTTGGTACAGAACAGGCCCTTACGAAGCTTTAGGCTTCTTGTTTTTTATTTACAGCATATATGCATATCAAATTTATTTAATTACTCATAAAAAAACGTATCAAATCCTCTCATTTATCTTCCTTTTTTTATCCATTCATTGCAAAGAAACCTTTTGGGTTTTATTACCCTGTTTTGCACTTATAATGGTAGGCTTGTCTTCTTTTTATGAAAACTTAAACTGGAAAGCAGCTTTCTTTAAAACAAAAAAAGATCTTTTTATTATTGGAATATTGTTTCTAATTGTCTTTACTGGCCTTGTATACATGTATTTTAAAAACCATGGTTTATATGGATTCCAGTCTAATCATAGGGTGTATTTAATTTTGATAAATAATGTGCAACAAATGATGCAAAATTCTTTCTTTTTCATCCCCTGTTTACTTGTTTTTGTTTTTTTACCGCTAAAAAAATATCATTTCTTTTTTTTAAGCTTGCTGGTTTTATGGTACGGGAGTCAATTATTTATCAATGTCCATAACTGGATTAATCCCTGTACCCGCTATTTATTCCCAGGCCAAGTTATTGCTATTTTCTTAGCTATTCTTTCGTGGCACCATTTAATCCTATGGAAAAAGAAATGGAACTATTTTCTCCTGCCTTTCTTTCTTTTTATTTTAATTATTCAAGGTAAAAACAGCTTTTCCCATGCTTCTTATTTCGGAGCAAGAAGCGCCTTAATAGAGCAAATTTTTAATCACATTCAAAAGAAAAATTTTGACCAGGTTACCCTAATTCTTGAGCCTACCAACGGTAATGAAATGATTATTGCCAGCCAGGTTTATTTAAGTTTTTTAGGATATAATAAACCCATTAAGCACCAATTTATTTATACTAAAAACGGTGCTTTACCAGAAGAAAAAAGAGCCTATTATTTTGATCTTTTAAAAAATGCTAAAAATCCTGCAACTATTTTAAAAGAAATTGCAGAAAAAAAGGAAATAAATACTTTTTACCTGTTTTTAAACCCGATGGAAGACCTTAAAATAAACACAGAAAGCATTGATTCTGTGGCAAATAAAAAAATATTTGAAACCAACTTTATTCAATTTTCTGCTTCTAATATATTTAGCCGAAAAAGTGTGAAAGATAAAATTCAAATCTTAACGATTGAAAACGGATAAGTATAAATAAAAAAGAGGCTCTTGTTTATTTAAAAGCCTCTTTTTTACTATAATAATGATCACGCTTTTAGCGTGATTAGTTCGACAACAAATTTTGTTTTACAAAATTCTGTCTCACTAAACTGCTGCGCAGACAATACCGCACATTAACGCTAAAGATACAATCCAGTATCCTGCGTTAATGGCAATATATTTAAATCCTTTTCGTTCAAACATAGCATTAATAGCCATAATTGGCATTACAAAAGTGAGTCCGGAAAATACCCCATGAAAAGCTCCATGCTTGAATGTTCTGTAATTATGTCCGTACAAATCCATCAAGTTTTTAAAATAGGTATTTAATTCGGTTCCTTCTTTAAATAAATCTTTATTAGCGTCTAATAATGTTGATTGAACACCAAATTGATGAATAGCAATAAAATTAGCTGTAAAAGCAATAAAAAAACTAAATACATACGTTAAAATAAATATAAGAGGCATATTTGCTCCTTTTGCTTTTTCCTCAGTCATACCTGAAGCTTGCATCCAGGCGTTTCCTAATACTTTTGGATTATACCAAACAAATCCAATTACTAAGGGAATAAGTGCTGCTAATGCAGTCATTAAAAGGTTAGGTTGTATCATAATTTATAAATTTAATTTAACCAAAAATAGTTTTTTTTTAATACGATTGATAAATGTTAAAATAAATGTTGATAAGTAAGATGTGTTGATAATTATTTAAAGATCAGTATTGTATCAATATACTTATGCAGAGGCCTGACTTTATTCACTTAAATAGCCCGCCAAAGCAAAACGAATTTCGCTATAACTGAAATTAGCTCCTAAGGCATTCTTAATAGGAGCGCTATTAAACGTATCTAATTCTTTCGATTTTGCTATAATTATTTTTATTTTTTCTTCGCTTACAAATACGTTAGCTTCTAACAAACCTTTTGCTACATATTTCGCCAAATGACTTTCCACCGTACTAATGGCTAAATTGCGCTCATTGGCTATTTCCGACAAACTTTTACCTTCCTTATACAATTGGTAACTTACTTCTTGCGTTTCACCCTTTACCG
>CAYOHR010000047.1:9036-13417 GCA_964403835.1 uncultured Flavobacteriales bacterium
TTCTCCTTTTTGGTAACAACCTGAACAATCTGGTTGATTTTTTCTTGATGCACCGGATCCTTCGCAATAGTTTCAACCGACTGTTTGGTAAACTCTTTTTTATGCAGCATAGCATCCATAAAAACAATGCTTTTCTTCATTTTTTTGAGCTGTTCGTTGCATTGTATTTCAAGATCCAATAATTCATTTAAATACACTTTTATTTTCTTTTCCTTTTTTAAGGTTTCAATATGCTCTAAAACAAAAGAAGATATGCTTTTAAACAAAGGCATAAAATACTCGTGTGCAGCATTTACCCTTGTATTTAGCAAGGCAATGTAGCCTTCTTCTTGCTTTTGAATAATACTTTTAACCTGTACAATAAACTTATCTGCTGCAGGTTTTATGTTTTCAAGCTTGCCTTTTAATTCTATGGCCCAGCCTTTGTGTTTTTGTTTGATCGATTTTTTCTCATCCTTTACATATGTTTCCACATGCGCAGCTATTTCATTTACCAGGTTAGAAAAATCATAACAGGGAATAATATAATTCTGAATAAAAGGGGCTTGTTCTTGCTCTACCAGGGTTTCTAATGCTTCAGGATCCGCTTTCATCTTCGAAAACTGGTTAATTTTCTCATCCTGAAACATACTTTTCTCCTGAATAGGTGAACTGAGAATGAGCCCATCTAAGCTGCGTAAACGGGATAAAGCAACATACACCTGACCCGGAGCAAAAGCGCCACCAATATCTATAATCGCTCTGTCAAACGTAAGTCCCTGGCTTTTGTGAATAGTTATAGCCCAGGCCAATTTAATAGGAAACTGAACAAATGTACCTTGGGTTTGCTCTTCTATTTCATTACTGGTCTCGTTTAGGGTATATTTTATATTTTTCCATTCGTAGGTTTCAACGGTGATAGGCTTAGTGGCATCCGCAAATTGGACCTGAATTTCATTGCCAGATATATTGGTCACCTGGCCAATTTTCCCATTAAAATAGCGTTGTGCCCCACTTGTATCGTTTTTTACAAACATGACCTGAGCACCCACCTTTAATTCCAGATTTTTCTCGACCGGATAACTATATTCCGAAAACTCTCCGTCCACTTTCGCCTCAAAAAAGTGCGAAGTACTCTTTAATTCATTTAAATAATCTTTATTTAGCTTTTCAGCCTTATAATTATGGGTAGTTAAGGTTATATAATGATCTTCATTCGTGGGTTTAAAAGAGGGCTTGTAATGCTGATTTAATAGGGTAACATCATCAATAGTTACTTGCCCATTTCGCAAGTTATTTAAAAGCCGAATAAAGGTTTCGTCCGATTGCCGATAAATTTTTTCCAACTCAATATAAATAGGCTTGTCTTGCTGCAAAACCTGCGAATCGAAAAAATAAATGCTTGCATAGTATTCTTTCAAAATATCCCACTCCTCATCCTTTACTACAGGTGGTAATTGTAATAAATCACCAATAAAAAGAACCTGAACTCCGCCAAAAGGTTGAAAATTTTGTTTGCGAATAACCTTCAAAATCTTATCCATGGCGTCTAACATATCGGCCCGCAGCATACTTACTTCATCAATAATAAGTAACTCCATTTCACGCAATAACTTTCTTTTATTTTCGCTCATTTGCATGTTCTTAAAAAGCGAAGATTGATCGGTTATTTTACTATTTTGAAGCGTACGAGCAGTATAGTTATTTGTGGGCACAAACATTCCAAAAGGCAATTGGAATAAGGAGTGTATAGTAACTCCGCCCGCGTTAATAGCTGCAATGCCTGTAGGAGCAACAATAACTGCTTTTTTGTGCGTATTTTGAATGATATTTTTAAGAAAAGTAGTTTTACCAGTTCCCGCTTTACCTGTCAAAAAAACGTTTTTATACGTTTGATTTATAATACGAGAAGCAATAATGGCAGGATTTTCTTCGGTAGAATGATTCATTACTTCAAAAATATTAAATTAAAAATGGACTCTTGCTAAAATTATTTTTTTTATAAATATTATCCCTAAAAACAAAAAAATTAGTGTTATTTAAGTATCAACAACCTATAACTCATCACTTATAACTAATTTAGCTCACCTTCTATATTCTACCATTCACCGACTATTTCCGATTGCTCACCTAATTTAGCTTGATTAAAGCTTAAATCCTGTATACGTTTGATTAAAGCTTAAATCCTGTATACGTTTGATTAAAATTAAAACACATGGAAGTTATAAATGAAAACAATCCACAAAATCAAAATGAAGATATGTGGAAAAATTGGGAAGAAAAAAGCAGACGTGGAAAAGTTATTGGAGGTATTGTTCTGGTAATTGCCGGTTCGCTCTTTTTTGCTCGTGAATTAGGTGCTCAAATCCCCCATTGGATTTTTAGCTGGAAAATGTTGTTAATTGCCATTGGTATTGTATCCGGAGTTAAACATAAATTCAGAAATTGGGGCTTTCTTATTCCTCTTTTTATTGGAGGTATTTTTTTAATCAGCGACTTAAATCCTGATTTACATATTAAACCTTTTATCATCCCCAGTTTGGTTATTTTAATTGGTTTGGCCTTTATTATTAAACCTAGCCGCAAGCATTCTTCCAGAAACTGTAAAAATTGGAAAAAACACAGTAAATATAAAGAATGGGCTCAATATGTAGACACCAACCCTGGCAGTAGTGAAGATAAAATTGAGTCTGTTACCGTCATGGGATCCGTAAAAAAAAATATCCTTTCTAAAAATTTTAAAGGAGGAGAAATAGTCGTTGTTTTTGGAGGTGGAGAAATAAATCTTTCACAGGCAGATTTTCAGGATAAAGTAAGCTTAGAAGTCGTACAAGTCTTTGGTGGCACCCGTTTAATAATTCCTGCCAATTGGGAAATTCAATCGGAAGCAGTTTGTGTATTCGGGAACATAGAGGACAAGCGCCCTACGGCAAATTTAGTACATACTGAACCCCGAAAGATTCTCATATTAAGAGGAACAGTTTTTATGGGCGGAATAGATATTAAAAGCTATTAAATCAATTACGAATTTACCATTTCATTTTCATTCAATCTTCTTGAAACATTCTTCGCTAACTCAACACTCGACCTGACCGCATTATCAATTATCAATTATCCACTATCAATTAAATCATGGAAGCCTATTTAGCAAAACTCATTTTTCATATTGATGCAGATCAAGACAAGAATGAAACCCACTTTGATGAGCAAACCCGCTTTATTGAAGCCGCTTCTTTAAAAGATGCCTTTATTAAAGCTCGCCATATTGGCAAACAAGAAGAAATTTCTTTTTCAAATAAAGACAACAAAAAAATATACTGGAAATTTATTGATGTATCTGATATATTTTCGTTAAATGCAATGCAAAATGGTGAGCAAGTGTTTGCTAATACATACGAAAATGAGAATAAGCATGCATTTATTCAATTGATAAAACATAAATCGCAGCAAATTGAAGGTATGTTAGATTGATAAAAGGCCTGAATCAATAGCTTTTTTCATGAAAAATAATCTCCCGGTTTTGAAGCTCTTCTAAAACAGGTTGATATATGCTTTTTATAGTAGGTACAAATATTCCACGCCCCGGTATTTTATTTTCTAAAAATAGTTTTGTAAAAATAGCTAAAGGCAAACCTACTGTTTTAGCCATAGCCGTGTGAATATGATCCCTCCCAATGGTTACTAAAGATGATTCTAAAGTATGTTTTGTATTATTTAAAACGTACTGAAACTTATGCAACATCACCACCATATCCTTGTCCCCATCTTCTAATACTAACTTCTTTTCTAAAATAAATTGAAGTATTTGTGCCGGGCTGGCTTCTTGTAAAGGTATTTTTTCGTCATCAAACAAGCCTAACCACTTTAATTTTGAAAAAACAGGGTCGTTTTCGGGTATATTTAAATACGTAGCTAATGTAGCTTCTAAAGATGCATGGGTATTTGGCAAAAAACTTGCTAAAAAAGAGCGATACGTTTCTTTTTCTACATGATGAATTTGATAGGTATCATCTGTCATCCCTAATTGCACAAAAACATTCCATAATTTTGAATAACCTGGCCGCCTAAAAGTGCCCCGATACATGGTTTTTATGCCTTGCAACCCATAAATATCAATATATTTTAACGAATCTCGATTGGCATAGGCTTCAAAATCGCCATATCCATCAATAGAAAAGTTATCAATCCTTGAAAATAATTTATGATAGGGAATAAATTTATCGCGCCCATCTTGCAAAAACTTTACTGCGCCTGCGCTCCCAGCTAATACTACATTGCGCGGATTCCATGAAAACTTATAGTTTAATGGATTATTGTCCGATTCCGGAGCAACCAAGCCACCACAATACGATTCAAACAATTCTACTTGCCCGCCTTGTTCCTTAATTTCGTCAATAATTTT
>CAYOHR010000048.1:0-12947 GCA_964403835.1 uncultured Flavobacteriales bacterium
CTGGCTCAAAGTTTTCGGGACCTTGCGGGCCTTGCGGAAAAAATTCTTTGAAGAATTCCTGATACTGTTCTGGTATATTTTGACCGTAGGGCCGATGACTTACTTGTCGGGTCATAACAGATTTAATATTAACGACCGCTGGCATTACTCTTTTAGAGGTACCTGTAAAATCGAGCGGTACAATTTCACCGGCTGAATTGGTTGTAAATAAGGTTTGTTTTGCGTTGCCACCTGAAACATGTTCGATGCGAACGGCTTTTCCAAAACCAAAATAATGATATAAAGCCAGGGTAGAAGTGCTAGCTAATACCGCTGCAATAATGACGGGCAATAATTTTTTCATAATTTATTTGTTTTGAATGATTAACTCAAAAATCTACATTTTATTATGTTCAAAAAAGGTTTTTAACGAATGTTAACATGAATTTTAAGAGTTTTTAGCAAAACCCCCAAACCTTTCCCATGTATGACTTAAGAAAAAAGTTATATGATGCAGATGGCTACTTGGTAGATGCACAAGGGGAAGTAGCATCACAAGAATAAATGTACGTACATTTTTGACGAATTAAATCATCTAAAATAAACTGAGAGGCTAAAGCCAACTGAGAATAATTTTGCGATACGTTTTTAAACCCTTTATATTCTGTTTGCCACATAGATGTAATTAAGTTTTTACCTCCTTCTTTTGCGCCCATGTGTGTAATTAAGGCATTCACATTGCCTGCGCCGGCATGGTATATATGCAATACAAATAATTTAAACCAAAGGTCGGTTTCAGAAAAAGCGATGTTGTTATTTATTAATATTCTTCTAGCTTCGGGAATACAGGATAGGCCTATTAATCGGGCACTGGCTACGGCTGATTTATCAAAATCTCTACGTTCATCTATTTTTTTATCAACTCGCAATCCGTATTTTTTTGCCACTGATTTCATCAACTGAAAAGGCCCATAAGCCCCTGCGCTTGAATATTGCATTTTACCCGGACTTTCAATTAAAAGAATGGCTTGTGCAAACCAAGGATCAACACCTTGTTCCATGAAAACTTCAACCCCTCTGCTAATAGATGGCATGACGGCGTTAAAATCATAGAAATCTTTTTTGCCGGAAGTAACAAAAATTTTCAGGCTATCTTCAATGCAATGCAATGCTTTCAAGCTATCTTTAAAACACATTTTTTCTGATTCGTTCATTCTTTTCCAATCAGCAAGAGAAGCAAAACACAATATTTCCCGATTGCTTGAACAATTAATAATGCAGGAATCAGGAGATAAACTCATAATTTTTTGCCAAAATTTTTGTTGAGGAAGGGTATCCCACTGCTCAGTAAACATCTGAGAATGAGTTACAAACATTTTATGATTGGCATCATTTGGATTATACGTTTCAATGACCTGATGCTGAGAGAATAATGCCTTTCCCAACAAAAAAAAGACAATAATTATAAGCTGATTTTTACGCATATAACTCGAATTTAAAAGATTTTTATGGAGAGGGTCTTACTTAAATATAAGAAAAATTGTGTGAAAAAGCTAATCTATTTTCGTTAAAAAATGTTATTAAACTATGAATTAAACTCCTGTTTATGAGTACAATGATAAGGCAAAGCAAGTTATTATTCCACCTTTTTTTTAGGAAAGTTAAATAAAGCGCTTGTTAAAATTGGAAGAACAAAAATAAGCACAGTAACGAGGGAAGTGGCCATATCAGCCTTGCTGCTTGACAAAAAATGACTGAATGAATGATGGGGGTAAAAGTGTTCGAACAAGGACAATACTAATTTACATCCTAAAACAGCAATTACGATAAACGCTGCTGCTTCTAAAAAGTGATATTTCTCCATCAATTTAACAAAAGACTGCGCCACAAAACGCATGGCTAAAATACCTATAAACACGCCAAAACACACCAAAATAATATTAGGAGTAAAAGCTACGGCTGCAAACACGTTATCGATAGAAAAAGCCATATCCATGAGCTCTACTAAAATTACAGTCGACCAAAAATTACCTAAATAACCCACGGTACTTCTATAAAATAGGTTACTTTTTTTATCTATTAGGTCGTCCTCCTTAGTGGCAGTTTTTTTCCCTTTATACCAATTCCAAACTAAATACAAAAGGTAAAGCCCTCCTAAAGGTTTTAACCACCATATTTTGATTAAAATAGCCGCAAATAACATAGCTAAGCCTCTGAAAATATATGCACCCCAAATACCATAACGCAAGGCCTTGCGCCTTTCTTTTTCAGGCAAATCCATAACCATGGTTGCCAATACTGCAGCATTATCAACTGAAAGAAGACTTTCTATTATGATCAGATTTCCAATAATAGCCAGCGAAGGAAGAGGATTATCTATGATTTGTTGTAATAATTCGTGCATCGTTTAATCTTTAGAAAAAAAAGAAATATAATCCTTTTTTATAATATTCTGATTAGAAATAGTTTTAAAATATTCATACGCATTTAACCCCAATTGCTTGTATTTGTTCTCATCCATGTTTATTCCTTTGGAAATTACTTCGGTAAAACCTTTTTTATCTGATAAAGGTAAATCCCACCCTACTTCCAACAAAGCCAGGTTTTTCCAGGGGGTTTGATCGCTTAAAATAACCGGGCAGCCATAACATAAAGCCTCAGCAATGCTATGTCCGAAATTTTCATGCAGCGTGGTTGAAATAAAAAAGTGATTTTTTTGGTATTCTTCTTTTACTTTTTCAGGCACTAAGTCTCCCAAAAACTCAACATTCAATTGATGATTTTTTGCAGCTTGCAAGCATTGTTGGTAATAGTCCTGATCTTCGATGGGGCCTACAATTTTAATGGAGCACCTGCTTTTATCCTCCGGGGTTAAATCGCCAAAACAATCCAACATAAAAAGAAGATTTTTAATAGGGACTACCCTTCCTACAAACAAGAAGGAGGTTTTTTCTCGATTCTTTTTTTGCAATGCGATGGATTCCCAAGAAATATCTTGATAGGGGAGAAAATTCGGTAAAATACGAATAGCATCCTTCTCAATTTGATAATTTTGAGTGATTTCCTGTGCCTCTTTTTCTGAGGTCGCATGCCAAAAAACTGATTTATATAATCCCAAAAATTTAGAAACCCACAGAAAAATCTTTTTCTTGGCCCATTTAATTTTTAAAGACTCGCTTCCTAGCATTCCTCTAGGAGCTAAAATGATTTTAACTTTTCTCTTTTTGAGAATTTGGAGGGGAATAATGGTGAAATTTTTAGAAAAAAAGCTATTGAGGTAAACCACCTCCGGATTTAAATCAAAAATAACTTTTTGAAGGCCCGCTTTATGGAGATTTTCTTGCGTTAAATATTGAACGTGGAATCCATTTTGAGCAATCCAGGTATTGGTTTGTATGCCGGGCAAAATATCCAAACTATGCAAATCGTAGGCGCCGGCTAACACATATATATTCAATGATTCATGCAAATGTTCCACAACATTTTTAACAGATGTAATGGGCCCTCCGGCTTTATATGCAGGCGGAAACCAATCGACCAAAATCAATATTTTTTTATTCGACTCCATTTTCTTGCAACCAACATTCTAAAGCAACCAAGGCCCATATTCGGGACCAGGTAATGCTTGGGTCATTTTTTAAAAAGCGCTGCCACAGGGCTAAAATGGCATTTTTTTGAAAGTAAGATCGTTTGGAAAGGGATAAAAGTCGCCCCTCCACCATGGCTTTTAAGTCCTCTTTTAACCAGGTTTTCCAAGGAAAAGTAAATCCCATTTTGGGTCGATGTACAATTTCGGAAGGAATGAGATCTCCCATGGCATCAACAAACAACTTTTTAGGACTGGAGGGATATTTAATAGAATCTGGAATTCCCAATACATATTCGATCAGCAAATAATCTAAAAATGGTTCCCGCACTTCCAAGGCCACGGCCATACTCATTTGATCGGTATCACGCAATAATACATTTTGAAGGTAGGTCTCGGTTTCTATGAGGCTTATTTCGGATAATATGTAATCTGGATATATTGCATTTGTTGAATGGGGTGAAAAAGCATTTTTTTGTTTTAAAATACCGGCTATTTGCTTTTGAGAATAAAGGCTCCGGAGGGTTTCGTGTAAAGAATATAAATTGGGGCTTTTTTGATACAAAAGATCTGCCAGTTTTTCGGTCTGAATATTGTTCTTCAGCCCTATTCCTTTAGCTACTATACTCTTAATAAAAGAAGGTGTTTTTTGAAGCTTGGGTAAGTGATTATTCCAGGCATATATTCTTTTAAAAAGCTCGTATCCTGCAAAAAGCTCATCCCCTCCAATGCCTGAAAGAGCCATTTTTATCCCTTTTTCTCGTGTTACTTTAGATACCAAATAGGTATTAATGCCATCTACCGTTGGATGGTCCATGGCTTTTAAAGCAGCAGGAAGTACATCTAATAAAGCGTTGGGACTTAATTTTATTTCGGTATGGTTTGTTTTATATAGTTTTGAAATCAGCTGCGAATAAGGAGCTTCATTAAATGCCTCATCTTCAAAAACAACAGAAAAAGTATTTACGGGAGAATTGGAGAATTTAGACATCACCGCCACTACAGCGCTAGAATCAATCCCTCCTGATAAAAATGCCCCAAAGGGAACATCAGATACCAAGCGCTTTTTGATGGAATTAAAAAACAAGTCGCGAATCGTGTTTTTAATTTCGTTTTCATCCCTTTTTAAAGAAGATGCCTCTTTTAAGTAATTTTCCCGAAGATTGTAATATTGGACCGTTCGTACCTCTCCTTTTTTAATTTCGATATAATGTCCCGGCAATAGCATAAATACATCCTGTAAGATGGTATGAGGTGCATATACGGTTTGATTTCTAAGATAACTGGAAAGAGAAGCCGGATTTAGTTTTTTAGGAATTTTATTGGATGAAAGCAGGGCCCGTATTTCGGAAGAAAAAATAAAATACTGGTTAGAAGAAAAATAATACAAAGGTTTGATGCCCATTCTATCACGCGCTATAAACAATTGATTTTCAGCATGATCGTAGATAGCAAAGGCAAACATACCATCTAAATAAGAAAGACAATTTTTGCCGTATTTGCTATAATAGGCTAAAATAACTTCGGTATCTGTTTTTGTTTGAAAAGGGTACTCTATATTGGCTTTTAAGCTTTGATAATTATATAATTCGCCGTTATAAACGATGGTATATCTTTTATCAAAAGAATGCAGCGGTTGGTTTCCTTCGGAAGATGTATCAATAATGGCTAGTCTTTTGTGGCCTAGGGCAGTATGGTCATTGGTAAATACGCCATCGCCATCAGGCCCGCGATGTTTCAGGCAAGTATTCATAGCGGAAATAGCACTATTTAAATTGCTATCATTTGTTTGATGAAGCCATATCCCATTAATACCACACATGCTTTACAATGAAAATAATTTTATTCAATAATACAATTATAAAAAAGAATGGTAAATGTTTTAATGATGAATGGTTAATTCTAGGTTACAGAAATACTTAAAAATCGGGTTATGGAAACATAAATTTATCAATGTGCGATATGGTTTTAGCAACAGGCAATCCCATCACATTATAAAAACAGCCTTCTATTTTTTCAACCCCAACATATCCAATCCACTCCTGGATGCCATAAGAGCCAGCTTTATCCAAAGGCTTGTGTGTTTTAACATAAAACGAAATATCTTCATTGGTAAGGGCTTTAAAATGGACTTTTGTGGTTTCACTGAAGCTATAAAATGTATTATTATATGCAAAACACACGCCAGAAATTACTTCGTGCATATTCCCGGATAATTTTTGCAACATGGCTTCTGCATCTTTTTCATCTTTTGGCTTCCCAAAAATGGCATTATTTAGAACAACCACGGTATCGGCGGAAATAATGAGCCGGTTGGGATACTGTTTAGCCATTTCTATAATTTTCAATTTTGCTAAATATTCGGGAACGGCTTTAATATCCATGGTAGAAGGATATATTTCTTCTACATCCTGAATAATGCTCTCAAAGCTTATTCCGGCTTCTTGGAGTAAGTATTGCCTTCGAGGAGATTTAGAAGCTAAAATGGGGGATAAAGAATTTATTTTTTGAATGAGCATAATTGATCACATATATTCATAAAAAAAGAGGCTGCTTTTTACGGCAGCCTCTTCAATCATTTACTATTAAATTATTTTACTTAACAATAACTTTTACAGTTTGTTGAGTTTTTTCGCTGATTACATTAAAGAAATAAATTCCTTCTCCGTATGCATTCATATCAAATTTAGTGATGTTGCTAATTAGGTTTTTGTTAATTACATCTTGACCTAAAATATTTCTAACAACTAATTTAACATTGCTTTCATTATTGATTTTCACAAAAACATCTCCGTTAGAAGGATTTGGGTAAATGCTAATCGCTGAATTGGAAGAGATATTTTCAATTCCTGTAGCTATTGGTGTTAAACAGTTAGAAGTATCAGACAAACATCCGTTTGCATCTACATAAATAGCACAGATTTTTTTGCCCACCAATAGTTGCCAATTAGCAAAATTAATTGAATCTCCTGTGTTTGCACCATCTATAACTCCATTTTTCAACCATTTATGAGTTCCACCTGTTTGGTTAGAATTTACAGTTAAAGTAGTTGCATCATACGTAATTACAGGTGCTGCAGGAGTTGGATATACAGTAACAGAAACGATTGCAGAGGTATCTTTGTTACCACAAAGACCTGTTGCTATTACATAATAGTTTCCGGAATTAGCTGGCGCTGATAAGCTGATCATAGGAGTAGTTAAACCATTAGACCAAACATAACTAACACCACCATCTGCTGTAAGTGTAAGAGCTTGTCCTTCACAAGAATGTAAAGAAGAAGGAGTTATTGTTGCATTTACAATTGTATCAGCAGCAGTAACAATTACTTGTTTTGTATCTGTAAAATTACAAAGTGTATCAGTCACTGTTAAAGTAATTGTATCACCTATATGACCATACGTGGATGTTCCTGAATCTCCAGTAGACCAATTATAAGTATAATTAGCTTGAAATGGAGTGCTTAACATAGTTGAATCATTACATACAGTTGTTATACCATTAATGGTAGCTACTATAAAATTGTTTTTAATAACCGAAACAACAATGGTATCTGGAATAGGAACATTATTGTCATCTATACATCCTGTGTTTGCTATTAAGGTATAATCACCTGTAGCATTCACTGAAATTGCTTGAGTAGTATCTCCATTACTCCAATTAAAGCTTGAAGCACAACTTGCAGTAAGTACTGCAGGAGCACAACCACCTGGATCTTCTACTTTTACAAACACATTACAATCGAAAGATGGTATTGAGTCAAAAATAGATACAGGTAATTTTTTGAAAATAATATCATTATCTCCAGGAATAACTTCTCCTGCGGTATTTCTGTTTGTTCCGGATAAGAAGTCTACTTCATAAGTAAAATATACATTTTCATCAGCTAATCTTGCAGCAGAGGCAAACACAATTTCTTCTCCTTCGTGGTTGTCTGGGTTAATTGGATTAGGTGAAATATTAGAAGGCAACATTCCAGAAGATCCAGGAGTAGCATCGATCGGTAAAGACCAAGTACAACCTGCATCTTGAGTTCTCATTGCATAAGTATGTCTGTAATATCCATTATTATTAAAATCTATATCTTCAGTAATAGAAGAATAAAGTAAATAAATATTGTTATTGGTATCGATAGAAAAAGTTGGCATACATGAAGATATGGCCATATTTCCATAATGGAATCGGGCTAAATCTTCGCTTGTGGCTAAGGCGTCAGATAAAATTTGACCTGGCCTAACACCGTCTCCATCCCAATCATATACAACATCTGCAATAATTTCATATTTTCCTTCTTGCATGTTTTCATTCCAATATCCTAAGCCGTTTATAGCAAGAGGTCTCCAGGTAAAAGAAGACCCTGGGGCACTGTGAGTAAATTCAAAACCATCAAATGCTACGTGAGCTATGTCATTATTATCGATAATAACAGCTACAGAACCACCGGTTCCAAATCTAAAATCATTGGTATCTAAAATGGTTAAAGTATCGTCATATTTAACAATTCCGTTATCCATGGCAATAAGCATTTCCCAATTAACACCGTTATCAACTGATTTCCAAAGACGAACCGGATTACCAAAATCAACTACTGCTACTACTACAACATCTCCTCGAGCATCTATTGCGTAATTATCACCACCAATACTTTCGTACAAACTAGAATCACATCCAGGTAATTGAATTGGAGCACTATATGTAGCTCCGCCATCGGTAGATCTTGAATATAATAATGCACCATTCATACCATTATACAAGGTCCCTGTAAAATCACCTCCTGCTGGCTCAGTAAGACCGATCATATGTACTGTTTGTCCATTTGCTCCACCCACAACCATTCTAGGCCATAATTGCATTGGATTAACGGAATTTAAAGTAGCTTGAGACCAAGTACCTGTTCCATAAACCGGACGTGAATTTTGAATAAGTCGACTAATAGTAGTTCCATGAGAAACATTTATTTCTTTTCCGGTTGAAGTTACAGCGATGTTTGACCAGCCTGTTCTTGAATTGGTTCCATTTTGTTCAATTCTACCGGTTGGTAATGCTCCCCAAGAGGTTCCGTCAAAAAAGTTATAACCTGTTCCTCTGTTTGGAAATCCGCTGGCATTTTCACCCTTAGTCCAAGTAGCAGAGAACTTACCGTTACCATGGTTTACTAAACGATTACAAATAGAAGAGTTTGATTGAAGATCGTAAAATGTTGATCCAATTTTTGTTTCATTGATACTTAAAGTAGAAGGAGTAGAAGCGTTTTGTTTTGCAGGAACTCCTGCAACTGCGTCTCCCAATACTGCGGGCTTAATTTTAGAGGTAGAAGTCATTTTTTTCAAGTCATTGCTCACCTGCATTTGAGATGCTTTCTGAGCAAACGTATTAGAAAAAAAACTACTACTTAAAACAATAGAAAATAATAAAGGTAATTTTTTCATTTTTTAAATAATTTAAATAGTTTTTACAAAGCGAAGGCAAATTTAATAATAATTTAAATAACAAAATTAAAAATGCTAATTAAAGTTAATAATTGTTAAAGGATTAATGGATTTTAATTATTAAACGGTTGATATTAACAAATAAGTGGTACTTATTTGCCCGTTTTCGATTTCAAAAGGGAATAAAGCTCTGTAATATCTTTCTTATTTAACATTAGCTTTTGAAGCGGGACTTTAAATTTTACCTTAAAGATAAAAATAAGCAAAAAAACGTTTAACAAATAAGAAATAACATTGGTTAAGGCCGCTCCAATAATGGTATAAGCCGGTATTAAACAATAAGCAACCAAGCTGGTAATAATGGCACTTATTAAACAGGAATATAAATTGTATTTCATATGACCAATGCCTGAGAAAAAGTGGCTGATGATTCCACTTAAGCTAAACATAAGGATGCCCGGAGATAAAATAAGTATAATGGGCTTAATTTCATCAAAATCTTTATTTAAAAAATAACTGTAAAAGGAAGCAGGAATAAGAACTAATAGGAGGGTTAAAAGAAAGATGGTTAAAAAGGTAATTTTAAAAAGGTGAATGGTTGTGTTGATGTTCTTCTGAATATCACTAGTATTAGAAACATTGGCATAATGCACGGTTGATATGCTTTTATTAACCAGCCAAATTCCTTCCGCAATAGACATAGCGGTTGAGAAAACACCTAACATAGCCAAATTGCTTTTTCCGACCCACTCTAAAAAATAAAAAGAAATACGATAATTAATAAATTGAAAAATATTTCCAAATTGATTCACGGAACTTTTTTCTAATAAAGGTTTCAGATGTAATTCGGGATGATGCGATATTGAAAGAATTTTATGTACATAAACTACTGAAAACAAAATAGTTGCAATTTTAGAAACATATAAAGCATAGATAATAAGATAATTATTTTGAACCGAGAAAACCAGTCCGGCAACAAAGGATATAAGAAAGATGAACGTATTTAAAAACTGTAAAAAATTAAATTTTTTGATGTTATTTACTCCTAATACAATAAATAAATAGGTGCTAATGGTACTTTCTAAAAGAGAAAGGATAAAAAAGTGAAGCGACTCTTCCGGATTTAATTTATGTAAGGAATATAAAGCAAAAGAAACGAGCAAAGAAACCAAAAAGCTCCAGGCGTAAGAACCTGCCACCACCAATTTTACATTAAAGCGGGGAATAAAATAAACTAAAGAAGCGCCACCAATAAAACCCGTTATATGATTTATAAAAGTGAGGTTCAAAATCCACCACGAATAATACCCCCTGCCTGACGCCCCTAAATACTTGGCTGTTACCAATACAATAATTACATTAAGGAAAGCAATGGCAAACCTGGATAATATAGTATTTAGGATTTTTTTAAACATGTTTAAATAATACAAAGTACAATCCCGATAGTTATCGGGAACGAAGTACTAAGTATAGTGTTAAAATGAAATTAGAAATTAGTACCGGCATCTTTTATTTCTCCAAAATCTTAAATTCGGTTCTTCTGTTTTGAGCACGTCCCTTTTCATCGTCATTGCTTGCGATAGGTTGCGTATCGCCATAACCCACATATTTCATACGGTCGGCAGTAATTCCCTTGGTAATTAAGAAATCATACACCGCTTTTGCCCTGTTTTGAGAAAGAACTTTATTGGCCTCTTTATTACCTACGTTATCAGTATGTCCGCTGATTTCAATTTTCATGGTTGCATTTAAATTTAAGAAGGCAAACAATTTATTTAACTCAACCGTTGATTCAGGTTTTAAATTGAATTTAGCAGTTTCAAAAAAGATATTTTTCAGGATCACTTTTCCGTTTAACTCAATGGGATCTAGCGGAACGTCTTTTACAAAGGGTTCTAAGCTCTTCGTTTCTGTTAAGACAAAATTTTCAGAATAAAATAAATATCCATTTTTTGAAACGTTTAAGGCATATTCCTTACCGGCAGGCAGAGAAACCAAATAATCGCCAGAGCCTGTATTAGAATATGATTGTATAACAGTTTTTCCGTTTTTCACATCAATTAGCTCAAATTTAGCCTCCAACGGAGCTTTTGTTTTTGAATTATATACTTTTCCTTTTAAATAAGTAACTATCTCTGGTCGAATAGATTGTGGCAATTCAAAACTATACAAATCTAAATTTCCATACCCACCTTCGCGGTCAGAGGCAAAATAAGCCAGTTTCCCATCTGATGAAACCAATAAACTGTTTTCATCTTTTGAGGTATTAATGGGATAGCCGATGTTTTTAGGCTCTCCCCACTCACCATTTTCATCCAATTTCGACATAAAAATATCTAGTCCGCCAAAACCAGGGTGACCATCAGAAGCAAAATAGAGGGTTTTTCCATCCGGGTGAATAAAAACAGATTCTTCTCGCCCTTTGGTATTAATAACATCACTTAACCGGGTTGCTTTTGACCAAGACCCATCCTCTTGTAAAATAGCGGAATAAATATCTTGCTGGCGATTTCCTTGATTTCGGATTCCTTTTACAAAATACAGGGTTTTTCCATCC
Source organism: uncultured Flavobacteriales bacterium (assembly GCA_964403835.1). Lineage (GTDB taxonomy): Bacteria > Bacteroidota > Bacteroidia > Flavobacteriales_G > JALEGO01 > CAYOHR01. The sequence goes on from CAYOHR010000048.1 coordinate 11,553, forward strand.
GAAGAAAAGCAAGGTTGACTTTCCCAATTACCAGAATTAATAGCCCCACCTATATTTTGGGGATTTGTCCATTTACTTCCATTTAAAAAAGTATAAAACAAATCGCAGCTTCCTAAACCTTTTCTTTTGGGGCCATAATCTCCTTCAAACAATTCGCACGCCGTAAAAATAATAGTTTGACCATCGACAGAAATGGTTGGAGCTCCTTCATTATAAACGGTATTAATAGGTAAGCCTATATTTTTTGCAATGCTCCATTTTTCATTTTCTTTTTTACTATAAAAGAAATCCTCATTAAATCCGGTTGGATTATTTTTATCGACTAATCTTCTTGTAAACAAAAGCATTTCATTATCTGCTGTAATGGATGGAAAATATTCTGGATTTTCCGTATTTATTTCCGGCCCTAAATTTTTCGGAGCAAAAGGAACTGGATTTTTGATAGCCTCTTTTGCAAATCTTATTGAATAATAGTCCTGAATAGCCGCTTTTTTTATTTCTGGAGAAACATCCTTATAAGTAGAGAATTTTTCAATCGCAGTGTAAGCATCCTCATATTTTTCGAGTTTTACATTTGCTAAAGCCATTCTGTAATACATTACGGGATTAAAATCGGGATTAATAAAAGCGACCTTTTTAAACTCTACTAAACTTCCTTCATAATCTTTTGCATCAAAACGTATATCTGCCAACAAAATATGTGCTTCAATAAAATTATCATCTTCTTGAATAGCCTTGTCTATATAAACAGTTGCCTCTTGATCTTTATTTCCTTCGTAAAATTTTAATCCCATTTCAAAAGCTTTAATCGCCTTTTTTGATTTGGTAGAATAGGTTCTTTCTTGGGCGGATAGAAAAATTGTACTAAATACTAAGTACAAAGTACAAAGTAGGGATGCGGATCTATTATAAAAGGTTGTTTTCATTCGTAATTCGTAATTTTTAATTCGTAATTTCCAACTAAGGAATATTCATGTATTTATGGGTTTGTATTGAAATGCGCCAAGCCGGGTTATTTTTAACATATTCAATAATTTTAGGCATCATTTCTTCTTTTTTACTCCATTCGGGTTGCAAAAACAATTGACACGTTGCATTCACCTTTTCGCGGTGTTTTTCGGCCCAGGCAAAATCATCCTGATTATAAATAATCACCTTTAATTCATTTGCCAAAGCATAATTTTCTGCAACAGGAGGCATTCTTTTTTTAGGAGAAATGCAAATCCAATGCCAATCTCCGGTAATTTTAAAAGAACCTGATGTTTCTATAAACATTTTCTTATTTTCTTTAATAAAACAAGAAGTAATAGAGGATAAATCGTATTGAGTAGGCTCTCCTCCAGTAATAACAACCGCTTCAGCAGGAGTTTTATTTACCCAAGAAATCATTTCTTG
>CAYOHR010000049.1:0-12706 GCA_964403835.1 uncultured Flavobacteriales bacterium
ATTGCTTTTTAGGAAACGCTTTTAAAATATTTCGTATAAATGCTCTTTTATCCCAAGCTTTTTCTGTTGAATACTGCCCTAGCCGAACCACGACCAAATCATACGAGGGAATAATAACTACTTGTTGTCCTTGGTATCCTACTGATTGATATAAATCAGCCGGAAGATCCGGCCATCTTCTATCCGATTGATCTGCTTTTGAGCCTCTATTCAACCAAAAATGAGCTCCATAATTTAAGCTATCTGATTTTGGAGTAGGGGTACTCACATAAGTACTCCAGGTGGTGGGCAATATTTGTTCTCCGTTCCAATTGCCATTGTGCAAATACAATAATCCAAACTTAGCCCAATCGCGCGCTGTAAGATAAGCGTAGGAAGAGCCCACCCAATACCCGGAGGCATCTGGTTCAATAACCGCGCTATTCATACCCAATTTATAAAACAGTTCCGAATAGAAAAAATCAAAAGGATTATACCCCCTAGATCTTAATTTATTGGAAATTACATAGGAAATAATATTAGAACTTCCGCTTGAATAATAACAAACTGAATCGGGTCTGCATATTAGTTTTTGGTTAATAGGTAAGTCCGCCGCCTTATTGCTCGCAAACAACATGTTGGTGGCCGAACTTGCCGTTCCATATTCTTCTTCAAAATACAAACCACTGCTCATTCGCAATAATTCATCCAAGGTCAATTCTTTCCGCTCATCACCTTGCCACTCGGGCGTAATATTTTGATCATGTATGTTTAACATGCCTTTATTTTGCATAATACCCACTACCGTGGCCAATAAGCTTTTTGTCATGGACCAACCCAACAATCGGGTGTTTTCATTAAATCCGGGCGCATACCGCTCTCCAACAACCGAATCTTTATATATTACCAACACAGCGCGAGTGCCTTGCTGCATATCTTCATATGGCTCACTAAAAGCTTGGTCAAAAGCCGAATTTAATTCCTGATAATTAACCCCGCTAACATTTGAATAAACAGCAAATTTATTTCCGTAAGGCCAATGAATAGTGTCAGATAATACGGGCGGAGATACGCTTAGTTTTGGCGCTTTTGCAGATGGAATACTATCATGAAAAAGAGAACAACCCAAGCCTTCGCGATAATAAGCGTGTCGTGTAAATAGACCTAAAAAGGAGGATGTAACTGTTTTATCCGTATGGTTAATTTCTGTTTTTATATACGAAAGACCATCTTTTAATGCAGAACTATCGCTTCGTTCGGCAACAAAAACACTCGAACAAACCATTTTTGAATTGTACCCGGTAGCTATGGGTAAATGACTTGCAACATAATATATGCCATACATAACAGCGCCTATAAAAAGCACCCAAAGAATGTGTTTTAATTTCATACTTTTTTTGTTAAATTATTCGATATTAATTTATAACAAAGGTACAATAAATTGTAGTTTTTACCATGTTTCACCATTCATTTTAAGCACCTTATTTTTTATATACGCTACAAAATGATCATCATCATTTAAACTTGCTACTAATTGCAATTCATGGCCTCCATGTTCCTTAAAAATTTCGGCATATTCATGCCCTATTTCTATGGTAGTTTCAAGGCAATCTGCCACAAATGCAGGCGAAAATACCAGCATTTTTTTAATCCCTTCTTTTGCTTTATCTCTAACAACAAAATCAGAATAAGGTTTAATCCAAGGGTCGCGGCCCAATCTTGACTGAAAACAAATTGTGTATTTATTTTCAGGGATGTTTAATTTTTTTGCGATTTGCCGTGCTGTTTCATAGGATGCAGCCTTATAACAAAATTTATTTTCGTCGGTAATTTGATGTTCGCAATCTTTTTCCGCACACAAACCCTCTTCATATACTTTATCTACCTGCCTTTCGGGCAAACCGTGAAAACTAAACAAAACATGTTCGTACGTTTCGGGTTGATATTTTTTGCCGTTTTCTACAAATAAATCAATAAACGCAGGGTCTTGATAAAATTGTGAAACCAGGTGTAATTCAGGAATAACATACCAATTTTTAATAATGGAGAGCACTTTTTCCATCACAGAACCCGTACTTGCCGATGCATATTGAGGAAACAATGGAATAACCGTGATTTTATCCGGGTTCTGTTTTTTAATTTTTAAAAGCGCTTCTTCAATAGATGGATTTTGATAGCGCATAGCCAATTCTACCTGGTAATTTTGTGGCAATTCCTTTTGCAATTTATCCCTTAAAGACTCGCTATAATAAAGCAATGGAGAGCCTTTATCAGTCCAAAGTTGCTTATAAATTTTGGCCGATTTAGGTGCGCGAAAAGGGACAATAATTAAATTAACCAATAATTTTCTTGTAAGCCAAGGAATATCAATAACCCGCGGGTCATTTAAAAATTCGAACAGATATTTTCGCACATCTTTTGTAGATGGAGAATCGGGTGTGCCTAAATTAACTAATAAAATTGCGTGTTTCATATTGTTTTATTCATCGTCTTGCTCTTCGTCTTTCATTGAATCTACATATTCAATAACAGGAAGAATAATTAATACTTTGGTGCCTAATGAATTCCCTTGCTCATCCCTTATTTCGGACGGACCTATTACATCAATTTTTGGATCGTTATGTACTTTTTTCAAAACATTTAAGCGTTCCTTGGTAATTAGCATCCCTTTAGAAACGTGATCTTTTGAAGATGATTTGTGTTTTAAACTATGCTCTATCCCCACTCCATTATCGGTAATTAAAAATACAATGTGGTTGTCTTCTTTAGATATATTAATTTCAATTTTCCCCTTGTTTTTTAAGGGCAAAATACCATGCAAAATGCTATTTTCTACAAAGGGTTGTAAAATCATGGACGGAATGCAAATTCGTGATTTTTTAATTTCATCAGAACACCTAATAACATATTCAAAATCACCTTCAAACCGCATTTGTTCTAAGGATAAATATAATTCGACCCGCTCAATCTCTTCCTGTAAGGTAACATGCTCATTTTGAAGATCGTCCAAATTTTTCCGAATTAATTTTGCAAACTTAGTCAGGTACAAATTAGCCGATTTTTTATCGGAGCTATTAATATAATATTGAATAGAATTCAATGAATTAAACACAAAATGCCGATTCATACTGGCATTTAAAGCTTGTTGCTCCAATTCTAAAAGCCGGGCCTGGTATGAGAATTTTTCTGCTTCTGCTTTTCTGTTTCTAATATTGCTGCGTATACGATCTATAAAATAACCTAAAGACAAAAGCACGAGCAGCACAATGCTGATAAACCACCATCTATACCAAAAAGGAGAAAGAATAGTAAATTTAATAGAAGCAGGTTGACTCCAATTCTTTAAATCACACGAAGAAATTACTTTAAAGGTATAATTGCCCGGAGATAGGTTAGAATACGTTGCAAACGCATTTTTTATAATGGGCGAATACTCTTTATCAAAACCTTCCAGCTGAAACCGGTAATGAATTTTCTCCGGATTTTTATAATAAAACCCAATAAAATCAAAGGTTAAATAGTTTTTTTGAAAAGGAAGTGCAAAATAGGTTGGGACGCCTGATCCTGTGTGCAACGAAGAGAAGTCGGCATTTACATTTTTCCAATTGATGGGTTCTAAAAAAAGTTTAATTCCTGTAATAAGGATGCTTGGAACTACATTTGTTTCGTTATTCAAATATATTTTTGGATCAATTTTGCTGGTGCCCGATGCAGTTCCTACCCAAACAAAGCCTTGCTTATCAGTATAAATAGAATTTAAATTACATTCCAAACTTGGCAGGCCATCGCCCGTGAGCAAGTGTAAATTCACTGTATTTGGGTCTTTAATCACTTTTGGATCTACCCTAAACACTCCATTATTGGTTCCAACCCACATAAACCCATGCAAATCCTTAGTAATACTATTAATAAAATTTGAATTATACTCTTCTCCAATTTCTATTTTCTGAAAACGTTTCTCTTGCTTATGAAAAATAAATAACCCATTTGAACTTCCTAACCATATATATTCCAAAGCAGGATAAACACTGGTAACACTTGTTTTAATGCGATTATCAGAGGGTATTTCATACACAAAAAACTTATTTTCATGATAACATACCAAGCCAAAATCAGAGGCGGCCCAAAGCTTATCCTGGTCCCTGCATATTGCATTGACTCTTTTTCTGGATTCTTGCGTGATATCAAAATAATTAATAAACTTTCCGTTTTCATATTTCACAAGACCATCCCGAACCGCAAACCACATGTTGCCCAAATGATCCTCCTCAATATCATAAACACCGGTAACATCTAATCCCTCCGCATTACTATAATTACGCATGCCCCGTTCATTAAAAACGGTTAACCCTTGCGATGAACCAAACCACACGTTCCCTTTCGAATCGCAAAAGCTTGACCAGATGGTGTTGTTGTTAACGATAGAATCTTGCACAGAATAGTTATAGTAGCTTTGGTTATGATATTTACATATCCCATTTCCATAGGTTCCAAACCAAAAATTCTGATTTTTATCCTCACAAAAGGTCATCATTAAATCACTGCAAATCCCCCTCTTTTTATAATAATTTACAATCCCTTTTCCTTTGTACATCAATAATCCTTTGCCATCTGTGCCTATCCATATATTACCATCTTTGTCTTCATATATTTCTTTAATATTATGATTTAACAATCCGTTTTCTTCTGTTAATGCTTCAATTTTATCATTTCTAATAATGGAAATCCCTTTTTTACTGGCTATCCATATAGATCCATCTGCATTACATATTACTTTTCTGCACCAGTCATCTATAATTTCAGTATCAAATATTACGGTATCTTTTAAAGCTATTTTAGCTACACCCATTCCATAAGTACTTACCCAAATATTTTTTTTGAGATCTTCGCATACATATGTGCAGCTGATATCTATACTTCCATTTAAAGAAATACTTTTCAGCTTTTTATCATATACATACAGCCCATTTTGCGCTGCAATCCATATTTTTCCATAGGAATCAGTAAACATGTGCCTCACCTTTTTAATTTCATTAAAGGCATCCAGCTTCTTAAATACTTTTGTTTTTATGTTAAAAGAAAGAATTCCTTTTTCATCGGTTCCTATCCAAAATTCATCTTCCGACATTTTTAAAAAACTCTGAACATAACTGGTTTTAAACTGATTTTCGAGGTAAAAGCTTTGAAACGTGTTGTTTTTATATAAGCAAATGGCCCCTAAAGAACCTACCCACATGTTTCGCGAGGCATCTTCATAAATGGAGGTAATCACATTGTCGCTTAAACCATCTAATATGGAATAATTGTAAAAATTTTTCCCGTCAAAACGGCTAATTCCGCCATTTGTACCCACCCACAAAAAACCCCTGGAATTTTGTAAAACAACGTTGACTTGAGATTGTGGAAGGCCTTCCTCTAAAGAAAAATTGGTATAGGGATAATCTTGTGAAAAAGAATAAAAACCAATAAAAAAGAAGGATAAAAATAAAAGATATTGTTTCACAGAATCTTACAAAGCTTAAAATTACGCTTTTTCCAGAATTATTTTCAATTTATACCATTGATAATTCTAATTTTGATTTTCTAAATATGTTTTTACTCATTCTCATCACCTATCTCACCTTATTCTATTATTTATATTTAATAATATGGATGGCGAATGGCTTGAATAAAGAAAAACAAATATTTGAAGTACCGACAGAAGATCTTTTTGTCTCTATTTTAATCCCTTTTAGAAATGAAGAAAAAAATATAGAAACCTGTTTACATTCTCTTTCTAACGTACATTACCCGCATAACTTATTTGAAATTATACTCATTAATGACCATTCTACGGATCATTCGTTGAAGGTAATTGAACATTTTCAACAAAAAAACAGTACTTTATCTGTTCAAATTTTTCATGTACAACCTTACTTACAAGGCAAAAAAGAAGCTTTAGAAGAAGGTATAAAACACGCAAAGGGCACTATTATTTTAACCACCGATGCCGATTGCCAATTTCATAAAAACTGGCTTTCTGCCATGTTGCAGTACTTCCATCAACACCAATTAAAAATGTTGGCTGCCCCCGTTCTTTTTGAAGAGCCTGCATCTTTATTTCAGCAATTTTTACAAATTGAACAATCCAGCTTAATTTTAAGTTCGGCCGGCAGCCTCAAAAACCAATTCCCCCTCATGGTGAGCGGAGCCAATTTAATGTTTGAAAAACAAGCATTTTATGAGGTAGGCGGCTACCAAACACATAAAAATATTGCCTCCGGCGATGATGTGTTTTTGCTACACGATTTTTTCAAGAAATATCCCCATAAAGTCGGTTATTTACTAGATGAACAAGTGCTTGTACACACCCAATTTCCCAAAAACTGCACCGAATTTATGCATCAGCGAGTACGCTGGGCTTCTAAGACCAAATTTTATCCTCTGGCTTCCAAAAGAATAGGTTTTACGATCTTTTTGGTTAATTTTTTTCAGTTATTATGTTGCTTTTTATGCCCCTTCTACCCTGTTTTCATTGGGTTTATAGGGGTAAAATTTATTGTAGAATTATTTTTTATCTATAAGGCAAAATCCTTATTAAACCTACGTTATACGTTTGTTTCTTTTCTTTTTACTTTTTTAATGTATCCTTTTTATATTGTGTTGATTGCTCTGCTTTCTCTAAAAAAGGGATATGCCTGGAAAAACAGACAAATTAGCACGTAAAAAATAAATCACTACTTTTGTTCGTATGGATTTCTTGAAAGATATATTCAAATACCTCGGACAAAGAAAGAAATTTTGGCTTTTACCTATTATTATTGTTTTATTACTTTTAGGAATTCTTATTTTTTTTATTGAAGGAACTGCTATTGCACCCTTTGTTTACACTATTTTTTAATTATTTTGAAATTTTTAAAGCACCTTCATAAAGACCTGTTTTTTGTTTTTTTAGTGCTTACTATTTTATTAGTTCTGGCACATAAATTTATTACCGTATACATAGTCCTTATTTTTGCCTTTATTCTCAATTTTAGTAAACCACTGCATGATCTTGTTTATAAATTTTGGCTCCTTTTTTCTAAAATAGTAGCCAAAATCAATAATACCATCCTGCTAACAGTCGTCTATTTTATCTGTCTTACCCCCATTGCGCTTTTATATAAAATGTTAAAAAAGAAACCATCGCATACTAAACTCAATACTTTTTTCGTTACCCGAAACCATACTTTTACTAAAGCCGACTTAGAAAACCCTTGGTAATTTAAAAACTAAAAAGTGACCTTTCTCAAAAAAGCGATGCATTTTCTACAAGAAAAAGAACAAGATTTAATCTTGTTTGGATTAACCTGTATGATTTGCAGCCTTTCTTTCTCTAATTTATTCATCAGTTTATCTCAATTTTTTGTGCTCGGTATATGGGTGCTGGCGGGCCAATTAGGACTAAAATTTAAACAGTTTTTTAAACACCCTGTTTTTCCTTTTGTATCTATTCCTTTTTTGGTTTACTTATTAGGAATTTTCTACTCTCACAATATTTCAAAAGGTTTAAGCGAGTTCACCTTAAAACTGCCGCTCATTACCCTACCTGTATTTTTGTCATTTTATGCCATTAAAAAACAGCATTTTTTCTTTCTTTTAAAAGCATTTTTGGCAAGCCTGGTTTTCACAAGCTTATTTTCTGTCATCCATTTTTATGTTTGGAATTACGAGCATATTGAAATTCGGAATATGTCCTTTTTTATATCCCATATACGTTTTGGGCTCTTTATTACTATGGGCATTATCATTTGTATCTACTTTGTATTTTATACCCCGCAAACCTTAAAACAAAAAATAGTATGGATGTTGATTGGTTTGTGGTTGCTAGCCTATTTATTTATATCACAAAACTTAACGGGCCTAATTATTTTAGGTGTTCTTTTAGCAATTATAATTCTTAAAAACAGCTTTAATAAAGCCCTATCCATACCTTTTCGGGTAGTATTATTAAGCTTAATCATTATTCCATCTTTCCTGTTTTTTTCTGTTGTATACAGTGAGCTGGTGCTTTTTACTGATTTAGCATCTAAAAACCCACCTTTTATTAATTCTCCTTCCTATTTTAACGATACCAATAATACCCAGGTAGAAAACGGCCATTATATCTGGCGAAATATTCAATGGGCCGAGTTAGAAAAAGAATGGAACAAAAAAAGTGATGCCGCATTTAGCCAATACGACCAATACGGAAACCTGCCTCACGCAACACTTATAAGATATTTAAGTTCTAAAAACCTGAACAAAGATTCTGTAGGGATGAGTCAATTAACACCCAATGATATTATAGCCATTGAGCAGGGAACGACCAATTATAGGTTTCCGAAAAAAAACTCCCTTCACAAACGAATTTATGAGACTTTATGGGAGCTCGATGCTTATTTTAAACAGGTTACTGCTGCAAACGGCTCTATTGCACAACGCTTAGAATTTTGGAAAACCGCTTTAAAAGTTATTCAAAAAAACCCATATTACGGAGCAGGAGCAGGAGATCTAAAGCCTGCCATGGATAAATATTACCAATCATCTTTGTTGTCAGAATATCCTCAAAAATGGTTAAAACCCCATAATCAGTACTTAACCTGGCTAGTTATGTTTGGCAGTATTGGTTTTAGCATAATCATACTAAGTATGATATATGTTATTTATAACAGCGCTTACTTAAAACGGAGTTTTTTGGGAATCTCTTTTTTATGCATCATTTTTCTTTCTATGTTTACCGAAGACACCTTAGACACGCAAGTAGGTATTAGCTTTTATGCACTTTTCTTATGCTTATTTATTGCGCGGGATAAATCGCATCCTGAGGCACTCGAAGGGTCAATTTAGATTACTGAAACAAGTATTTATTGCTATTGATAATATTGGAAACAATTCCTTTAATATTATTGGTTCCCATCATAATTAAATCTGCATTACTTGGAAAAGGCAGGGGTTGACTTTTTATCTTTTTGCGGGATGTCGCAGATAAAGCCCTTAAATCACCTTGAGCAACTGCACTAAAATGCTCAAAAACAGCATCTGTAATAACCGGATCAGATTTTAATAATTGTTTGGTTTCGTTGCTGTAAATTTCTAAAACACCTCCTATTCTGGCCACTTTAGATTGTTTGTTCTCAATCACATTACACATAATTGCTTTATATGCCTTTACTTTTATATCATTTCCGGCAGTGTCCTTTTTCACATTTCCTCTCGAATCATATACGTATCGCAAGCCATCTTCTATCGTATCTTTATCAACATATTGTGATTCAAACATTTTTTCAGGAGAAACATCAATTTGATTTAATTTAAAAGCGATAATAAAGTTATAATTGATATCACTTTGTGCGTTTGAATGAAAAACGGTCCATTGATCATCTAAACCGCTAGGCGTAAACTTTAAAATCTCTGACTCAAAGTTTTTAGGCATAATCATGTTTGAATTGTTTTCCATTTTAAAGTAGATAAAAGTGGTGCCCTGAAATCTGGCTTTACTAATAAGCTGATCCACATCTTTAAAATTGGTATAATAATTTTTTGTTTTTTGCAGCTCCAAATAAGCGTTTCGGGCATTTTGTCGCCCACCCTGTTGCATCAATTTTTGAGCATGTGAGTAATAATACTCCGCCGCATTTTGTTTTGCTTTTATTAAATCCTCATCAACGTTTACAAAACTGATATTAGCAGGTAAATTGGGGACAGTCTTAACCAAATCTTGCCTTCTTTTTATGTTTGAATACGATTGAAAAATAGCATCCCAGTTTTCTGGTGTTCCCTCTCTTTTTAAATAGTTTATTTTATTTAAATCTTGCTGCTGAGCCTGATTAAAAGCCTGTTCTAAAATATCTAAATATTTTATTTTATTCGGGTTCTTACGGATTTTACGTACCGATTTTTCAATGGCAACGTCATATCTTCCATGAATTAAATCTTGTTTAGCGCCACAGCTGCTAAGAATAGCTATAAAAAAAAGATAAATAAAATATTTCATACAAAGTGTTTGTGTCTGTTTTTTCAAAAATCAGACCAAAAATAACAGTTTTTGGCAGGGAAAGCATTTTTACTTTAAAAAATTAGACCCTTATCTAATTTAAATCGAATGTTTTTTTTGTATTTTTCGCCTTTAAATTAAGAGACATCATGAAAGGAATTATTTTGGCAGGCGGCTCTGGAACTAGGCTCTATCCTATTACCATGGGTATTAGTAAGCAAATTATGCCCATTTATGATAAACCCATGATCTATTATCCACTTTCCATTTTATTAATTAGCGGAATAAAAGATGTGCTCATTATTTCTACTAAAGAGGATATTGGAGGATTTCAAAAATTATTGGGTGATGGAAAAAAATATGGCTGCAATTTTTCGTATGCCATTCAAGAAGTCCCTAATGGCTTAGCACAAGCCTTTGTAATTGGAGAATCCTTTATAGGAAACGATTCGGTTTGTTTAATATTGGGAGATAATATTTTTTACGGCTCAGGGTTATCAAAAAAACTACAAAACATCAATAATCCCGATGGAGGCGTTGTTTTTGCCTATCATGTATCCGACCCTGAACGATATGGCGTGGTTGATTTTGATGAAAAATTTAATGTCCTTTCCATCGAAGAAAAACCAAAAGAACCAAAATCAAATTATGCTGTTCCCGGATTATATTATTATGATAATTCCGTTGTAAAAATCGCAAAAGAATTAAAGCCTAGTCCTCGCGGAGAATACGAGATTACCGATGTCAATAAAGAATATTTGAGACAAGGGAAATTAAAAGTAAGCGTATTAGATCGGGGAACCGCTTGGCTCGATACAGGTACATTTGCTTCGTTAATGCAAGCATCACAATTTGTTCAAGTTATCGAAGAACGGCAAGGTTTAAAAATTGGCTGTATTGAAGAATGTGCTTATCGTATGGGATATATTAATGCCGAACAACTTTCAACCTTGGCTCAACCCCTTTTAAAAAGTGGTTACGGTACATATTTATTAGGTTTATTAAAACAATGATTTCTGCCCTCCTCACCGAAGTAAATATTGCTTTGTTAAAAGTTTTAACCGAGCGGGAAAAAAAGAATCCCTTATACCAACCTATTGATTATACCCTGCTATTAGGCGGAAAAAGAATTCGGCCCATTTTAGTTTTATTATCCAGTAACCTTTTTGAAGGAAAAGAGGCCGATGCCTTAAAAATAGCAACCGCCATTGAGGTTTTTCATAATTTTACCTTGCTGCATGATGATATTATGGATGCTGCTGAAATCAGAAGAAACAAAACCACCGCCCATAAAAAATGGGGTATTAATCAAGCCATTTTATCGGGAGATGTTATGCTCATTAAAGCATATCAGTTGCTGTCAGAAATTGATCCATTAAAAATACCTGCCCTTTTAAAAGTTTTTAATAAAACAAGCATTGAGGTGTGTGAAGGACAGCAATTGGATATGGATTTTGAAAAAAGAGAAGTAGTTAGCAGCGAAGAATATTTAGAAATGATCCGCTTAAAAACAGCCGTTCTTTTAGGCGCTTCCTTAGAAATGGGCGCAATAAATGCCGGAGTGGATGAGAAAATAAGCCGCGAAATGTATGCCATTGGCGAAAAATTAGGCATTGGCTTCCAAATGCAAGACGATTACTTAGATACATTCGGGAAACAAGAATCTTTTGGCAAAAAAATTGGAGGAGATATTATTGCTAGTAAAAAAACATATTTATATACCAAGGCTTTATCCCTTGCAAACGAAAAGCAATTGAAAAAATTATTTTACTTATATACCAGCAAAACCATCACCGAAGAACAAAAAGTGATTCAAGTAAGAGATCTTTTTAAAGAACTTAGGGTGAATGAAATTGTTTTAAAAGAAATTGAAACCATTTTTAATGAAAGCATATTTCAATTTCAAAAAATAAAACCAATTTCCCTCGAACATTACACTTTATTAGAAAACTTATTTAAAAGTTTTTATAACCGGAGTGTTTAGTTAAAATTAAGTTAATTTCATTACATTTGCCAACTATTTTTGGGAGTTTTAATACAATTAACTAGCTCGCGTTAACCTTAGCAAGGCGGACTTGTTAATGAATTTTAAGGTTAGAAAAAGATTTTAGTCTATGAGAATTTATCTACTTATTATATTATGTTTTTTTCGCCTTTTGGCCTTTTCTGTTACAAAAACAGTGGGTTCAGGGGGTGATTACAGCACTTTAAAAGATGCTTTTGATGCTATTAATGCAGGTTCTGTTACCGGAAACATCATTCTCCAAGTAACAAGCAATATCACCGAAACGGCTACCGCAAGCTTAAATGCCAACGGAAGCGGAAGCGCTTCATATAATACCATTAACATCTATCCAACAGGCTCCGGCTTTATCATTAGCGGAAACTTCGATTCTACTATCATCAAATTAAATGGAGCTGATTCAGTCACCATCGACGGAAGAGTAAACACCAGTTGCGGGTCTGCTAACCTAATCATAAAAAATACCAATACCGGAACCAGTGCTTCTACCATAAGTTTTATTAATTCGGCCGAAAGCAATATCATTAAATACTGCAATGTAACAGGCGCCGGAACAGGCTCAAACACCGGAACTATTAGTTTTTTAACAAGCTCCGCTGGCAATGGTAATAGTAAGAATACCATTGCCAATTGCAATATTTATGAAGAATCAACCACCCCAACAAACGGAATATTTTCTTTGGGCTCTGCCTCTTATGTTAATAGCTCCA
>CAYOHR010000050.1:0-9682 GCA_964403835.1 uncultured Flavobacteriales bacterium
AATAACCGCAGAGGCCTTAGGAATGATTGATACCGACATTTTTTACAAAACATCAAAAAGTACCGTTTTATTTAAAAACGATTGGCACAAAGGGGTGGTGGGCATTGTAGCATCACGTATTATCGAAAAGCATTATAAACCAACCATTGTGCTCACCGAATCAAACGGAAAAGCTGCCGGATCGGCCCGTTCGGTTAAAAACTTCGATGTTTATGAAGCCATTGAAAAATGCAGCGATTTATTGGAACAATTTGGCGGCCACAAATACGCTGCCGGTTTAACCTTAAAGCCTGAAAATGTACTGCTTTTCAGAGAGCGATTTGAAGCAGTGGTCAGTTCATCGATTACGGATGATATGCTAGTGCCCGAAATTGAAGTAGATGTTGAAATTGGCTTTGATGAAATTACCTCAAAATTTACCCGCATTTTAAAGCAATTTAATCCTTTTGGTCCTGCCAATATGAATCCAATATTCCTTTCAAAAAAAGTATCCGATTCTGGATACACTAATTTTGTAGGATCAGACAATAAACACATTAAATTTTACCTCAAACAAGCCGGAAATCAATCAAAAATAAAGGGGATTGGCTTTAATATGGGAGAACATCTCGAAAAAATTAAGTCGGGCATGCTTTTTGATATTGTATATACACTAGAAGAAAACCATTGGCAAGGAAAAACCACTTGGGAAATGAATGTAAAAGATGTACGGTTTAATGATTAATCTAAGTAAGCAAATTATTATGAAAATTGATTTCTCTCATGTAACTTGCACCTAGTATTTATAGATGAGCATACTCACCATAGACATACACACCCACATTTTACCAGAAAATATTCCGAATTACCGGAAAAAATTTGGTTACGGAGGATTTATACACCTCGATCATCACAAACCGGGTTGTGCCCGTATGATGATGGATAATAAGTTTTTTCGTGAAATTCAGTGCAATTGCTGGGATCCGCAGCAAAGAATAATTGAATCAAAAGAGCATGGGGTGCATGTTCAGGTACTTTCAACCGTTCCGGTTATGTTTTCGTATTGGGCTAAAGCAAGGCATGCCTTAGAACTGAGCCAGTTTTTAAACGATCATATTGCAAATATTGTACGCAAATACCCCAAGCAGTTTGTGGGCTTAGGCACCCTTCCTATGCAAGACCCCGAAATGGCTGTTTTAGAGCTGCAAAGGTGCATGGAAATAGGGTTAAAAGGCGTTCAAATAGGGACGCATATAAACGAATGGAACTTAAATAACCCGGCATTATTTCCTTTTTATGAAGAAGCTGAAAAATTAGGCGCAGCTCTTTTTATTCATCCATGGGATATGATGGGTCAAGATCGTATGCCCGAATATTGGCTCCCGTGGTTAGTAGGCATGCCCGCCGAAACTTCTTTAGCTATTTGTTCTATGATTTTTGGAGGCATATTTGAAAAATTCCCGAAATTAAGAGTTGCTTTTGCTCATGGCGGAGGCTCGTTCCCATCCACATTAGGCCGCATTCAGCATGGTTTTGAAGTCAGACCCGATTTATGCGCAGTTGATAATCCCAATCCGCCCACCAAATATTTGCGTTCCATCTATTTAGATTCGCTGGTGCACGAGCCTAAAGTTTTAAATTATTTGATGGAGTTATTTGGATCAGATCGCCTTGCATTAGGCTCTGATTATCCTTTTCCGCTTGGAGAAGATGTACCCGGAACCATTATTAAAAACATGGATATTCCCTTAAAAGACAAACATAATTTATTGCATAACTCTGCTTTAAGTTGGTTAAACATGAAGAAAGAGGCGTTTTTGTAAATAAAATCATTAAATTTATGTCTTAATCTATTCATTGGAAACCACCTTTAAAATACCTTTAGCCGAGCGTATGCGACCCCAGCATATCAGCGATTATATTGGTCAACAGCATTTAGTTGGCCCCAAAGGCATTTTAAAAAAACACATCGAACAAGGCATTATTTCTTCCCTTATTTTATGGGGCCCGCCGGGAGTAGGAAAAACAACCCTGGCCGAATTAATGGCGAAAGAACTGAAGCGTACGTATTATAAATTAAGCGCGGTTGATTCCAGTGTAAAAGATATTCGGGAAATTATTGAAAAAACAAAAACCAAAGACTTATTTAATCCTTTAACTCAACCGATTTTATTTATTGATGAAATTCATCGGTTTAATAAATCGCAACAAGATGCTCTTTTGGCTGCTGTAGAGTCCGGAACCATCATATTAATTGGTGCCACAACAGAAAACCCTTCTTTTGAGGTTATTCCGGCTTTGCTATCGCGTTGCCAGGTGTATGTTTTAAAAAATCTTGAAAACGACCAGCTAATGCAAGTGCTAGAGCGTGCCATGACACATGATTCTTTTTTGGCTCAGAAAAAAATTGTGTTAAAAGAAACAGAAGCCTTATTCCGTTTATCAAACGGAGATGCCCGAAAGCTATTGAATATTTTTGATTTGGTCATACAAAGTTCCAACGAAGAGGTTATTGAAGTCACCAATGAAAATGTACAGGAAGTAGCGCAGCAAAAGACCGTTTTATATGATAAAAATGGCGAAATGCACTACGATATTATCTCTGCCTTTATAAAATCGATAAGGGGAAGTGACCCCAATGCCGCTGTTTATTGGTTAGCCCGTATGATTGCCGGGGGCGAAGATGTAAAATTTATTGCTCGTCGTTTATTAATATCAGCTTCTGAAGATATTGGAATTGCAAATCCAACAGCCCTGGTTATAGCCAATAATTGTTTTCAGGCAGTACAGGTAATTGGTTATCCCGAATCAGAAATTATTTTATCACAAACCACCATTTATTTGGCTACCAGTGTAAAATCAAATGCCTCTTACATGGCTATCAAAAAAGCAAAATCCGAAGTATATGATAGTGGAAATTTAGCGGTACCTTTGGCCCTGCGAAATGCCCCTACCAAATTGATGAAAAACCTCAACTATGGGAAAGACTATCAATATTCACATGAAGGAGAAAATAATTTTATTGAACAAGAGTTTTTGCCCAAAGAAATATCCGGAACTTCTTTTTACCAACCCGGAAATAACGCAAAAGAACTGGAATTAAAGAAATATTTGAATAAATTGTGGAAAGGAAAATATGGGTATTAATTTAAGTTATAAGTTAAAAGTTAAAAGTTATAAGTTGGCAGCAATTGGTAAGCCGCGTGTAAAGGGTTTGAAATCTTCATACTTGATGCTTGGCACTTTGTTCTTTGCGCTTATTATATCCTCTTGTAATAAAAAGCTGGAACTGCCCAACTGGAATTCAGATTATATGTTTCCTATTGCGCATGGGAAGCTGGATTTGACCAATTTACTGGGAAGTGAGCATGTAAAACACAATACAGATCAGTCCCTTTCTCTATTTTATGCAGACACTTTATATTCGCTTAAATTAGATACTTTATTAAAACTTCCGGACACAACCATTGTACAATCTTTTCCTTGGACATTTCCTGCGGTGCTTATTCCTAAAGGAACTCCTATATTTACAGGCGATAATATTTTTAGAACAAAAATTAATTCGGCACATTTATTTTTTGTGAAAGTAAAATCAGGAAAAGTACTTTTTAGTGTAAAAAACACCATTTCAGAAAAATTGGTATTGGAATATAAACTGCCAAAAGCCCTTAAAAACGGGGATACCTTAAAAATAATCCGAATTATTCCGGCGGGTTCAATCAGCAACCCCGGTATTTTTAAAGATAGTATTGATTTATCGGGTTACGATATTGATATGACCCGAAAAGATGGCACCGATTATAATTTAGTGATTACTAATTATTCTATTACCATTGATCCGAATGGGAACGATGTGACTGTTAATAATGGAGATTTTGCTGAAATTAACACTACATTTAAACAAGTTATACCCGAATACGCCCGCGGATATTTTGGAAATATTGAAAGCAAAATTAATAAAAGTCAATACTTAAAAACATTCCAACAAGTAAATGGAACGCTTGATTTAGACGAAATTAAAATGGAGTTTAAAATAAAAAATGGGGTTGGAGTAGATGCCGAAATACTTTTTCATGAATTATATGCTAAAAATAGCAAAACGAATAGTAAAAAAACCTTACAATCGAGCATTATTGGAAATAGCATTTTTATCGACCGCGCGCAAGAAGGCAGTGCAGGAAAGGGTCCTGTAATGTATTCAACTTTTTCAAGAAGTTTTAATAAGCAAAATTCAAATTTTGATGAGCTGGTAGAAATATTTCCAGATTCCATTGGTTTTCATGTTGATTTTAAATTTAATCCCTTGGTTAACCCTGCTTTACAGGGCGATTTTATTTACCATAATACCGGTATTGATTTGTTATTAGAAACAGAAATTCCGCTTTATTTAAGTGCGCAAGGGCTACAATTAACGGATACGTTGGCGCTTTCATTTTCGGAAGATCTTAAAAAACAGTTAGAAAAAGCAAACCAAGCTACTTTAAATATAATTTGTAAAAATAATGTCCCTTTTAGCGCCAGTCTTTCTGGCAGCTTATACAATAAACAAAACCAGTATTTAGATTCATTGGCTATGCCCCGAAAAACCATACAATCAGCGCAAACCAACGGTAACAATGAAGTCATTTCGGAAACCGAATCCATCGTAATTATTACTCTCAATAAGAGTCAAATAAATACTTTATTAAATGCAGATAAACTGCTTATAAAAATCACTTTTAATACTCCAAATTCTCCGCTTAAAATAAAAATGAAAAGCTCTGATTTTATGGACATAAACGTGGCTTTAGATGTAAATTATGAATATTGATAGAAGCATGATTAGAACCATTA
Source organism: uncultured Flavobacteriales bacterium (assembly GCA_964403835.1). Taxonomy (GTDB): domain Bacteria; phylum Bacteroidota; class Bacteroidia; order Flavobacteriales_G; family JALEGO01; genus CAYOHR01. The sequence goes on from CAYOHR010000050.1 coordinate 4,813, forward strand.
CTACTTATCTTTTTATTTTCTTTACCTGTCAAATTGGCTTTGGACAAAATAACTATTCATTATCCAACTTTTATAGCAACGACACCCTAAAAAATAGGGTTCAGATCTTATCCGATATGTATCTGAACACCAATGCATTCAATAATCAGTTTTTACATACTTCTTTTAACGGAAAAACCTTTTCTAAAGCTGGGCAAGAAAAAATGATCTCACGCGCTCAATTCCCGGCTGCCGGAGGTGGAGATATTAACCAAATTATATCTTATTCATTTAAAAAAAACAACCCTCAAATCAACTATTTTATAAGCTTGGGCAGCAAATTTCATGCCGATCTTTCTATTTCTAAAGATGCTTATTTATTACTATTTCAGGGAAATAAGGCTTTTCAAAACAAGACCATTGAAATTAATAACACCTCTATTAACTGGCTTCATTATCAACAATTGCAATTTGGAGCTATGCACGCTTCTACAACCCAAAAAACGATGTTAGGAGGGGCTATTTCGCTCTTAAATGGGAGTAATTATGCATTGCTTGAAATAGATAACTCAAGTATTTATACAGATACCTTAGGTCAATCGGTTGATATTAAAGCAAAACTAACAAATCATGCATCAGACCCAAATCACACAAAACTATTTAATCAAAACGGCTTAGGAGCATCAGCCGACTTTTACTTTATGACCTATTTTAGCTTGCCCCTTTTTAAAGATTCCAATGAAGCTAAGTTAACGTTAGAAGTGAATGATTTTGGTTTTATCACCTGGAACAAAAATTCGAGAACCCAGGAAATGGATACCAGTCTTATAAAATATGAGGGATTTGATATTGTCTCGTTAATAAAAGATACCAACTCGGCTAACATAGATAGCTTGCTTTATTTTAATAAAAGTAACTACCGGCAAAGCTTTATTTCCTATTTGCCATCGTGGTTTAGAATGACTTTAAGTAAAAAAGTAAACAAGCAGTTCTTTACTTTAAGCGTAAACCAGCGAGCGGCGGCCAATTATAGAACTTTTATTTCGCTGACAGATGAATTTACTATTCAAAAAAACTTATCGGCCAGTGCAGGGATATCTTACGGAGGGTATGGGAAAATTGGGGTTCCCATACAATTAAACCTAATAGTAAAAGGTTGGAATTTTCAGGTAGGAACCTGGCAGTTAGAAGGATTTATTTTAAAGAATTACGCTTCCGGAAACAGTGCGTGGGTGAGAGTGCAAAAGGACTTTTGATGATTCAAAGTTTATGTCAATCTTTCATCAGCCCATAATCGCACTTGATATAGAGACCAAAATAGTTGGTAAATAGTTGTTTTAACCTTTGTGTATAAGGATTTCAAAAACGCTTATAAACCTTCATCAAATAGAATTCTCACCCAGCAAAAGCACAGGGCTTTCGAGGTATTTTTTCAGGCTCTGTAAAAATTTAGATCCGCTGGCTCCATCAACCACGCGGTGATCGCAGGAAAGGGTCACTTTTAAACGATTACCGGGTACTACCGCATTGTTTTTCACAACGGGCTCTTGGCGAATAGCTCCAATGGCTAAAATACAAGCATCGGGCGGATTAATAATGGCCGTAAATTCTTCAATGCCAAACATGCCCAAATTGGATATAGTAAAGGTATTTCCGCTGAATTCAATCGGTTGTAATTTTTTGGTTTTTGCTCGCTCAGCTAGGTCTTTTACCTCGCTGGCAATTTCACTCAAACGTTTTACATCGGCAAACTTAACAACAGGAACAATTAAACCATCCTCAATGGCAACGGCAACGCCAATATGCACATGCTCATTGTAGCGTATTTTATCTCCCAACCACGAAGAATTAACCGCCGGGTTTTGTTTTAGTGATTTTGCAACCGCTTTTATAATTAAATCGTTAAACGATATTTTAACCGGGGAAACCTCATTAATAGCTGTTCTTGCGTGTATTAAGGCATCCATATCTAAATCGACCGTTAAATAAAAATGCGGCGAGGTAAATTTACTTTCACTCAAACGGCGGGCAATGGCTTTGCGCATTTGACTAACCTCTACTTCTTTATAAGATTCAACTTGAGGAGCAGATGCTTTTCCTCCTCTAAATTCGTCAATATCGCGCTTGGTAATGCGACCCCCATCTCCGGTTCCTTTTACTAAAGAAAGGTTTATGTTTTTTTCTTTGGCTAATTTTTTTGCTAAAGGAGAAGCTTTAATGAAAGCGGAGCCTTCTGAAACCGGCATAGCAACAGGGGCTTGCGTAACTGCTGCGGGTGCAGCAACCTCTTTAACTGGTTTTGATTCTTCTTTTGCCGAAGCCGAAGTAGCTTCTTCTTTAGGCTCTTCTTTTATAGTAGCAGGTGTTTCAGCTTGTTTTTCCTGCGCCAATAAATCATCAATTTTTTCGCCTTTTTTCCCCAAAATAGCCAAAATTGAATCTACTTTTGCTGCTTTTCCTTCTTTTACCCCCACATACAATAAAACCCCTTCCTGGAAAGATTCAAACTCCATGGTGGCTTTATCGGTCTCAATATCAGCTAATAACTCGCCTGATTTTATTTGATCTCCTACTTTTTTATGCCATTTTGCTACCACACCTTCTACCATGGTATCGCTTAATTTGGGCATTCTAACTATTTCGGCCATATTTTTTTAAGTCTTGGGGATAAATTTAACACAAAGTACATCAATAATGATCCAAATACGGATAATCTTGCTGCATATAAATATCTTGATACAATTCAGAACCATCCGGAGAAGGCGATTCTTCAGCGAATTTCACTGATTCCTCTACCATTACCATGACCTTTTGGTTTATTTTTTCCAGATCTTTTTCAGTCGAGTATTTCTTTTTTAGAATGGTATCTTTTACTTTTTCAATAGGATCCTCTTTTTTATAAGACTCTAACTCATCTTTGGTGCGGTATTTTGCGGGATCTGACATGGAATGTCCTCTATATCTGTATGTTCTGATGTCTAATAAAGTGGGCCCATCTCCTTTTCTGGCTCGGTCAGCTGCTTTTTTTATAGATGCATGTATAGCTTCACAAGACATCCCATCCACAGGTTCTGACGGCATATCATACCCTTCTCCTAACTGATATAGGTTTATTACATTAGATGATCGGGCAACGGAGGTTCCCATAGCATAAAAGTTATTTTCGATGATAAAAACGACAGGTAATTTCCACATCATGGCCATGTTAAAGGTTTCATGTAAAATACCCTGCCGAATGGCTCCATCTCCCATAAAACAATAGGTTACGCGGCCTGTATTTTTATATTTATCCGCAAAAGCAATGCCTGCTCCTAAACCAATTTGTCCGCCAACAATACCATGTCCGCCAAATAAATTATGTTCTTTAGAAAACATGTGCATAGAGCCTCCTTTTCCTTTGGAAGTCCCTGTTTTTTTGCCATACAACTCGGCCATTACAAATTTTGGATGTACTCCCAAAGCAATAGGATGGGCGTGATCGCGATAAGCAGTAATTACATTGTCTTTTTTCTCCATAGCGCTCACCATTCCTGCTAAAATAGCTTCTTGTCCAATGTACAAATGACAAAAACCTCCGAATTTTTGCTGGGTATAAAGCATCCCGCATTTTTCTTCGAATTTTCGCATTAACAGCATGGATTCGTACCAATGCAAATAGGTTTCTTTCGTAATTGCCCCTTTTTCAGTTTTGGGTGCGCTTTTTTTCAACGTACTTGTAGCCATAATTCAAATTTAGAATAAAAATTTATCTGAGCCAATTTTTAGGCCGCTTTATAAAAAGATTGCTTTTCTACACTACATTTCTCCTGATAGATAGGGAAGCAAAGACGGACGGGTTAGAAAGATTTATAGAGTAAACCGAATACTTATACCCGTACTCAAGTTGGAAGTTGGGAACGAGGTTGAAATAAACGGTGTAGTACTTATATAATCGAAGAAGTACCGCAAGTTAATTTTATCAGTCAATTTATAGTCGGCCGCTGTTTTTAAAGAATATACTTTTTGACCTGCCGAGGCCACATTTTGGTCCTCAATAATTTTTCGCAATACGGTTTTATTATCCCGCACAGAAAAATCAATGCGCAAGTTTAGGTTACTTTCTATTTTTTTGTTACTTCCCGGTAGTTTAAATGGGAATTTAACCTTTGGAATGTTGTACCCGGTCCCAAAAATAAATTCTAAACCCCGAATTTCGGTAACCTGAATATTGGGAATACTCAGTGTTACAATTCTGTCTTTTTTAATCTCAAATTTAGCTTGTATGTTGTTTTTAAATGTAACATCAATGCTAATTAAGGGGGATAATTGTTCTGCTATAACCACCGAATTAATTTGATGCCGCGGAATGTAATTTGCTTTCACATCCTGCACATTGGTAAATACCGATCCATTATTTGTAGTATCACTGTTGTCAACAAATAATAAATTACTATTAAATGTGCTAATATTCATGGTCGATTTATAACCATGGGTGATAGAAATAGTTTTAAATCGGTTTTTAAAGAATTGAAATTGATTTAACCCTGTATAGGTTACTCTCCAATTTAAACTCGGCAAATTTTTGATCGGGTTTAATTTAACTTTTGAAGCATCTTTACCCGAATATGCTGCTAAAAAAGCTGGCACCAAAACATCCTGGTTGGTAGACCCAAATCCTTCCTTGTACCCAGGATCAGTAGGATTTGATCCATTGGAATAAGCAATTCCATTATTTAATCGCTCTTGTGCTAGCCGATCAGATATAATATTTCTATTGGCTAAAAACAGTTGGTTAATTTTTGAATCTTTCGACGAATCTAACCCATCAAAAGCGGTGGCAAATGAGTTGAAGGATCGGGAAAAATTACCGGTTTCTATATAACTTTGCCGTTGATATCCGCCAATAGAATCG
>CAYOHR010000051.1:0-8233 GCA_964403835.1 uncultured Flavobacteriales bacterium
TTAGAAGTCTTGATTTTTTGATCCTTTTTTATCAAGAAAAAAGGATGAAAGCCTAGTCGAAGAATGCCGCTCTAAAATACCTTAAATATTATATAAGTCTAATCCATAACTCAATCTATATATCAAAATTTAAATAATTTTCAATAAATCTTCCGCCATTTCTAATTCATGTGAAGTTTCAATAAATAACAGCAATCTTTTATTTTTGTTCTTACCTCTTCTATTTTTACAGGCAAATTATTGATCCTTTTTCTTCACCATCGTCAAAATAGTAGCTAAAGCAACCGTTTCACCAATTTCATCATACACCTCTACCTGAAACTTAATAATCCCTTTTGCAATATCCTCTTCGTTTCTTTTTTCCTGATCTACTTTTTCTTTCACTGTTAACCGAACACCAATGGTCATACCCGGATAAACCGGCTTGGTAAAGCGGGCCTCATCAATTCCATAGTTTAATAAAACCGGACCTTTTTTCGGATGTACAAACATGCCGGCAGCTTTTGATAACACCCAATATCCATGAGCTACCCGTTTTTCAAAAACCGTTCCTTCCAGCGAAGTAGCATCTACATGCGCATAAAAATGATCTCCGCTTACATTGGCAAAATTTACAATATCTGCTTCTGTTACCGTATGGTTGTGGGTTGTGTAGGTTTCACCAATATTTTGTTCTTCAAAGTATTTTTGGAACGGATGCTTATCCGGTTCTGTTTGTTTGGCCCCCAGCTGGTACACTTCTGTAACCGCAGTAATCATGCTCGGCGAACCTTGGATAGCCGTGCGTTGCAAATAGTGCATCACGCCTCGTTTTCCACCCATTTCTTCGCCTCCACCCGCTCTACCCGGACCACCGTGTACTAATAAAGGCATGGGAGAACCATGACCAGTGCTCTCTTTGGCACATTCTTCATTCAAAATTAATATTCGACCATGATAGCTGGCTGCCCCCAAAACAAATTCTTTGGCTGTTTTAGGATCATTCGTAGCAATAGAACATACCAAAGATCCTTTTCCTAAATTCGCAATTTCAATAGCCTCTTCTATATTGGTATAAGGCATCAACGTGCTGATGGGTCCAAAGGCCTCAATTTCATGCGTTTGCATTTGTTTTAAGGGGTTATTATTGCGCAATAAAATGGGCGACATAAACGCCCCTTTTTCTTGGTCTGCCCCTAAAACCTCAACCGAATCTAAATTTCCATACACCATTTCCGATGCCTTTAATAATTCCTTTACTTTATTTTTAGCTTCCTGTAACTGCTCTTTCCCAGCCATAGCTCCCATACGAACTCCTTCTGTTTCAGGGTTTCCAATCACTGTTTTAGCCAATCTTTGTCCTAAGGCAATTTGAACATCTTCCATTAAATTTTCGGGAACCAATATTCTTCTTACTGCCGTACATTTTTGACCGCTTTTAATGGTCATTTCACGGGTCATTTCTTTTAAAAATAATTCAAATTCAGGCGTGCCAGGTGTGGCATCTGGAGCTAATACCGAGCAATTTAACGAATCTGCCTCCATATTAAACGGTACTGATTCTTGGATGATACGTGGATGTTGCTTTAGTTTTTTTCCTGTTTCTGCTGATCCGGTAAAGGTTACCACATCTTGTGAGGTAACAAAATCAAGCATATTTCCTGCCGAGCCGCAAACTAATTGCAAAGCCCCCTCCGGTAAAATACCTGATGCAATAATGTCTTTTACCATTTTTTCTGTTAAAAAAGAAGTAGCGGTGGCTGGTTTAACCACTGCAGGAACCCCGGCTAAAAAATTAACCGCAATTTTCTCTAACATGCCCCAAATTGGGAAATTGTATGCGTTAATATGGATAGCAACGCCCAACTTAGGAACCATAATATGATGCCCAATAAAACTGCCTCCCTTCGATAGTTTTGCCAATTCCCCATCTACATAAAAAGGCTCGTTCGGAAATTGTCTTCTTAAAGTAGCATAGGCAAATAAATTACCAATTCCGCCCTCAATATCAATCCACGAATCGGCCCTGGTTGCTCCTGTAGCATAACTAATCGGGTAATACTCTTCTTTTTTTGCTTGTAAGTATAAAGCTAAAGAACGCAACATGCGGCCACGCTCATGAAACGTCATTTTTCGCAATACCGAGCCCCCTTTTTTGCGGCCATATTCTAAAATAGCTTCAAAATCTAAGCCCTTTGTACTGGCTGTAGCTACTAAATTTCCGTTGACCGAGTTATATAAAGATTGTCCATCGCCATCACCACTGATCCATTTTCCGAGTATATAGTTTTCTAGTTTCATAATAAACACAATATTTACTAAACAAAGTTAAATGAATTTTGGAAAAAGCGGGTTTATTTTAAATCCTAGGTGAAACCAAAATCAAGGCTTTATCATTTAATAAAAATATTATTTTTGAATTATTAAGTTACTCAATCCTTAAAAACATGCAAAGTAAAGCCCAAACAGTCGATGATTATATAAAAGAAGTTCCGGCCGATCGGCAAGAAGCCATAAGTAAACTTCGAGCAATATGTTTAAAGGAATTAAAAGGATCTCAGGAAATGATGGGGTATGGAATGATGGGGTATGCAGTTCCGTTTAGTTTGTATCCAAAAGGATATCACTGCGACCCAAAACTTCCGCTCCCCTTTGTTAGCATAGCCTCCCAAAAGAATTTTATAGCCCTTTATCATATGGGAATATACGCAAACCCCGCCTTATTAAATTGGTTTGTAAACGAATATCCTAAGCATTCAAAAACAAAATTGGATATGGGAAAAAGTTGTATCCGCTTTAAAAACCCGAAAGAAATTCCTTTTGCTCTTATTCAAACGCTGTTATCTAAAATGAGTGTGAAAGATTGGATAAAACTGTATGAAGAAACCTTTATTAAGCCTTCTAAAAAATGAGCCTGAAACACCTCCCTATAAATCACTAAAACTCTGTATCCACCTCATTGTCCATTATCAATTATCCATTGTCAATTATCCATTATCAATTGTCCATTATCCATTATCAATTATCCATTAATCTATGGCCGAACCCTTAAAAAACCTATTCAGCCCCTCGTTTATTAAGCATTTTACCGACCATGCCGAAAAAGAAATAAAATCATTTCGTACGCCCGCTTTTACAAAAGATGTGTTGAATAAAGATTGGGATCAAATGGAGCTGAAACAAAGAATCAGGCATATTAGCAATTCTATGCACCAACAATTTTCAGGAGATTTTAAAAAAGATATTATATCTCTTACTAAATTGGGAAAAAGCATTCATAAAGACATCAAAAAAGACAATAATTTTTTATACTTCTTTTTACCCGATTATATTGAACAATATGGCATCGGGCATCCAAATGAATCGCTCGAAGCCATGGAGTATTTTACCATTTTGAGTAGCTGCGAATTCGCCATCCGCCCCTTTATTATCCGATATCCCGATTTAGTCATGAAAAAGATGCTCGAATGGAGCAAACATCCACATGATTCTGTACGTCGGTTTTCAAGCGAAGGTTGCCGACCCCGCTTACCCTGGGCCATGGCCTTGCCCGAATTTAAAAAAGACCCCGCACCTATTTTACCAATACTTGAAAATTTAAAGGCAGATGCTTCCGAATTTGTCCGAAAAAGTGTAGCCAATAACTTAAATGATATAGCTAAGGACCATCCCGATTTAGTCATGAATATTGTAAAAAAATGGAAAGGAAAAAGCAAAGAAACCGATTGGATTTTAAAACACGGATGCCGCACGCTGCTTAAAAAAGGGAATGTAAAAGCGCTCCATTTATTTGGAATCTCTAATACAATTACAGCCCATGTTCAAAATCTATCTCTTCAAAAAAACAGCATTCAAATAGGAGAAGATCTGCTATTTAGCTTTGATTTGATCCACCATGAAAAAAAACAAACACTTTTACGTGTAGAGTACATCATTGATTACATGAAATCTGGCGGTAAAACCAGTAAAAAAATATTCAAAATAACCGAAAATAGTTTCATGCCCAATAAAATCTATTCGTTTAAAAGAAAACAATCTTTTAAAAATTTTACTACTCGCAAACATTATATAGGAGTTCACAACATAAGCATTGTTGTAAATGGCGTCCAAACGCAAAAAATATCCTTTCACCTAAAGTAAACCTTTGGTATTGAATACATTAAATTTTAGGTATTTCTACCTATTCAAGCAGAATGTTCATAACTCCGAATAAAAGTTCGAAATTCTGTGATATTAATCAACCCTCCGATTAAATATTTTAGTTTATATTTGATCAAAGGACTATAATTCTAAATCCCCAAATATTAGTATAATTTTCGCTGGTGCGTTATGAAAAAAATATTACTTTTTGTTCTTAAAAGAAGCTCTTATTTAGTTCTTTTATTTTTGTTCTCCGCTTCTTTTTCTTGGGGGCAGATAACAGTAACAAACACCCCTCTTAACACCAACGGTTCTCCGGCTTGGTTAACGCAATTTGTTATAGCAAATCCGGCCGTTGTAACAAGCGCCTCTAATTTTGTAGGAGATGCTAATCAAATAGGTCGTTTTTATGGCCCATCCAATATTGGTTTAAATGACGGAGTAGTTTTATCAACCGCCGATATTGCTAATATTCCCGGTGGAATACTCGGAAGTTTGGGTCAGGTAAGTCTAAGTACCGTTTTAGATCATTCTGATATTGATTTAATAACCTTATCCAGCAACCCCGATCTTCATGATGCTGCCGTATTAGAATTTGATTTTATTGCAGATGGAGATTCCGTTGTTTTTAGATATGTTTTTGCCTCCGAAGAATACCCCGAATACGTATGTTCCGATTTTAATGATGTTTTCGGATTTTTCCTAAGCGGCCCTGGAATTGCAGGCCCATATTCTAATGGCGCTGTTAATATTGCCAAAATCCCTAATACAAATACGGTCGTTGCTATTAATACCGTAAATGGTGGCGTCTCCGGATTAAATGGCATGGCATCCAATTGCGCTAATATCGATCCAAATTGGACTACCTATAGTTCGTATTTTGTTGATAATGAAAACAATTTATCTTCAACTTCTGTTGTTTTTGATGGCTTTACAGTTCCCTTAATTGCCAAGTACGGGGGTTTGCAATGTGGTATGAAATATCACATCAAAATAGCCCTTGCCGATGTGGGAGATCAATGGTATGATTCGGGAGTGTTTTTAGAAAAGGGAAGTTTTAATTCTTCAGGCATAACGTATGTTTTTATAGATCCCGCCAATTCCGCCGATCCCTTAATTAATCTCGGGACAGATACCATAGCAGAAGGTTGTGATGATGGCAAAGTTCTTATTTACAGAACAAGTGATCTCGGAAATTATACCGCACACTTTACCGTTTCCGGAAACGCAATTAATTCCCTCGACTATACCCCTATTGCCGATTCCATCACATTTCCAGATGGGGTAGATAGTTTGTATGTCAATATTCATGCTTTTGCCGATGGTATTTCAGAAGGAACCGAGTTCATAAAATTTAACATCATGAATATTAACTTTTGTGGAGATACCCTGTATGATTCGGTCATTGTTAAAATTATAGATGAGTATCAAATAAATGTACTCGATTTGGGGTCCGGCGGCTGTCAAAATGATAGTATAAGCGTTACGGCCAGCACCACTTCAGCTTATCAACCCATATCTTACTTATGGGAAAATGGAGACACCACTACCTTTTCAACTCTTGTCCTCAGCGCCTCTAGCTTTTATAATGTTACCGTTACCGATAAATTTGGTTGCTTAAAAAGCGATTCTATTTATATCACCATTAGTTCACCTCCCATTTTAATAACCCCTATCGATACTTCAGTATGCGCCGGATCAACCATTCTACTTAGCGGCTTACTCGCCCCCGGAAGTGCGTCGGGCGGAGTGTGGTCTGGGAATTATGTTAATGGCCTCATCTATCAGGCTCCAAATTATGAAGATACTTCTCAGGTAAAATATACCGTTCAAAACGGGTTCTGTGTAGACAGCGCCATCATCAATGTTATTGTTTACCCTTTAGTCAACGCAACGTGGAATCCTATTGATGTTTGCTCTACCGTTGGCAATATAAATTTAAATACTTTACTCACAGTAAATTCAACATTAGGAGGGACTTGGCTTGCACCCAATATTTCAGGATCTAATCTCCCCATTCAAAACAATGATTATTCCATTGCCGTTACATACGTTGTTTCTAATAGCTTTTGTAGTGATTTTAAAGTGGATACCATCCATGTATTTGAAAATGTAGATGCCAGCTGGACTCCAAATGTCAGTTTTTGCTCTTCGGAAGACAGCATCGATTTAAAACCACTCGTATTACCAACCTCAACCCAAGGCGGAACCTGGACCGGAAACAATGCTCCAAACGGATATTTAGTCCCATCTTCAGCAATAACTACCTTTGCCATCACCTATTATGTTAACAACGGATCGTGCCGAGATTCTGCCCTACACATAGTAACTACGGTTAAAAAAGATTCTGCTAACTTTCAGGCAGATAATTTTTGCGAAAACGCCCCCAATCAATTTACTGTTTTAGGTAATCCCGGATTGTTTTCTTTTTCCCCCCTCCCTACCGATGGAGCCTTTATTAATCCTTATTCAGGAATCATTTCCAACCCAACCGCTCACGCTCAATACAATGTGAGGCTTATTACTTCTAGCGTTTGCCCCGATACCATGCTTAAAACCGTAGAAGTATACGAAGCTCCAACTGCATCTATTTCCGGAGGAGGAGATTTATGTAGCATGGCCATTGTACCCGTTGATGTTGCGTTTACCTCTGCCGCACCTTGGGGCATTACTTATTTATATAATTCCGATACCATTTCTATTAACAACATTGTCTCCAACCCATATTCCTTAACGGCCGAACACCAAGGAACCATCTCCCTCTTGGAAGTAAGCAATCAACACTGCCAAGCAAACCCCAACGGAAGTGTAAGCATTACCAGCGATGACTTATCCTTTAATTTATACGGCGAGGAAGGTTGCCAGCCTTTAACCATCCAGCTAAATAATCTCTCTATGGTTAGCCCCAATGCCACATGTACGTGGACTATCGGAGATTTTGAGCAAATTATAGGTTGCAATAATAAAGGGTATGTTATTTATGACGCCGGAATATACGACCTCACGCTTGAAATAACATCTGCCAAAGGGTGTACCGGAACCAAAACATTGGTCAATGCCATTAATGCTTTTGAAAACCCCATAGCAAGCTTTAACCAATTTCCGCACGATGTTACTAATTTGCATAATAAAGTCTTTTTTGACAATACCTCTCAATTTGCTAATGAATATATATGGACCATAAATAATAATTCATATGACCAAGTAAATATAATGGTGCCGCTAGAAACCTATGATGACTTTTATGTTTGTTTAAAAGCTGAAAATGAACATTGCGAGCATACCTTTTGCGATACAATAGAAGTAACCATTATCCCTACTTTTTTCATCCCTACTGCTTTTACCCCAGGCGCTACTAATGGGATAAATGATGTTTTTATACCTAAAACAACCTACATTTCCGAAAACGGGTATGACTTCTCTGTTTTTAATAGATGGGGCGATTTAATTTTTAATACAAAAAAATTAAACGAAGGGTGGGATGGTACTTTTAAAGGCCAAGTCAGTCCTTTCGATGTGTATACCTGGAAAATTCAATATGTAACAATTCCTGATTCTAAAACGACAGAAGTTATGTACGGACGTGTCACCTTAGTGAAATAATTTCATTTCAATCCCAAATTAGTTAGTTTTGGCATAGTTCTTGCACTTTCAATAAAAATTCTTGTTATGAAAACTCTAAATAATCTTTTTCTTTGGGCTCTTTTAATGCTTGTTAATGCAAATGCATTTGCTCAAAGATGGAACACTGGGGAAGAAACAGATGATATTTATTACAATCAAAAGGATCGGATATTAGATCAAAATAAAGATTTTGAAAAGGTCAGAGATGTTTCTTACGAAAACTATAATTCAGATGGTTCAAATAATTCGAATTCATCCAATCAACCAGATTATTACAACCCAAGCACCAGCGATACCACCCATACAAATGGGAATACTACTATTATAAATAACTACAACGGAAATAATTACCAATTTGATCAAGACGATTATTATGATTACGCGTATTCTTCAAGAATAAGAAGGTTTAACAGAAACATTTATAGCATGGGCTATTACGACCCCTATTATACTAATTTGTATTGGTATTCTTATGACCCCTATTATTACG
>CAYOHR010000052.1:0-8106 GCA_964403835.1 uncultured Flavobacteriales bacterium
GCGCAACGGATTTATCATCACACACATCAACAAAGAAGAAGTAAAAAAGTAGCAGACCTCGAAGAAGCCATTGAAAGCGCTAAAAAAAGTGGCGACTCGGTCATGTTATCCGGTGTGTATGAAGATGTAATCGGTAAAAGACATTATGTGATAGAAATGAATTAAGTTTTTTGGTGTTTTTTTAATTCTTTTTCCCATCCCCTTATGCATATGTATAAGGGGATTTTTTATTTGGGCGTTTCCCTTTCCGCGCTCAGCCTTCCAGGGGGCCTGTCCTGAGGCTCTCAAAGGGTCAGGCTATCACTTCATCCCGATAGCTATCGGGACCTCGCCAATGTTCCCTTCGAGAACCTCAGGCAACATTAGCTCCGGGCTTTCTGTTCTATCCTTAACGCAATCTATCCCCTGAGTATTTGCTGAGGCTCTCGAAGCACTCGAAGGGTTCAGAATTTTTTCTACTAAGCAAAAACTTACATGCCCTTATATTTCTTATATGTTTTTAAGTTTTTTATTTAATTTTCAGGTCATGAAAAAAACAGAAAAAGTAAAGTTTTGTAAATGCGCTTGAAATATAACTGATTCTCCCTATTTTTACAATTTCTTAGAGCTTATCAATTCATGAATTTACCTATCCTTAAACTCAGACAAGCCTTAAGCAAACAATTCATAAAGCTGAATTGCTTTTAAAACAAATAATTTTATGGCAAAAATAAAAGTAGATGATACAGAAATTACAATATTGACGAGTGATTTCCAGGATTATATCTCATTAACCGATATGGCAAATGCCAAAGAAAGTGAGAGTAGAGCTGCCGATATTATCAAAAATTGGCTCAGAACAAGGTTTACACTCGAATTTATAGGCACTTGGGAGAAAATCAATAATCCCAATTTTAAAGTGGTCGAATTTGACCACTTTAAAACACAGGCAGGTTTACCAAGTTTTGTCTTAAGTGTTTCGGAATGGATAGAAAAAACCCATGCCGTAGGCTTTATAGTTAAAAAAGGAAAATACGGAGGTACTTATGCTCATAAGGACATAGCCTTTGAATTTGGTTCGGCAATTAGCGTAGCCTTCAAGCTTTATCTAATTAAAGAATTCCAACGCCTCAAAGAAGAGGAACAAAAACAATTAGGGTGGTTGGCAAAAAGAGAACTAGCCAAAGTGAATTATCATATTCATACCAACGCCATTAAAGAAAATTTAATACCGAAAGAAATCACGCCCCAACAAGCATCCATCATTTATGCCAGTGAAGCTGATATACTCAATATGGCATTGTTTGGCAAAACAGCTAATCAATGGCGAGAAGAAAATCCCAATTTAAAAGGAAATATAAGAGATTATGCTCATATCAATTAATTAATATGTTTGTCTAATTTAGAGAATATTAATGCTCTATTCATTAATGAAAGTTTTTCGCCATCCGATCGGCTTCTCAAACTCAATCAAATAGCCATCAAACAAATGATTTTATTGCAAAGCATCGAAAACAAAAAAATCTTAAAATGAAAAAAACAGAAAAAGTAAAGTTTATCATAAAAACCCTGGAACAATTATACCCCGAAACACCCATTCCCCTTCAACATAAAGATGCCTATACACTATTAATAGCCGTTTTACTTTCAGCACAATGCACCGATGCCCGCGTTAATACTATAACTCCCATTTTATTTAAAAAAGCAGATAACCCGGCAGATATGGTAAAACTATCCATACCCGAAATACTGGAAATTGTGAAGCCCTGCGGCTTAGGGCCCGCAAAATCAAAAGCCATTTTTAATTTATCTCAGCTTTTAATCAATCAGCACCAGGGCCAAGTCCCTGCCTCTTTCGAAGAATTAGAGAAATTACCCGGCGTGGGCCATAAAACCGCTTCAGTGGTCATGAGCCAGGCATTTGGCTTCCCTGCATTTCCGGTCGATACGCATATACATCGCTTATTAACCCGGTGGGAATTAACCAGCGGTAAAAACGTGCAACAAACCGAAAAAGATGCCAAGCATTTGTTCCCTGAAGAAATATGGAACAAACTCCACCTACAAATTATCTATTTTGGCCGGCAATATTGCCCTGCCCGCGGCCATAACGAAGCAACTTGCCCTATTTGTAGTAAGATATAATCTCCTTTCATCATCCCAAAAGCTCCGTTTAATCATTCAATATCTCCATTAATACATTGGCACTATATTTGGTTTAGATAATGGGTATATTTATTTTAAGTTAAATCATTTAAACTGTATGAATATGAAAAAACAAATGCTCATTCTTTGTCTTTTGATCATTGCCATCGGCGATTTTAAGGCACTAGATCCGATTTCAACCTTAGATATAGAACCTATAGCTGTTACCATTTAACAAGTATTATAAAGGAGTAGCTTTTAAACAACAAAACCCTCGTAAAGAGGGTTTTGTTTATATAATTTCAGAAGAAATACCTTTACTTATACGGTCATAATATCTTTTTCTTTCTTTTCAACCAGCAAATCAGTCTTTTTTATAAACTCATCCGTTGTTTTTTGAATGTCTTCTTCGGCACGTTTGGCCATATCTTCCGGTAAACCGTCTTTTTGTTCTTTTTTGATAGCATCGTTTGCTTCTTTTCGGGCAGTACGTATACTTACTTTGGCTGTTTCTCCTTCGTTTTTAGCTTGTTTTACTAAACCTTTTCTACGTTCTTCAGTCAAAGGTGGAATGCTTAAAATAACAAAATCACCATTATTTTGTGGGGCTAAACCAATGTTTGCGTTAATAATACCTCGCTCAATTTTATCTAATAAGCCTTTTTCCCAGGGTTGTATAGATAGGGTACGGGCATCAATGGTATTAATATTTGCTACCTGGGTTAAAGGTACTAAACTGCCATAATATTCAACTTTAACACTGTCCACTAACATGGGACTCGCTTTTCCGGCACGAATTTTAGATAACTCTGTCTCTAGGTGAGTCAATGCATGATGCATTGACTCTTTTGTCATATCTAAAATTAAATTAACTTCTTCGGTCATATTAAACTAAATTATTAAATTTCTACTAAGGTACCTACTTTTTCCCCTTGTACAATCTTTTTCAAGTTCCCTGGCTTATTCATATCAAACACGATAATGGGTAAATTGTTTTCGTTACATAAGGTAAAGGCAGTCATATCCATTACATTTAGTCCTTTTGAATAGACCTCTTCAAACGTAACGCGTTCATATTTAGTTGCGGTGGCATCTTTTTCAGGATCGGCCGTATAAATTCCGTCTACGCGAGTACCTTTTAAAATAACATCAGCTTCAATTTCTATAGCCCTTAATGAAGCCGCGGTATCTGTTGTAAAATAAGGGTTTCCGGTACCTGCTCCAAAAATAACTACTCTTCCTTTTTCTAAATGGCGCACGGCTCTTCTTTTAATAAAAGATTCCGCAATTTGCTCCATTTTAATAGCTGTTTGTAAACGGGTATTAATATTTATTTTCTCTAAAGCAGACTGAATGGCCATGCTGTTAATAACAGTGGCTAACATTCCCATGTAATCGCCTTGTACACGATCAATTCCATCAATCTCTCCTTGCATACCTCTAAAAATATTTCCACCACCAATTACAATGGCGACTTGAATGCCTGAATCAACAATGGATTTTATTTCAACGGCATATTGTTGTAAAATTTGTGCATCAATTCCGTAACCTTGATTTCCCATCAAAGCTTCCCCGCTCAATTTTAAAAGTATACGCTTATATTTCATTATATGATATTAATATGAATAATATGGACAAAAAAAAAGGGCGATAACGCCCTTTTAAATTAAGAAAGTGAATGCCTTTTAAATGCAATTACTTTGAGATCTTTATCAGCCTCAGTTAAATACTGTCGAACTGTTTTTTTGTTGTCTTTTACAAATTCTTGGTTTAACAAAGTACTTTCGTTATAGAATTTATTTAATTTACCTTGAGAAATTTTTTCAACCATTTCTTCCGGTTTACCTTCCGCTCTGATTAATTCTTTGGCAATTTCTAATTCTTTATCAATAGTAGATTGTGGTATGTCTGCTTTATCCAATGCTATTGGAGTCATAGCAACAATTTGAATAGCTAAATCTTTTGCAATGTCTTTTACCTGATCATTATTTTTGTTCATGGCAATGATAGAAGCAACTCTATTTCCTGTATGATTGTAAGCAAAAACTAAATCTGAATTTAATTTATCATAAGAAGAAACTTCAATTTTTTCTCCCATTTTTCCAACATAGTCTAAAACTGCATCGGCAATGGTAAGACCACCTTCAAATGGTTTGTTTCTTAATTCTTCTACGTTTGCAGGAAGCGTAGTAATTGCGATTTGAGCAATTTTATCAGCAAATTTTACAAAATCTTCGTTTTTTGCCACAAAATCAGTCTCACAATTTAAACTCATGATGATTCCAGTTTTACCATCTGGAGTAGTTTTTGCAAGAATAACACCTTCTGAAGCAGCTCTATCACTTCTGTTAGCAGCAATTTTTTGACCTTTTTTTCTTAAAATTTCAACTGCTTTTTCAAAATCGCCGTTTGCCTCTACCAATGCTTTTTTGCAATCCATCATTGGAGCATTCGTTTTCTTTCTCAGAACATTAACGTCAGCGGCACTTATTGTAACAGGAGATGACATATATTTATATTTTTATTTTTTTGAATCAGTTTTTTTGGCAGCAGGCTTAGCGGCTGGTTTAGCAGGAGCAGCTTTTGCTACAGCTGGTTTAGCTTTTTTAGCTTCTTTTGGAGCTTCAGCACCTTTTTCAGTTGGAACTTTTGTAGCACCTTCTGATTTTTTAGCTTCATCTATTCGAGGTCTTGGAGCATCTGGTTTTCCAGCTGCTTTAGGAGCTTTGGGTTCAACTTTTACAGGTTGTTCTTGCGCTGCTTTATCTGTTTTTTCTTTATCAACTTTTCTTTCAGATAATCCTTCAGAAATAGCTTTTGTAACTACATCTAAAATAATTTCGATTGATCTAGAAGCATCGTCGTTTGCTGGAATAACAAAATCAACATCGTTAGGATCTGAATTGGTATCAACCATTCCAAATGTAGGGATGTTCAATTTTTTTGCTTCTCTAACTGCAATGTGTTCTTTTTTAACATCGATAATGAAAATAGCAGAAGGAAGTCTTGTTAAATCAGAAATACTACCTAAGTCTCTTTCTAATTTAGCACGTTGACGAGAAACCATCAAACGCTCTCTTTTCGACATATTTTCGAAAGTACCGTCTGTAGCCATTCTGTCAATTTGCGCCATTTTACGAATTGATTTTCGGATGGTAGCAAAATTGGTTAACATACCTCCAGGCCATCTTTCAGTAACGAAAGGCATGTTGATATTTTTAACTTTATTAGCAACAATTTCTTTTGCTTGTTTTTTAGTAGCAACAAAAAGAATTTTTTTGCCTGAACGAGCTATTTGTTTAAGTGCTTGTGCACTTTCGTCTAATTTGGCAAGCGTTTTATTTAAATCAATAATATGGATATTATTTTTATCCATAAAAATATATGGCGCCATATTCGGATTCCATTTCTTTTTTAAATGACCGAAGTGAACACCTGCATCCAACAATTCCTGAACTGTAACTTTTGACATATTCTTATATATATTAATCGAAATAAATTAACGTTTACTAAATTGAAATCTTTTTCTGGCTTTTTTCTGACCAGGTTTTTTCCGTTCAACCATTCTTGGATCACGAGTCATTAAGCCATTAGTACGTAGAGTTGATTTGTATTCTGCATCAATTTCTACTAAGGCTTTAGATATAGCAAGTCTTAACGCTTCCGCCTGACCAGTTGTACCACCACCACCTAAATTAGCTTTTACATCATATTTACCTAATGTATCTGTTAAAGTAAATGCTTGCGTAATTTTAGTTTGAAGGACCATTGTTTTAAAATAGTCTTTGTAATCCATCTTGTTTACCGTAATCGCTCCAGTTCCTTTAGAAAGATATACTCTTGCGATTGCTGTTTTTCTTCTGCCTGAAGAATTAATTGTATCCATGAATATTTAAATTATTTGATCGTATCAATATTAGTTAAGACTGGCTTTTGAGCTTCGTGCGGATGAGTTGTTCCCTCATATACAAAAAGACTTCTGAAAATTTCTCTTCCTAAGCTGTTTTTAGGTAACATCCCTTTAACACCTTTTTCTATCACCATTTCAGGTTTTTCATTCAACATTCTTGAAGGAGTTGAAAATCTTTGTCCACCTGGATAGTTGGTATAGCTTACATATTCTTTCTCTGTCATTTTATTTCCAGAGAAAATAATTTTTTCAGCATTAATCACAACAATGTTGTCTCCACAGTCAATGTGCGGGGTATAATATGTTTTATGCTTTCCTTTTAATAGGTAAGCAATGTTAGAACACAGTCTTCCTAATGTTTGATTTTCTGCATCTATTAATAGCCACTTTTTTTCTACAATTTTAGGGCTCGCTGATTTTGTTTTGTAACTTATAGTATCCACTTCAATACAATTTTGGAATGCAAAAATAGAATTTATTCCCTGAATTCAAAAATATATCAAACATTTTCTTGTAAAAAAATCAATTTAATTCAAGAAAGTTGATTTTTTAGATGAAATTTAAAGTCTTATTAATGGAATTATGTTGGCTGAAACCTACTGTTTTAAAGCTATTAAGCTGAATTTAATCTGTGGCTTGCGGGGTGTTTTTCTATGTGGTGAGGGATGCATGATACCCGAATGAAAACTTTTTTATTGAAAAAACGTAGAACTATTTTGATTTTTAGAAATTATTTGCTAAATTAGTTGTATGAAAAAATTCCTAGTAATATTTTCAATCATGTTGATTGTTCTTTCTTCTTGTAAGAAAGAAACATTTGATATGCCTGCCAGTACCGTTACTGCAACAGATACCTCTGTTGATCAAGTTTCTGGTAAAAAATCATCTGGTACACACGGGACCATTGGTCACGGTGACGGAGATGATGAAGGCGATTTAGAAGGCAAACCCCACAAATAATCTTATTTTTTTATCATTTTTTTCAGGACTACTATTTCATTAGTAATACCTTTTGTATTTCTATTACTTTTAAGTGATAAAATTTTGCGCATAGATTTTAAATAAGCCGCATACGCTTTAAATACTGCCCAACTCTGTTTTCTTTTTCCTTCCAATAAAAACTTGATGCTCGCTAATAGATCTAAGGCTGCTCGTACCGGAATTAGCCAAATTAAACGGGAATAGGGTAAGTTTTTACTTAACATCCATAAATTGTTTCGGAAATTAAGAAATACCTTAAAGGGGCTATCATAAGATAAGGTTCCACCGCCTACGTGAAAAACAAGCGATTGATACGTATACATGGATTTAAATCCAACTTTTCGCATTCTCCAGCATAGATCTATTTCTTCCATGTGTGCAAAAAAAGCAGAATCAAAAGAGCCGGCTTTTATAAAAGCTTCTCTGCTAACCATCATGCAGGCTCCAGTGGCCCAGAATATCTCACTTACATCATCATATTGCCCGGTATCTTCTTCTACAACTTCTAATATTCTTCCTCTGCAATACGGGTAACCTAATATATCAATCATTCCGCCAGCGGCTCCGGCATGTTCAAATTTGGTTTTTGTGTGATAAGATCTTATTTTGGGTTGTACGGCCCCTATGGTAGCATCTGATTTAATTAATGCTAATAAAGGTTTTATCCAATCTTTAGTGACTTCTACATCTGAATTTAAAAGGATGTAATATGGGTAATTAATTTCTTTTAAACCTTCATTATATCCCCCTGCAAAACCTATATTTTTTGGCAATGAAATAATTTTAATATGAGGGAAATTTGCTTTTAAAAAGGCGATGGAATGGTCTGTAGATGCATTATCTATCACAATAATATCGGCATCTTCCTGGCTATATTCAATAACAATGGGTAGAAATTGTTTTAAGTATTTCTCTCCATTATAGTTTAATATGACAACGGCGCATTCTTGCATGAATAAAAAAGCTCTACGGGTTAGGTAGAGCTATAGATTTTATATTTATAATAGGAGGATTTGTTTGTTTGATTTCTGCACCCTTCGAGTACCTCAGGGTTCAAAATCTTAAAAAATGCTTTCATTATATTAATTTAA
>CAYOHR010000053.1:0-1073 GCA_964403835.1 uncultured Flavobacteriales bacterium
CCGTGTATTGCTTCGGCTTTTATTCCGTTGTTATTCAAGTCTTTAACCACGTTATCGGCACCTCGTTTAGTTCTGGTAAATACCAAAACATGTTCGATGTTTCCGTTTTTAATAACATACTTAAGAAGCGAACGTTTGTTTTCTTTTTTTACGTAATAAACCGATTGTTTAACTAAAGTAGCAGCGGTTGAAACCGGAGTTACAGATACTTGCACCGGATTTTGAAGAATGGTGTTTGCCAATTTCATAATATCAGGAGCAGCGGTAGCAGAGAAAAACATGGTTTGTTTTTTAGCAGGCAATTTGGTCATTACCTTTTTAATGTCGTTGATAAAACCCATATCTAACATACGATCGGCTTCATCTAATACAAAAAACTCTATGTTATTTAATTTGATAAACCCTTGGTTCATTAAATCTAATAAACGTCCAGGAGTAGCAACTAAAACATCTACCCCTCTTTTTAATGCATTTACCTGATGAAACTGAGATACTCCGCCAAACACAGTGGTATGAGAAATATTCAAGTTTTTACCGTAGGCCATAAAGTTTTCGCTGATTTGTAGAGCCAACTCGCGGGTTGGAGCTAAAATAAGCGCTTTAATACCGGCATTGTTGGTATTGCTTTCTTTTTTTGCGTTAATCAATTGAAGAATAGGCAGGGCAAAAGCCGCTGTTTTTCCTGTTCCTGTTTGGGCGCATCCGAAAATATCTCTTCCTTCTAAAATGTGTGGGATCGATTGTTGTTGAATGGGTGTTGGGGTTGTATACCCTTTTTTATCTAATGCGGTTACTAGAACCTTTAGAAGTTTTAAATCTGAAAATGACAAATTATTATTTATTTAAATTATTATAACTCCGCTAAGAAAAGTGTAAAATGAATCGGTGGTAATGTTTTTACGCGCGGCTTGAGTTACAATCCTCTAAAATGAAGAATACAAATATAGAACTATATCATTGATATTCCAAATTTTATTTTTCAAAAGCTGGTTATCCCCGCAAATGATAGGCTTTCGGCTGCACAAAGGCACGTAAACCTACATGAGAAAGCGTGGAGCCAAACCCGGAATTTT
>CAYOHR010000053.1:1083-8091 GCA_964403835.1 uncultured Flavobacteriales bacterium
CTTCCGCTCCAGGGCAAAGCTGCACTTACCCGATCACAGCAATTCCAGTACGCAGTACCTGAATTTAGCTTGGATAATATTTTTTCGGCCCGTTCTTTTGAAGCAGTATATACCGCTGAAGTCAAACCATATTCTGTATCATTCATTAAGTTTAAGGCTTCTGCATCATCTTTTACTTTCATAATACCAATAATGGGGCCAAAACTTTCTTCCCGCATGACAGACATGCTGTTATTAACGTCCACCAATACCGTTGGTTCAAAATAATATCCTTTTCTGTCTGCTTTTTTTCCTCCGGTTAGTAATTTTGCCCCTTTGGCTAGGGCATCCTTCACTTGCATTTCTAAAAATTCGAGCTGCGATTTTCGGGTCAAAGATGCTATATAAGCGCCTTCGGCAGTCGGTAAATCTATTTTAAATGACTTCACTTCTCTTACAAATTCTTCCACATACTGATCGTACACTTTTTCGTGTACATAAATACGCTCAACCGAACAACAGCTTTGCCCATTGTTATAAAAGGCTCCATCGGCAGTACCTGCGGCTACATTTTTAATATCTTGTACATCATCTGCTACATATAAAGGGTCTTTACCACCCAGTTCTAACTGACATGGAACCATTTTATGGGCCACTTTTTCATAAATATACTGGCCCGTTTTCTGAGATCCTGTAAAGAAATATCCATCCAAAGGCATATTTAATAGCTCCTCTCCTACTTCGCGGGCCCCAATGGCTATTTGAAAGACATCATCCGGAATGCCTGCTTTTTTGAGATATTTCTCTATTTCTAAGCCTGTTAAGGAAGCAAACTCCGAAGGTTTATATATTACCCCATTCCCTCCTAAAAGCGCAGGAATAATAACATTTACACCCACTAAGTAAGGATAATTCCACGCAGAAATATTACAAATAACACCTAAAGGTTCGTACACAATTTTTTCTGTGAGTCCCTCTTCAATGGTCATAACATCATCACTTAAGTATTTTTCAGCGTTTTGTGTTAACCACCCAATGCGGTTACAGGCTCCTTTTATTTCGTTTCGGGATTGTTGTAAAGGTTTGCCAACTTCTGAAGTCAGAATATTAGCCAAAGGTTCAATATTTTCTTTTAATAAATCCGCAAATTTTTGCAGAATAGTTACCCGTTCTTTCAAGGCAACTTTAGACCATTTTTCTTGACCACTTCTTAATACATTCAGCTTGTTTTGAAGGGTTTCCTTTGAATCTTCTTTTAGATCGGTAATAATTTCTTCGGTAGCTGGATTAATAATTTTCATGCTATTTATTTTTTAATAACTTCTAAAAAATGAGTTCTTATATTTTTTGTAAACGGATTATTTGCTTGTTCTTGAGCCAAACGCTCGGGGTGCCATTGCACACACAACAAGAAAGGTTTGTTGCTGGGGTCTTTCCATTCGGCTGCTTCCGCAACCCCATCGGGCGAAAAAGCCGTTATTTTTAAATCCGGCGCTATTTTCCCAAGTCCTTGATGGTGCGCGCTGTTGATGCTGCCTTTTTCAATTTGAGTAATTCTATAGAGCAAACTGTTTTTTTCGACATCAATTTCATGCTTTCCATCTATTTCTCCATGTCGGCGATGATCCTTTTTACCGCTTTCTTCTAAGTCTTGTACTAAATCTCCTCCTAAAAAAATATTAACCAATTGCATGCCCCTGCAAATTGCCAAAACAGGAATGTTATCCTTTAATGCTTCTTGAAAAACGTTGATTTCAAATATATCACGTGCTTCGTTAAATTCTTCGGGTGCCAAAGGGTATTGTATACGATCGTTTTTATAGAACTTCGGGTGTGTATCTATACCTCCGCTTAATATAATACCATCACATTTTTGTACATCTTCGATATTCGGATTTCTAAATGAAAGCTGAATAATCTCAATATCCGTATTACTTCCCAAAATCCAATTGGAATAGTTTTGATACCGTGAATCTGTTTCGGTGATGCCTATAACCATACCTAGTATTATTTAAAAAGCTTGTTCATACAACACTTTAAAATCTGCTCTGCTCACTGGTTTTGGATTATTTGGATGCGCAAAATCTGCAAAAGCTAAATCCGACAAAGTTTCCAGGTGTTCTTGTTTTACATTAATTTCTCGCAAGCGATGCGGAATGCCCACTTTGGTATTCAAATCAAATAAATATTGAATCACTCCTTCTCCTGAAGTATCTTTTAATTCTAAAGTCTGCGCCATTCGTTTAAATTTATCTTCAAACCCAGCAATATTAAAACGCATGCCGTATGGGATGTTTACTGCATTTGCCAAACCATGATGCGTATCTAACAAAGAAGAAAGCGGATGTGCCATAGAATGTACCACACCTAAACCTTTTTGGAATGCGATAGCGCCCATCATAGAGGCCAAAAGCATTTGGGCACGGGATTCTAAATCCGGATTTTTAACAGCTTTTTCTAAAGAAAGAGAGATGAGGCGCATACCTTCTAAAGCAATACCATCACACATAGGATGATAATTTTTAGCTACAAATGCTTCCATATTGTGCGTTAAAGCATCCATACCAGTGGCAGCCGTGATAAACGCAGGCAGTTCCATGGTTAACATAGGATCTGCAAATACAATTTTTGCCAATAATTTAGGTGAAAAAAGGATCTTTTTTTGGTGTGTAACATCATCGGCAATAATCGCGCTTCGACCTACTTCACTGCCAGTACCAGCCGTGGTTGGAATAGTTATAAAATGAGGTACATCATTGGTTACAAATACATCTCCCCCAATTAAATCATCATATTTAAACAAATCTTCGCGGTGATTTACGCGCAATACAATGGCTCGGGCTACATCTAAGGCTGCTCCACCGCCAATTCCGACAATACTATCGCGTTGCGTAGCATCCCATAGCTCTGTTCCTTTATAAACATCACTTTTTACCGGATTTTTATGAATATCTGAAAATACTTCGACAGAAATGCCTTGTTGCTTTAAATCCTGCACAATTTGCTTGAAAAAAGAAAGCTCTGCAATAACCGGATCAGTCACTATCATTGGTTTTGATAGGGTATTCTGCTTTAAATACGCGGGTAATTCTTTAACTACGCCTGCTCCAAAACGAATGGTTGTTGGAAAATTGAATTGCGAAATACGAGTAAAATCCATGTTGTTTTTATTATTTTATTTATAAATATACCAATTAGGGCATAACCCTACAAGTGTATTTTAGTTCTTTTAAATCACTTCAAAATATCTTTTTTTCTCCCAATCAGTGACTACTTTGCTGTATTGTCTCCACTCCCACTCGCGGGTTGCAGTAAAATGATCCACAAATTTCGCGCCTAATATTTCTTTGGCAATTTTAGATTCTTTCATAGCCTGTGTGGCATTCCATAAGTTAGCAGGTAATATGCCATGCGATTTATCTAAGTACCCGTTGCCTTCTGTTGCTGGTTGCAATTTTAGTTTGTTTTTAATACCATATAAACCACTGGCTAAGCATGCTGCCATAGCTAAATACGGATTTACATCAGATCCAATCACACGAGTTTCTAAACGAGACGATTTTTTTCCGCCGGATAAGGCCCTCAAAGCCACTGTTCTATTATCGATGGCCCAGGTTAGGGTAGTTGGTGCCCAAGCCCCTTCTACTAAACGTTTATAAGAGTTAATAGTAGGTGCGTACATGGGTAAAATATGAGGTAAGCAATATAATTGACCAGCTATATAGCTTTTAAAAATTTCGCTCATGCCATTTTTATCTTTTTCGCTATAGAATAAATTATTTTCACTCTTTTTATCCCATAAACTTTGATGCACATGACCGCCACAGCCTGGTAAATTTTCGTCCCACTTAGCCATAAAGGTGGCCATAATACCATGTTTATAGGCAATTTCTTTTACGGCTGTTTTAAAAAGTACGGCCCGATCTGCCGACTCTAAAATTTCTCCGTACGTAATGGCTGCTTCGTATACGCCTGGACCAGTTTCCGTATGTAAACCTTCAATGGGGATATCAAATTTCTTGAGTTGATCGAATAAGGCGGTAAAAAAATCGTTTCGTAAAGTGCTTCGCAAGATAGAATACCCAAACATACCCGGACTTAGAGAATTTAAACCGGTAAATTTTTTATCGTTTACACTTTGCGGAGTTTCTTCGAAATTAAACCACTCAAACTCTTGACTAAAATTGGGTTTATAGCCTAATTTATGTGCTTCGGCAATAATTTGTTTTAATAAATTTCGGGGACATACATAGGCGGGCTTTTTAGGAGTGTCTACCAGTTCACATAAGAAAAAAGGAAGGTCATTTTCCCAAGGAATTTTCCGGAAGGTATTTAAATCAAGCCGGGCCGGTACATCCGGGTAACCGGTATGCCAACCTGAATAAGATCCATTATCATAAGCGACATCGTTACTATCCCAGCCAAAAACAACATTGCAAAAACCCAAATCACTTTTAACAAGCGATAAAAATTTATCAGTACTGATGTATTTTCCCCGTAAAACTCCATCTATATCGGTAATAGCCAGTTTTACCTTGCCTGATGGATGATTTTTAATGTAATCTAAGATTTGTTTCTCGTTCATATTAATTTAGTGATCTTGTTTGTAAAATACTTTAAAAGCAATGTATGATAAAGCCAATAAGGCAAAATAAATTAAAGAAAGTTTGAATGAATAATAGGTCATAGCAATCATAGAAACAAGGGCAATAACAAAAGCCAGTATAGGTGACCAGGGATAAAATGGCACTTTAAAAGGTCGCACCAGTTCGGGTTCTTTTTTTCGAAGTACAATTAAAGAAATCATCGCTACAATATAAAGGGTTAAAGCTCCAAACACGGCTATGGTAATAATTTCGGTGGTTTTGCCGGTAAGTAAAATGATGATACCAATAACGGTATTAAGCAATAATGCATTGGCAGGCGTTTTAAAGGTATTATTTACTTTTCCTATAAATTGAGGTGCATACCCTACCCTACCAAACTCAAATGTAGAGCGGCCGGCAGCTAATATAAGTCCATGAAATGAAGCCACTAAGCCAAACAAACCAACAGTTATAAGCATATGAAAAAGAAGGGCATTTTCTCCCACTACCTTACCCATGGCCAAAGGCAAGGGGGAGTCAGATGTTTCCAAGGCTTCATTTTTAAATACAATGGCTTCCCAGCCAGCTACTCCAATAGATGAAATAAAAGTAAGTATGCACAACATAACCAAGGTTATAATGGCCCAACCAAAACCTTTTAAAATATCTTTTTGGGGATTTCTGGTTTCTTCAGCCACATTAGCAACTCCTTCAATACCCAGGAAAAACCAGATAGCAAAAGGAATGGCAGCAAAAATACCCGGCAAACCATGGGGTAAAGCATTTTGCTTTAAATTTTGTACTTCAAAATGTGGTAGGGTAACGCCTGCAAACAAAAGTAATTCACCTACAGCAAAAATGGTAATAATTAATTCAAAGGTAGCGGCAGCCTTTACTCCATATATATTTAAAGCAGTAAAAATGATATAGGCAGAGATAGAAATCCAAACAATGGGTATTTGCGGAAAAAAAATATTAAAATAAGCTCCAATAGCAAATGCAATGGCGGGCGGAGCAAAAATAAACTCGATATTTTGCGCCATGCCTGCAATAAAACCGACTTCTTTTCCTAAGGCCCGGGTAGCATAATCAAACACGCCGCCTGCTTTTGGAATAGCGCATGCTAACTCAGCATAAGAAAAACTAAAGGTGCTATATAAAACAATGATAAATCCGGTAGCAATAGCCAATCCCAGAGTTCCCCCTTCTTTCAGACCTAAATTCCATCCAAAATACATGCCAGAAATAACATAACCAACCCCTAAACCCCATAACATGAGCGGACTTAAGGCCTTTTTTAATCCTTGTTTATCTTTAGATGATTCCACTCGAATAAAATTATGGCCAAACTTACGCAAAAAGAATTCAAATTAATAAAAAAATCCTTTGGGTAAATAAACAAGAATTTATTGCTGATTTCTTCTTCTCTTGGCGCCACTGATGGCTTTTTCTGTCCAGGGATCATCGGGCCAGGCATGTTTAGAATATCGCCTTTGCAAATCTTTTTTTACTTCAAAATAGGTATTATTCCAGAAGCTTTTTAAATCAGAGGTAATTTGAACCAATTTATATCCTGGAGATAAAAGATGCATAAGAACCGGGGTTTTTCCTTGATTGACTCTGGGAGTTTCTGGCAAACCAAAAACCTCTTGCAAGCGAACTTCTAAAAGAGGTGCTGTGCCATTGGCCTGGTATTTTAAGTAAATAAACGATCCGCTGGGTACCTCTATTTTAGCCGGCGCTAGTTCATCCAATAAAATTTGTTTTTCATACGAAAGATGATGCTGGAGAATGGTTACCAAATCCAACTTTTTTAAATCAGCCGGGGTTTTTATTTGGTTTAAATAAGGAGTCAGCCATTCTTCATTGGTAGCAAGGAGTTGCTCCGTACTTACATCGGGCCAATTTTGGTCGGGTTGCCAAATACGCAAACTTGCGATACGATGCTGCCATTGACTTACTTTTTCATCATCAAAAGGAAGTAA
Organism: uncultured Flavobacteriales bacterium; assembly: GCA_964403835.1. Lineage (GTDB taxonomy): Bacteria > Bacteroidota > Bacteroidia > Flavobacteriales_G > JALEGO01 > CAYOHR01. The sequence continues at coordinate 7,634 of CAYOHR010000053.1, forward strand.
TACACTTCCCTCTTTTTTTATGACTTCTGTAATGGCCTTAACAATCTGCTCCTGGCTTGGATTTTGCAATGGTTTACTTTGTAAAACAATACTTCCCAAACGCAATTCTTTGGTGGCTATCACACCTCCTTTTTTAGTAATCCAGGTGGTTATTTCTAATTCTTTTAATAAAGGTTTTAAATCGGTTGGATTTAAGGGAGATGCTAAAAAAATCTTGCCCATTCCCTCGCGATCATCTAGGTGAGCAATAGCCAACCATGACTCGCTTGCCAAATCATCCCGATGACCCGCTGCTGCTATTTTACCGTTGGATAACTGAAATTGAGCATTATTTCCTGGTCGGGCATATGCAATACGTTCAGGGTATGTATAAGCCAATAAAATTCCGGTTTCAAAAGGGTTTACCGGTCCATTATCGGGTTCTATGGAAAACATCCGGCGATACGATTCAGCTATTT
>CAYOHR010000054.1:0-7768 GCA_964403835.1 uncultured Flavobacteriales bacterium
TTTTAAACTTATTAATTCGCTTAAACGCAAACCAAAGGAATAGAAGAAATCGATAATAAGATCGTCTCTGAGTCTGCTAAAATCAGAAGCTTCCGTATTATGGTGCCCATCATATACCAGCCCCATTTGTTCTTTTGAGAAAAAGGAGGGGATTCTTTTTTCGAGTTTTAGGTTATGAGTGGCAGCTAAAGGATTATTTGCAATTACTTTTTTTAATTTGAGATATCTAAAAAAAGCTTTTAACGAAGAAATTTTCCGATTGATACTTGAATTACTTAAGTTTTTTAATTTTAAATCGGCCAAATATGATCGAATGTATGTTGGCTTTAGATCTTCTAATAAAACAGTAGGGTAGGTTTCGTGGAGGAAATGATAAGCTTGAGACAAATCATTTTCATAGGACACAATAGTATTTAAAGAATATCTCTTGTGTTCTTCGAGATATTTTAAAAACTCATTTTTATAAATTAAAAAAGCATCCATATGGATGCTTTATAACGTATATATTGTAAAAATGTTGCGTTAATTATTCAACTGACAAAGACTCTTGCATTTGTCTTCTGAAAATTGCTTTCAGTTTTGTTGCTCTAACAACAATGGAAGGTTTTATGAATTGTTTTCTTTCTCTTAATTCTTTTAAAACACCAACTCGCTCATATTTTTTCTTAAATTTCTTTAAGGCTTTGTCGATTGATTCTCCGTCTTTAATAGGTATAATAAGCATTTCTTATAAAATTTTGAGCAAATATAAATGAATTTTCTTAAAAACTAAATAATTATTTTAAAATATCTCGTGCAATAACTAATTTTTGTATTTCAGAGGTTCCTTCTCCGATGGTGCAAAGTTTAGAGTCGCGATAGAATTTTTCTACCGGAAAGTCTTTTGTGTAGCCGTATCCACCGTGAATTTGTACGGCTTCGTTTCCGCATCTTACGGCAACTTCTGAGGCAAAATATTTAGCAAATGCAGATTCTTTAGTTACTTTCTGTTTGTTGTTTTTTAGAGCGGCTGCTTGAAAAGTTAATAATTCTGCTGCTTCAATTTCTGTTGCCATATCTGCTAATTTAAAAGAAATGGCTTGAAACTCAGCAATGGGTTTGCCAAATTGCTGACGTTCTTTGGCGTATTTTATAGATGCTTCAAACGCACCTTTTGCAATTCCTAACGAAACGGAGGCAATAGAAATTCGACCGCCATCTAAAATTTTCATGGCTTGGATAAATCCATCTCCTTCATTACCCAATAGTTGATCTTTGTGAATTCGGCAATTATTAAAAATTAATTCGGCTGTTTCTGAGGCTCTCATTCCTAATTTGTTTTCTTTTTTTCCGGAAGAAAACCCAGGAGTTCCTTTTTCTATAATAAAAGCAGACATGCCATGCGAATCTCCTTTTTCACCGGTTCGAACAATAACTACAGCAACATCACCGGAAATACCATGGGTAATAAAGTTTTTTGCCCCATTAATAACCCAATAATCACCATCTTTAATGGCGGTGGTGTTCATTCCGCCTGCATCTGATCCGGTTCCTGTTTCAGTTAATCCCCAAGCGCCTAACCATTCGCAGGTAGCTAATTTAGGTAAGTATTTTTTCTTTTGTTCCGGATTTCCAAACTCTAAAATATGACCTGTACAAAGTGAATTATGAGCTGCTACTGATAAACAAATAGATCCGCACATTTTACCGATTTCTGTTAATGCGGTAACATATTCGAAATATCCAAAACCTGATCCACCATATTCAGTAGGAACTAAAACACCCATTAGGCCCATTTCACCGAATTTTTTTAATACTTTAATAGGAAGTTCTTGGCTCTCATCCCATTCCATAACGTATGGAAGAATATTTGTTTTTCCATAATCACGAATCATTTCGGCAATTAGTTTTTGGTTTTCGTTTTGATTAAAGTCCATAGTGAATTCAAGTATTGATTATATTAATATTTAATAAGCGAAATAATATTATTGGAATACGAATTTAAGATTTTTCGTCCTTGTAAGGCTTCTAATTCAATTAAAAAAGCAAAAGATTGAATGATAGCCCCTTGTCTGGTAATTAACTCCGCTGCTGCCGCTGCAGTACCGCCGGTAGCTAGTAAATCGTCGTGAATTAATACTTTTTGTCCGGGTTTAACAGAATCTATGTGCATTTCAATTTCTGCACTTCCATATTCTAGATCGTATTTTTGAGAGACGGTTTGAAAGGGCAGTTTCCCTTTTTTTCTTACTAACACAAAGGGGATATCTAATTTATAAGCCAAAAGCATGCCAAAAATAAATCCTCTGCTTTCAATACCAATAATAGCATCTAGTTGTATTCCTTTTATTTGCTCTTCAAATTCGGCAATTACATCTTTGTAATAAGCAGGATTTTCAAGGAGGGGAGTAATATCTTTAAAATTAATTCCAGGCTTTGGAAAATCTGGAATTTCACGGATGTATGATTTTAAATTTTTCATATTAGGTAGGCCTATAATTCAATACTCTATGATCATTAAAAAGATTGAAACTTTTTATTTAATAAGATAAATAAGGTGCAATTTTAACATATAATTCGTTCCCAAGCAAATCATTCACGTCTTCATTTGTTAAACTTTCGCTTTTGCGAAAAGCAACCAGCTTTTTTACCTCGGGATATTCTAAATAAGGATGTTTTAATAGGATTTTAAAATCAGCAGTATTCACATTTATTTTTGTCACTTTTGAAGGATCAACCTTTATTTGAGCATTTATTTTAGAGAACAAGGTATCATTCATTCCATAAATTTCTTTCAACTGAAAAGTGTTTGAATATCCCCCCAGGAGTTCTTTATATTTAAGAATGCGCGTCAATACAAATCGTGGAACTCCTCTTATTTTTAAAATGCTTACTGAATCTAAAGAATTTAATTCAACAATTTCTTGTTGTGAGTATGAATAAGTTCTTGGATATGAAGGTTCTTTAAAATGTTTGATTTGAAAAAAAGTGTCATTTTTTTCCTGAAAAGTGCTATCCGTTATATTTAAAGAATCTTGATTGTTTTCTAATTCCTTTTGGGTAAGAAGGGAATCTATTTGGGTCTTTATTTTATAAGAATTAAGCGGGGGAGATGGGGTATAAAAATAGGGAAGAAAAATTTTAATTAAAATTAATAGACTTAGAATAAGCAATAAAATAAGCATGCCTATTCGCTGAGAGGTATTTAAAGTAAAGTATTCTTTGAAGATTTTTTTCAAGTTGTTTGCCAAAATCTATGGAATAAAATCTTTAAAATTATTCAGAATCATTTTCAGTAAATGAGTCTGGTTCAGGTTTTTTAGGCGTGTTAAGAACCTTCCAAAAAAAATAGACCACAAAGGCGGTAATTAAAATTTGTGAGGATAATAGCATTATTAATGCAGGTGTATTCATGTGTTAATTCTCCCTTGTTTAAAGCGTTTTTTATATGCAATGTAAACTAAATAAGCAATGGAAACCCATACTGAAATTAATAATATTCTTGATCCATTAATGTAATACCGGCTTTGTGTAATTTTTTGTTGATCTTCCGGGCTTAATTTCCGAGCCAATTTTTTTAAGTCGCCCAATGACTTTTTATTTAGTTTTAATTCGGTTACTTTTAAATGGCTTTTAAATTCATCTTCTTCCATATTTTCAACATCATATAAGTCGTTTTCATTGTCGATCACAAATTCTTTATTTGCAACACTGCTTTTAATAGTATTTATATAGATAGCCCGATTGCTTATTTTATCTGCAATATCGGGTATGCTATTCAAAAAGATAAATCCAAGCATTAAAGGAGTAACATACTTAATAATGTATTTAAAAATAATAGGGACTTTAATATCTGCACCTGAAGTAATTTCTTTCCAGCCTTTTTCCATACCAAATACCCAGGCAAATAAAATAACTTCTAGCAAGGCAAAAATTACCAGTGAAACAGTACCTGCCCAATAGTCAAACTCATCAAATACCCCATGGTTAAAGAATAAAACAGTAGGTAATCCCAAAATAAAAATCACGGTTCCGAAGGCCCAGGCCGATTTTTTTCTATTCCAATTAAATTCATCCATCATAAATCCCATACAGGGCATTCCCATGGCTAAAGAAGAGGTAATACCTGCAAAAAATAACAATCCAAACCAAAAAACACCGCATATCACTGCCAGAAGGGATCCCCATTGTTCAAAAAGATAGGGCAAGGTTTTAAAACTGAGTCCTAAACCTCCTGTTTTTGTCATTTCAATCACTTTATCAATTCCCAAATAACCAACGGCTATGGGAATAATGACAGCAGATCCTAAAACAACTTCCACAAATTCGTTCATCCAGCCTGCGCTCATAGCGTTGAGGGCAATATCATCCTTTTTTTTAATGTACGAAGCGTAACATTGAATAGAGCCCATACCAACAGAAAGGGTAAAGAATATTTGTCCTGCAGCTGCTAACCATACTTTTGCGTTCCATATTGTATTAAAATGAGGTGTCCATAAGAAGTTAAGGCCCATGGTGCCAGGGTTAATAGCGCCATGTTCCCCACCTTTCAGGGTAATGGCTTTAAAAGCCAAAAATGCTCCAAAAATGATTAATAAAGGCATCCCAATTTTTGCTACTTTTTCAACGCCGCCGCTTAAGCCTTTTGAAAGGATCCAGGTGTTTAAAATAAGGCATAAAATCCAAAAAATAATGGGTTCGTAAGAAGTAGAAGTGATAGTGACATAATTTCCAAAAAACTGGGCCACTTGTTCTTGTGTTTGACCAGAAAAGGTTCTAATAACCGAATGATACATCCAGGAAAGGGTCCATGATTCGAGATAGCAATAATAAGCCGCTACTCCAATATTGGTGAAAATTCCAAAAACACCTATGTATTTCCAAAATTTTCGCTTATCCATCGAATCAAAAATGGAGGGTGTGGAATGATGTCCTTTACTTCCGCCAAAACGTCCCATACTCCATTCAATAAAAAGCAGAGGAATACCCATTAGCAAAAAGCATACCAAGTAAGGGATAATAAAAGCCCCACCTCCGTTTTGAACTGCTTGAACCGGGAAACGAAGAAAATTACCTAATCCAACCGCATTCCCTGCCATAGCAAGAATTAAGCCAACGCGTGATCCCCAAGATTCTTTATTTGACATATATTTATTAAAATTTCATGATTAAACATTTATGCACCATGAAAAAATTAGCTTGCAAATGTATGCTTTTTTGTTAAAAATAGATAGTTTCTATATTTCATTATTTTATAAAGGTTTCCATGAATTATTCTTGTAAGTTCTCGTTCATTTTAATTTTCGTTTTATATTTACAAGGAAGTTTTTTTTCAGAAAGATTTAATTATAAATTCTACAAAGGAGATACAAAATGATTACGATAATAGATTACGGAATGGGAAACATTGCATCTATTCAAAATATGCTGAAAAAGATTGGCGCAAAGTCTTGTATTACGGATAAAATTGAAGAAATTGATCAGGCTGCAAAAATTATTTTACCCGGGGTTGGAGCTTTTGATACCGCTATGACCAAAATTGCTGAAAAAGGTTTAAAACCTGTTCTTGAAAAGAAAGCTTTAGAGGATAAAATACCTTTTTTAGGGATTTGTTTAGGAATGCAATTGCTTACTAAGGGAAGCGAAGAGGGAAAACTGCCGGGTTTAGGATGGATTAATGCCTATACTAAAAAGTTTTCTTTTGAGAATACCGAATTAAAAATTCCGCACATGGGGTGGAATCTAGTCCATAAAACCAAAGAAAATCAATTAACAGAAGGATTTACAGAAGAATTTCGATTTTATTTTGTGCATTCATACAATGTTCAGGTTGAAGATCAAAAAAACTCCATTTTAAAAACAACCCACGGCCTTGAATTTGATTCAGGTATAAATCAGGGGAACATTTATGGAGTGCAATTCCATCCTGAAAAGAGCCATAAATTTGGAATGAAATTATTTCAGAATTTTGTTCAATTAACCACGTAAGACGGTACTTATAAAATGAATGAAAACCGTGATATTGTTTTAGTATTTGAATCCATTAACAGCTCATTTGAACAAAATGAAGTGGTTGAATTATCTAAAAGATTCAGGCATGTTTTTGTTATCGTAGAAGAAAAAAATAATTCTTTTAAACTCCCATCTAATGCGGAGTATGCTAAAATAGACAGTCAAAATTTGAATAAGCCTTTTTTATTTAAAAAGAATTTCTTTTTTATTTTTCAAATTATCATAACCGACATACTGATTAAATTTAACTGGATCTATTTGTTTCAATGGAGAACGCTGTTAAATGAGGCACTAAATTGCTTATCCAAAGCCCAAAAAATAGAAGGCTTTATTCAAGAAAAGAATCTTTCTAAGGATGCTATATTTTTATCCTTTTGGCTTAATAACTACGCTACTGCCTTAGCTATTCTTAAAAAAAGAGGGGTTGCTTTAAATGCATTTTCTCGGGCGCATGGCCGCGATTTGTATGAATGGAGGCAGCCAAAAACAGGCCGTTTACCATTTAAATATTTTCAACTTAAAAATTTATCTGCTGTATTTCCTATTTCAAAAACGGGGGAAACTTATTTAAAAAATAGGTACCCAGCATTTGCCAATAAAATAACCTGTTTTTATTTAGGCTCTTACGAAAATGGATTGAACCCCTTTCCTCCAGAGGAGCCATTAACCATTGTTTCTTGTGCTGTAATCCGAAATGTAAAAAGAATTCATTTAATTGGAGAAACTATTTTAAAATTAAATATACCGGTAACCTGGTACCACATTGGAGAAGAATCAGATTCATCAGAAGATAAAAGCTTGCCCCTGTATCATGCGGTAAAAGATCAACTTCTCAAAAATCAAGACATTAAATATCATGCTTTGGGTAAAAAAAGCAATGAAGAAGTGATGCGTTTTTATAGAGAAACTCCCGTTCATTTGTTTATGAGTCTATCAGAAACAGAGGGTTTACCTATTTCGATGATGGAAGCCCAAAGCTTCGGCATCCCTATCTTATCAACTGATGTAGGTGGGTGCTCCGAAATAGTAAACACAAAAACAGGTGTATTGGTTGGGGAGGAAGAAGAACTTTTATCCATTGCTCAAAAAATAATCGATTTTAAAAAGTTATTCCTTAATTCGGAACAGGGGCGTTTAATTATTAAAAAACATTGGGACGATTATTTTAATATTACCAAAAATTATCATGATTTTGTAAATAAACTTACTACTTAATACATCCTATTTAATACAACATATTAAATTTGCGTAGCCAAAAACAATTGAATGATACATTCTGAATCTACTTTTATAACAAACTTCACCAAATCGAATGAATACCGAAAAAAAATTCACGATTTAATTCCCGGTGGAGCTCATACGTATTCAAAAGGAGATGATCAGTTTCCTTTATTATCCCCGGCAGCCATCACGCACGGTAAGGGAGCCTATGTTTGGGATTTAGATGGAAATAAATTTTTAGAATCGTTTAGTGGATTGGCTTCGGTTAGTTTAGGGCATGCTTATGAGCCTGTTTTAGATAGAATTATTAAAGAATTACACAAAGGGGTTAATTTTTCTCGTCCTTCCTATATTGAAGGTGAAATGGCCGAGCGATTTTTGGGTTTAGTGAAAGTACATGATATGATTAAGTATGCTAAAAATGGCTCTGTTATTACTACTGCGGCTGTTAAATTAGCTAGAGCATATACAGGTCGAAAATTGATTGCCCGACCCGTGGAACATCCTTTTTATTCGTATGACGATTGGTTTATTGGTTCAACCGATGTAAAATACG
>CAYOHR010000055.1:0-7516 GCA_964403835.1 uncultured Flavobacteriales bacterium
TCATTAGGTCTTCCAGACTTAATTTTTTTACATTATCAACAGAAAGAACACTGTCTTCTGTTTGGGTGTATCCTTTATTTGCCAAAAGGCATAAAAACACTAAAACAATTTTTTTAAAAAATCTTATCATATTATACTAATTTATAATTAATAATAAACCTAATCGCTCCTGTCTTAACCCTATAAGCAATAGGGGTTTACCCCTATTATCCAGGCACTATCTTTGTAAAGATAATAATTTTTCGTTACCTTAGTTTTTAACAAAAAAAGTTAAAATTATTTAATCAAAATTTTGCTGCAAATGATATCTTACGATGTAGACATTTTATTGGTAGAAGACAACATGGATGATGCTGAACTAACCCTTAGGGCTCTAAGAAAAAACAATGTTATCAATAAATTATTACATGTTAAAGATGGCGCCGAAGCATTAGATTTCATTTTCGGTAACGGAAAGTTCACCGATAAAGACCTTAGCATTCAACCAAAAGTCATTCTTTTGGATTTAAACATGCCAAAAGTAAATGGGATTGAGTTTCTCAAAAAAATAAAATCAGTAGAAGAAACAAAAGGAATACCTGTGGTGGTCCTTACCTCTTCAAAAGAAGATCCGGATGTTAAAACTTGTTATCAGTTAGGAGCGAACAGCTATATTGTAAAGCCGGTTGGGTTCGAAAATTTCACAAGGGCAGTGGCTGATTTAGGTTTGTATTGGTTAATACTGAATCAACCGTGCAAATAAATATGCTCTCCTAGGCATTTTCCATCCCAGATGACCAAATCTTAGAATGGCTCTTTTGAAGACATAACTTAATACTTTAATGTGCGCTCATATTGGTGATTCCCATCTATAAAAACTAAATCTACCACCTCCCCTTTGCTCAAAACCTCAACACATAATCTTCTTTACTGAGCCCTTCGCGCATAAAAACAATGCCGACAAAAAACAAATCGACCGTTAAAGTGACGTTAGAGTGCTTTTTTATCGCTTCCCAGGCATTTTCCATTCCAGGCGACCAATGTATATCATCAAACACAAATATGGTCTTAGAATGACTCTTTTGAAGGCATAATTCAAAATACTTTAATGTAGGCTCGTATTGGTGATTTCCATCTATAAAAACCAAATCTACCGCCTCCAGTTTACTTAAAACCTCCGGCAATTTATCATCAAACGAACCTTGTATCGCTTTTACATTGGCAATTTTATACCGCCTAAACTTATCAAAAGCCAAATCGGCAATAGCTTTGCTGCCTTCAATGGTATACACATTGGTTTCATCTTGCGAAAAGGCTAAATAAGCGCTCGTAACCCCTAAGGAGGTACCTAATTCTATGGTGTTTTTACACTTATAAAAAGCAGCCATTCTAAATAATAAACGTGCTAGTTTTTTGCTTTTGAGCGCACTTTTTGCAATGGAAGATACTTTCCGGGTCGATGATGCATGTACCCTTGATCCTGCGCCTAAATCCTCTACCTCCACTACCCGATTATCTTTTAAAAATTGTTGGCGAATAATTTCGGGCCATTTATAATTGGGGTATTGCGTTTTATCATTCAAAACCTGGGTTACAAACTCAAACAAAAAAGGAGAATGGATATCGTACTTTGATTTGGCTTTTAAAAAATAGCGCAAATACTTAAAAACTAAGGTAAAAGATGAGTAGGGTTTAGTTGTCACAGGTTTAGAAATTCAATTAATATGTAAAACTTTAAATAAAACCACTAAGGCACTAAGCTCACTGAGATTCACTAAGGCTTAGTGTTTCTTTGTGTTCTCAGTGCCTTGGTGGTAAAATTTCTATGCTAAATTAATAATCAAAGCCTTACTAAACAGATGGTTTAAACTTATCGGCTAATTTGCGGATTTGTATTTTTTCTTTAATTTCTTTTAAAGCTTTTTTAGTATACAAAGGGAAATCGCCATTCATGATCCACGTATAATAACTGGGTTCTTTTTCTAAAATTTCGGCAACGGTTTTTCCTTTATGTTTACCAAAATTAATGATTTCGTTGCCTTTTTCATCGTAAATAAAACGACCTGCAAAATCAATAGTATGATTAGTGGAGGTAAACGTGCTTAAAAAATCGATGTTGTTTTCTATTTTATCTGCGTATAATTCTAATTGTTTCTCCAACACTTCAATGGTGGCGGTAATATCCGCTTCGGCTTGGTGGGGCACTAATTCTTTCTGGCAATAAAATTTATAGGCGGCAGATAAGGTGCGTTGCTCCATTTTATGAAAAATAACCTGTACATCGACTAACTTCCGTTTCGAAATATCAAAATCGATGCCGGCACGCAACATTTCCTCTGCTAAAATGGGGATGTCGTATTTATTCGAATTATACCCTCCTAAATCGGCATTTTCTAAAAAAGCGTTAATTTTTTGGGCTACTTCTTTAAAAATAGGTTCTTCCTGAACATCTTTATCATAAATTCCGTGAATTAATGATGCCTCCAAAGGAATAGGAATACCGGGATTTAATCTGCCTTGTAAAATTTCTTGCTCGCCGTTGGGTTTTAATTTTGTAAAACAATACTCAACAATGCGATCGCTGGCCACATTGACTCCGGTTCCTTCTAAGTCAAAAAATACAATGGGTTTTTTAAGGTGGAGTTTCATGTTAATTGTATTAAGTACTAAGTATTATGTATTAAGATTAATAAATTAGATGATGTATTTTACTTAAGACTTGATACATAATACTTAATACAACTATTTATTTATGTTTGTCACCCACAATTTCACGTATTGAAACGGTTTATATAAAGATATTTTTTGAGCATCTTGATTGTATTCCGGTCCTTGTTCTAAATAAGTGATATCACGAACGTTAATTTTATTTTTATCTACTCCTTTTTTAACCAATTCGGCTATAATTAAGTCACGAGCTTGGTATGCACGTAAACGAGCCAACTCTTCGTTATTTTTGAAGGTTTTTGTAGGCACTTTAGAAGCTCCGGACTCAACAGCGATATCTAAGGTTCCCAGCTTTTTGTATAAAGCATACCCATCGTTCACAAATTTTTTGAACTTAGCGTCAGATATATTAATTTTATTTTTATTGTATTCAAAGTTCGTTTTGTACATCAATTCATTTGGCCCTCTTGAAGTTTGCACTACGCTTTCTTCATGTTTTTGTAAGATTTTTTCATCGGCTGTTTTCGGCTTATCATCCACTTTTGCAACAGACTCTGCCTTTTTAGGAAGCATTTCGCTTGCAAACATAGCCTTGTTTTTATCAGGCATTAAGATGTCATATATTTTATAAATACAATCTTCTTCTGATTTTAATTTATACCCACTTCCATCTTTTCTGATATAATGAATTTCGCCCCCTTTACATAGGGTTTGATCGTTTTCAACAAACTTTATTCTATAAGGCTTATCAATCGGTAAAAGGTGATATTTAAAGGTATTCGATGTAATGGATTCTTCAAACATGATGGTTCCTTCTTCATTTAAGTAAAGAGCTTTGGTTGCGTCTGAAATAATTTCAGAACCCACGTATGCAAATTTAGATTCATCTAACACTTTAAAGGTGCAATCGTTGGCAGAGGAAGATAAATAATGTCGTTGCTTATCATTTCCTGAAATTACAATAAGTGCATCTTCACACTTAACACCACTTGCATTTTCCAACACTACAATATAGCTTCGGAAGTTCGGTAATTCATAGTAATTGAAATGCCCTTTCTGATCAACATCATACACCGCAATTACATTATTTTGAGCATCGATGTATTTTGCTTTTAAACCTTTGGGAATAAAGAACGATTTATCATACGAAATAACTTGCGCTGTTCCTGCACTGTATTTCGTAAAAACGCAATTATTATCAGGCAATAAGAGTTGTGAATCCTTGTCTTTTCCAATTAATACTATTTCCCCTTCTTCACATAATTTATAGTCTTGTAAATTATTTATTTTAAAGTAATACGCTTCATTTTCATTTAAAGCATAATATTTAAAATACCCTTCTTCGCTAATGGGCTCTTCATATAATACCTTGCCATCGTTAGCCATATAAACAGCTTTTTGGCCAGGGCTTATACGTTCCTTGCTGTTTTTATATCGCAATTGCCATTTTGGGGATTTGTCTTGTAAAACATTTTTAACGATTAATTTATTGGCATTGTCTGTTCCTATTTTAACCGGATCTAAAGATATTTCCTTCTGAATTTCTTTGTATTCAGACCCAAAAGGAACAAAGGTACTTTCGCTATAAAACTCAACACCATCTAACTCATACGTAAGTTTGTAGTTTTTTCCGGGAGGAATAATAAATACATAAGATCCGTTTCGTTTTGTTGGGCGACTTTCCGCAACAAAATTACCGGTTTCGTTATCCGTCATAACCACTCGTAGGTTTTTAGGAAATTCCATACCTTCAGGGATAACAATTTTTCCTTTTACCAGGGTTAATCCTGTTTCTTCGGCATCAACCATACTCATCACATAAATATCTCCCTCGCCAAAACCACCTTCTTTTGCAGACGAATAATAAGCTCTTTTTCCATCAGGTGAGGTATAAAAAGAAAGCTCATCTCCGGTAGTGTTAATAGGATATCCCATGTTTTTGGGTGCAGTCCAGCTGCCATCTTCTTGCCATTCTGCATGAAAAATATCATATCCACCCATGTTTTTATGTCCGCGTGATGTGAAATACAACGTTTTATTATCTGGATGAATATATGGAGCGTTATCATCATATTTGGTATTAATTACAGGCCCTAAGTTTTGAGCCAAACTCCATTCGCCATTGGGTAATCTTTTACACACATAAATATCTAGACCTCCGTATCCGCCTTTGCGATCACTTGCAAAATATAGTCGGGTATTATCATTGGAAACAGATAAATGCGATTCGAAATATTTGGTATTAATGTTTGATTTCATGAAGGTTGGTATGGTCCAGGCATCTTCGACCAATTTGCTTTCATACAAACTTCCGTTTACCTCATCGCGATAGATATAAAGCGTAGTTCCATCACCGTTTAAACCAACAGAAGCATCGTGTCCATCTCTTCGGCTAAAAGGTAATAAACCAGGATCTTGCCATACTCCGTTTTCATCTTTATACGACACATAAATATCTTCGTAATATTTACCGGTTGTTTCATCAACATTATTGAAATTAGAGCTGTCTGTTCTCAATCGGCGAGAAGTAAAATAAATAACTGTTTCATCTAAAGATAAAACAGGACTATGTTCGTGGTATTTACTGTTAATTTTATCTCCTAAACTTTCTACTTTAATGTTTACCGGATTAGCAATCATTTCTCTGGCAGTAGCACATTTTTCTATACCCAGTTCTGCTTCTCCATACAAAATGTGCTTTTTAGGAACAGCTTTCATAAATTCTTCAAAATAGACAACCGCATCATCTATTTTGTTATTTAAAATATTGGTTTCGGCCAAATAGTATAAAACCTCAACCGGAGCTCTTTTTTCTTGGGGAGAAAAAATATCATACGTTTTGGTATAATTTATAGCGGCCTTTTCAAAATAAGGGAAGGATAAGTTTCTTTGGTTTGGCAAGTAAAAATGACACAACCCTACTTTGTAGTTTAAATTTCCGTTTTCCGGATCTGTTTGTAAAAGTTCTTTCCAAATAGGAAGTGCTTGCTCATAATTTTTATCTTCCATAGAAAGATTGGCATCTGCAAATTTACTCGAAAAGGAGTCTTGAGCCTGGATATATGTTGTAAAAAGAACAGCACAAAAAGTTAAAAAAGAGGCTAATTTATTCATTTTTTATTGGATTTATTTCTAATTAAATAAGTAATGCAAAGATATTTAAATACTTTATTTTTGTTAATTTTTAATAATAATTCTTTCATCTTTTTTAATAGATGAAAAACTTGATTCTAAATTTCCCGTTTAGAATCGAACTGTTCTAAATAGTCGGCCACTCTTCTTAAAAAAGCGCCGCCTAAAGATCCATCAACCACTCTATGATCATACGAAAGCGATAAAAACATCATATGCCGTATACCAATAAAATCTCCTTCCGGAGTTTCAATAACAGCTGGTTTTTTACGAATAGCTCCGGTTGCTAAAATAGCTACCTGGGGCTGGTTAATAATAGGTGTTCCCATCACATTACCAAAGGTTCCTACATTGGTTATGGTAAAGGTACCGTCTTGTATTTCATCGGGTTGCAATTTATTGGTACGCGCCCGGCTTATTAACCCATTTAATGATTTGGTAAGTCCGGTTAAATTTAACTGATCGGCATTTTTTACCACCGGAACAATTAAATTACCCGAAGGAAGCGCAGTAGCTACGCCAATATTGATATATTTTTTACGAATAATGGTCGTACCTTCAACAGAAATATTAATTAAAGGAAAATCTTTAATGGCTTTAACCACTGCTTCAACAAAAATAGGGGTTACCGTTATTTTCTCCCCCTCTTTTTTCTCGAAAGTGCCTTTTATTTTCTCTCTCCACAATACCAAATTGGTAACATCTGCTTCTACAAACGAAGTAACGTGCGGAGAAGTATGTTTCGATTTTACCATGTGATCCGCAATCAACTTGCGCATACGGTCCATTTCTATGATTTCTACATTGCCGTCACTTACACGAACCGGGGCAGAAGCCACAGCAGCTGGTTTTGCTTCAGAAACCGAAGGAGCTGCAGGAGCAGAAACAGGGGCCTCTGGTGCTTTTTGGGTTCCTTTATTTTCTACATAGTCTAAAATATCTTTTTTGGTCACTCGTCCATCTTTTCCTGAACCGGATAACACATCTAATTCGTTAAACGAAATGCCCTCTTGTTTGGCTATATTTTTAACCAGGGGTGAATAAAATTTATCTGAGTTTTTTTCTTCTCTTGCCTGAATGTTTGAATTTTGGGCTACAGGTGTTGCTTGCACTTGTTTTTCGGCAACCGGAGCTGCTTTTTCTTCTTTTACAACCGATGCTTGCTCGTTGGCTGCTGCAATAACAGCAATAACTTGTCCTACTTTGGCTACATCTCCTTCCTGGAAACGAATTTCTTTTAAAATGCCCGAAGCGGGCGAAGGGACTTCACTATCTACTTTATCGGTGGCTATTTCAACAATGGCTTCTTCTTCTTTAATAGTATCTCCTACATTTTTTAACCACTTTGTGATGGTTGCTTCTGCAACACTTTCACCCATTTTAGGTAATAAAACTTCTACTGCCATGCAATTATTTTAAAGGGCAAAAATAGTTTAAAATAATGGAAAATGTATAATTAATGATTGATAATGAAAAAAGTAGTTTCTATAAACAACAAAGCCTAAGAAGTATCAGAATATCAGAAAAAAATATACCAAAATTTTATAAAAACAGTAAAAAAACTCTTTTGAAATAAAGCAAGGAAATAAAAAACACCTAAAAGAAATTCAACATCAAATAACCGAACAAAAAGAAATTGCCGATTTAACGTGGGTAAAACAAAACTAGAGGAATTAATTATTAAATAAATAATTTTACTAATCAACCAAGAGTAAAACAATTAAGTGAAATTGATTCA
>CAYOHR010000056.1:0-7124 GCA_964403835.1 uncultured Flavobacteriales bacterium
CCGAATAGCGGTTGGTAACATACACTTTGTCATTTTTAAGGATGAGTTCCTCCGTCCAGCCATTGCAGGGTATTTTTCCATCAATAACATGCGTAGCCAGGTTAACAATCCAAATGCCGTTGGCGTATAAATCGGTTACATAGGCTTTGCTGGCGTTTAAGGGTAAAATATACCTGGGAGAGGTAAATCCGGTCAGGGTATAGCTTTTTTTAAACTGGGCATCAACCACTTCTATTTTTTGTGAATTATTTAAAACTATGTAGGTGATATTCTGATAGTTAAACATGCTTTGGCACACATCTCCCATGGCGGTTTGATTCACCATTTTATACAGGTTTTCACTCAAGGTATTGGTGATTAAATCGTATTTGGTGATTTCGGCATTTCCCCATTGAAAATTACCTTCGTTGGCAACGTAGACTTTGGAGTATTCTGTTGAGGTATTTATTTGATTATCAGGGACTAATATTGGTGGTTCGTGTTTTTTACATGCACTCGTTAACAAATAAAATCCTATTCCAAAATAAAGTGTCTTTTTCATACTCAGTATTAAATTATTATATATTTTTTTCCATCTTTTTTTAGAAAAAAGACGGAGCAAAAAAATCGTATTCCTTGAATAGCGCTGCTGGCGATTTTAAATCGCACATGGCCCGCCCTGCTTGCCAAAATCACCCCAAGCCATCTTCGCTCAAAAGCGGCCAACGGCAAGGAATACATTTCCAACGCACGCATATGTTTATTCAACCACCAATTTGCTGCTGCCAACCAGGGTATTTTTCTCATATAATTGAATAAAATATACTCCGGTTTTCATTTCGTTGGTATTGATGGTGATGGTGTTTATTTTATTCCCCAATACATCCGTAATTACCATAACATCATAAAAAGGCCCTTTTATGCTTAATGGGGTGCCTTTTTTAACCGGATTTGGATAAATAACCAGGTTATTGGTTTTAGAGCCCTCCTGTATGCCTAAAAGCTGGTGTATGCTTCCAATGGCATCTAAATCAAAACCACTTGATGGAAAGGGAGTGGGCCAGGGGTCATTTATTTTATTTCCTTCGCTATCATATGTAACATATTGATTGTCAATACTTCCAACTACATCAATAATTCGGATATGCGTAATTTTTTCAATATTTACATTGGTCGAATCCTTTAAATCTTCCAAATCAAAGGGTGTTCCGTATAAGGCGCGGTATTTTCCCGCTAAATTATGCATGTTTGTGGCATTGGATAATCCAAAAGTCCCCATTTGAGCAGAAGTATCAGTATGGCAATGGGCCGGAAACCGGACAAAAGTATTGCCATCCGAGCTCACCTCTACAAAAGCCAGTTCTAAAAAATCATCCGAAAAACTGTTTTCAAAAACGGCAAAATCGGGCCCGGGACCATTAAATAGATTATTTTCCATTAAACAGGTAATCTGTCCGCCGTCGCCTAAACTGACTGTTCCATTGGCTCCAGCTGCTCCTATAGCCGATGTTTCATCGCCCGCACTGGCATAACCCAGCGAATCATTTGAAATATCCTGTAAACCTCTTTGTAAATAACACTCTTTTGCCCAGGAGGTTAAAATGCTGCTGTCCTTATAAATAGCCGTAGTGCCTACATTTCCAACAGAGGGGGCGTATTGGCTAAATACGTTGCAAGTTATAAAGTATAAAAGTTGTAAAGTTATTATTTTTCTCATGTTTTATTTTTTGTACTAGGTACTATGTAGTCAAGTACTAAGATTATGTTACAATCAACATAGTACTTAGTACTTAACACTTAGTACATATTAATTCTTAATAATCGTTGTCGAATACACACCTTGTTCTGTATTCATTTTCAAGAAATAGTTTCCTGCCGGTAAATGCGCAACATCTATGTAATTGGTTTTGTTTGCTGCAAGTTCTATAACTTTTCGGCCCATTTGATCAAATACATTGGCTTCTGTTATGATGGTTTTATTTTGGGTATAAATTCGATTAGTAGTAGGGTTAGGATACAAAGTAATAGCGGGTTTAGCCTCGACAGTTACATTTGTTCCGTTTATATCTGTAATTTCAACATCATCTATCACAAAAAAAGTAGGGGTGTTTATTCCAAATGCTCCTACATCAGAAGAGTTTAGGGTAAATTGAATGCTATCAAAAGCTAGATTATTGCAATCCACTTTCACCCAATCTTTTACAATATAATCGCTATCGTTATCGGTATAGCGGAAGTCGGCCAGGTAAAACTCAATGCTATCATTAGCTAAAACGCCTAAATTCCACCAACGTAAGGTTACTTTAAAATAATCCGGGTCATTTCCTGAAAGTCCTCCAAATTTTTTAGCACTAAAATCTCCAAAAGTCATGCTATTATAAGCAAAAGTAGTATTGGAAATATAAAAACTAGTTAAATACTTCTGCGAGGTAGCACCTGTTTGAATTTGAAACCACGAATTTTGCTGACCCACGGCATAATTGACCGATGAATGGCCTAAACCAGGTTTAGCATTAAACAATTGAGTCGAAAAATCAGATGGCTGTGTTACAGTATCTTCGCGGTTAGATACCGCCCAACCAGCAGCCCAATAGCCAAAACCAAAAGAAGTGTCATAAATATTGGGAAAATAAGCCATACCACTTGTAAAACCGCCGGAAAAGTCAGATCCATCCCAAAACGTGTCCGTTTGTAAAGAAATGTTTTCAAAATCTTGCGATGTACATACTAAGCAGCTAAATAAGCTAGCTGACATAAAAAATAGTTTAAGTTTTTTCATAATAATTAGGGTTTTGAGTTAAAAAGTTTAGAGTTTAAATAGTTTTTATTTAGTGTATATTAAGAATTAAGCTTAAAGTGTAATATCGTAGAGGCATGGGACGTCCCACCGTCATTTCATAAGGGTTGTTCCAAATGTTGTTGATTATACCGGAGATTTGCAGGGAGGTCTTTTTTATTTCAAATAATTGACTAATGCCCATATTCCCTATGGTAAATGAATTTAAATACAATAAATTATCTGTGCTTGTATATCTTTTGCTGGTATAAGATTGGGTGTATTCAAATGCGGTTTTTTTGAAGTGGATTTCTAAACGAGCTAAACCTGTTTGCTTGGGTGTATAAATTAACTGCTTATTCAACGACTGGTCGTTATTTAACGTGGTTTTTTGATTAGTGCTTAATACATAATTAAAATTGGCATATACTTTCAAGGATACATGTTGATTTATTTTTTTGATATGATCTACATCCAATTCAATGCCCCGGCTCCACACCGATAATATATTTTTTGGCGACCAATACGATCCCGTTGGGGTCCATAAAATCCAGTTTTGTGTGTTTCTGTTAAATACCCGTATTTCTGCTTGGGAACTGGAGTATTCAAATCGGTATCCCAATTCCTGGCCCCAGCTTTGCTCCGGTTTTAACAAAGGGTTTCCCCCGGGGGTCCAATACAAATCGTTCAGGGTCGGAAATCGATAATTTCGGGTTAAAAGTGCTTTTATTTTTGAATGTGTATTGATGGAATGATTTGCTCCCAAAGAACCTGTTAAAGGCGAGAAAACACCCATGTTTTGCTCTTCCCGAAGAGAGGCTGTTATTCCTGTTTTTTTGAATTCGAATTGATAAATGCTAAACAAACTTGCCTTACTAAAATGGGTTTTGTTGTCGTAATTCGGATTTTTTAAGTTAAAATAAGAGATTTGAGAACCCACTTGCCATTTGAAATGGTGATTTTTAAAGGTGTATTGGGGTTCTATAATATAGTTGAGGTATTCAGATTTATCGGAGATATCCGAAACCGAATCTATATATTGAATGGCTTCATACAGCACAACGGCTTTTACATCCATCCGGTGCGGGTTGATGGTGCTGTGCCAATGCAATATTCCCCGCGATGATTCATCTATTTGCTGCGTTTGATTTTGAGGTCCGCTAATAGCCGGCGCAATGTTCCTAAACGAATAATTATACCAATATTTTGCTTCTATCATTTGACTTTTACCTAAAAGAAAAGCGTTTTCCTGTAAAAAAGAGATTTGTTTATTGCTTGCCTGCGTCTGCGTTTGCTGCTTGTTTTCATAAGAATTAAAGTAGGTATATTTATTCTGGAAATTATTAACAATACAAGTGGTTCGGTTAAATACATTTTTAATCCAAAACTGACTTTTTACACCTGCCGAATAATTTCCGATGTTTTCTGTTAATGAAAAAATCTCCAAAGCGTTTATTTTACTTGTTTTATTCTCTAACTGAACCACGCCCGATATAGCACCCGAGCCCCAATACGAGGAGCCGCTGCCGACCTGCAAAGAAATGGTGGAAAATAAAAAAGGAGAAATTAAGCTGAAATCGAAATTGCCCAACATGGCATTCTGGATAGAAATTCCTTCCCATAAAACCAGGTTTTGATAAGCATTTCCGCCCCGGATAGAAAGCGTAGAAATATTACCCGGTCCATAATTGCGAATGGCGCCATTGATATTTTTTGAGATTAATTCAGAGGCATTTTTTGAGGAAATAGTAGAAATAGGACCTGATGTTAAATCATTTTGTTTATCCAGGTCGCTAAACTCTTTATTCCGATTGCCAATAATAGTTGTTTCCGGGAGTTTTTGAATGGTATCAATACCATTTTGAGCATATATACCCATTAGGTTGCATACACATAAAAAAACACTAAATATGAATATTTTCTGTTTCATGTTAAATGGTGATATTTTCCCGTATCACTTTTAAATTTTTTTGTTGCTGGCAGGTCTCCTGGCTTGTTCTTTTAGCGCCTTCCCAAAACCTAGGTTTTAGTGGTTGTAGCATGCTAAATTCCTTTCGGAACGAACTTACAGTAGCGGGAACTGCTCATGTTTTACACATGATTCCCTTTTAATCTCGTATTTTAATAACGAGAACCAAACAACTGATGCAAATATAATGAAATAATTGATAATGGATAATTGACAATGGAAAATGATGAATTATTAATTACGAATGATGAATTACAAATTGACCTTCAAGTAATTTCTATATTTGCAGCGATGAATTAATAAATTATGAGCAATCTATCGTTTCAGCAAGCAGTTTTACAAGGCATTCCGGATGAACTTCCGAGTGCAAAAACCTATGATTCATCCATTAACCACGCCCCTAAACGAAAGCAAATTTTAAGCCTGGAAGAGAAAAAACTGGCCCTGCAAAATGCATTGCGGTATTTTCCTTCAAAACATCATACAGTATTGGCTCCCGAGTTTTTAAACGAGTTAAATACCTACGGCCGAATATACATGCATCGGTTTCGTCCCGATTATAAAATATACGCCCGTCCCATTCACGAATTTCCGCATCAATCAACCCAAGCAGCCGCTATTATGCTTATGCTTAGCAATAATTTGGATTATGCCGTGGCCCAACACCCGCATGAACTCATTACTTACGGAGGTAACGGAGCGGTTTTTCAAAACTGGGCGCAATACCTGCTTACCATGAAGTATTTGGCACAAATGACCGATGATCAAACCCTGGTTTTGTATTCCGGCCACCCTATGGGTTTATTTCCTTCCAGTACAAGCGCTCCACGAGTCGTAGTAACCAACGGAATGATGATTCCCAATTACTCAAAACCCGACGATTGGGAAAAATTTAATGCCCTGGGGGTTACACAATACGGACAAATGACCGCCGGTTCCTTTATGTATATTGGTCCGCAAGGCATTGTGCATGGGACAACCATCACGGTTTTAAATGCGAAACGAAAGGTATTAAGTATTAAGTCTCAAGTATTAAGTGAAAAACCCGAAACTCAAAACTCAAAACTCGAAACCCGAAACTCAAACCCTGAAACTCTAAACTCCAAACTCCAAACTCCAAACTCAACAGGAGTATTATTCGTTACTTCCGGCCTAGGTGGTATGTCCGGAGCACAACCAAAGGCTTCTAAAATTGCCGGAGTTACCGCAGAAATAAACGCCAAAGCCGCCAATAAACGCTTAGAACAAGGCTGGGTGGATGAGGTTATTTCAGATTTAGATGAGGTCATTGAAAAAGCTTTAGAAAGCCAAGCTAAAAACCAGTCGAAAGCCTATGCTTATTTGGGAAATATAGTCGATTTGTGGGAAAAACTAGCTGCCAAAAATGTTTTGGTAGATTTAGGTTCCGATCAAACTTCTTTGCATAATCCCTGGGCGGGGGGCTATTACCCAGTCGATATGAGCTACGAGCAGGCCAATCAGATGATGGCAGAAAATCCGGACGAATTTAAAAAAAGAGTGCAGCAAACCCTGATACGGCATGTAAAAGCCATTAACCTCTTGAGCGAAAAAGGCATGTATTTTTTCGATTATGGCAACGCCTTTTTATTAGAAGCCAGTCGGGCCGGGGCCGATATTATGAAGGATGCCGAGCATTTTAAATATCGCTCGTATGTACAGGATATTTTAGGACCCATGTGTTTCGATTATGGTTTTGGACCCTTCCGCTGGGTATGTACCTCGGGCGAATCCAACGATTTAGACATCACCGATGCCATTGCCTTACAGGTTTTGGAAGAAATTTATAAAACGGCTCCCCCTGAAATTAAAGGACAATTAGCAGATAATATTTTATGGATCAAATCGGCTAAACAAAATAAATTGGTTGTGGGCTCGCAGGCCCGCATATTATATGCCGATGCCGAAGGCCGAATGAAAATTGCCGAAGCTTTTAACCAAGCCATTCAATCCGGCAAAATATCAGCTCCGGTGGTGTTAGGACGTGATCATCACGATGTATCCGGCACCGATTCACCCTACCGGGAAACCTCTAACATCTATGATGGATCTCAGTTTACAGCCGATATGGCGGTGCAAAATTTTGTAGGCGATGCTTTTCGCGGAGCTACCTGGGTTTCTTTACACAATGGAGGCGGAGTAGGGTGGGGAGAGTCATTAACGGAGGTTTTGGCATGGTTTTGGATGGTACCCCCGAAGCAGATGCTAAATTAAAAAGTATGTTACACTGGGATGTAAATAACGGAATTGCCCGTCGCAGCTGGGCCCGTAATAATGAGGCTGTTTTTGCCATTAAACGCGCCATGGAACAAGAACCCAAGCTCAAGGTTACTTTGCCTAATATAGTCGATAACAGTATTTTAGAAGGTTTATTTAATTAAA
>CAYOHR010000057.1:0-5910 GCA_964403835.1 uncultured Flavobacteriales bacterium
GGGAGAAAAAGGAGTATCGGTACGGGTTTCAGGGGCAGGAGAAGGATGATGAGATGAAGGGGGAGGATAATTCATATACAACCGAGTTTAGGCAATACGACCCTCGAGTTGGAAGGTGGTTGAGTCTTGATCCTGTTACCCATTCAATGTATTCTCCTTATAGCGCCTTTGATAATAACCCGGTCTACTATACAGACCCAAATGGGGCAGATAGCAAAGGAAATGGGGATAAAGAGAAAAAAGAAAAACTAAAAAATCTGTCCATCAAGGAAAAGAAAGTAATAGATGAAATTAATGCACTTAAATCAAAATTAGAGAAGCAAGAACTATCTCTAACAAAAGCGAAGCAGAGAAAAGAATATTTTGGTAAATTTTCAAAAATGTATACAACTTCACAAGCCATTGCTGGTTTAGGCAAGACGCTAGCACTTGACGTTCTAGAACATTACCAATTAGAATTTGAAGAGGGAAACCTGGTTAATAAACATCAGAAGTACCAAGATAATCCTATGTTATTTAAACAAGTAATAGATAAATATAGTGTAGAATATTTGGAGTATATGGAAGCAAATGATATTATACCAAAAGTACCCACGGAAGCTGAGATACAGGAAAGAAGGCAAAAGATTGCTGTAAAGGCTCTTGATAAAGCTGGGGATGATATTGATATGACAATTCTATTTTTAAATTATGCTAGCCCCCACTTTTCAGCTGCAACTGGTATTTTATCAGGTATTACGAGTGCTGATATAGGACGTGTAAAGTTATCAATACATATGACAAACCAGGATTTGAAAAATAAGCAAATGGAATTAAACAAAATTAATGCTGAAATACAGAAACTCTCTGGTATAAAACCCTGGAATTGGGGTGGTGGTGAAATGGGTGGTGGTGGTGGTGGAATAACAAATCACCGTGGTTGGTAGATAGTGGTACTGGATATTAAAGGTATAGATGTCTGATATAATGTGGGAATTTACCCCACATTATATATAGCGTATGTTTCAGAAAACAGGAAAGCTACCGGTTGTTGTTAAAACCCGGCATAAAGGCATTTTAATATATCTTCGGCTACCTCAGATTTAAGTTTTAAACTAAAATCGGTCTTTATTCCTTTTTTGTTAAAAATGCTTATTTTATTTGTATCATACTGAAAACCAGCACCTTTATCGCGAAGAGAATTTAGTATAATATAGTCTAAATTCTTTTTTGCTATTTTTTGTTTAGCATATTCAACCTCGTTAGTACTTTCAAGCGCAAAGCCAACCAACATTTGTTTCTTGGTCTTTATTTGCCCTAAATATTGAAGTATATCTACATTCTTTTTTAGTTCAATAGATAATGTGCTATTCTTTTTAATTTTTTCCTTCGCATAGTTTACAGGTGAATAATCTGCAACAGCAGCGGCCATAATAGTAATATCCGCTTTATTAAATTGATCAACACAAGTTTGGTACATTTGTTGTGTATTTTCAACATCTATACGAGTTATGTTATTATGTTTATGAATAATAGAAACAGGTCCGGAAACCAAGGTTACCTTAGCTCCCATTTCGGCTGCTTTTTCGGCTAGGGCAAATCCCATTTTACCGGAAGAATAATTCCCTATAAAGCGAACAGGATCTATTTTTTCATAGGTAGGGCCTGCGGTAATTAAAATGTTTTTGCCCTTAAATAGACTTTTTTTTTTGAAAAAATCTTCAATATGAAGAATAATATTTGTTGGTTCTTCTAACCTCCCCTTGCCTATTAAACCACTGGCTAATTCGCCTTCGGTGGGCTCAATGATGGTATTTCCATACGAAAGTAAGGTAGAGATGTTTTTTTGTGTACTTGGATGCTTATACATATCCAAATCCATTGCAGGTGCAAATATGACAGGACTTTTACAAGAAAGATAGGTGGCTAAAACTAAGTTATCGCAAATTCCATGAGCCATTTTTGCAAGCGTATTTGCTGAAGCAGGAGCAATAATGAATAAATCGGCCCAAGCACCCAATGCTACATGATTTTCCCAAGTGCCTGTTTTTGAATCGTAAAAATTAGATAAAACTGGATTTTTAGAAAGGGTTGCTAAAGTCAACGGGGTGACAAAATTTTTAGCATCTTCTGTAAGAAGAACTTTAACCTCCGCTCCTTTTTTAACTAAGTCGCGAATTAAAAAAGCCGCTTTATAGGCGGCTATACTTCCAGTAATAGCAAGCAGGATTTTTTTTCCTGATAATATCCCTTCGAGTGCCTCAGGGAGCTTTATTTTATTTTTGGTTTTCAGTACCTTCTGGTTTTCTATAATATACCTTTCCTTGAAGATACTCTTCAATAGCCACCGCAGTAGCTTTTGGAAGTTTTTCGTAGTGCTTAGAAATTTCTATTTGCTCTCTGTTTTCAAAAATTTCTTCCAAATTATCCATATTAGAAGCAAATTCTAATAATTTGTCATCCAATTCTTCTTTTACTTTTACTTCTAATTGATTAGCTCTTTTGGATAAAATAGTAATGGCTTCATAAATATTACCTGTATTTTTATCTAACTCATTATTATCTCTGGTAATAGTAGAAACCTGTGCGTTTAACTTCTTATGATCCATTGCTTGATTTTTTATTTTTATAGTTTAATGAACTTTGATAAAACTCTTCCGCTGGTTTAATAAACCCACTCTTCGGAAAAGAATCTACAAATTTAATATAAGAATTGATAACTTCCTCATATCTTTCATATTTTTTTGATATAATGCTATTTTCTGCCAATAAAAATTTGGCATTTAAGGAATAAAACAGAGCTTTTTCTTTGTAATCAGTATCCGGAAATTCTTCTAATAATGAGTTAAATGCAACAATAGATGCTTTATAATTTTCGGTATGAAAGTACAAATAGGCCGATTTATATGCTTTTGTTTCTAGTTTATATCTTAAAATATCAACCAGTGTATTACACGAATCTTTTCTTTGGCTATTTGGAAAAGCGTTGATAAACAACTGCATTTCCTCAATTGCTTTTTCGGTATCACTTTGATCCAATGAATAATTTGGTGAATTTTTATAATTACAAAAAGCCGACATAAATAAGGCTTCTTCAGCAAAAGTACTGGTTGGATAACGCTTATAAAAAATATTAAACCGGGTTGCTGCTAAGGTATAATCCTCCAAATGATAATCGCAATATGCCAAATAAAAATATAATTTCTCAGCCCGAGTTGTTCCATTAAATACACCCAATAACTCATCAATTAAAGGGTAGGCCTTATAGTATTCGGCCGAGTCATAGTACCTGATCGCATACTCGTACTTCAGATTATAATCTGAGCTTTTTAATATCTTATTTTGTTCAGAACATGAACTAATAACAATGATGGGAATAAGAAATAAAAGAATATTTTTTAGCACAATGCAAAATTAGTTATAAAATAATTACCTGCAATGTTAGATTTTCTTAAAAATGGGAATCTTTTTACATTTATCGAAAAATATCTCATTATTCTTAAAACAATGGTTTTCATGAATATATTTCTAAAGCTTGTAAGTCGACCAATTTTTTATATAAACTCTGGTTTTGAGCAATTAAATCTTCATGTTTTCCAATTTCCTTTATTACCCCCTTTTCAATCACTAAAATTCGATCCGCATTTTTTATAGTTGATAAACGGTGAGCTATAATAATAGAGGTTCTATTTTGCATTATTTTTTCCAAAGCATCCTGCACTAATCTTTCAGATTCGGAATCTAAAGAACTAGTTGCCTCATCTAAAATTAAAATAGAAGGGTTTTTAATAACAGCCCGAGCAATAGCTATTCTTTGCCGTTGTCCGCCCGATAACTGAATTCCACGTTCGCCTACAATGGTATTAAATTGCTCAGGTAAGTGATCAATAAATTCAAGGGCATTCGCAATTCTGGCCGCTTCAATCATTTCTTTTTCAGTAGCATTTGGTTTTCCATATAAAATATTCTCGCGTATAGTTCCTCCAAATAACAAAGTTTCCTGAGGCACTATGGCAATTTGCCTTCTCAAATCTGTTAAATCCCATGCATTTAACGATTTTTGATCTAAAAGTATTTCACCATCCGTAGGTTTATAAAACTTCATAATCAAGTTCGCTATGGTCGATTTTCCACCCCCACTAGGCCCCACAACAGCAATTTTCTCACCCGCTTGTATTGAAACATTAATATGATATAATACTTCAACATCTATACGATTTGGATAAGAAAAGGATACATTATTAAATGTTATTTCTCCGGTCGATTTGCTTGTTTCAACATCTTCGTTCTTAATAGACTCTGTTTCTTCATCAAACAATTCAAACATAGTTTCTGTGGCACCCAAAGCCTTTAAAAACTGAGTATAAAGTGTTGCTATTCCTCCAACAGAGGCTCCGATTAATGCCGTAGCAATAATAAAAGAAGTAAGTTGACCAATAGTAATTTCATTGGTGGTTTGAACCAAATAACTTCCATACCAAACAACTGCTATAATAGCCCCAAAAACGCAAAAAATAATAAAGGAAGCAAAAGCACCTCTCCAGCGGGCACTTTTCAAATTTAAACCCACTACTTCCTGTAATATTTTATCGTAACGTTTTATTTCATACGATTCGTTGGTAAATGATTTTACCATGGAAATGCCTTGTAAAGATTCTTCAATAATAACATTTGATTCAGCTAATTTATCCTGTGTTTGCTTCGAAAACTTTTTAATAAACTTTCCGAAAAAAACAGCAATTAAAGCCACCATAGGCACAATGGTTAACATAAAAAAAGTCAGTTTTACAGAAAGGGTAAAAAGAGAAATGATACCCCCTACTATAATAATGGTTTGCCTTATAAATTCAGGCAGCGTAGTATTATATGTTTCCTGAATTAAAGTAACATCTGTTGATAGTCGGCTATTTAATTCTCCTACCCTTCGTTTATTAAAAACAGAAAGCGGAAACTTAATAATTTGTGTATATAGCTGTTTTCGAAGTTCGGCAACCCCTTTTTCAATAGCCGAAGAAAAAAGATAAATCCGGAAATATGAAAAAATGGCTTGTAAAATAAAAAGCACCATCAGCGATAAGCCCACTTTGTTTACATCCGCCGTAAAATCAGATTTAGCTGCATCAATCATATTCCCAAAAAAGAAAGGGAAAACAACGGCTGTCAAACTCGTTAATAAAAGAAAGACAATGCCCATCAACAAGGACCACCTATAGGGCTTGATGAAAGGATATAAACGAACCGAATTTTTAATTGATTTTTTAGATAATTTCTTTTTTTCAGGATCCTTCATGAAATAACTTGAGCCTTCAAATATAATGATTTAGTGCATTTTTGAAATAAAACATGTAAATAATAACAAATAAATAATACGTTCACACAGCGTTTTTTTTTCTATATTCGAATATCTTAAAATTGTTTGCCATGAAAAAAATATTTTTGACGTTAATGGTAGCATTCACAGTTCAAACCCAAATGAATGCTCAAAAGAAAGACGATATCCCTGTTTTAGAAACACCTAAATTTAAAATGGATGAGGCACAAAAAGAAGTATATTACTCTGAAGTAGTATCTACACCAGGTTCTCCGGCCGAATTATATACCAAAGCATTAAATTGGTTTAAAACCTATTATAAAAACCCAAATGAAGTAATAAAAGAACAAAAAGAAAACGAATCTATTACCGGAAAAGGACGTTTTCGCTTAGATGATGTAAATCCAAAAGATGGCTCAAAAACCCCTGGAACTATTATGAATTACACCATCACTGTTTCTGTAAAAGATGGAAAATATAAGTATGAACTTTCTAAAGTTAATCAACAGGCAACTTCTTATTTAGGCATTGAAAAACTAATAGAAGATCAAAAAACAAATTATCGTTTTTTGGTTGCAAACCATCTTATTCAAACAGAAAATGACATTAACAAAACCATC
>CAYOHR010000058.1:0-4982 GCA_964403835.1 uncultured Flavobacteriales bacterium
AGGATATGTCTGTCATTTATCAATACTTAGGAGGTAACAACCGTTTTCGTGCCTTGGCTTACGGAAAAGCCGCAAAAGTGATCAATTCTCTTTCTGAAAATGTTTCGGTTTACGCAGCGAATAACTTCCTAAAAGAACTTCCCGGAATAGGAGAAGGCATTGCTGAAAAAATAGAAGAATTCATTAAAACAGGACAAATTAAAAAGTATGAGCAACTAAAAAAATCTGTCCCCTACGAATTAATGGATATGATGGATATTAAAGGTTTTGGCCCGCAATCATTAAAACAAATTCATGAAGAATTAAATATTTCAACAAAACCTGAACTTATTCAGGCCCTCGTGGATGGACGAATTGCTAAAATGAAAAGATTTGGACAAAAAAAAGTGGAAAATATGCTTCGGGGGTTAAAATTGCATAAAACCATCGAAGACCGTATGCTTCTTTGGGATGCACTTGAAGCAGGCGATAAAATATTAGAATGGCTCAGGCAAATCCCCGAAGTAAAACAAGCTGAACTGGCCGGAAGTTTGCGAAGAAAAAAAGAAACAATAGGAGATATTGATGTGCTGGTAACTTGTGAAGAAAAACATAGAAAAAAAGTGGTTGATTACTTTTCCGGTTCCAATTTTGTAAAACAAATTCTTGCCAAAGGCGATACCAAAGTAAGCATCTTATTGGAAGATTCTGGCAAACAGGTTGATTTGCGCATTGTTAGCGAAGACGAATGGGGATCAGCACTACAATATTTTACAGGCTCAAAAGAACATAATATTCACCTGCGCATGCTGGCTAAGAATAAAGGCTATAAAATTTCAGAATACGGAATTTTTAGCATTCAAAATAAAAAGAAAATTGCAGGAGCGACAGAAGCAGAAATATACCAAACACTTGGCTTTCAGTTAATGCCACCTGAAATGCGCGAAGACAAAGGAGAAATTGAACTTGCTTCAAAAAATAAAATCCCAACACTCATTACTCTGGCCGATATAAAGGGGGATTTGCAAATGCATAGTGTTTGGAGTGATGGTATAAATACCATTGAAGAAATTGCTAAACACATCAGAAAAAATTTCCCGTATGAATATATTGCACTTACAGATCATTCCAAATCATCACGTATAACAAATGGAATGGACGAAAAACAAATTCTTAAACAAATTAAAGCCATACAGCAGGTAAACAACGAACTTGGCCAAAACTTTGTAAAAACAGGAATTGAAGTGGATATTCTTCCCGATGGCAAATTGGATATTTCTGATGAAATTCTCTCTCAACTAGATTGGGTAACAGCTTCCATTCACAGTAAATTCAATAATGATAATACGGATCGAATTATTCGGGCTTGCGAAAACCCTTATGTTAACTGTATTGGCCACCCAACGGGTAGGTTAATAGGTTCAAGAGAACCTTATAAATTAGATATGGAAAAAGTGATAGAAATAGCAAAAAATACCTATACAGCTCTTGAAATTAATGCCCAACCCCAAAGAATGGATTTAAACGATGAACTTGCAATGTTAGCAAGGGGAAAAGGCGTAAAACTTGTTATTAGTACAGATAGTCATTCACTTAACAATTTTGATTTTATGAAGCTGGGCGTATTTATTGCAAGACGTGCGTGGTGCACAAAAGAGAATATTCTAAACACAAAATCATGGAAAGAAATTCAATTATTCAGAGAAAAAAAACAATACGCAATAATGAGTGCTATTATGTAAAAAACCATATTTCTAAAAAATTAAAATTCCATTTATAAAAAAACAAAAAACTTGTATGTTATTGATAAAGAATAGATTATTTCATGACATCTGTCATTTTTAACTTTATTGCTAAACAATAATTTTACATCCTTATTTAATCAATTATTATGAAAAAATTACTGCTTCTTCTATTGCTAATCGTTTTTAATAAAATATATTCTCAAAACGATGTAGCTACCCTTAATGAACTAATATCAAAAGACTCATCTTCAATTCCTGTTTTATTTAGTTACCCGGATTCAATTAGAAATGCCATTTTTATAACATCCACATATCCACAAGGGTTTGTAAGACTAGAAGAAATACAAAAAAATACCAGCGCATCATTTAAAGCAGCCGTCTCAAAATATAAACAAAGTAAACAAAAAGAGTTATGGGAAATAATACGATACCCTGAGCTTATAGAACTTCTTATACAAAATAAAGATCAAAATAAAAATGAGTTATCAAGCTTGTTAAAAAATTATCCTGAAGGAGTTAAAAAGTCGGCACTTTATTTTATAAAAAATGATCCTGAAATAATTATTGAAATAAGTAATATACGCAACGAATTTGAATTAAAATACAAAGATTTAGTAAAAGATTTTCCTGAAAACGTTAAAGAATCATACAATCTTATCATCCATAAACCCGAACTGGTATCCATTCTTTCAACGGATATTAAAACTTCCATGTTATTAGGAGATTTATATAAAAGAAATCCTCCATTAATAAAACATACAGCAGATTCTTTAAATGTGATAATGACTAAGAAAAATGAGGCTGAAAATGAAGAATGGAAAGCCGGAATAAATAAAGATGAGGGGGTTCAGAAAGAATTAAAAAAAATAGCCAATGAATATGAACAAGCAGAAAATTATACAGATGATATTTATACAGATAAAGATTATACTATAAATATAAATTACATACCTCCTTACCCTTATTGGGCAGGTTATCCATACTGGATTGGCAGGCCGTATTGGTATCCATATCCGTGGTGGTACAACGCAGGTTTTTACTGGCATCCAAATGGCCCCCTCTTTTTTCTTGGAATGCCTTCATATCATTTTGGATGGTGGTATTACAATCATCCCCATTACCACCAAAAATATCCAAGAGCTTCAAATTATTTTCAGCAACATCGCGAAATATACAGGGGATCCAACCAGGGGTTTAATCGGAGCATAAAAGAGCCACGAATCATTATAAATAGAAAAAGATAGTATTGGTTCATTCATTTCAAAAAGTAATCAGTGTTTGCAAAAAATGACAAAAAAAAGTGCAGGGATATTATTGTTCAAACTTAATAAGTTCCTGCAGGTTTTACTTGTTCATCCTGGTGGACCATTCTGGATAAAAAAGGATGCAGGTTCATGGTCAATTCCAAAAGGAGAATTTGAAGCTGAAAATCCATTAGAAGCAGCAAAACGCGAATTCAAAGAAGAAATTGGAAAAAATGTAGAAGGAAAATTTATTGAACTATCTCCAATTAAACAAAAAAACGGGAAAACTATTTATATATGGGCATTGCAGGAAGATATAGATCCTTCACAAATTAAAAGTAACATGTTTCAATTGGAATGGCCGCCCAAATCCGGAAACAAAAAATATTTCCCGGAAATTGAAAAAGCAGCCTGGTTTAGCATCAGCGAAGCCAAAGAAAAAATAAATCCAGGACAATTAGGATTTATTCAGCAGCTTGAAAAAATTATTCAATAATATTAAGGTGAGAATAATCAATCTATTTAATGATAAAAGTTATATAAATTGCCCCATCCTGCCTGTAATTTTGCATAAATCAAAGTGTTAAAAAATTATTTTTAAATATCCATATACCATGTCCTCTAAAAAAATACAGGAAAAGAATATAATGGGAAACAAAAAACCTGGATTACGCCCCTTCTCTTCTCTTTGGATATTTCTCATTTTGTCCATGGGCATTATGACGGCTTATTTTCTTTCAGGTAAATCTTCAAATGCACAGGAAACAACTTGGCAGACTTTTAAACAGGATATGTTACTTAATCACGATGTAGATAAAGTAAATATTATAAATAAAGAAATAGCCGAGGTGTTTATTAAAAAAGACAGTCTTAAAAAAGAAAAATACAAAACAGTTGCCAAAGGCATTTTAGGTACTATTAATAATGGCCCGCATTATTACTTTTCTATTGGTTCAGTTGAAGTATTTGAACGACATCTTGAAGAAGCGCAAGCAAATTTTGATGAAAAAGAAAAAATAATGGTACACTATAGTAATGGAGAAAAAAACTGGTGGGTTTCAATATTTAGTTGGCTTGCCCCTTTAGTATTATTGGTCTTTTTTTGGTTCTTTTTGATGAACAGAATGGCTTCTGGACCAAAAAGCATGGGAAGATCCGTATTCGATTTTGGAAAATCCAGTCCCGAAATATACGAAAAAGGAAAAGGTAGTTTGGTTACATTTAAAGACGTAGCAGGTTATGAAGAAGCAAAAATTGAAGTGATGGAAATTGTGGAGTTTTTAAAACAACCCGAAAATTTCACAAAACTGGGAGCAAAAATTCCAAAAGGCATACTGCTAGTTGGTGCTCCCGGAACTGGCAAAACATTGATGGCAAAAGCTGTAGCCGGAGAAGCAGGAGTTCCATTCTTTTCCCTTTCAGGGTCTGAATTTATTGAAATGTTTGTAGGTGTAGGTGCTTCACGAGTTCGGGATTTATTTGACAAAGCAAAACAAAAAGCGCCAAGTATTATTTTTATAGATGAAATTGATACTATCGGGCGAGTTCGTGGCAAAGTATTATCTATTCAGGCAAACGATGAAAGGGAAAGCACACTTAACCAATTACTTGCAGAAATGGACGGATTTGGCCCTAACACCGGGGTAATTGTACTGGCAGCTACCAATCGTGCCGATATTTTGGATCCAGCTTTGTTACGTCCCGGACGTTTTGATCGCCATATTCATCTCGATCTACCAAACAAACAAGAACGTCTTGCAATTTTCAAGGTGCACTTAGAACCACTTTTACTTGACCAATCAGTTGATGTAGAATATCTGGCTTCACAAACCCCAGGCTTTTCAGGAGCCGATATTGCCAATGTTTGTAACGAAGCAGCGTTAATTGCGGCAAGAAAAAAGAAAAAAGCCATAGAATCACAAGATTTTTTTGATGCTATTGATCGTATTATATCTGGCCTGGAAAAGAAAAGTAAAATTATTTCACCAGCCGAAAAAAAAGTAATTGCCTACCA
>CAYOHR010000059.1:0-4651 GCA_964403835.1 uncultured Flavobacteriales bacterium
CGGTATCTTTATCTTCTACCGTAATATTAATAATAGGATGAGCATCTTTTTTTTGGAATTTGATCGCATTACTAATCAAATTTTGAAAAAGTGATTTTAGTTCTCTACTAAAACCTTGTATAGTGGGCAGTGGTTGAATATTTATTTCTGCTTTGCTTTCGCTAGTAGCTTCTGCAACATCATTCAATACTTCTTTTAATAGGATATTACAATCTACTTTTTCTTGTTCTTTATCAACTTTCCCTATTTTTGAATACTCCAATAAATCCTTAATGAGTATTTGCATGCGAATGGTCGAAGCGCTAATAAAATTCAAATAGGTATCAGCATCTTTATCCAGTTTTCCTTTGTATTTTTTTTCAAATAAACTGACAAAATTGGATATGGTTCTTAAAGGTTCTTGTAAGTCATGGGAAGACACATACGCAAATTGTTCCAGTTCATCATTGCTCTTTTTTAATTCTTCTGTTCGTTCGTCTACCTTTTTTTCCAGGTTGGCATTCATCTCCTTAATGTTGATTTCCGCCTTTTTTTGCGAAGTTATATCACGCGATATAAAAACAAGATTATCCACTTCTTTGTCTGCGCCAAAAATTGGACTAATAGAACTGGAAAAAAATAGTTCAACCCCTTCTAGTATATAAGATGTTTCAAAAACAACCGGAGCCTTTTTCGTTAAAACGCTGTTGATGGCTTTTCTTAATGTTTCTTCATTGTCTTTGTGTTGAAAATCAAAAAGAGACTTCCCGATAACCTCTTCTTTTTTATACCCTGATGCTGAGTCAAGACGGTTTAACATAATAATGTTCGCATCTTTATCTACCAATAAAATGTGGTCGCTGGAGTTTTCAAAAATAGCCCGGAAGTTTTCCTCTTTGGCTTTAATAATATTGTTTTTCTCTGTAAAATAGGCTTCAGCAATGCCATACATGGCATAATCAACCAATTTAGACAAGCCATCAATAAAAGTAAGGGCCTCTTCGGTATTACCTACAAAATCCTTTTTTATATGCGGGATCAGGTGATCTTTATAAGTTTTTATAATATTATACCAATCTTTATAAGAAATATTCATGCGGGCATACATAACGCCCTGTGTCATGAGGTCCTGTGCGTATTCTGCCCATTTACCATCATAAATAGCGGCTCGCTGCATTTCTGATGACCGATCCTGCTGTGCTTTTTGTTGTTCAGGGGTTTGTAGTTTTAATAAAGGCCCCCATATCGGATGATCTAAGAGTTGAGGTCTTAATTCTGCATTGATCTTCTCTTGGTATTTTTTATTTAGTTCAAAATACTTTTTCAGGGCCTCAATATCATTTGCTGTAAATTCGGGCGGACTTAGTATATTCTTATTTTCTTCCATAATTTTTCTTTTTTCAATTTAAAATCTATGAAACATTTTAAATATCGGAAAGTAAATATCGGAAAGTTCCAATTAAAAACCCAAAAAAGTGTGTCGTCTTTACTTTTAAAAATACATAATTATATCGAACTGATTTACTTATAATTACTTAGGTATAATTACTGCCTAAAAAATAATTATTTAACCTTTTTATGACGAATGGAGCAAAAAATGTAAAAATTACCAACAAAAACCCATTGACTATTTGATAATCAATGGGTTAATTCGTTTAATCAGAGGTCCCGAGCGGATTTGAACCGCTGTAGAAGCTTTTGCAGAGCCTTGCCTAACCGCTCGGCCACAGGACCTTATTGAAAACAAAATTACATTATTTTTTTTGATTTTAATACAATCTGCCAAATATATTAGCTTTAGCTTGCATGTAACAACCTACAAAGGCATATCTTAAAAAATGAATATATTTGGGTCAAACGAAAATATTAACAGTTGAAAATATAGTATATTTTTGTATTAATTTCAGAGCTGCATGGAAAAATTTTAGAAGAAAATTAAACTTCTTTTCTAGCCAAATCCTAAAACAACCCATATTCCTTTGTATATTTAAACTCATGGAACCACACATTATTACCGAAAAAAAATTCTCTTATACCGAAGTTGGCGAAGGAGAACCACTTATTCTCTTACACGGTTTATTTGGCGCTTTAAGTAACTTTAAAGAGTTAAATGCCCATTTTTCGAAAAAATTTAAGGTAATTAATTTTTGCCTTCCTATTTATGAATTGCCCCTGCTTACCGCTAATATAAAAACGTTGGGCAAAACCTTGCACAAGTTTATTCAACACAAAGGGTTTGAAAAGGTTCATTTATTAGGAAATTCTTTAGGAGGACACATTGCTTTAATATATGCAGCTGCGCATCCTGAAAAAGTAGCGAGTTTAGTCCTTGCAGGAAGCTCTGGTTTGTATGAAAATGCTTTTGGGGGTAGTTTCCCTCGGCGAGAAGACAAAAGTTTCCTACGCGATAAAATAGCCATCACTTTTTATGACCCTAAATGGGTTACAGATGAGCTAGTGGATGAATGTCACGAAGCCGTTAATAATAGAAATAAAGTAATTCGGATATTGAGTATAGCAAAATCGGCCATACGCCATAATATGGCTAAAGAAATTGCAAAAATGAAATTTCCGGTATGTTTAATTTGGGGTAAAAATGATCACATAACCCCTCCGCATGTGGCCAATGAATTTCATCGATTAATTCCGCATTCGGACTTATACTGGATTGATAAATGTGGCCACGCCCCTATGATGGAGCACGCAGAAGAGTTTAATAAAATACTGGATGCCTGGTATGCTAAGACCTTTAAAAAATAATGGAAATAAACGCTGCTACCTATTTACGAAGTTCAGTTAAAATAGAAGATTGTCCTAAACCGGATAAAGCTGAATATGGCTTTATTGGCCGATCTAATGTTGGAAAATCGAGTTTAATTAATATGTTGTGCCAAAGAAAAGGCCTGGCAAAAACTTCGGTTAGTCCCGGAAAAACACAAACCCTAAATCATTTTTTGATTAACGAAGCTTGGTATTTATGCGATTTACCAGGGTATGGGTATGCAAAAGTATCAAAAACCAGGCGAGAAGATTGGAATGAGATGATTAAGAATTATCTCTTAAAAAGAACCAATTTAGTTACTGTGTTTTTATTGGTAGATAGCCGAATTCCTCCTCAAAAAAGCGATTTAGAATTTATGCAATGGATGGGTTTAAATGAGATTTCGTTTTCGTTAATATTCACCAAAATTGATAAATTATCAACCAACGAATTCAAAAAAGGGAAAGCGGAATATGAAAAAAAACTATTTGAATATTGGGAAGAACTTCCTAAAATATTTTACACCTCATCGGTAAGCACGGTGGGTCGCAATGATATTCTTGATTTTATTGCTGAACATAATGAATCAGTAAAAGACCATTTTTTAAAATCAGATTTTAACCTGCCTTTACAGCCATAAAAAAAAGCCACACTTTTCGGTGTGGCTCATAAAACTTCGTTTATTAAACTTAAATTACTTCTGAATGCTTATTTTTTCAGTGGCAATAACATTACCAGTTAAATCAGAAATAGTATAAAAGTATGTTCCGGCTGATAAAAATCTTACATCCAACGATTCATTTGAATTAACCATTTTAGTTAAAACTACTTTGCCGGTTAAATCAGTGATAGAAAGGCTTGATTTTTCTTTTAATCCCTTCACAAAAAGCTGATCGGTTGTTGGGTTTGGATAAACACTAACTACTTTATTATCAGCTACTTGTGTATTTAAACTCACAATACCTCCATTCACATTCAAATAAGTAATAGAAGTAATTTTATTTAAGTCGATATCAAAAATAATTTCCACAACAGGAAAACCGGTTCCGGGTTGATTAGACCACCACTTATACGTGTTGGTATGTACCGTTGGGTTTGTTTGAATCAAAACCCAGGTGTTTAGTTGATTGTTTTTGCCATAAATTTTTGCGGTGCTGGTGATGGTTTCTTTTTGTCTTAACGAACTAAAAGTTCCTTCAGGAGTAGTAACTTCTCCCCAGGCATCCACACTTACTTGGCTTGTAACGGTATTTTCATATTTAATGGAATCAACATTAGGGATTCCAAACAAATCGGGAACTATTGCTAATTCAACATGGTTATTGGAGTATGCATCAGCATAATTCATAGGAAATTGTGCAAATACATTAGTAGGATTTTCTCGAAGCTCAGCTATAATACCAAAACCAGGATCACCAACGGCCCCTAGCATACCTAATTCTGTTGAAGAATTATTGAAATAAACATAGCCCCCATCTTGATTAACAGCTACATTGGCCGTCGGAAAAGAAGATGCGTATGGCGTAGAAGCTGCATTAGCAAAAACAATGGTATCTTGGCCGTTGTTTACTAAAGTGGAAAAATCCCAGGTTTGGTTTGCGCCCGCATTACCAAGACTAGGTTGAGAAACCGTATCTGCGATTTGGAACACACTATCTCCTATGCTTGGAAGATCAGTATGAAGGAAAGAAATTTGTGCTTCTATTTTTGTAATAAATGTGAAGCTTGCTAAAAGTAAAATTTTTGTTTTCATGATTTTAGTATATTTGAACTCGAAGTTACAAAAATATGCTGCTTTTATTTACTACCGGAAGACTAATTTTCACGATCAGCTTTTTTATCGTTTTTGTAATAGCAATTATTTTTGCTTTTAGAAAAGACTCAGAAAAGTACTTAAGCAATTACTACACA
>CAYOHR010000060.1:0-4226 GCA_964403835.1 uncultured Flavobacteriales bacterium
GTTTTTATCTTTGAAAACAAACGTTTGGGAATGAATAGTAGTTTTATCAGGAAGATTTTTGAAAATTCCGATTAAATCAAAATGAAATTTTTCCTGACTATCAATATCAATCGTATAAACCTCGGGTAAAAATAATTCATAACCAAAAGTTAAATCACCACTCCCGGAAATAATCAAATTATGAGTAATAGAGGATATAGGAATATATTTAGCTATTTGATCCATTATTTTTTTGAATTTGAATTTTTCATCAATGAAAAACTTTGAGATCTGTTGTTTAACAAAACAGGAATTTTTCTAAAATTCAAATAAGAATTAAAAAAATCCCTGTTTCCTTTTGAATGTTGTCGTTTGAAATAATTTCCAATTAAATAGGTAACTAAAGCAATGGGTGCAAAACCTATGATCAGGAATTTGGATATGGTAAAAAGTATAACCAAAAGAATTACCAGGCCTACTACAACATAGGTAAATACTTTAGCAGAAAACCCAAAATAATAGAGCTTTTTGTTAATATGAGGGAAATTATCAAATCTCATAATGATTATGGTATAATGAGCCAGAAAACAACGGCAAAAACTAAAAAAGTAGCAAACATGGTAAGAGCTCTACCATTTTTATTTTCACCGGTAAAAATTTGGTATCCAGCAATGCAACCGGAAACAACTGCCAGTACAAGGAAAACCCATTTTCCTATATTTTTTACTGTTGGCCAAACACTGGTCATTCCCCCATAGGCATCACCCAAGGGGTCAGCAGATAAGGATTGAGCAATTGCAGGAGAACATAAGGTCAGAAAAAGACCACTGAAAAGTAAGTACGGTAAGTACTTTTTAAATTGACTTGATTTCATACATTAAAAGGATTAAAATTTGTATTAGATATATGTTTACTATTGGTATTACTATTTTCAATAATTTGATTTATATTATCAAAGAGAATAGAGTTAGATGAATTATCGTTATTGATATTTTGTTCCTGAATAATAGATGAATGTTCCATTACCTGAATATCATCTACAGAATTATTTATAACCATATTTTCAGGTTTAATTTCCTCCTCTGTGTTTATTACAGGATTTGATTTTAATGTTTTTTCTGAAAGGTCAATTGGATTTTCAATAATTAAATCCGGAGAAGGCTGGTTAATAATTATTGTTTCTTCTTCGTTGGTAATAATATTTTTTACCTCTTGGGTGATAACAGGTTTTTTTGTTTCAGAAACAAGCTTACTACTTGAGGGTGTAGGATTATTAAAAAATAATTTAAAACCTAAAAAGGCACATCCCAAAATAGCGATCAGTATTATTATAATAGCTATGTTCATTAGAATACAACATTAAAGAGTGTAACACCTAAAAGAACTCCAATGGCTATTATAATATAGATTCTTACATTATTACCGGTAGCAATATTGTAAGCGCAAACACAGCCCATAACAATGGTGATTAAGAGTAATAAATACTTACCTATTTGTTTTACTGTAGAAACAATAGAAGTTCCTGCAGTATGAGGATCTAAGTCAGCATTTGAATTGTGAGAATGACCAAAAAACACGGTATTGATCACCATGTAAAAAATAAGAGCTGCACCAAAACTAAATAATGCCTGGCCTCCCCTTTTATAAATTACGGCTTTTATTGTTGAAACTGCCCCCAGAATTAAACCTGAAGCTAAGAGGGGAACCATAAGTGGAGTAGCTGGATACTCCGATAATAGAGCTATCATACGATAAAAGATTAAACGTTAAAATTTCGATATACAAGAACAAATATATATATTTGAATCATATATCAAAAAATTTTAACGTTTATGGATTTAAATGCTCAAAATGAGGAGATTGATATCTTCTTGCAAAAGTTTGATTATAACACCTTAAAAGCCTCAATAGAAGGGCTAAGTGAGAAAGATTATCTAAAATTGATTAATGCTGAACAAACCACAGATATATATAAGATCGGTGGAATGGAAGGACGTTTAAAACTCCAGGTGGATGGAGAAACTCATCAACATTCGGTTTTTGTGTATCAGGTAGAAAAATTTAAAGAACTGCCTGAAATAGTAAACAATAGGATTCTAAATGAAACCCATATCAATCAATTGAATATGGGCAAAAAAGTCTTGATAGATGAAGATATATTACATTATAATAAGGAAAAGACTTTTATTCTAAAGGAAAAATTATCCAATTATTCTTTACCTGAAACAATAGGAAAAGAAAAAATCAGTAACGTTCAAAAATGCCGATTAATTAATGGGGAAGAAATAGTAACCGGTAATAATATTAAAGTAAGCTTTCAAATAAATGAAAATATATGTGTAATTGGTACTTTACCAAAAGGCTTAAAAAAGGAACAAAAAGAAACCTTACAAAGTTACACAGCAAAATTTATGTTCTCCAATCCAAAGGAAAGGATTAAATTAAACCAGGGATTGATTAACAAATATAGAAACGAGCTGAACCCGGAAATAGTTAAAGAACTTGACAGTACCCAAAATAAAACAAAAGACATATCTGCTTTAATTAAAGAGCAATTGGTACTAAAGAATAATGAAATAAAGTCATCTATTAAGGTAATCAATAAGGAGAAAAAAATTAAATCTATTATGGATCAGGCCAAAAATAAAAAAATGATGGCCGAAAAATTAGGTTTGATAAATGGTTCCAAAAGAGCAGTCGAAAAAACCAAAGGATTAGTAAACCAAATGACTCAATCGATGTAATGGATACCCTTTCAGTTATATTAATTGCCTTTTATCTGAATGTATCTATGGATTCAGCTAATAAGGTTCATCAACTAGGTTGGCACTTGCCCGATACTAATTTATTATTTACAGCCTCCTGGGTTGATCATTCTGCACATGTTTTATCGGTGAAGGAACCTAAATTTAAAATCGCCAGGTACTATCCTTTATTTTATGGTAATTACCAAAAATTTGCCTTACCCATACAGGGAAGAAAAACTTCCGGTTTTGGAAAAAGATGGGGGAAAGAACATTATGGAGTAGATATAGGGGCTCCAATAGGAACGGATGTTTATCCTCTATTTGATGGAGTCGTAAGATATGCAAAGTACAATAAAGGAGGTTACGGTAATTTAATAGTTATCAGGCATTATAACGGAATAGAAACCTATTATGCCCATCTTGATAATATAAAAGTTAAACCCGGACAAAAAGTGACCCCAGAAAGGAGTATTGGTTCTTCAGGTAATACCGGACATAGTCAGGGCCCACATTTACATTTAGAGATCAGGGTATTGGGTTATCCTATCAATCCCGAATACTTGATTTTTCTTAAATCAAAATCTATAGAATGTTTCGCTTTTGGGATAACCCCAAATGGATTTAAGTTATCCAATGTAATTAATATATTTTGTCAGAAGCCTATTTGTACCAATTGTAACTATGTGGAAACAAAAATCATTGTAAATGAGGAAAAAGCCGATACAGTAAAGAAGGATCGCAGCAATCATTTTTTCGGGAATATGAATTGATCCCTTATAAAATCCCGAATACTTAATATATCCCGACTTCACCCACCGCTAAGGCCGTATGGGGTTCTGGCGGCACGCATGGGCTAATGCCCTACGTTATGCTACCTTGGCCATAGTCCTGGCCAATATATTTTTTGATGCGTTTTGATCAGCATTCTCACAGTGCCCGCATTTCACACATTCAAACCTTGATTGTGTTTTACGGTTACTTTTTTCTACATGCCCACAGTTAGAGCATTTTTGCGATGTATGCTTTGCATCTACTTTGGTGATGGTTTTACCTCTCCACTCAGCTTTGTAATCCAATTGGCGAAAAAATTCACCTATGGATACATCTAATATCACCCTATTCAACCCAGATTTTTGCTTAACCATTTTGCCAGGCTCCTCTATAGTTCCTTTGGCGGATTTGGTCATATTCTTTAGCTTTAAATTCTCAACAACTATTGAATCATATTTATTAATAATCATCGAGCTTTGCTTATGCAAAAAATCCTGTCTTTTACGAGTAATCTTCTGATAGAGCTTTGAAAGACGTCTTTTTTGCTTTTTAAAGCTATTAGAGCCTTTCTTTTTCCTTGCTAATGATCTTTGTTCGATTCTTAGTTGTTTTGCATACTGAGCTAAAAAATGGGGGTTTTGGATGATTGTACCATCTGAGAGGGTGGCGAAGTTAACTACTCCCATATCTATTCCTACTGCTTGGCTCTCGCTTGATTTTTGAGGAATG
>CAYOHR010000061.1:0-3104 GCA_964403835.1 uncultured Flavobacteriales bacterium
AGCCGAAATTATCTTTAAAAAAGAAATTCAGGCAGCTGAAAATCCGGCCGAAAAATTAAAAGAAATGGAAGGAGAATATGCTCGTTTGTTTGCTAACCCATACCGGGCCGCATCTCGCGGGTATATTGATGAAGTGATTAAACCAGAACAAACCCGGGTAAAACTTATTAAAGCCTTTAAAATGCTAGAGAACAAAGTGGATCAACTGCCTCGTAAGAAACATGGTAATATTCCTTTGTAGTTGAGCCATATAAGACATTTAAGGGCATATAAGAGGTCGAAAAATGAAGCTGTTGTAGAGCGCTAAGCATTCTGTCCTGCAATGAAATATATGTACATTTTTTGATAAATCAAGCGCGTCATGTTCAATTTATTGTTAATTATTGAACATGAGATAAAATCTGTCCAGTTTTAAAACGCAGTCCTTTTCAATTCCAAAAGTGAAGGAATAACCTTCATCCACATAGCGCTTGCAAAAGCCAGGGTAAAGAAAGCAATGGTTTGGTATCCCCAGGCAAGTGGGAGGTAATTTTTAATGGTGAAAGCCAAAATAAAAAGCCAAATAATGAATCCAATTTTTTTGAGAAGACCTTGGTTTAATTGAATGAATGAAAATTTAATTTTGACTAGTCGAAACAGTAAAATGGTCACCACCAAGTTGGTGATTAATGCGGTATAGGCTACTCCTACACTTTTCCATTTTAAAATAAAAATGTAATTTAAAACCAAGCTAATGGTTAAGCCAATGAAAGAGATTTTGCTCAATTCTTTTACATTTCCGTTGGCGGTTAACAGCGTGCTGTATATGTAGTGAATGCTGGTAAAAACAAATAACAATAACAGTATTTGAAATAAATAGGCCGATTCGGGAATGTATTCGTGATATAAAAGCTGCATAATTTCAGTGGTATAAAACGAACAAAAAACGGCTACAATAATGGAAGAAAAGATAAGCAACGAAGAGGCTGTTTTTAGTATTTCTTTTATTTCATGCGTGTTTTTAGCGGCTAATTTACTGGCAAAAAGGGGCAATAAAATGCCGGCAAATAAATAACCTACAATAGAAAAAACATCAATGAGGCGGTATACCTGGGCGTAAATACCAGCGTGGGTTTTGCCATCATCGACCATTCGTTCTAACATAACCACATCGGCACGTAAATAAATACTGACAATAAATACGTAGAGCGCAAAATAGAACGATTGTTTTAAAATGAGCTTATTAAATGCGGGTTTAAACTGGAGTTTAATTTTTCCTACATACCTTAAATTTAATAGGATTAATGCCAAACAGGTAATAAAAAATGAAATAGTTTGTGCATATACTAAGTATTCTATTTTTAAGGGGAGAATATTGTGATAATGGCAATACAAGAGTATTCCGCATATTAACACCATAAAAAACTTATCTAAGACGGAGAAAAAACCATCTAAAACAAATTTTTGCAAAGCGCTGATATTTGAACGCAAATAAATGCTAAAGGAGCTTAAAAACTGGTTCACAGAGAGCCAGAAAAGAATGCTTAAAGCGGTTTTTGAATAGTTCAAAAATGCAGCAAAAATGAATACTAAAAGTAAATAGAAGAGTCCTAAAATAAGCTTGACAAAAATGATTTGTGTAAAATATTTAGGCAGTAAATGAGGGTGCTGAGCGATGTTTTTGTTGTTGAAATTGGTAATGCCCAGGTCTAAAAAAATATTAAAAACCAAGCTAAAACTAAATAAGGAGAAGTATAAGCCGTATTCTTCGGCGCCTAAAATATTTTGGAAATTGCGGTCAACGAATAAGATCCAGATGGGCTTAAACAAAAAGTTTAAAGCCAATACAATAAAAAAACTGGATAGAAATTTTTGCTTCATGTGCCCTGCAAATTTAGGGCAAAATAAGTAATATAAAATTGTTTGATGGAAACATGGGGTTTATGAGAAGGCATTAAATTGTTATACGCAATAAAAAAAACCTAATTTTACTTTCCAAATGAAAGTCCTTCAAAACAATTTCTTTTTTCAGCTAGGTATCGTTTTCCTCATATCCTTTCTGATGCGGGCCCCGTACTATTTTGGGCCTCATTTTTACTTTGATGGAGATGATGCTATTTTGGGCATTATGACCCAGGATTTTTTGAAAGGCGAGGCCTTACCTATATATTTTTATGGCCAACAATATGGCTTTGCTTTGTTTGATGTAT
Source organism: uncultured Flavobacteriales bacterium (assembly GCA_964403835.1). GTDB lineage: Bacteria > Bacteroidota > Bacteroidia > Flavobacteriales_G > JALEGO01 > CAYOHR01. The sequence continues at coordinate 2,190 of CAYOHR010000061.1, forward strand.
TGGCAAATGCTGTTTTTATGCCTTTTATTGGCAGTGGTATATGGACCTTAAAACTAGGAAGTCTATTGCTTTATTCATTGGGAAATGTGTTTTTATTGCGTATGTTCTTGTCCCTTCGAGGGCCTCAGGGACCGCTTCTCGAAAAACCGAAGGAATCAATCTTTAAAAACCCTTTTTTCCAGGCTCTTTTTCTGATTGCAATCGTTGCCAGCTTTCCTATTTGGGCCATCAAAGGAGTGTATGCCACCGGGTATGCTGTAGTTTGTGCTATTTTGGCCATCACAGAATTGTACGAAAAAAACCTAAAAAACAGTGTTTTAGTAGCATTTTTAGTGGCACTTCTGTGGGTTACTCAATTGATTTTATTGGTCCCCATAGGTTTATTGCTGCTTTACTGGCTAAAACCCCGGAAAGACATTAAATTATTTCTCATTTTTTTGGGCGTGTTAGGGATCTGTTTTTTAATCTTAAAATTTCCGGCCTATTATAATAAAGCCTTTTTTGCACCTCGCATATCTAAAGGCATGAACCTGCCTAACTTATTACACATGTTACCCTTCTTGGCCCATGCGTTTATGGGGTTCTTTTTAAATGAAATTACCTTTCCCATGAATACTGTGGCTATAGTATTATGTGCTGCTTTTTTTGTGGTTTTTATCGTATTTGTTGTGCAGGAATTAAAAAGAGGCAATAAAGAGCTCCGGACGAAAGTCTGGTTTCTTTTTTTATGCTCTTTTTTAGCACTTTTTGCTTTGGCGTTTGTAAGGCTAACAACCTACCGATATTTATTGGGATTTTACATAGGTTTTTTGTTTGTAATAGTTATCATCATTAATTATTCACTAAGCTCCAAAAGGCCCTTAAATAAGCTGTTATATGTGTTATTGTTTATTCAGTTAGGATCGTGCATTACTT
>CAYOHR010000062.1:0-2896 GCA_964403835.1 uncultured Flavobacteriales bacterium
ATTTTTCATAAGCATGAGCCTGCTCGACAAATTTTTTGAAACTCGTTTTATCTTGATCAAGTTTATTTGTAAGAAGGTACTGATAGCGAGAAAAAATAGTTTCCGTGGCGCGTTTCCATGATTTGTGATTACTTTCTATATGATTATCTTCAAGGTGTTTTGCATAGCTTTCGATAATAGAATAAAAATCTTTTAATTCTGGAGTATGAAAAAATTGTGGAAATTCAAACGGGGGGATATTTTCAGGAGCTCGTTTGGTTTCAAAATGATTCATGTGCATTTTCATACTAAGTATTGTATCACAAGATAAAAAAGATTTTTATGCCATGGGTTTACTTGGATAGTTTTTTTTGATATAATAAAATTATCAAGTGTTGATCCGACTAATCACCGGGGAACTTTGGGAAGAAGGTTCCGGGGGAAAATGGCAAAGCCATTTTCCCCCGGAACCCTAGAACCCAACGGGTAAGCCCGTTATCGCTGTAACAAGGTTACAAAACTCCATCCCTAACCCTTCCTCTTAGCAAGAGGAAGGGAATCGCACCAGCGAACTCTTAACGGAGGTTTCCCCCTCTTACCAAGAGGGGGTTAGGGGGGGTAACAAACCAAGGTGGTACCACGATTTCTGCAATTTTTGCAAAAAAGAAACTCGTCCTTGAACCATGACCAGAATTTTCTGTGTCGTGCTTCGCGGACGAGTTTTTATTTTACCTTGATTGATTTTTGGTACAATTCTCCCGATCTTTGAGAGGCCGTTTAATAATTTTGAATCCATAAGCCGCAAAGCAGATTCCAATAAGAGAGAAAATAATTAAGAGAATGTTTGTTAATTCCATAATAATGTTTTTATTTAAAAAAATAGTATCATTAATATAAACATATGTCAAATAATCCCCAAAACCAAAACTTCATAACTCGCCTTGAGTCTATCAAAAAAATGATGGGGGATTTAGAGTATTGGTCAGCGCGAGAATTATATCCTTTGCTTGGGTATAAAGAATGGCGAAAATTTTCTGATGCAATGGAGCGTGCAAAACAGGCGTGTATAACTCAGGAATTAAAATTTGATGATCATTTTGTCGGCGCCGACAAAATGATCGCTCTTGCCAAAGGCGCTAAACGCAAAATCGATGACACTCTTCTTACCCGTTATGCATGTTATCTGATTGCTCAAAATGGCGATCCGCGAAAACCTGAAGTCGCTATGGCACAAATGTATTTTGCAACGCAAACACGTAGGCAGGAATTACAGCAACTTGCTGAATACGAACAAAAACGTCTCGCCAGTCGCAAGAAATTATCAGAAACAGAAAAAACTATTCGAGGAACGGTATATGGACGAGGTATTAATACTAGTTTAGACTTCGCATCGTTTAAAGATCATCATATTCAGGCATTGTACGGCGGCATGACGACAAAACAATTAAAAGCGAAAAAGAAAATTCCTGAAAAACGACCGCTTGCGGATTTTGATTCCGATGTAGAATTACGTGCCAAAGATTTTGCACTGGCTATGACAGATCACAATATTAAGACGAAGAATATTTTAGGAAAGGAGAAATTAAATCAAGAAGTTATTGAGAATTCTAAAACTACACGTAAAGCATTACTATCTCGAGGAATTATTCCAGAACAATTAAAACCTGAAATAGATATTAAACAAGTTGCGAAGAAATATATTACTCGTAGTTCTTCACAAAAGATTGCCTCGAAAAAGAAATTAAACAAAAAAGCACCCGAAGGTGCCTGAAAATAGTTAAAGGATGTTTTTTATTTTACTATTCTTTGTTCATAACTTATATTTACAAATGTCCCAAAAAATAAAATACATGCAAGAAAACCTAAAATGTTTGCAAATGTCTGATATTCTAAAATTTTTGATATTTCACACAATCCTGTAGATATGAGAAATAAAATTAGTAAAATATCTGATTGTTTCTTTTTCATAATTAAAATTTAAAATGTTCAAAATTTATTATATATAATTAAATCAATCTGTCAAATACATGAACCCAAACCCACAAAAATCACCAAACGCACAACAAGAAGAAAAAATCTTGGAATTTTGGCGTGACCAAAACGTGTTTGAAAAAACACTTGAAAGAAAGCTTCCAAATGGAAAAGATAAAGAAGAATATATTTTTTACGAAGGTCCTCCTGGGGCAAATGGTGTACCTATGCTTCATCACTTTGAAGCACGAGCGTTTAAAGATGTTATTCCGCGTTATAAAACCATGCGTGGTTTTCATGTGGATCGTCGAGCTGGATGGGATTGTCACGGACTTCCTGTTGAGTTACAAGCAGAAAAAGAATTAGGATTAAAATCAAAGAAAGAAATTGAAATATTTGGTATGGCAAAATACAATGAATATTGTAGATCCTTGGTTACTCGCTATACTCGAGAATGGGAAACATTTACTGATCGGATGGGATACTGGATCGATAACGATCGAGCTTATCACACCATGGATAATAATTTTATTGAATCATCTTGGAATATTATTAAAGAAGCTGATAATCATGGGCATCTTTATCGAGATTTTCGAGTCGGTCCGTGGTGTACGCGATGTGGTACGGCGCTTTCTTCGCATGAACTCAACCAGCCTGGGGCGTATAAAGATGTAAAAGATCTTTCGGTGTATGTAAAATTTAAATTAGAGCCGGGTCAAAAAATTGGTAATTTTGTGACGGATGATAATACTTTTATTTTGGCTTGGACTACAACACCTTGGACATTGCCAGGAAATGTTGCGCTGGCAGTTGGTGAAGGGATTAATTATGTTTTTGTTACAAAAAAAGATGAGTCTCTTAATAAATCAGAAAACTTTATTGTGGCCTGGGATCTTTTAAATAAAGTATTTGATAAAGAACTTATCACGAATGGAGTATTTGGTAC
>CAYOHR010000063.1:0-2673 GCA_964403835.1 uncultured Flavobacteriales bacterium
AAGATTAGCGGAAGAAAACCAAAAAAAGCAAGCAGAGGAAGCTAAAAAACAAGCAGATCTAGCCGCTTTAAAGGGAGCAGAGTTAGATGCAGCAAAAAAATTAACCGAAGAAAACAAGAGAAAACAGGACGATGAAGCCAAAAAGAAAGCAGAATTAGAGGCTCAAAAATTAGCAGAAGCAGAAACCAAGAAAAAACAAGAGCTAGAAGCCAAAAGATTAGCGGAAGAAAACCAAAAAAAGCAAGCAGAGGAAGCTAAAAAACAAGCAACATTAGCTGCTTTGAAAGGAGCAGAGGAAAAAAGAAAAAAACAGGAAGAGGCAGTAAAGAAAAAAGCAGAGGCTCAATTAAAACTCGAAGAACTGAGCAAACAAAAAGATAGCAAATATGCTACTTCCATTTCAAAAGGGGACTTAGCTATGAATGAAAAACGATTAGATGTTGCCAAACTAAATTATCAAGAGGCTCTAAAACTAAAGCCTTACGAATCTTATCCCAAGAATAAAATATCAGAAATTGATAAAATTTTATACCAAACCAAAACAGACAACACTCTTGCCAGCAAAAACACCAGTGAACTCCCCGAAGGAATTACCGAAGAACAACTCACCGGATCCAATAAAACCATTATAAAACGTACAGTGGTAAAAAATGGCGATGTAAATACGTATAAAAAAATAACACATAATTGGGGTGGTGTTTTTTATACGAAAAACGATCAAACCGTGTCTCCCTTTATTTGGGATAATGAAACAGAAACAAGTCAGTAAAACAAAAAAATTCTATCTTAGCTATATAATTCATAATCAACGTGATATTCCCTCTTTCATTTATAGAAATTTTGAATAACAACTTCTTTAAAATAGGAATAAAAAGAAATAGAAAAGAGATATACAGCCTGTTATTTTATTTTTTATTTTTTAGTTGTACACAAGAAGTTTCTTACCAGGAACAATCATTAAATCCAAACAATTACGTCACTTGGGTTCAACAAGAAGACCATGAGTTAAAGAAAATTAAAGAAATAGAAGAATTAAAATTTACCTTACAATATTGTACCCCTGAATATTTAGCCTGTTTAGAATTAAAAGAAAATGCTTCTAACGATTCTCTTTTAAAAGAAAAAGTGAAGGAAAAAGAAAATTCAGTTAATTTTATTTTAGAAATTTCCATTCCCGAAACCAAAGGTGAAATTCTCAAGTACAATTTACCAAATATAGCTGAATACGAAGGCCGGGTCGATTATTTTGCCTTTAAAGTAAATCAGGATATTGTCATTTTTACCGAAAAAGATACCATCCCTTGCGCTATGCACTTATTTGAAAGGATGTTTGATATTTCGCCCAAAATACGAATATTACTTGCCTTTGATGCGGAAAAAATCATAAAAAGTCCTTCGTTTACGCTACAATACAACGACCAAGTTTTTCAAAAAGGTCCTATTAACTTTACCTTCGATACGAAAACCTTAAAAAATATACCACAACTAAAAACCATTTCCCCTTGAAACATTTATTCTTAAAGACCTTTTTCATAAGCCTGCTGGCCCTTACTTTATGTTCTTTTACAGATACGTGGAAAAACATCACCAAAGAAGAAGCCGCAGTAGCTCTAAAAAAAGTAAGCGAATTTTACATCCAAAACCAACAGTTTTCGGTACAATTGAGCCATACCTCCTATGCCGATTATAATGCGGTTTCGGCCTACGAAAAAATGAGTGGTTTTTTTAAAAAAGACCATGACTCGTATTATAGTCTGATGATGGGTATAAAAACGGTTCAGAATAATGTTATAAAACTCAGCATGGACACAAACTCGAAAGTTATTTTAGTTGATCATGCCGAAAAAAATAGTTCTCTTAATTTTGGCATCAAGGAAACCGAAGATGCTTTTGCGCAGTGTACTTCATTTAAAATGAGGGCTTTGGGTGATGAAGCAGAATACAAATTTGAATATCCCAGCTCCTTTAAAGTAGCCGCCTCAGTTATTCGAATGGATGCAGATGGAAAAATATCAAAAATCATCCTGTATTTTGCCAAACAACAACATACGAATGAAAATGATCAAACCACCATTATTCAACCCCGTGCAGAAATAGATTATTGGGGCTTTAAAAAGGGAAAAGTGGATGCTTCAGAATTTGATGTAAACAAATATGTGCGTTTGGTAAAAGGAAAATACATGCCTTCCGAAAAATATAAAGACTTTACCGTCCGCGACCTGCGAATAAAATAAATTTCGGTTTTATTCCTAAAATTTCCGGCAGGTAGCATTTTTATCCTTTTTAAGTTTGATTATCCTTTATTAACCTACCATTAAAATTCTTAGATTTGTTTCTATAAATACATAAACATGAAATTGTATAATTTTAGCGCCGGACCTAGCATTTTACCCAAAGAGGTTCTAGAAAAAGCATCACAAGCCGTTGTTGATTTTAATGGAATGGGGCTTTCTTTATTGGAAATATCTCACCGAAGTTCTGATTTTGAAGCCGTTATTGGCAAAGCACAACAACTTGTAAAAGAATTATTAGGCTTAAATGAGCACTATGAGGTTCTTTTTTTAGGAGGAGGAGCCAGCCTAGGCTTTTATATTTCGGCCATTAATCTTTTAAAAGAGGGGGGCACCGGAGCCTATGTAAACACAGGCGTTTGGGCAACTAAAGCCATTAAAG
>CAYOHR010000064.1:0-672 GCA_964403835.1 uncultured Flavobacteriales bacterium
GGTGAAATAAATTCAATATCATATCCCCTATTTGATAAAAAGCTCGCAGTCATTAATTCATGCTTTTCAGGAAAAGGTGGTTTTGGTGGAATTTTAATCACACCAATCTTTTTACTATTTTTTATAGTTCTTTTAAATTTCTTTTTTCTCATGGCGATGAGTATACCAAAGCGAGATAAAGAAAAACTCAAGAAAAAATAAAGAAATATTAAATAGTCTCTATTAAATCTCCCACTGATTTTCAGGTAACATCAAATCCTTAAATACAATAGTTATTCCCATCTTTTTTAATTCTGCAACCGGATCATCTATTCGTTCTACCGATAGAGGTTTTATTTCTGATTTTACAATTCGTTCTAATATCCCAAGTCCTTCTTGGTGAAAAAAGTCTTTTGCATCAAACGTATACAAATAACCGCCTTGTCCATATAAAATTTCCAGACTTTTTTCGAGTGATTCAACGCCATAAATACTAATCTCTTCTTTGTACTGCTTCAAATCAACACCTGTAGAAATCCAATATTCTTTTCCTTGATACGTATAATTCTGACACTGACAGATGTAATGAATCGCAATCCATTTATACATAGTCGCATGAAAAGAAACCTCATCAAACACGGTTTCCCACTGCCCTGTTTCTTTGTTTTTACTTTTTCTTCGCTGTTGTTTTGG
>CAYOHR010000064.1:682-1204 GCA_964403835.1 uncultured Flavobacteriales bacterium
ACATGATTATATCAAAAACCCCCCGAAAATCGAAGGGGTTTAAAAATTTAAACAAAAGCACTTTTCAAATCAAGATTTTTTTATTGAAGGTAATCTTTCAAGTGCTTCACACAAGCCTGCCTCAAATGCATCCTCTTCTTTTGCTGATGCGTTTACAAAATTTACACGTATTTTTTTATCAATAAATAAATACGCGCTAAAAATAAACCCAATTTTTGGACTATCGGAATAAAACGGCTCTGTATGAACAGAAATATTATGAAAATTCTTTAACCATTGATGTAACACCCCTGCAGTTGGCGCAATAAGAAGCTCTTCAAAGTTTAATAAATAATTCTCAATATCTTCCTCGGTAGGATTAGGTTTATTAGAACCTATCCAACCACCCCTGACTTCGTGTTCATTTTTAAATCTATGTGGAGTAATACAGTAAAAACCTTTTTCTCTCGCTTTAGCTGCCGTAGCATAGTGTACCAGAATATCTTGAAAATCCGTTAATTCTTTTTTGTTTTCCATTTTCAG
>CAYOHR010000064.1:1214-2270 GCA_964403835.1 uncultured Flavobacteriales bacterium
TTAATTTTTGAGAGTATAACATCCATTGTGATAAAAATCAAAAACCCCTCGAAAATCGAGAGGGTTTTTATTACACAGGATTCTGCGACTGAGTAGAGATTTTTTGACTATCAGAACCTAGCATCTTATCCCATGCCTGATACATATCAATATCAAGCTCTTTTGCGATAAATAATACTTCTGCCAAAATATCAGCCAATTCATCTGCAGCCATTGATTTTAATACCTCGGGATTGTCTTTTGAGTAACGTTCACCTGATAGTTGCATGATCACCTTGGTAAGACTACCAACCTGATATGACAAATCTCGTGATGCAATCAAATAATCCCATGGCTTGGTTCCTGTTGATTCGTATGATTTATAAGTAGCCACAATTTCATCAGTAAGTTCGGGTAATGTTTTCATAATGAAATTATATCAAGAACTCTGAGAAATTAAAACTTATTATAGGTATTATCGTCCCTTTTACCAATGGATAAAATCTTTATTTCGGTAGGTGTTACTCGATATACAATTCGATACTTTCCTTTACGGACCCGAAATACATAATCTGATCCTGTAAGTTTTTTAATATCAGGACCGGCTTTTTTCCCAGCCAAAATAAGCTCGATCATCGTCGACAAAATTAATCGCTCTTTTGTAGAAACCTTGGTAAGAAATTTTTCAATGGGATCTGCCATAGATTTTTAATATCCTTTCTGTAGTCGTTCTAATAGTTTTTTGGCAGAAACACCACCACCTTTCATGGTAGTAAAATCTCCAATAGTCTCCCATTGTTCAGTAACAGGCTCAAGTCTAAAAATAGGCCGTGATCGTTTCATTACCAAAAAACTAGCCCCTTTATCGACTGCGTCAATGTATTTTTGTGCATTCAGGCGAAACTCTTTAAAATTCACAATTTGCTCTTTGTGGGTAATTGTTTTCATACTTATTAAAGTTTACCTTAAGTTTAACTTTAATGCAAGGACTTTTTTTATAATGAATTAACAATTACAACCTCTTGTTCCATAATCACATCACCTTCGGCAAAGGTAAATCGTCCCTTGATTAATTTT
>CAYOHR010000065.1:0-1629 GCA_964403835.1 uncultured Flavobacteriales bacterium
AACTTCTACTGTTTGCAGTTGGATTAAAGTTAACAGTGCCCCAAAATTTCCCCGTAATATAAAAATGATCGTGTCTTGGGCTAGCTGTAATGTCAAATGTATATTCTTCAGCTGCATTGCCAATCTTAAAAGCCCAATCAAAACTTCCATTGTTTTTAATTCTAACCACAAATGCATCAGTAACAGTATTAGAAGAAGAAGTTAAATTATATGTTGCTGCATTTGGATTAAAATCGACTGTTCCTAGAAAGTTCCCATGTAATAATATGCCTTGATTTGCATCAAGTTGAAAGGGTTGAGGGATTTCATTGTTTGCATTCCCAAATCTTGTAGACCAGATATAAGAGCCTGAGGGACTATATTTTGCCAAGAATAAATCATAGGTTGAACTGGAAGCGGAAGTTAAATTATTTACCGCTGAGGCAGGATTTGCATCAATAACGGCATTAAATTTTCCGGCAACAAAAATATTTCCCGTATTATCTACTTGTATTCCGTAGGAACTTACATTTCCTGTACCTGTTATTGCTCTAGCAAATCGGAAACGACCATCACCATCAAATTTAGCAAAAAATACATCTGAAGTACCTCCGGTAGATGTTAAAAAAGCAAAGTGAGAAGAGGGATTAAAATCAACTGTTCCATTAAATCTGCCGGTAACATAAACATTAGATGCACCATCAACCGCTAAACCTGTTACAAAACTCTCGTTACTGTTTCCGAAGTTTTTAGCCCATATACATGTGCCTGTTGTTGAATATTCAGCAACAAATACATCTTTTGAATGTGCCACTAAATTTGTTACCCAGAAGCTCGGACTAAAATCTGCAGTGCCTTCAAATGTCCCGGCTACTATAAGGTCACCACGAAAACTAACTAAATAATCAATGGAAATTTTATCTGAAAAAGAGTGTACGTCAATATATCTTCCTGTGCTTCCGTCGTATTTAGCAATAAATGTTTTATGTGTTCCGGCAATGCCCATATTATTAACGCTTGAGCCGGGGTTAAAATCAACTACACCTTCAATTTTACCGGCAATAAAAATATTATCGCTTCCGTTTTCGGTTATGGCAATATCAGACACCGATTCTTTTTTTGTGTTTCCGATTTTTTTTACCCAAGCTAATGCCCCGGTTTTTAAATATTTTGCAATAAAAATATCCTCCAAAGGACCGCTTGAGGTTAAATAAGTAGCCCTAGAAGGTGAGGGGTTAAAATCTACTGCATTTTTAAAGGTTCCAACAACAATAAGGTCTCCGGCCCTATTCGTTGTTGATTTTTGAACGGTAACAAATTCGGAGTTAATTTTTTTTGCCCAGTCCAAATTTTGAGCATAAGAGACAAATACCGAACTCGATAGTACTGCCAAAAGAATCATTTTTTTCATGGTTATTAATTTATTTTTGTGCAAAATTAACTGTTTATTTAGTTTCGTGCAAAAAAAACTGTTTACGGTACATTTTTTATTGTTAATCTCTTTGAATGTTTATAATCTTTGAACACACGGGGCATATCAATTACGCTCGAGATTTATAATAAACAAAAAAGGGGTGCACTTTGTAGCACACCCCTTTTATATACTGGTTTATTTAATTATTGTTTGATAAACTTCTCACGAATTATATG